>NZ_MRZN01000019.1 GCF_002614725.1 Staphylococcus edaphicus | reverse complement strand
GGTTCAATATGTCGAGACTGTCCGGTATTAAGTAAATGTACCGAAAATAAAGATGCCATAAAACAAATTAGAAGACATGTTTGGCAAGATGATTTAGATATAGTTGAAGATTTAAGGTTTGTGGATACAGTAAAAAAACAATATAAAATGCGAAGTCAAACAATAGAGAGAAGATTTGGTGATGCAAAAGAGCAGCATGGTATGCGATGGACGAGATATAGAGGACATGACAAAGTTTCCATGGATACCACGCTAATTTGTGCTGCCATGAATCTTAAAAAAATCGCAATGTGGCTAGTAAAAGGACAAGCAATGGTCTGAAAGACCACTGTTTTTTGAAAAATAACTATATAAATAAAAATAAACAAACCTTACGCATTAATTTGCGCAAGGTTTGTCTACGTTCTGAACCACGCATTTTAAAAAATGCGTGGTTTTTTATTTTTAAATCGGTTACATTCTAATATTTATATATATACTTTTTGTAAAAATATAATTAATATTGATTTTACATATTAAGTTATAATATAATATATATTCCAAAAGCTATAAAATATTGCGATTTATGATTTGATTATTGAGCAATATAATTTTTAAACATATTTGATATCGAAGTATTTAAAAACAAAAAAATAAAACGATGTAAATGTTGTTGTGTCCTTTTATATGATTAAAACATCTATTTATAGTCTTAAATTAAAGATAAAAAATATTGTAAAATTACCTTAATTCATACCAGCTGACACTGGTTGTCTATGTGCTTAATTAAACTTAGAATATATAGGGGGTTATAAATGATGAGTGAATATTTAAAAGAAGTAAATGAATTCTGGGAACAATATTTAAGTCGATATAATGCTATTTATGATGAATCGACATTACGAGAAATTATTGAAAATAATGACACTACAGCATTTTTACATCCTGAAGATTTAAAATATTTAAAGAAGCACTTTGGTGACCAATTTACGGAAATTCCAAAATTTAAAAAAATGATTGATTTCGCTAACGGTAAGGTTACTGTTAATAAAAATAGACAAAAAGTTACATTTGAAAATGCTGAATTAAATCCTGCAATTGCCAGACCATATTTTGGTAATCCTGAAATAGCCGATATTGTTATATTAAAAAAGCACCCCGAAAACGATTTTAAAACATATGAATTCAAATTGCCTGAAGCTGAAGCTATAGAATATAGAAGAAGAATTTTATTAGATATTCAAGGTAAATTAACATTCAATGGGCAAAAATTATTTTTACCTTATATTGATCGTCATAGATGGTTTGTAAAATATTTATATAGCAATGCTTCGACTTTAAAATATTTTAATATTGATCCTAATCGATTAATGGTCATTAATTTTTTCCCATATCAAACTGGACATACCGCGGGCATACCTAAAGATTTCTTATCATTTAATTATAAATTACCATCACAATTACAAAATTTTGAGTTATTGATTAAAATGTTAAAAGATGATAAAAAACGAATTTATATTGCAAGTGAAGAAGAGTTATATATATCGATTTTCAAAAACTTTGCGGAAAGTGACATATGTGAATACTTAATTGATAATTTATTTGTATTATCATCAAAACAAAACAGACATCTCACGCTTTGTAATGTATTAAGCTATAGAGAGCATCGGACACGTTTAAAGAAAAAACAAGAATTATCAAAAATAGAGTATTATAAATGGAATCAAAGACAAAAAGCAGCACGTGAAACTGGAGATTCTGATTTTTATAGAAAAATGAAATCGATCAAGCATGAATTTTCTAATTCAAATTGATAAATAAAAAATAGCTTTCAGTATGTGCTTTGGTCAGCCATCTGGAAGCTATTTTTTTACAACTGATAATGATTGAATAACGATTTGATTTTGAGTTTAAACTCATCGACGTAGTGTTGTGGGTGAAGAAGTATAACGCTTTGTGGATACTCATACGCTAATTGTAAACTTTCTTCTTTTGAAATAATAAGATTCACTAGTCTACCTTGATTTGATGGTTGAGTATCTAAAATTACAAATTGTCGTTTTATTTCTTCCCACATGTCATCTTTAACTAATATTGTTACAGGTTTAATTTCGCTAATGACACTTCGTTCGAATACTTGACTCGTTTGGTTAACATCAATAATTGTTGATAAATCGAGTGTGAAAATTTCTCCATCTTGCAAGTAAGTCATCCAGTATAAGTTAGAAAAATACCTAACATAGATAGGAATAACACACAAAATATCTGAATCATTAAGTTTTATAGATATTTTGTAATTGTTTTCAATTGCTAATTGGATTTTATAAATTAACGTTGATTCATTACCTTCACGAAGAATTTTGAATTGACTCAGTAGTTTATTAAACAAAAGTTTTTCTGCTAGATTTGAATTTACATTCATGGCTCTAATGAGATTATATGTGTCTTCATGAATTACAGGATTGAAACCTTTCATTCGAAATATAAGGTTCAGCAATCTGTTATTTTTAAAATTATAACTACCAATTTCTAACCGATGTCTTTTAATGCTGTGATCATATACAACCTCACCATCGAGACCATTCCATTCTTGATCTTCATAAATAAAATGATTGATATCACTAATATCTCTTTGAATCGAGCGCATATTAACGTCTAATTTTTGTGACATGGTTTCTTTATTTATAGTTTTTCCGTTAATTAAGCGGGTGTAAATATATAAAAAACGTTCTGGTTTTTCCAAAAATGTACTCTCCTACTAATAAAATATTAACTCAAAATGATGTTGATTAGCTTTATATTATAACACGATATTTTAAATTTTGTTAAAAATATCATACA
Organism: Staphylococcus edaphicus; assembly: GCF_002614725.1. Taxonomy (GTDB): domain Bacteria; phylum Bacillota; class Bacilli; order Staphylococcales; family Staphylococcaceae; genus Staphylococcus; species Staphylococcus edaphicus. The sequence goes on along the minus strand of NZ_MRZN01000019.1, from coordinate 43,424 downwards.
ATTATGTAGCGTGATATAATGATTTTCGTAAAAATAAATATTCATTACACTTAAGCATAAAAACATAACATTTAGGCTATTTAAATATATTTTTATAGCTTTTATTTGAAAAAATGTTTCAAAAATTGACAGTTAAGAAATGGAATTGTGCTTAACTGTCATACAATATGTATCATTTTAAAGCACTATGCAAGTTATTTTATAGAAAAATAACTAAGGACCTATAATAAAAAAGGATTTTCAATGTAAAAATATTTGTTTGACGTCATGAAATAAACTGTCATATAATCTTTAAGTAAGGAAACAATTGACGAAGTGATAAAGATGTGAGGTGAAAAATATGAATATGAGAGCAGAACGTGTAGGCGAACAAATGAAACAAGAAATCATGGATATTGCAAATAATAAAGTCAAAGACCCAAGAATCGGATTTTTAACAATAACCGATGTCCAATTAACCAATGATTTATCTATTGCAACGGTTTATTTAACAGTTTTAGGTAATGATAAAGAAAAAGCTGAAACTTTCAAAGGTTTAGAAAAAGCTAAAGGCTTTATTAAATCCGAACTCGGATCTAGAATGAGATTACGGATTATTCCAGAATTAAACTTTGAATATGATGAATCAATTGATTATGGTAATAAAATAGAAAGAATGATTCAAGATTTGCATAAAAAAGACTGACTATTAATAAGTTAGACATGATTGATGATATAAGTAACGCAAACATGCATATAAGTGATATCAATGCATAAGTTGGAAATTTCATTTATTTTAATAGTGTATTTAGATTATTTATTTGCACTATTGAGGCGAGAACATGAAGTCAAATTGAATAATTTGATTTCTGTCTCGCTTCTTTTTTACATAGACAAATTGAGCGATACAAATTACTTTAAGTATAAATTATAAAAATTAAGACTTTGAAGGTGAATTGACAATGTATAATGGGATTTTACCAGTGTTTAAGGACCGTGGATTAACGAGTCACGACGTTGTATTCAAGTTGAGGAAAATTTTAAAAACAAAAAAAGTCGGTCATACAGGTACGTTAGATCCAGAAGTATCTGGCGTACTACCAATATGTATTGGTAGTGCAACTAAAGTGAGTGACTATATTAAGGAAATGGGAAAAACTTATGAAGCCACAGTTTGTATAGGCATTACAACAACTACTGAGGATCAGACTGGAGAAATATTAGAGCAAAGTGTAATTAATGAAGGAGATATTTCAGATAAAGTCATTGACGATGTGTTACAACAATTTAAAGGCGAGATAACGCAAATTCCACCAATGTATTCTTCTGTAAAAGTAAACGGTAAGAAATTATATGAATATGCAAGAAACAATCAAGTTGTTGATAGACCAGAGAGAACAGTAAATATTTACCATATTAAACGCACATCAAAATTACATTTTGAGGACAATACCTGCCAATTTGATATTATCGTTGAATGTGGTAAAGGAACTTATATTAGAACACTTGCTACCGATATTGGTAAAGCACTAACGTTACCAGCGCATATGTCTAAATTAACACGTACACAAAGTGGAGGATTTGATATAGACGCTAGTCTAACACTTGAAGATATTAAGACATTACATGAGCATGACGCGTTACACGAGAAATTATTTCCTATAGAATATGGTTTACAAGGAATTAAGCAAATTTTAATTAACGATGATGACATTAAGAGAAAAATATTAAACGGTCAAAAGTTTTACAAATCTGAGTTCAAGCAAACGATTGAAGAAATCGTTATAATGGTAGATGATGTAACACTTAAAGTGTTGGCAATTTATGAGCCTCATCCAGAAAAGCTTGATGAAATTAAACCTAAAAAAGTGTTTAACTAAAGGAGTAGTAGCATGAAAGTGATAGAAGTAGCTCACCCAATTCAAGATAATCAATATATAACGGAAGAAGTTGCTATGGCTTTTGGTTTTTTTGACGGTATGCATAAAGGCCATGCAAAGGTGTTTGATACTTTAGAAGAAAAAGCTCAAGCAGCTAATTTAAAAAAAGCAGTGATGACATTTGATCCGCATCCTTCAGTTGTGTTAAATCCAAAATTAAAGAGAACAGACTATTTAACACCAATTCAGGACAAAGTAGAAATTTTAGAATCATATGGCATAGATTATTGTATAATCATTAACTTTTCATCTAAATTTGCTGACGTTACGGCAGAAGAATTTATTCAAGAATATATTATTAAAAATAATGTAAAAGAAGTTATTGCTGGCTTTGATTTCACTTTCGGCAAATTTGGTAAAGGTAATATGATGATTCTAGATGAAATGTCGGAATTTAATACGACGATTGTAAGTAAACAAGAAATAGAATCTGAGAAAATATCTACAACAGATATTAGAAAATCACTCAAAACTGGCGACTTACAAAAGGCCAACGATGAGCTTGGATATCGATATCGTATAAAGGGAACGGTAGTTCAAGGTGAAAAGCGTGGTAGAACAATTGGTTTTCCCACTGCTAATGTGCAACCCAGTGGTGATTACGTATTACCTAAAAATGGGGTTTACGCGGTGAGTATGGAAATTGGCGCAAATAAACAAATCTATCGTGGTGTAGCTAATGTTGGTGTTAAACCAACGTTTCACGATCCTTCGAAGGCACAAGTAGTTATTGAAGTGAACTTATTCGACTTTAGTGAAAATATATACGGTGAACGTGTAACCGTCTTTTGGCATCATTATTTAAGACCTGAAATCAAATTTGAAGGCATAGATCCTTTAGTTGAACAGATGAATAAAGATAAAGAAAAAGCAAAATACTTATTATCGGTTGATTTTGGTGATGAAATATCATACAATATATAAGTCGAATGTGTCTTACACATTTAAGCACCTTTACCTTGGCAGTTCGAGACTCCGACGATTTGCTCGGATAAAGGCGAATAATAATTAAAGGAGGAAATTGACTATGGCAATTTCACAAGAACGTAAAAATGAACTAATTAAAGAATATCGTACACACGAAGCGGACACTGGTTCTCCAGAAGTTCAAATCGCTGTTTTAACTGCAGAAATTACTGCATTAAACGAACATTTACGTGAACACAAAAAAGACCATCATTCACGTCGCGGATTATTAAAAATGGTAGGTCGTCGTAGACACTTACTTAACTATTTACGTGACAAAGATGTTCAACGTTACCGTGAATTAATTAAATCATTAGGTATTCGTCGTTAATTTTAAGACGTATATTGTTAGGGAAAGAACCTTCAGGGTCCTTTCCCTTTTTTATCATTTAGAACAGCTGTTTTTTAAAAAGTGATATACTAATATAAAATTATTCTAAGAAATGATATGATAGTACTAATAGATATATGAGAGGAGATTCATAATGTCTCAAGAGAAAAAAGTTTTTAAAACCGAGTGGGCAAACAGATCATTAACGATTGAAACTGGCCAACTTGCTAAACAAGCCAATGGGGCCGTACTTGTTCGTTATGGTGATACAGTAGTATTATCTACTGCAGTGGCTTCTAAAGAACCGCGTGATGGCGATTTTTTCCCATTAATGGTTAACTATGAAGAAAAGATGTATGCAGCAGGTAAAATTCCGGGTGGGTTTAAGAAGCGTGAAGGACGTCCAAGTGACGAAGCAACTCTAACGGCACGTTTAATCGATAGACCTATTCGTCCACTGTTCCCTAAAGGTTATAAATATGATGTACAAATAATGAATACAGTGCTTAGTGCTGACCCAGATTGTTCTCCAGAAATGGCTGCAATGATAGGCTCATCAATGGCACTTAGTGTTTCTGATATTCCGTTCCAAGGACCTATTGCTGGTGTTAATGTTGGATATATCGATGGGGAATATATTATTAATCCAACAGTAGCTCAAAAAGAAGTGTCACGCTTAGATTTAGAGGTGGCTGGACATAAAGATGCAGTGAATATGGTTGAGGCTGGAGCTAGCGAAATCACTGAAAGTGAAATGCTGGAAGCCATTTTCTTTGGACACAGCGAAATTCAACGATTGGTTAATTTCCAACAAGAAATCGTAGACCATATCCAACCTGTGAAAAAAGAATTCATTCCTGTTGAAAAAGATGAGTCACTAGTTGAAAAAGTTAAGCAACTCACGGAAGCCAATGGGCTTAAGGACGCAGTTTTAACTTTTGACAAACAACAACGTGACATAAATTTGGATGCGCTAAAAGAAAAAGTAGCGACAGAATTTATCGATGAAGCAGATGAAGATAATGAAACATTAATCAAAGAAGTAAATAGCATTCTAAACGACTTAGTAAAAGAAGAAGTTAGACGATTAATTGCTGAAGAAAAAATTAGACCAGACGGACGTAAAACAGATGAAATTCGCCCACTAGAATCAGAGGTAGGTGTGTTACCTAGAGCTCATGGATCTGGCTTGTTCACACGTGGGCAAACACAAGCTTTGTCTGTGCTAACTTTAGGCTCAATGAGTGAGTACCAAATCCTTGATGGGCTAGGTGAAGAACAGCAAAAACGCTTTATGCATCACTACAATTTCCCAAATTACTCAGTAGGAGAAACTGGGCCCGTTAGATCTCCGGGTCGCCGTGAAATCGGTCATGGTGCATTAGGTGAACGTGCTTTAAGTCACATTATTCCAGACTTGAAAGACTTCCCATACACTGTAAGAATTGTCAGTGAAGTGTTAGAATCAAATGGTTCTTCTTCACAAGCATCCATTTGTGGTTCAACATTAGCATTAATGGACGCAGGTGTTCCTATAAAAGCACCGGTTGCAGGGATAGCTATGGGCTTAGTAACACGTGATGATAGTTATACAATCTTAACTGATATTCAAGGCATGGAAGATGCACTAGGCGATATGGACTTTAAAGTTGCAGGTACAGCTGAAGGTATCACAGCTATTCAAATGGACATCAAAATTGACGGGTTAACAAAAGAAATTATTAAAGAAGCATTAGACCAAGCACGTGAAGGTCGTTTAGCAATATTAGATCACATGTTACAAACGATTGATACTTCTCGTAGTGAACTTAGTGCTTTCGCTCCAAAAGTAGTAACGATGACGATTAAACCAGAAAAAATTAGAGACGTGATTGGACCTGGTGGTAAAAAAATTAATGAAATCATTGATGAAACTGGTGTAAAACTTGATATTGAACAAGATGGTACAATCTTTATTGGCGCAGTTGATAAAGAAGCGATTGCTCATGCGCGTTCAATCATTGAAGATATTACGCGAGAAGCAGAAGTAGGCCAAGTCTATGAAGGTAAGGTAAAACGTATTGAAAAATATGGTGCCTTTGTTGAATTATTCCCTGGAAAAGATGCGCTTGTTCATATTTCTCAAATTGCAAATGAACGAATTGACAAAGTTGAAGATGTATTAAAAGTAGGCGACACTTTCAAAATTAAGGTAACTGAAATTGATAAACAAGGACGTGTCAATGCATCACATAAAGTACTATTATAAATGATTGATTTAAAATAGAATGTTTTTGTAATTATAGCGAGAGACTAGTTAACTGAATGTAACTTTCTGCAATGGCATGTCATCGATTCAATTGTAGAAAATACAACATTACAGTTTTAGCTAGTTTCTTTTTTTATACATATGAAAATAGACTGGATTTTTAAAATATAAATTCACTTATAAAAACAACAGGCACTGAATTTCAATTTCAATTGCATTACAATATAGCCGAAGTGAAATGAAGTAATCACTGAATTCATCTAGTTATAAAGAATTTGTTGTAATTACTTTAATAGTGTACATAAAGCCCATTTTAACTTATAATAAATTATGAGTTTATATATGGACGGGGAAATTAAATAGGAGGTAACATTTTGAGTTTAATAAAGAAAAAAAATAAAAATATTCGTATCATCCCACTCGGCGGAGTTGGAGAAATAGCGAAAAATATGTATATCGTCGAAGTAGATGATGAAATGTTTATGCTTGATGCTGGATTAATGTTCCCAGAAGATGAAATGCTGGGCGTAGATATTGTTATTCCAGATATTCAATATGTCATTGAAAATAAAGAAAAATTAAAAGGCATCTTTTTAACGCATGGGCACGAACATGCAATAGGCGCTGTAACTTACGTGTTAGAACAAGTCGATGCACCTGTTTATGGATCGAAGTTAACGATTGCTTTGATCAAAGAAAATATGAAAGCACGAAATGTGAATAAAAAAGTTAGATATTATACTGTGAATAACGAATCTGTGATGCGTTTTAAAGGTGTGAATGTCACGTTCTTTAATACAACGCATAGTATTCCAGATAGCTTAGGTATTTGTATTCATACATCATATGGCGCAATTGTTTATACTGGTGAATTTAAATTTGATCAAAGTTTACAAGGACATTATGCACCAGATTTGAAGAAGATGACTGAGATTGGTGAAGCAGGTGTATTTGCCTTAATCAGTGATTCTACTGAAGCTGAAAAGCAGGGTTATAATACGCCAGAAAACGTAATCGAATCACACATGTATGACGCATTTACTAAAGTAAAAGGTAGACTCATTGTTTCTTGTTATGCATCAAACTTTATAAGAATTCAACAAGTATTAAATCTTGCACAAAGATTAAATAGAAAAGTATCATTCTTAGGACGTTCGCTTGAGAGCTCGTTTAATATTGCTAGAAAAATGGGATATTTTGATATTTCGAAGGATTTATTAGTTCCAATTAATGAAGTTGAAAATTATCCTAAAAATGAAGTGATTATTATTGCAACAGGTATGCAAGGTGAACCTGTTGAAGCACTTAGTCAAATGGCTCAGAAAAAACATAAAATTATGAATATTGAACCAGGCGACTCTGTATTTTTAGCAATTACAGCTTCTGCAAATATGGAAGTAATTGTAGGTAATACTTTAAATGAGTTAGTGCGCGCTGGAGCTGAAATTATACCAAATAGTAAAAAAATTCATACTTCAAGTCATGGTTGCATGGAAGAATTGAAGATGATGATTAATATTATGAAACCAGAATACTTTATACCTGTAAATGGCGAATTTAAAATGCAAATCGCTCATGCTAAATTAGCTAATGAGGCAGGTGTTCAACCTGAAAAGATATTCTTAGTAGAAAAAGGCGATGTCGTTAATTACAATGGAGAAGAAATGATTTTAAATGAAAAAGTAAATTCTGGAAATGTACTTATCGATGGTATCGGTGTAGGTGACGTAGGTAATATTGTATTGAGAGATCGTCATTTATTAGCAGAAGACGGTATATTTATTGCCGTAGTAACGCTAGATCCAAAAAACAGAAGAATTGCGGCTGGTCCAGAGATTCAATCTAGAGGTTTCGTCTATGTAAGAGAAAGTGAAGCGTTATTAAACGAGGCTGAAGAAAAAGTTCGTGAAATTGTAGAATTAGGTTTACAAGAAAAGCGCATCGAATGGTCTGAAATCAAACAGAGTATGCGTGATCAAATTAGTAAATTATTATTTGAAAATACAAAACGTCGTCCGATGATTATTCCGGTTATTTCAGAAATTTAATAATTGCTATACTAAACAAAGAGGTTAAGACATACGCTTAGGTAAATATATTTAAAAGTAGATTGCGGTGACATGTTAAGAAATTTTCCCTTTAATCTAACCTTTAAATTCACTAAGAGCGCTAAATGTCTTACCTCTTTTATGTTATTATTGTAAGATAATAAAACTTTATTTATACAGAATTATTAATAACTATAGAAAATGAATGGCATATTTTAAAATTGGATCTTTCATATTAAAATATATCATTTTGAAAACTGAGTCGAAAAGAAGGTGTTAAATTTGGCACAAACGAAAAAAAGATCAACAGCTAAGAGAAAGCCTGCAAATACAAAAAAGAAGCCTACAAATAAAAAGAAACAACAAGGAGATAGCCCTTTAAGATACGTATTGGCAATTGGCATATTTGTCATTATCGTTTTAGGTGCTTTTCAACTTGGTATAGTGGGAACAATGATTGATAGTTTCTTTAACTATTTATTTGGAAATAGTAGATTTTTAACATATATACTTATTTTGATTGGGACTTTATTTATTACATATTATAAAGCATTACCCAAAACTAGACGAACTGTCGGCACAATTGTCTTACAAGTTGCATTATTATTAGTTACTCAAATTGTTTTTTATTTTACAGATAAGGTACAAGCTCAACGTGAGCCAGTGTTATCATTTGTTTATAAAGCATACAAGCATTCGAACTTTCCGAATTTTGGTGGAGGACTTTTAGGTCATTATTTATTAACCATATTTATACCACTCATTTCAATTGTAGGTATTATAATCGTGACAATACTTCTTATAGCTTCAAGTATCATTTTACTTTTAAAACAAAAACATAGAGAAGTTTCTAAAATATTATTTGAAAAATTAAAAGTGAAAAGCCAAGATGTATCAGCTAACTATAAAGAAAAGCGCAAACAAAATAAAGTTAAGAAAGAAGCAAATGCACGTATCAAAGCTGAAAAAAGAGCTGAGCGTGAGCAACAGCAACTTGAAGCAAATGATTCACAAGATGAAGTTAAAGATGTTAGTGATTTAGAAGAAGTTTCTAATCCAACTAGTAATCAGGAATTGTCTATTCCAATTTATGGACATAGTGATAATGAAGAAGAAGGTACTAAACAACTGCAAAACCCAAGAGGTAAACGTTTAAACAAGCGCAATCATGAACACGATAATGTTCAAAGTGATTCAATTGAAAGTAATGATGCGGATTTGGCTTCATTAGATCAATCTTTAGATAATAATGAAGAAACTGAAATCACTCAGAATGAAGCAGTTAATTCAATTTCTGAAGCAGGAGAAGTTGAGAATGAGGCATATACTATTCCACCGCTTTCATTACTTAAACAACCAGCAAAGCAGAAAGCAACATCAAAGGCAGAAGTTCAGAAAAAGGGCCAACTACTTGAAACAACACTAAAAAATTTCGGAGTTGATGCTAGAGTTACGCAAATCAAAATCGGTCCAGCCGTAACACAGTATGAAATTCAACCAGCACAGGGAGTTAAAGTTAGCAAGATTGTTAACTTGCATAATGATATTGCTCTTGCGCTTGCAGCCAAGGATATCCGTATTGAAGCGCCCATACCAGGACGTTCAGCAGTTGGAATTGAAGTGCCAAATGATAAAATTTCACTTGTTTCTCTAAAAGAAGTATTAGATGAAAAATTCCCTGCCCATAACAAATTAGAAGTTGGATTAGGACGAGATATTTCAGGTGATCCAATTACAGTAGAATTAAATAAAATGCCTCATTTACTTGTCGCTGGTTCTACAGGGAGTGGTAAATCAGTCTGTATAAATGGTATTATCACAAGTATTTTACTTAATGCAAAACCACATGAAGTAAAACTTATGTTAATCGATCCGAAGATGGTAGAATTAAATATATATAATGGGATTCCACATCTGTTAATACCAGTTGTTACGAATCCTCATAAAGCATCCCAAGCTTTAGAAAAAGTTGTAGCTGAAATGGAACGACGCTATGATTTATTCCAGCATTCTTCAACAAGAAATATAGAAGGCTATAACGAAGCAATTAGAAGACAAAATCTTGAGCTCGATGAAAAACAATCTGAATTGCCATATATCGTTGTTATTGTAGATGAATTAGCGGACTTAATGATGGTAGCGGGTAAAGAAGTGGAAAATGCAATTCAAAGAATTACACAGATGGCGCGTGCAGCAGGTATTCACCTAATTATTGCTACGCAACGACCTTCTGTTGATGTAATTACCGGTTTAATTAAAAACAATATACCAAGTAGAATTGCTTTTGCAGTTAGTTCTCAAATAGATTCTAGAACGATTATTGATAGTAGTGGTGCAGACAAGTTACTAGGTAAAGGTGATATGTTGTATGTTGCCAATGGTGGTTCTACAAGAACTAGAGTACAAGGTGCGTTTTTGAGTGACCAAGAGGTACAAGATGTTGTTAATTACGTCGTAGAGCAACAAAAAGCGAATTATGTTAAAGAAATGGAACCAGATGCACCAGTTGAAAAATCAGAAATGAAGAGTGAAGATGCGCTTTATGATGAAGCATACTTATTTGTCATTGAACAACAAAAAGCGAGCACTTCTTTATTACAAAGACAATTTAGAATTGGCTATAACCGCGCTTCCAGACTGATGGATGATTTAGAACGTAATCAAGTTATTGGACCACAAAAAGGAAGTAAACCTAGACAAATATTAGTGGATCTAGATAGTGATGAGGTGTAAAAATGGAACTGACTTCTGTTTATAAAGTTAAAGAGTGGATGATACAACAAATTAAAGAAGGTATTTTACAACATGGAGAAGCATTACCAAGTAATCTAGCTATTGCAAGATTACTAAATGTGAAAACAGATGATGTCTATGATGCCGTAGACGAATTAATAACTGAACAAGTCTTATCAAATAATTTAGAAGAAGGTGCACGTGTTAAATCACTGCACCCATTCTATTATCCTTTGGGAGAAGTTGTAAGTATAAGTAGAATGATAGAAGATCAAGGCTATAGTGCAGGCACAGAATATATCAGTTTTGATGAAAAGCCAGCTACATCTTTAGATTCAAAACGATTAAATATACCTGATAAAGCTTACGTTACTATTATAGAACGTGTGAGAACAGCCGATAAGCAACCTGTAGTTTATTGTTTAGATAAAGTGCCAGCAAGCGATTTAACTTGTGGACAATATCAAAGCAGTGATGAATCATTATTAGGGGCTATAGAAGCCTATACCGAGAAAAAAGTGGCATATGCTGATACTGAAATGGAAGCTATTAGTTATGAACCCCATATTTCAGATATCTTAGGCGCCTCTCCACATGAAGGACTGATGTTACTCAAATTAGTTCATTATGATAAAGATGATCAACCCATCCTTTATTCTTTTAATTATTTCAAAAGTAGTTTAGTAAAATTTAAAACGGTTAAAAATAGATTATAATAACAAATTTATGAAAGTGAGGCATGACAATTTGGAAAAAGAAAATACAGAGAATGACAAACATATTAAAGTAATGCCAACTACAAAATTTAAAACGACCACAATCACATTGAAATTTATGGCGCCGTTAGACAGTAACACCATGACCGCACGTTCAATTCTAAGTAAAGTACTCGTACGTGCTACTAAGCAATGGCCAACCGATAAAATATTCAATAGGCATTTATCGCATTTATACGGTGCTTATGTGAATAGCTTTGTATCAAAATTCAAAGATAAACATGTGATTACAATTTCATTGGAATTAATCAATGAACGGTATTTGAAGGATCAAACACCGTTATTTGAAAAAGGATTAGATTTATTAAAAGAAATGATATGGAATCCTTTAATTACAGAGAAGAAATTTGATGACGTATTTGTATCACAAGAAAAATCCTTATTAACAAAAAAATTAGAAGCAATGGTCGATAATAAATCACAAATTTCATTTTTAAATTTATTGAAATTTATGTTTGGGGAACACCCATACCAACATTTGGCGACGGGACAAGTTGATTACATAGCAAGTGTGACACCAGAAACGCTGTACCATACATATCAATCTATGTTACAAAATGACTACTGTGCTGTATATGTAGTTGGTAACGTAGATGAAACACAAGTTAAAGCACAATTGGAAACATATTTTAATATTAAGCCTTTCCGCTTTGAAGTAACACAAGAACCACCAAAAAGTGCAATCCATACATTACCACAAGAAATTGTTGAAGAAGACGATGTAGATCAAGCTAAATTAAACATAGGATTTAAAATGCCAGCACAATATGGTGATGCGCAATATTTTACAATGGTAGTCTTTAACGTAATGTTTGGAGGCGATCCGTCTTCCGTTTTATTCAATGAAATACGCGAAAAGCAAAGTCTGGCGTATTCCATTCATTCACAAATTGATGCAAAAAATGGATTCATGTTTGTATTGAGTGGTGTGTCTGCGGATAAATATGAAATCGCGAAAGATACGATTATTCAAGAATTTGAAAAATTCCAAAGAGGTCAATTTGATGATGATAAGTTAGCATTAGCTAAAAAAGTCATTTTATCACAAAGACAAGAGTCACATGACAGACCAAAAAGTATAATTGAAATTTTAAACAATAACATATTATTGGATGAACCTATGTCAGAAGAGAGCTATTTTGATGGTATTCAAAGTGTTACCCAGGCAGATGTACAACAATTTGCACAGAATATTGTATTAGATACCATCTATATTTTGACAAAGGGAGGTAATGACTGATGCGAGAAACATATTATGAACAAATAGATGAACGCGTATTTGAAGCAGAATTGAATAATGGCTTGAAACTATTTATAATCCCTAAGAGAGGATTTCAAAAAACATTTGTTACATATACTACAAACTTTGGCTCATTAGATAATAAGTTCAAACCACATGGTAGTGAGGATTTCGTAACTGTGCCAGATGGTGTTGCGCATTTCTTAGAACATAAACTATTTGAAAATGATGAAAATAGTGAAGACCTATTTACAGCATTTGCTGAAGATAATGCACAAGTTAACGCCTTTACAAGTTTTGATCGCACGAGCTATCTTTTTAGTGCTACAGATCATGTGGAACGTAACCTTAAACGCTTGTTAACAATGGTAGAAACGCCTTATTTTACAAAAGAAACAGTAGATAAAGAAAAAGGCATCATTGCTGAAGAAATTAAAATGTATCAGGAACAACCAGGATATAAATTAATGTTTAATACATTAAAAGCGATGTATGACACACATCCAATTCGTGTTGATATTGCAGGTAGTGTGGATAGTATTTATGAAATCACTAAAGATGACCTATATTTATGCTATGAGACGTTCTATCATCCTTCCAATATGGTGCTCTTTGTTGTTGGTGATGTGGATGTGGAACATATATATGACGTTGTGGCAACACATGAAAATCAACGTAATAAAGCAGCGCAACCACAAATAGTCAGAGATCCATTGATTGAGCAAGAAGTTGTAAATGAACAAAATGTTACTGAGTCTATGAAATTGCAATCACCGAGATTGATGCTAGGGTTTAAAAATAAACCTTTAATAAATGAACCAAACGCCGCATTTGTGAAGCGAGATTTAGAAATGACATTTTTCTATGAAATGTTATTCGGCGAAGAAACAGACTTTTATCAGTCATTACTTAATGAGGATCTCATTGACGAAACCTTTGGGTATCAATTTGTATTAGAACCTACTTACAGTTTTTCAGTAATTACAAGTGCGACACAATATCCAGATAAATTAAAAGCATTATTATTAAATGAAATTAAAAGAAACCAAGGTAAACTCGATGATGTTGAAGCATTTAACTTACTGAAGAAACAATTTATAGGAGAGTTTATCTCAGGATTAAATTCTCCTGAGTATATAGCCAATCAATATACAAAATTATACTTTGAAGGTGTAAGTTTATTTGACCTAATGGATATTGTTGAAAGCATTACCTTAGAAAGTGTTAATGAAACTTCAAAAGTATGTTTGAATTTAATACAAGTTGTTGATAGTCGTTTGGAGATGAAGTAAAAATGAAAGCATTAGTGATGGGTGGTTCCGGTAGTATTGGTTCAGCTATCGTTGACCGTCTATTGAAGGATGGTTATGAGGTCATTGTTCATTATCATCATACAAGTATTGAAACCCTTCAAACACGATATGAACAGCAACCTGTGCAATTTATACAAATTGATTTAATGCAAGATATCGTGTTTGATGATTATTTTGAACATATTGCGAATTTAGATTGTCTTGTTTACGCGAGTGGTACAGCATTATATGGACAGATACAAGATATGTCAGACGAAATGATTGATTCCTCTTATCAAATTCATGTGAGGCAATTTATACGTATTTGCAGATTCTTTGTCGATCAACTAAGACAAAGTAAAAATGGTAGAATTATAGTCGTTTCGTCAATTTGGGGCGAAACAGGAGCGAGTATGGAATCGGTATACTCTGCAATGAAAGGCGCACAAATTACATTTGTGAAAGCATTAAGCCAAGAGCTTGCTATGACTTCTGTTACTGTAAATGCAATTACACCAGGATTGGTATACGGCAATATGAGTCAAGTATGGAGTGAAGCGGAATTAACTTCAATCACAGATGAACTACCACAACAAAGAATGATAGATCCGGTTGAAATTGCACACACATGTAGTTATTTATGCCATCCACTTGCTAAAAGTATTACTGGTACAATCCAAAAGGTAAATGGTGCTTGGTACTTATAAATAATTTGAATAATCTTTATAAAATAAACCAACTTTGAAACATTCAATGATATAATATCAATACATTAAATGAATTAGTGAACATGTTTGGTTACAAAAATGTCGATATATTATGTTATGAAACGATGTGTCATTTAAAATACATGATGTTCTAATTTTAATCAAGATTTCATATGGTTTATAAACAAAGGGGTGTTCATTTCATGGCAGTGGCTACAAAGAAAGAATGGTATTTAGAATATGAGATAACGATGAACCGTGCTGGCCTTTTAGGAGATGTTTCTAGTTTATTAGGTTTGATGGGAATTAGTATCGTAACTATAAATGGTATCGACGAAGGACGTAGAGGTTTATTAATCAAATCAGATAGCCTGAATAAAGTGCAAAGATTTGAAAACATTGTAACAGAAATTGATGATATATCTATAACAAAATTACGCAAGCCAGAATTACGTGACCGCTTAGCAGTGAGACATGGAAGATACATAGAACAAGATGCAGATGATAAAAAAACGTTTCGTTTTGAAAGAGACGATTTAGGTTTACTCGTTGATTTCATGGCTGAGTTATTTAAAGAGAAAGGCCATAAATTAATTGGTATTAGAGGTATGCCTAGAGTTGGTAAAACCGAGTCAATTGTTGCTGGCAGTGTCTGTGCACATAAGAGATGGTTGTTTATTAGTTCAACGTTAATTAAGCAAACTGTGCGTAGCTCTTTAATCAAAGGAGAATATGATTCGGATCATGTCTATATCATAGATGGCGCAGTTACAGCGAGAGAGTCAAGTCAAAAACATCAAGAATTAGTTAAAGAAGTGATGAGTCTACCAGCCATTAAAGTAGTAGAGCATCCTGACTTGTTTGTTGAAACAAGCGATTATGAAATGAGCGATTTTGACTATATTATTGAATTACGAGAAAACAAACATCAAGAAATTCAATATGAAGAAATGAAAAAGAAAACTGTTAAAAGTAAAAATAACTTGGACTTTGGTAATGATACTTTTGGTGGTGGATTTGGATTTTTTGAATAAAATATGAATTGTTATTGAGGAGGACTAACATCTTGAATTCAGTTGGTCAAACTTTAAAAGGGCGACGAGAACGTTTAGGTATGACACTTAACGAACTTGAATCACGTACCCAAATTAAACGACAAACATTAACATTGATTGAAAATAATGATTTTGAGTCATTAAATAATGTACATTATGCAGAAGGTTTTATAAAAAAATATGCAAAAGCAGTGAATATTGATTCTGTACAGCTAATTGAAGCGCATAGAGAAGAAATTCCAAATAATGATGAATCAATGGAACAAATCATAGATTCATTTGTACAAGACGATAAGCCTACTTATAGAAGTAAAAATAAAGAGCCGCTACAAGTAGCTGTTGTCATAAGTATCTTTGTTATTGTTACAGCACTATTATGGATTTTCGCAGTATTGATTTTTTAGCCTATCAACAAATATATGTCATAAGTTATAAATAGAAAAGAGGATTTTGTATGAATATACCGAATTGGATAACTGTTTTTAGAGTTATACTTATTCCCGTTTTTCTACTATTTGCTTTAGTAGATTTTGGATTTGGTAAAATTTCATTTATCGGTGGTAATGAAATTAGAATTGAATTATTTATTAGTGGTATTATTTTTATCATAGCTTCACTTAGTGATTTTGTGGATGGGTACTTAGCACGTAAATGGGAACTTGTAACGAATATGGGGAAATTTTTAGATCCATTAGCAGATAAATTATTAGTTTCAAGTGCTTTGATTGCGCTAGTACAAGTCGATTTAACCAATTCAGTTGTAGCTATTATTATCATTGCACGTGAATTTGCAGTAACTGGATTACGATTACTACAAATCGAACAAGGCTTTGTCAGTGCTGCTGGTCAGTTAGGTAAGATAAAGACTGCGGTTACAATGGTTGCGCTTGTTTGGATTCTTTTAGGAGATCCGTTATCTAGTTGGGTTGGTTTTCAATTAGGTCAGGTACTGTTATATATTGGTGTATTTTTCACTGTTCTATCTGGTATTGAATATTTCTATAAAGGTAGAGATGTGTTTAAAGCTAAATCATAATGAGCTTAATATTAAAAATCGGAAGTAGGACAGATATCTATTTTATTTAAAAAGATATCGCTGTCTCTTCTAGCAAGAATAGCTAGAATAAATTGGGAAGTGGTTCTAGACGATTACCTGAGCAGAAGCTCATGCATAAGTCCCACTAGCTTAATATAATAGTAAGAGACTGAGACAAATCATCATTTGTTCCAGTCTCTATTTTTATCCATTTTGAGGAAACCTTAATTATTAAAAATTTAGCCATTGATTTACAGTTTTAGTGACGGTCTAATATCCAGCATATAAGGTTTTATTTCTGTAACTTGTTTAAACCTAACACCTCTGTTATACAATGTGATATAGCCAAATAGATTTTTAAGATAACAACCGTATTAACGATATAACCATTTATGTTAGTTTGTGGTTTTTCTATTTCAAATTAAGGGAACAACATAAATATTATTAACTTGAAGCTAAAGTGGTTAAAGATAGTTATAAATGAAATTTCAATTACCTACAGGAGGAAACATTTTGAACATATCAATTATTGCAGTTGGATCAGAATTATTATTAGGACAAATTGCAAATACCAATGGCCAATACTTATCAAAATTATTTAACAGTGCTGGACATAGTGTAGTTGAACACACAGTGATAGGAGATAATCCAGAACGTTTAGAGAGAGTGATTAATAAAGCATTAGAAAATTATGACGCTGTTATATTAACAGGGGGACTAGGACCAACAAAAGATGATTTAACTAAACATACTGTAGCGAAAGTGTTAGGAAGAGATTTGGTTATTGATCAAAATGCACTTGATTATATTGAACAATATTTTAAAGAACAGAATATTGT
The DNA here is from genome assembly GCF_002614725.1 of Staphylococcus edaphicus. Classification (GTDB taxonomy): domain Bacteria; phylum Bacillota; class Bacilli; order Staphylococcales; family Staphylococcaceae; genus Staphylococcus; species Staphylococcus edaphicus. Next base: position 26,234 of record NZ_MRZN01000019.1, on the reverse strand, counting down.
CATGACACCAAATAACCGTCAGCAAGCGTTAGTTATCGAAGATGCGCATGTCTTGGAGAATAAAGTTGGTATGGCGCCAGGTATGCTTGTTGAGCAAGAAGAGAAACGCATTGCATTGTTACCAGGACCACCAAAAGAAATGAAACCAATGGCAAAAGAAGCTTTATTGCCATATTTCATTGATGGAGAAAGTACGATATATTCAGAATTATTGCGTTTTGCCGGTATTGGAGAATCAAAGGTTGAAACAGAACTGATGGATTTAATTGACCAACAAACAAATCCTACTATTGCTCCATTGGCTGGGTCACATGAAGTAAATGTTAGATTAACAGCAAATGGTGAAACACAACATGTATGTGAGTCTCTGATAGCCCCTATCAAAGCCCAAATTTTAGAACGCATAGGTAACTATTACTATGGCTCAGATGAGATTGTGTTAGAACAAGCGCTAATGAATCATATAAACAAAACATTTGCGATTTATGATGGCGTCACAGACGGTATATTGTATTCTAGAATAAAAGATTATGATGTTAACCAGCTGCTACATGGTATGTTGTCCCACCACACGCAATTTATAAATGAACGTGATATAATAAACTCTCAACTATCAGTATCTGCACAAATAGTAAAAGACATATTTAAAGCGGAAATTGGTATTTCAGTGATTCATCAAAATGATACTGTTTATTTAGGTATATTAGAAAATAATAAGTTAACTATGCAGTCATTTAATATGACACAAAGAAGACAATTGATGAAAAACAGAACTCAAAATTATGTGCTGATTAGGTTGCTAAATTGGTTTGAATAGGTACGAACAGTACTCAAAAAATCAAAAATACAGTACGTGTGTTCTATTTTAGTGTCGATTAATTCATTTATTAGCGAACAAATATTCGCAAAACACTTGCAGAATTATCTAAAGAAAGGTATAGTAATTATAAGATATTTTTTCGAGAGATAAATCTCATTTAGGAGGTCCAGCATTGGATAACGATCGTCAAAAAGCTTTAGATACAGTAATTAAAAATATGGAGAAATCATTTGGTAAAGGTGCAGTTATGAAATTAGGCGACAATAAGGCGCGTAAAGTTTCAAGTGTATCAAGTGGTTCTGTAACATTAGATAATGCTTTAGGTGTAGGGGGTTACCCTAAAGGAAGAATAGTAGAAATTTATGGTCCAGAAAGTTCGGGTAAAACAACAGTAGCATTACACGCAATTGCCGAAGTGCAGAAGAATGGCGGTGTGGCAGCATTTATAGATGCTGAGCATGCGTTAGACCCTGTTTATGCTGAAGCATTAGGTGTAGATATACAAAATTTATATTTATCTCAACCTGACCATGGGGAACAAGGGTTAGAAATTGCAGAAGCATTTGTCAGAAGTGGTGCTGTCGATATCGTTGTAGTCGATTCTGTTGCTGCCTTAACACCTAAAGCTGAAATTGAAGGTGAAATGGGCGATACTCATGTTGGTTTACAAGCCCGTTTGATGTCTCAAGCCTTAAGAAAGCTTTCAGGCGCAATTTCAAAATCAAATACAACAGCAGTATTTATTAACCAAATTCGTGAGAAAGTTGGCGTGATGTTCGGTAACCCTGAAGTTACACCTGGCGGACGTGCATTGAAATTCTATAGTTCAGTCCGTTTAGAAGTGCGCCGTGCTGAACAGTTGAAACAAGGACAAGAGATTGTAGGTAATAGAACAAAAATTAAAGTTGTTAAAAATAAAGTTGCTCCACCATTTAGAGTTGCAGAAGTTGATATCATGTATGGTAAAGGAATTTCTAAAGAAGGCGAATTAATTGATCTTGGTGCTGAACACGAAATTGTAGATAAATCAGGAGCTTGGTACTCATATAATGGTGAACGTATGGGTCAAGGTAAAGAAAATGTGAAATTATACCTTAAAGAAAATCCAGCTATTCGTGAAGAAATTGATCATAAATTACGTGAGAAATTAGGCATATTTGATGGTGACGTTGACGATAAAGAAGCTGAAAAACCAGCTACGCTCTTCGATGAAGAAAAATAACGTGAATATTCCGTATAAACAAGTCTATATAAATATAATACGGGAGTAGCTTAGCTGATAATCATGTTAGTTACTGCTAATATATGCAATAAGTCCGAGATATTTCATAATATCCGGACTTATTTTTTGTGTATAAATAAGAAATAAAAAATATTATATGAAAAATTTTTTCGTTTTAAAAACGATGTAAATTAGGTTATACCAATCGGTAAAGCAAATATAGTGTAAAAGGGTTGCTTTAAATATTGAATTAATGTATATGGATACCTTGACACTGCTTAGCTTAAAACCGTACAATTACATTGTATGATTCTTATAGAACTTCATATAATCATATTTAATCATAGTGAAATTTGATATACAGAGCAAAATCCTAGATAAAAGGGGGTGTTTGTGTGAATTTATTAGGCCTCCTACTCATTTTGCTAGGTATTATTCTCGGAGTTGTTGTAGGGTACATGATTGCCCGAAATTTATTGCATCAAAAGCAATTACAAGCAAGACAAACTGCCGAAGATATTATCGAACAAGGTAATAAAGAAGCAGAGAATATCAAGAAGGAAAAGCTTCTAGAAGCTAAAGAAGAAAATCAAATCATAAAAGAACAAAGTGAAAATGAACTTCGTGAAAGACGTGGTGATCTTCAAAGGCAGGAAGCAAGACTTCTACAAAAAGAAGAAAACTTAGAGCGAAAATCTGATCTATTAGACAAAAAAGATGAGATTTTAGAGCAAAAAGAGTCTAAACTTGAAGAACGACAACAACAAGTAGATGCAAAAGAGAGTAGTGTTCAAACATTAATAAATAAGCATGAACAAGAATTAGAACGCATCTCTGGTCTCACTCAAGCTGAAGCCGCACAAGAGCAACTTCAAAGAGTTGAAGATGAATTGTCACAAGATATTGCAATACTTGTTAAGGAAAAAGAGAAAGAAGCAAAAGAAGCAGTCGATAAAAATGCAAAAGAACTATTAGCAACTACTGTTCAAAGATTAGCGGCAGAACATACTTCTGAATCTACAGTATCGGTTGTTAATTTACCGAATGACGAAATGAAAGGTCGAATCATTGGTAGAGAAGGTAGAAATATCAGAACGTTAGAAACGTTAACTGGTATTGACTTAATTATAGATGATACACCGGAAGCAGTAATCCTTTCTGGTTTTGACCCAATTAGACGTGAAATTGCAAGAACTGCATTAGTAAATCTTGTTTCGGATGGTCGCATCCATCCAGGACGAATTGAAGATATGGTAGATAAAGCTCGAAAAGAAGTAGACGATATTATTAGAGATGCAGGGGAACAAGCTACATTTGAAATTAATGTGCATAATATGCATCCAGATTTAGTTAAAATCTTAGGTCGTTTACAGTATCGTACTAGCTATGGACAAAATGTATTGAAACATTCTATTGAAGTTGCCCACTTAAGTGGTATGTTAGCGGCTGAATTAGGTGAAGATATAACATTAGCTAAACGTGCTGGCTTACTTCATGATGTTGGTAAAGCAATTGATCATGAAGTAGAAGGAAGCCATGTTGAAATAGGTGTAGAATTAGCAAAAAAATATGCTGAAAATGAAACGGTAATTAATGCTATTCATTCCCATCATGGTGATGTTGAACCAACTTCAATTATTTCTATCTTAGTTGCAGCAGCAGATGCTCTATCAGCTGCAAGACCTGGTGCTCGTAAAGAGACATTAGAGAATTATATTAGAAGATTGGAAAGACTAGAAACACTTTCAGAAGGTTACGAAGGTGTTGAAAAAGCATTTGCAATCCAAGCAGGCAGAGAAATTCGAGTTATTGTATCACCAGATACTATCGACGACTTAAAATCACATCGCTTAGCAAGAGATATTAAGAGCCAAATTGAAGATGAACTTCAATATCCTGGTCACATAAAAGTGACAGTTGTTCGTGAGACTAGAGCAATTGAATATGCAAAATAAATGTTAATTATTAATTAAATAACATTGAATCATAAACAAACTGAACGAAATTATCGTTTAGTTTGTTTTTTATTGCTCTTTTCTAATTCTATATGGTGATTAATCAAGTAAATGTTTTTAATTGCTTAGCTTTTGTGTGACATCGTTGAAAGTTAAGCACTGTTAAAAATAAAAGTCTCATCATTAATATTGAATTCTCGAAAACGAGCATTCAATATTATTAGCACCTTTTGAGATGACGAACTGGGTATATGAAAGCAGTGTTTAATTTTAATTACATAATAAAAAAGTGGAGCCCGAAACATTAAAAATGTCTCGGGGCTCCAAAGCAACATACAAAATTATAAGCAATCAAACGTATGATTAGCGTCATATTTTAAATACTTATATTGAAGTAAGTACTTTTAGTTAAACTTAAACTATATAAAAAATTAATTAAGTTCTAAATCTGCTTTTTTCACTTCTTTAATTATTTCTGCAGTATCGTAACAGTTTGTTGAGATATTTGCATATCTTTCAGCTAGTCGATAAGCATTGATATATAACTCTAAACTTTCTTTTGCAATATCTTCTGCATCTTCACTTTTTGATGGATTTGCTGATACAACTAAGTCAGCAAATTGTTGTGGATCGATATTAATTGACATGTATTACTTCCAACTCCTATATAGTGGATTATCTTGTTACTACTATAAAATATACCACCATTTTTATAATTAAAACTTAGTGAATTTAGTAAATTTTTCATAAAGAGCCTTTTCATCGTAATTAAATTACATTAAACTAATATTAAGAGAGGATGAACATGTAAATGAGATTATTATTTATTGGGGATATTGTAGGTAAAGTTGGTCGTGAAGCCATAACAACATATTTACCTAGACTAAAACAGACATATCGTCCTACAGTTACTATTGTTAATGCTGAAAACGCAGCACACGGCAAGGGACTAACTGAAAAGATATATAAAGATTTATTAAGAGAAGGCGTAGATTTTATGACGATGGGAAATCATACATATGGTCAACGCCAAATTTACGATTTTATAGAATCAGCAAACCGTATGGTAAGACCAGCTAATTTTCCAGAAGAAGCACCTGGCATAGGTATGCGGTTTATACAAATCAACGAAATTAAATTAGCTATTATCAACTTACAAGGTCGCGCATTTATGCAAGATATTGATGACCCATTTAAAAAAGCGGATGAACTTATAAACGAAGCCAAAAAAGAAACAGATTATATATTTGTTGATTTTCATGCTGAAACAACTTCTGAAAAAAATGCTATGGGTTGGTATCTTGATGGTAGAGTAAGTGCTGTAGTAGGGACACATACACATATCCAAACTTCTGATGAACGTATTCTTCCTGAAGGTACTGGTTACATTACGGATGTTGGCATGACAGGATTTTATGATGGGATATTGGGTATAAATAGAAATGAAGTGATCACGCGTTTTATCACGAGTTTACCGCAAAGACATATTGTACCGGATGAAGGTAGAAGTGTATTATCTGGGGTTATTATAGATATTAATAAAGTAGGTAAAACGACTAACATCCAACGTGTATTAATCAACGATGATCACCCCTTTTAAAATTATCGTCCATTAGTATGAATTTAAAAAAGTACCACTCTTTACATAGTAATAGAGTGGTTTATTTTGATATGATTAACAATGAATTATTATAACCACTAGGAGGAAAGATGATATGAGATCACAAGTATCATGGAAAGTGGGCGGTCAACAAGGCGAAGGTATTGAATCTACAGGAGAAATCTTCGCTACTGCTATGAACCGAAAAGGATATTACTTATATGGATATCGTCATTTTTCAAGTAGAATTATGGGCGGACACACAAATAATAAAATAAGAGTATCTACAACACCAGTACATGCAATTAGTGATGATTTAGATATCTTAATTGCATTTGATCAGGAAACGATTGAATTAAATCATCACGAAATGCGTGAAGACAGTGTCATTATTGCAGATAGTAAAGCGAAACCAGAAAAACCAGAAAACTGTCGAGCTCAATTAATAGATTTACCATTTACTGCAACTGCAAAAGCATTAGGTACAGCATTGATGAAAAATATGGTGGCAATCGGTGCAACTTGTGCAGTAATGGAATTGGATATTGCAGATTTTGAAGCATTAATAAATAACATGTTTACTAAAAAAGGCGATAAAGTTGTGGAATTGAATATAGAAGCACTTAACGAAGGCTATCGCTTAATGAATGAACAGTTAGGCTCAGTTCAAGCTGATTTTGTTTTAGAATCAACGAATGGCAAACCACATCTATATATGATAGGTAATGATGCGATTGGTTTAGGTGCATTATCAGCCGGATCAAGGTTTATGGCGGCCTATCCAATTACACCTGCTTCTGAAATTATGGAATATATGATTGAAAATCTTCCGAAAGTAGGCGGAACTGTTGTGCAAACAGAAGATGAGATTGCTGCTGCGAATATGGCAATCGGCTCAAATTATGCTGGTGTACGTGCGTTTACTGCCAGTGCGGGACCAGGTTTATCACTAATGATGGAAGCGATTGGTTTGTCTGGCATGACTGAAACCCCATTTGTTGTAATTAATACACAGCGTGGCGGCCCTTCTACAGGCTTACCTACGAAGCAAGAGCAATCAGATTTAATGCAAATGATCTATGGAACACATGGTGACATTCCTAAAATCGTGGTCGCACCTACTGATGCTGAGGACGCATTCTATTTAACTATAGAAGCATTTAATTTGGCTGAAATATATCAATGTCCAGTCATTGTATTAAGTGATTTACAACTCTCATTAGGTAAACAAACAGTAGAAAAATTAGACTATAGTAAAATAGAAATCAAGCGTGGAGAAATGATTCAATCTGAAATTGAACGTGAGGAAGATGATAAAACCTACTTTAAACGTTATGCATTAACTGAGAGTGGGGTTTCCCCAAGACCTATACCCGGTGTGAAAGGTGGCATCCATCATGTTACAGGTGTTGAACATAATGAAGAAGGTAAAACAAGCGAAGCTGCTGATAATAGACAACAACAAATGGATAAACGTATGCGTAAAACGGAACACTTACTGATAGAAGAACCAGTAGAAGCTGACGTTCAACATGAAGTTGCAGATATTCTATATTTAGGTTTTATTTCAACTAAAGGTGCAATTCAAGAAGGTAAATTAAGACTAGAGTCACAAGATATTAAGGTCAATCATTTACAAATTAGACAGTTGCATCCTTTTCCTAGTGAAACTATACAAAAAGAAGTAGATAAAGCATCGAAAGTTATAGTGGTGGAACATAATTATCAAGGACAACTTGCCAATATATTAAAAATGAATGTCAATTTAGGTGATAAATTAGTGAATCAAACGAAATACGATGGCACACCATTTTTACCACATGAAATTGAAGCTAAAGGACTTGAGATAGCTAAAGAAATAAAGGAGCTGGTATAAATGGCAACATTTAAAGATTTTAGAAATAATGTAAAACCCAATTGGTGTCCAGGGTGTGGTGATTTTTCTGTACAAGCAGCCATACAAAAAGCAGCGGCCAACGTTGGTTTAGAACCTGAAGAAGTAGCTATTATTACAGGAATTGGCTGTTCCGGACGATTATCAGGTTATGTTAATTCATACGGTGTACATGGCATTCATGGACGTTCATTGCCACTTGCGCAAGGTGTTAAGATGGCTAATAAAGATTTAACTGTAATTGCTTCAGGTGGTGATGGTGATGGTTATGCCATCGGTATGGGGCACACAATCCATGCGCTACGTAGAAATATGAATATGACATATATTGTTATGGATAATCAGATATATGGATTGACTAAAGGACAAACATCACCATCTTCCGCGCAAGGTTTTGTTACAAAATCCACGCCAAAAGGAAACATCGAACAAAATGTTGCGCCATTGGAACTTGCGTTATCATCAGGGGCAACATTTGTGGCACAAGGATTTTCAAGTGATATTAAAGGGTTAACAAAAATGATTGAAGATGCAATCAATCATGATGGCTTTTCGTTTGTTAATGTGTTCTCTCCATGTGTAACTTACAATAAAGTAAATACTTATGACTGGTTAAAAGAAAATTTAACAAGTATCGATGATATTGAAGATTTTGATATTCAAGATAAACAAAAAGCAACTCAAAAAGTATTAGAATATAACTCTCTAATTAAGGGCATCGTTTATCAAGATACGGAAACACCTTCCTATGAATCACAAATTGATGAAATGAACGGTACGCCTTTAGCCAAACAAGACATTCATATAGACGAAGCGCAATTTGAAGCGTTAACAAAACAATTTGTATAATTCAAATTTTACTAAATTATAAACTTAACTGTTACATTATTGACGATAAAGTTATGTATGTTATTAACAATCGTATGGATAATGTAACAGTTTTTTGCTTTAATATAGTTGAGAATTTACTATAAACTTTCATAGGTTTATCAAATGATGGAGGGAATAGTTGTGGTAGATAAATTTAAATCGATGACTGAGTTGATTACTGAGACTACAGAACATAGAGATTGGGAAATTCAAACAATGAATTGTAATTCATCGACACTCATAACTGCGATACATGGCGGCGCGATTGAACGAGGAACAACAGAAATAGCACGGTTAATTAGTGAACAGGGTGAACACAGTTTTTATACTTTTAAAGGTATTAGAAATAATAAAAATAATGAATTACATGTTACATCAAGACATTTTGATGAACCAAAACTTACGCAGATGGTTTCAAGTCATCAAAGTATTGTGTCTATACATGGGTGTATGGGGGATGTATCAGAAGTTTATATTGGTGGCAGAGACTTTGAATTAGCATCTGAAATAACAAAGGAATTAGAAAAAATAAATATTATAGTTAAACCTGCCCCCTCGCATATATCAGGAATGCATATGGATAATTTTGTCAACGGGTGCCTAAAAAAAGCTGGTGTTCAACTAGAATTAACCGTCGCATTAAGAAAAAAGTACTTTAAAAATAATAAATATAATTTAAAGGATAGAGAAAATAGAGAAAATTGGTCACAGTTCATAATTCATTTTCGTCAGCTATCAACAGAGCGTTAAACAGAAGAGAGACCTTTGAAAAAAAATGAATTCAATATGCTTGGTTATTGCAAATGTTAAATTAAACTTTACAAAATCTTAAGTTAATAGAATAGGTGATAGGGAATAGAAGACATAGAAACTTTGGAAGGAGTTTTTACATGTCTGATAAGTATAAATCGATGACAGAATTGGAAGCATCAACAATTGAAAATAAGGACTGGGAAATTGAAACACGTGATGTAAATAGTCAAGTTATTATTACTGCAATTCATGGTGGAGGTATTGAACCTGGAACGACTGAAATCGCTGATTTAACCGCACAAAAAGGAGAATATGATTATTTTTCATTTAAAGGAACTAAATCGAAAGAGAACGAAGCATTACATGTGACCTCTCGAAATTATGATCAGTCAACACTGATGAAAATGATAAAAAATAAAACGCATGCTGTAGCAATTCATGGGTGTGGCGGTGATGGTAATATTGTTTATATCGGTGGCAAAGATCGAAAACTTATAAATACAATGACTAAACAATTTGAGGAATTGGATATCAGAGTTGAACAAGCACCAAGTCATATTTCAGGTGCGCATGATGATAATATCATCAATTGTTGTAAAACAGGTGAAGGTGTACAGTTAGAGTTAACGCCTGAATTAAGAAAAATGTGTTTTATCAATCAAAAGTATAATAAAAAAAGTCGAGAAGATAAACAAAATTGGAGTCAATTTATGGATGATTTTAGCACTGCAATTGTGAATGCCATACAAGATAATTAGTCACAGTTCTTGCAAACCATCATTAATTAAGTTATTGTAGACTTATGATATCTATAATTAGGAAGTTGATAATATATGAAATGTTCTAAAGCGACAGATTATGCATTACATGCGCTATTGTATATGATTAAAAATGATGGTGCATCAAGTAGAATTCCAGTACAAGATTTAGCACTTGCATTAAAAGTCTCAACGACATATTTATCTAAAATTTTAACACGTCTTGTGAAAGTAGGCATCATATCGGCTAGTAGCGGTGCTAAAGGTGGCTATCAATTAAAGCATGGATGGCAAGATGTTTCGATATATGAAGTGATTATTACCATTGATGGTAAACAAAGCTTATTAGAAGACAGTTTTAATCACGCACAAGTATGCCCAATTAAACAAATTATGGACGAGGCTGAGCATAATTTAATTACGCATTTAGAAGATAAAACATTAAAGGACTTGGCTGGTAGCTAAGTTCTTATATTTTAACATAATTATAGATATTAAGAGTCTTTAAAAGGTGTGAAGGAGTGGAACAATATGTATTATGATGTGATCATTATTGGTGGAGGCCCAGCTGGCTTAAATGCTGCACTAAATTTCGGAAGAGGTATGAAAAGAACGCTCATTATTGATGAAGATAAACCACGCAATAGAGTTACGCAAATGTCTCATGGTTATTTAACGCAAGATGGTGTAAAGCCTACAGAATTCAAAAGAAAAGCTAAAGCAGATGCTCTGAAATATAAAGATGTTACATACTTGAAAGAATATGTAGAACTAATAGAAAAGGTAGGTAAAGTGTTTAAAATTAAAACACAATTCCAGACATTTCAGGCAAGACAAGTATTAGTTGCTACCGGATTAAGAGAACAAGCTCCCAATATTACTGGTTTTAATGAGTTTTATGGACAATCCATCTTTTATTGTCCATGGTGTGATGGTTATGAAATGCATAATAAAAGGCTTGCAGTGATTTTCTCTGGTGAAATGATGACCCACATGGTTAAACTGTTAAGTAATTTTTCAAAAGATTTAGTTGTATTTACTAATGGTGAAGAAGATATTTCAAAGAAAGACAAAGTGTTGCTAGACAATAAAGGTATTGATGTTTACACAGCTACTATTGCACGATTCATAGGAAAAAACGGACAGTTAAGCGCTATTGAATTAAATAATGAACAAACTATTTCGGTGGAAGGCGCATTTGCTAGGATGCATTGGGATACACAATTTGATTTTTTAAATCAATTAAATATTTCTCGAGATGAAAATGGTAAATTTGAAACGGACTTGTACGGTGCAACATCTGTCGAAGGCTTATATGTAGCTGGTGAAACTAAGGATAATTTTGGTAGTCAATTATTAGACTCAGCTGCTAATGGTGGTGTCGTTGCCAAAGTGATGATGATGAAACAGATTGAAGAAGATTTTGATTTGTGGGAGATATAATATTATGATTAATTCCATAAAACTATGACTTTAACTTATTATTTGATAAACTAATAATAAGTTAAATAATTAAGGGGTTGTAATTACATGAATGATACTTTAATGAGTATTCAAATTATTCCTAAAACGGCCAATGGAGAAGATGTCATTCCATACGTAGATGAAGCGATTAAAATCATTGATGATTCAGGATTAACTTACAGAGTTGGTCCATTAGAAACAACTGTCCAGGGTGAAATGAACGAGTGCTTGATATTGATTCAAAAATTAAACGAACGTATGGTTGAGTTAGAGATACCCAGTACAATAAGTCAAGTTAAGTTTTATCATGTGCCAGAAGGTATTTCGATTGAAACATTAACTGGTAAATATGATGAACATTAAGTTTATCAACTTTATTATATTAATTTAACTTGGCTTGAGCCATCCATTACCAACGAGGTATGGATGGCTTTTTGTAGAAGTTAGTGTGTATTTATTATAATAAAATAGGTTTTGTTTTAGTGATTGCTATATATACATATGACGCTTTGCACTTTGTAGCTAAATTTAATATAATGAAATAATGATTACGGATAAATTTGTAGAACTTAGAACAATAGGGTTGTTAGCCTAATATTAAGCAATCTTTAAAATACTTCTTCTTAGTTTTTATAATATAGAAAGGGTTTTGTAGAGTGAATGAAGAACAAAGAAAAGATACTTCTATAGATATTTTAGCGGAACGAGATAAAAAAGAAAAAGACTATAGCAAGTATTTTGAACATGTGTATCAACCCCCAAGCTTAAAAGAAGCACGTAAACGTGGTAAAGAAGAAATTAATTATAATCGTGATTTTCAAATAGATGAAAAATATCGCAATATGGGACAAGGTAGGACTTTCTTAATTAAAACATACGGTTGTCAAATGAATGCGCATGATACTGAGGTAATGGCAGGTATTTTAGGTGCCTTAGGTTATACAGCAACAGAAGATATAAATCAGGCTGATGTAATTTTGATTAACACATGTGCAATACGTGAAAATGCCGAGAATAAAGTATTTAGTGAAATTGGGAACTTAAAGCATTTAAAAAAAGAAAAACCCGAGACAGTCATTGGTGTCTGTGGATGTATGTCCCAAGAAGAATCTGTTGTGAATAAAATTTTAAAATCTTATCAAAATGTCGATATGATTTTTGGAACGCACAATATTCATCGTTTACCAGAAATACTTGAAGAAGCATATCTTTCTAAAGCAATGGTTGTAGAAGTATGGTCTAAAGAAGGCGATGTAATTGAGAACCTTCCGAAAGTTAGAGAAGGTCATATCAAAGCATGGGTAAATATTATGTATGGTTGTGATAAATTCTGCACATATTGTATTGTTCCATTTACAAGAGGAAAAGAAAGAAGTAGACGACCAGAAGATATTATTGAAGAGGTTAGAGATTTAGCGCGTCAAGGTTACCAAGAAGTAACACTATTAGGTCAAAATGTAAATTCGTATGGTAAAGACATAGATGGTTTAGATTATGGTTTAGGTGATTTACTAGAGGATATAACACGCATTGATATACCTAGAGTTAGATTTACAACAAGTCATCCATGGGACTTTACAGATAGAATGATTGAAGTTATTGCTAACGGAGGTAATATTGTGCCTCACGTCCACTTACCAGTTCAATCAGGAAATAATGCTGTACTTAAAATTATGGGACGTAAATACACTCGTGAAAGCTATTTAGACCTAGTTGATCGTATTAAGACACAAATTCCAAATGTAGCACTTACGACTGATATCATTGTAGGTTATCCAAATGAAACGGACGAACAATTTGAAGAGACATTATCTCTTTATGATGAAGTGGAATTTGAACATGCCTATACCTATATATATTCTCAAAGAGATGGTACACCTGCTGCTAAAATGAAAGATAATGTACCAATAGATGTAAAAAAAGATAGATTACAACAATTAAATAAAAAAGTAGCTTATTATTCAGAGCAGGCTATGAATCAGTATGAAGGGCATATAGTTCAAGTATTATGTGAAGGTACAAGTAAAAAAGATGATACGGTGTTGGCAGGTTATACATCTAAAAACAAACTGGTAAACTTCAAAGCACCTAAAGAGATGATTGGTAAAATTGTTGATGTACAAGTGGATGAGGCAAAACAATTTTCATTGAATGGTACATTTTTACGTGAAAGTGAACAAGCGATGGTGACATTATAATGTATGAAAAAGATGATATCTTAGCTGAAGCTGAGCGCATAAGTGAACGAATTAAAACGTTAGATACTGTGAAAGAATATCATAATGTGGAGTCACAAATTCATCAAAATAAAAATTTAGAACAACGCATGAAAGAATTGAAACGTAATCAAAAGCAATCAGTTAATCTACAAAATTACGGCAAGGCACAAGCGCTAAAAGCTTCAGAAGATAAAATACAGCATATTGAAGATGATATCAATGTGTTACCAATAGTTGAAGAGTTCAGAGAAACACAAGCCGAAGCAAACGATTTATTGCAAATGATGATTCGTACGATGTCTGATCGTTTAAATCAACATCAAGATGAAAAAGATTAAGCCATTGTAATTGTACTTAATGGAAAGGAAATGAGCACTATGAAGACAAAAAAGTTAACGTTAACAGCAATTTTTATAGCAATAAATGTTGTGTTAAGTAGCATTATTGTAATTCCATTAGGCCCTATAAAAGCAGCGCCAGTTCAACATTTAATAAATGTACTTTGTGCAGTAATTGTTGGTCCTTGGTTTGGACTAGCCCAAGCATTTATTTCGTCTTTAATTCGTATGACTTTTGGTACTGGCAGCTTCTTTGCCTTTCCAGGGAGTATGATAGGCGTCCTGCTCGCAAGTGGCTTTTATTATTATCGTAAACACGTATTTATGGCTGCAGTAGGAGAAGTCATAGGTACTGGTATTATTGGAAGTTTAATGTGCATACCGTTAGCATGGATCTTAGGATTTTCAAATCTAGCTATCAAACCACTTATGACAGCTTTTATCGTTTCAAGTGTGATTGGTGCCATTATTAGTTATGTTATTTTAATGATTTTGAAAAGAAAAGGTATTTTGAAAAAATATTTATAGCTTATGAGGTTAATTGAAAATGGGAATGTGACAGAAATGTAAATTTATTAAATAAATTTCGCCGTCTCGCCCCACAAAGGATGACTAGAGTTGATAAAGACCCACTAACTCAATAAATTGAGAAGTGGTTTTAAGGAATACTTGAGCTTTGGCTCATGCATAAGACCCACTAACGCAATAAATTGAGAAGTGGTTTTAAGGAATACTTGAGCTTTGGCTCATGCATAAGACCCACTAACTCAATAAATTGAGAAGTGGTTTTAAGGAATACTTGAGCTTTGGCTCATGCATAAGACCCACTAACTCAATAAATTGAGAAGTGGGTCTATAGAGGTTGGGACGAATCACTTGTCTCCAGCCTCATTTTTGATTAGAGTGAATAATTATTTTATATTGAGTCTTTTCCACAATGAATCTACCTCTTATGACATAAAATAACAAATCATTGTTATTTTATGTCATTTATTTTCTATTAAAAATGCTGAAATGTAAGGTTTGACGTAGAATTTATATTGTCACTTGTATTGAATAACTAAGCGAAAATTAAAAACATATGTTAAAATTTAAGAGTTAAATAACTAAATTTAGTTACAATGAGCGGGGTAATGAAACAACCCATATTGAAATGAAAAAACATGATTATATATGTTTTTAGAATTTGATATAAACAATTAGGTGATTCCCTATGGAATTATACATATCGCAATCAATACATAAGAATTCATAAAAAGGACTGTGACTTATTAATATGACAAACCAAACGCCGATGATGCAGCAATATTTAAAAATAAAATCACAATATCAAGATTGCCTATTATTTTTTAGATTGGGTGACTTCTATGAGATGTTTTTTGAAGATGCAAAAGTAGCATCTAGAGTTTTAGAAATTACATTAACCAAACGTGATGCTAAAAAAGAAGACCCTATTCCTATGTGTGGTGTACCATATCATTCAGCTGATAGCTATATTGAGACTTTAATCAGTAATGGTTTTAAAGTAGCTATTTGTGAACAAATGGAAGATCCTAGACAAACAAAGGGTATGGTTCGACGTGAAGTGGTCCGTATAGTGACACCTGGTACAGTTATGGACCAAGGTGGTGTGGATGAAAAACAAAATAATTATATATTAAGCTTTATTCAAGGCACTCCATCCTATGCATTAAGTTATTGTGATGTTTCTACAGGAGAGTTAAAAGCAACGCACTTTGAAGATGAGGCAACATTAATTAATGAAATTATAACAATTAATCCAAATGAAATTGTTGTTAATGAAGAAATAGGTGAATCATTAAAACGTCAAATCAGTTTGACTACTGAAACAATTACAGTGTTAGCAGACATTTCTAATGCCACTTATGATGTAAACGATATGACAGAAACAAATCTGTTCAACGCGACGCAATTATTATTGGATTATATTCACCATACCCAAAAAAGAGATCTATCACATATTGAAAATGTAATTAAATATGAAGCTATAGATTTTATGAAGATGGATTTCTATGCTAAACGTAACTTGGAATTGACTGAAAGTATACGTTTAAAAACCAAAAAAGGTACGCTTCTATGGTTGATGGATGAGACTAAAACGCCTATGGGTGCAAGACGACTAAAACAATGGATAGATAGACCACTTATTCAGAAACAGCAAATTGAATCACGATTAGACACAGTGAGTCAATTTATTAACCATTTTATTGAACGAGATACTTTAAGGAATCATTTAAATCAGGTGTATGATATTGAACGTCTCGTTGGTCGAGTGAGTTATGGAAATGTGAATGCCCGCGATTTAATTCAACTGAAACATTCCATTTCAGAAATTCCTAATATAAAACATTTATTAGCAAGTTTTGATGAACAAATGACTGCACAGTTCAAAGCATTAGAACCATTAGATGATTTGCTTGTGTTATTAGAGGATAGTTTAAAAGAAGAACCACCAATTTCAGTCAAAGAAGGTGGACTGTTCAAAACAGGTTTTAATAAAGAGCTTGATGGTTACCTAGAAGCTTCGAAAAATGGTAAATCATGGTTAGCAGAATTACAGGCTAAAGAACGTCAAAGAACAGGTATTAAATCTTTGAAAATTAGCTTCAACAAAGTATTTGGTTATTTTATAGAAATTACGAGAGCTAATTTACAAGGATTTGATCCAACTGAATATGGTTATCACAGAAAACAAACGCTTTCTAATGCAGAACGTTTTATCACAGATGAATTGAAGGAAAAAGAAGATGTCATTCTTGGTGCTGAAGATAAAGCAATCGAACTAGAGTATCAATTATTTGTGCAATTGAGAGAACAAACTAAGGCTTATACTGAAAGACTCCAAAAACAGGCTAAGGTAATATCAGAACTAGATTGTTTACAGAGTTTTGCAGAAATAGCACAAAAATATAATTATGCACGACCGACGTTTAGCGAGGATAAAACATTAGAACTCATTAATTCACGTCATCCAGTGGTAGAACGTGTGATGGATCATAATGATTATGTCCCTAATGACTGTGCACTAAATCAAGATACATTTATTTATTTAATTACGGGGCCAAATATGTCTGGTAAATCCACGTATATGAGACAAGTCGCAATTATTAGTATCATGGCACAAATGGGTGCTTATGTACCTTGTGAATCAGCTACTTTACCCGTTTTCGATCAAATTTTCACTAGAATAGGTGCAGCTGATGATTTGGTTTCGGGTAAAAGTACGTTCATGGTTGAAATGCTTGAAGCGCAAAAAGCACTTGCACATGCCACTGAAGACAGTTTAATCATTTTTGATGAAATTGGCAGAGGGACGTCAACGTATGATGGTTTAGCATTAGCTCAAGCAATGATAGAATATGTTGCCAACACTTCTAATGCTAAGACGTTATTTTCAACGCACTATCATGAATTAACTACATTGGACCAGTCTTTACCTTGTCTGAAAAATGTCCATGTTGCTGCTAATGAATATAAAGGTGAATTAATCTTTCTTCACAAAGTTAAAGATGGTGCAGTTGATGATAGTTATGGTATTCAGGTTGCTAAATTAGCCAATTTACCTAATGCGGTTATTAATAGAGCGCAAGTTATTTTAGACGCTTTCGAGCAAGGAAATCAATCTGACAAGGAAACCGATTTAAATCAAGATGCGTTAAAGCATAATGAACATACATCTACCAATTCAGTAGTAGAAACCACAGCATTTTACGGAAAAGAGTCAACCCCTTATCAAGATACAGATAAAGTTGCACAAAATCAGTTCGAACAAACGTCGTTTGATTTATTCGATGCATCGGCGCATAATAGTGACATTGAAAATGAAATTAAGACATTAAATCTATCTAATATGACCCCAATAGAAGCACTTGTAAAACTAAGTGAATTACAACGACAATTGAAATAGAGGTGAAGTCTAATGGGTAAAATAAAAGAATTACAAACATCATTAGCAAACAAAATTGCTGCTGGCGAAGTGGTTGAACGACCAGGGTCAGTAGTTAAAGAATTATTAGAAAATGCCATTGATGCCCAAGCAACCGAAATTAACATTGAAGTAGAACAATCTGGCGTAGCGTCTATACGTGTAGTTGATAATGGTACAGGTATAGGCATTGATGATTTGGGACTTGTGTTTCATCGCCATGCTACAAGTAAATTAGATGCTGATGATGATTTATTCCACATTCGCACACTTGGTTTCCGTGGAGAAGCATTAGCAAGTATTTCTTCTGTGTCTAAAGTGACCTTGAAAACTTGTACCGATAATGAAGAAGGTCAAGAAATATATGTAGAAAATGGAGAAATACTTAACCAAAAACCAGCTAAAGCAAAACGTGGCACAGATATATTAGTAGAATCTCTCTTTTATAACACACCAGCACGACTTAAATATATTAAAAGTTTATATACTGAATTGGGTAAAATAACAGATATTGTCAATCGAATGGCTATGAGTCATCCGGATATACGTATTTCATTGATTTCCGATGGTAGAACGATTATCAAGACGAATGGTTCCGGACGAACAAATGAAGTTATGGCTGAAATATATGGCATGAAAGTTGCTAAAGACCTAGTACACATTACTGGTGATACAAGTGATTATCATTTAGAAGGCTTTGTTGCAAAACCTGAACATTCAAGAAGCAATAAACATTATATCTCCATTTTTATAAATGGTAGGTATATAAAGAATTTTTTACTAAATAAAGCAATTCAAGAAGGTTATCATACATTATTAATGATAGGACGTTTTCCAATTTGCTATATTAATATAGAGATGGATCCAATATTAGTAGACGTCAATGTGCACCCAACTAAATTAGAGGTTAGGTTATCGAAAGAAGACCAATTATTTGATTTAATTGTTGAAAAGATACGAGAGGCATTTCAAGATCGTATTTTGATTCCACAAAATGATATGGATAAATTGACTAAGAAAAATAAAGTGTTAGATCAATTTGAACAACAAAAAATTGATTTTGAAAAACGGCAACAACAAAATAATAACCAACACCAACGTTCGTATGATGAAGGATATCATGTCACGCCTCAAGATCAAGGTGACCTAGAATTAAATCATGATATGACAAATCCTGAGAATAACGACAAACAGTTATTTGTACAAGAGGCAGCAAGCGATCATGACGAGTATGTCGCATCACAGAGAGCAATGCTTGATGAAATGGATGGAATCGATGAAGCGGCGTTTAGTGTAGGCGGTACATCTGAACTAACTGATAAAGACAGCGATAATGATATCAAGGGTAGTGTCAGTAAAGATCCTTCGCGGCGCGTACCATATATGGAAGTTGTGGGGCAAGTTCATGGGACATACATTATTGCTCAAAATGAAAATGGTATGTATATGATAGATCAGCACGCAGCACAAGAACGCATCAAGTATGAATATTATAGAGAGAAAATTGGAGAAGTTTCCAATGATACTCAAAATTTATTGATTCCACTAACATTCCATTTCTCAACAGATGAACTGATGATTATTAATCAACATAAAGAAGAATTAGACAAAGTGGGTGTACATCTCGAACCGTTTGGTGGAAATGATTATATCGTTGATAGCTATCCAGTATGGTTTCCAACTTCTGAAGCGGAAGAAATTATTAAAGATATGATTGAGTATGTATTAGAACATAAAAAAGTAAATATTAAAAAGATAAGAGAAGACGCTGCAATTATGATGAGTTGCAAAAAGTCTATCAAAGCAAATCATTACTTAAAAAATAACGAAATGGCAGACTTAGTCAACCAGTTAAGAGAAACAAAAGATCCATTTACATGTCCACATGGCAGACCGATTATTATCAACTTCTCAAACTATGAATTAGAAAGATTGTTCAAACGAACTATCTAGGAGGTAAGTGGATGAAACCTTATATTTTACCAGCAATTCGCTCTATGAAAGATTTAGAAAAAATGACGCAAACAGATTATAAAGAATGCGTATTGTTAGATACACATATTGGTCATGTTAAAAGCATTATGGAGTTATTAAAGAAACATAAAATTGAAACATATATGCACATTGATTTAATTAAAGGCATGAGTCATGACGAATTTGCTTGTGAATATATTATACAGAACTATCAACCTAAAGGCATTGTTTCTACAAAAACAAAAGTTATCAATAAAGCAAAGTCATTAAATACAACGACTGTGTTTCGTGTGTTTATTTTAGATAGTCATGCTTTATCGAGAAGTATAGAATTAATTAAACGTGTTGAACCTGACTTTGTAGAAGTGTTACCAGGCATTGCTTCGAAGGCGATAAAAATTATTAATGAAGAAACGAATACTTCTGTCATTGCGGGTGGTTTAATTAATACAATAGATGAAGTTGATACTGCTGTAGAAAATGGCGCTAAATATATAACTACAAGTGATCGCCATTTATGGTAATTTTCATCATACATGTATGAAAGTGAGATACAAAATTCAAATAAAGCTAGGCTAGTTAAGCACATCAATAAATGGGCTATTTTGCATTGATATTATTGGTTTTGTGTGAAAGCTAGCCTTTTTATATAGTGTACATAAATAATTCGATTTATGTGCTATAGTTATTGAGATTTAGTTATATTGTGTTGAAGGAGGTTGGATTTATGATTAAACCAAAGCGGTTACTTCGTGGTGATACGGTAGCGATTGTGTCCTTGTCATCAGGACTCGCAGGTGAACCTGAAATATTATGGCGTACTTACCAAGGTATTGAAAGGCTAAAGCGCGTATTTGCTTTGAATGTAAAAGTCATGCCCAATGCTTTAAAAGGAAAGGGCTATATTCAAAATCATCCGGAAGCGCGTGCAGCGGACCTCAATGCAGCATTAAAAGATCCTGAAATAAAAGCGATTATCAGTTGTATTGGGGGCGAAGATAGTATTGAAATACTCCCGTTTGTCGATTTAGAAGCGATAAGACAACATCCTAAAATATTTTCTGGTTACTCCGATTCAACAACGATACACATGATGTTCTATAAGATGGGAATTGTTAGTTTTTATGGTCCGGCACTTTTGACTGATTTTGCAGAAAATATTGAAATGGATGATTATACGGTCAAAGATATCGAAAAATTTTGGTTTAATTGCAAAAAGATTGGTAATATTGCTCCAGCAGAATATATAAGACCTTATGGATTATCTTGGAATATTGAAAATAAAATGACTGCTAGACAAATTATTCAACAACATGGGTATGAATTGATACAAGGTCAGGGTATAAAACAGGGACAATTAATTGGTGGCAATTTAGAAACGCTGGTCAGTTTAATAAACACATCATTATTTCCAAATAAAAAAGATTTTGAAGATGCAATTATATTTTTAGAGACATCAGAAGATACACCGACACCTCCAGCATTTGAAGACATGTTAGTTACATTAATTCAACAGGATATACTAAGTCAATGTAATGGGCTTGTCATTGGTAAACCATTTAATAATATTTATTATGAAGCATATAAAGAAAGGATTTTAAATGTATTGAAACGATATAAACTTATAGATATACCAGTTTTGTACAATATGTCTTTTGGTCATAATGAGCCAAAGCACACGGTTCCATACGGATTACAGGCAGAAATTAATTGTTATTCAAAGCAATTTTTAATCAAGGAAAGTGCAGTGCAATGCACTTGAATTGTGACAAGTTTTTTACAAAAAAGATTGACAACGCTTACACAAGCGGTGTAAGATGAAATCAAGTTAATAAATAGAACAGAGATGGGAGATTTCTACAGTAATTAAACCGGTGGTTCGCAGCTGGCTAAAATTGTAGGAATCTCTTTATCTTTTTTAGGAGGAGTCTCTATGAATGTGTATTTTGCTGAATTTTTGGGAACAGCAATACTAGTATTATTTGGGGGTGGCGTTTGTGCCAATGTTAATTTGAAAAAAAGCGCCGGAAACGGTGCGGATTGGATTGTTATTGCGTTAGGTTGGGGCCTTGCAGTTACAATGGGTGTATATGCTGTAGGTAATATTTCTGGCGCGCATTTAAATCCTGCCGTTTCGTTAGCAATGGCAATGGATGGTTCATTAGACTGGGGTATGGTTCCTGGTTATATTATTTGTCAAATGCTTGGAGGTATTTTGGGTGGCGTCTTAGTTTGGTTAATGTATCTAGCGCATTGGAAACAAACAGAAGATCAAGGTGC
The DNA here is from genome assembly GCF_002614725.1 of Staphylococcus edaphicus. GTDB lineage: Bacteria > Bacillota > Bacilli > Staphylococcales > Staphylococcaceae > Staphylococcus > Staphylococcus edaphicus. The sequence continues at coordinate 4,141 of NZ_MRZN01000019.1, read as the reverse complement.
AAAATTGGGTGTCTTCTCTACTGCACCTGCAATTAAAAATTACTTTGCTAACTTTTTAAGTGAGATTATTGGTACTGCTACACTTACATTAGGTTTATTGTTTATCGGCATTAATAAAATCGCTGATGGTTTAAATCCATTAATCGTTGGTGGTTTAATTGTTGCAATTGGTTTAAGTTTAGGTGGTCCAACAGGATACGCCATTAACCCTGCTCGTGATTTAGGACCTCGTATTGCACATGCCATCTTACCTATTGCTGGTAAAGGAAAATCTAATTGGAGCTATGCAATTGTTCCTGTGTTAGGACCGATTACTGGTGGTATGATTGGCGCCGTAATTTATAGATTATTTTATAAAGGTGCTTTTGATACAATGTCTGTAGTGGCTATTGTATTACTTATTGTCACAATTGTACTTGGTATAGTGTTAAATAAAGCTAAAAGTGCAAAAGGTATCGAATCGGTGTATTAATTAAGTTTCAACAGTCCTGTTTATAAGTTAAACTATAAGCAGGCTTTATATTATACAAATTTATGTAACATAGTCATGTTTGTAAAAATGCATTTCAGGCAATATGTATCGTAAACGTATGAAATGAGTTTTACATATATAACCTCGATAAAAGTGATAAAAGGGAGATTTTAATTATGGAAAAATATATTTTATCAATTGACCAAGGTACAACAAGTTCAAGAGCAATCCTTTTTGATAAAGACGGTAAAATCAAAGGTGTTGCACAACGTGAATTCAAACAATTCTTTCCAAAGTCTGGTTGGGTAGAACATGATGCTAATGAAATTTGGACATCTGTTTTAGCTGTAATGGCAGAAGTATTAAATGAAAGTAACGTTGGAGCGGAGCAAATTGCTAGTATTGGTATTACCAATCAACGTGAAACGACTGTTGTTTGGGATAAACATACATCACGTCCTATATACCATGCAATTGTATGGCAATCTCGTCAAACTCAAGGTATTTGTCAAAACCTAAAAGAACAAGGGCTAGAAGATAAATTCCGAGAAAAAACAGGTTTACTATTAGACCCATATTTTGCTGGTACAAAAGTTAAATGGATTTTAGATAATGTAGAGGGTGCAAGAGAAAAAGCAGATAACGGTGACTTGTTATTTGGTACGATTGATTCATGGCTTGTATGGAAATTATCAGGTGGTCAAGCTCACATTACAGATTATACAAATGCAAGTCGTACATTAATTTATAATATTTATGATTTAGAATGGGATCAAGAATTATTAGATATTTTGGAAATTCCTAAAACAATGCTTCCTGAAGTTAAAGCATCAAGCGAAGTTTATGCGCACACAATTGATTACCATTTCTTTGGTAAAGAAGTACCTATTTCAGGTATTGCTGGTGACCAACAAGCGGCTTTATTTGGACAAGCTTGTTTCGATCGTGGTGACGTAAAAAATACATACGGCACTGGTGGCTTTATGTTGATGAATACTGGAGAAGAAGCAGTTTCTTCTAAGAGTGGGTTGTTAACTACAATTGCTTATGGTTTAGATGGAAAAGTTAACTATGCTTTAGAAGGTTCAATTTTCGTCTCTGGTTCAGCGATACAATGGTTAAGAGATGGATTACGAATGATTAATTCAGCACCACAATCTGAAAATTATGCAGAACGTGTTGAATCTACAGAAGGTGTATACGTTGTTCCAGCTTTTGTTGGATTAGGTACACCGTACTGGGATGCAGACGCGCGAGGTGCAATTTTTGGATTAACGCGTGGTACAGAAAAAGAGCATTTCATTCGTGCTACATTAGAGTCGCTATGTTATCAAACACGTGACGTATTAGAAGCTATGGAAAAAGATTCAGGAATCAAAGTAAACAATTTACGTGTTGATGGTGGCGCAGTAAAAAATAATTTCATTATGCAATTCCAAGCTGATTTATTAAATGTAGGTGTTGAGCGTCCAGAAATTAATGAAACAACAGCATTAGGCGCAGCATATCTGGCAGGTCTTGCAGTAGGTTTCTGGGATAGTAAAGATGAAATCGCTAATCGTTGGCATCTTGAAAAAGCATTCCAACCAGATATGATTGAAAAAGACAGAGAAAGATTATATAAAGGTTGGAAAAAAGCAGTTGAAGCAACTCAAGTATTTAAATTAGAAGATGAGTAAAAAATTAGACTTAATATTGTTATATATGCTACAATACGGGTAAGTTAATAATATCGAGATGAGAAACGAGAGATTCAGTTCGTACAATAATATATGTATGGGACGAGTCTCTCGTTTTTTAATATTTAGGAGGCGCTTGTTTATTATGAGTTTATCAACATTGAAAAGAGAACAAATTAAAAAAGATTTAAAAGATAATGATTTTGATGTCGTGATTATTGGTGGCGGTATTACTGGTGCTGGTATTGCATTAGATGCTAGTGAAAGAGGCATGAAAGTTGCACTTGTTGAAATGCAAGACTTTGCACAAGGTACAAGTTCACGTTCCACTAAATTAGTACATGGTGGCTTACGTTATTTAAAACAATTACAAGTTGGCGTTGTGGCAGAAACAGGTCGCGAACGTGCTATCGTTTATGAAAATGGTCCACATGTTACAACACCAGAACGCATGCTTTTACCAATGCATAAAGGTGGTTCAATGGGTAAATTCACCACTTCTATTGGTTTAACAATGTATGATAGATTAGCAGGTGTTAAAAAAGCTGAACGTAAAACTATGTTAAATGCGAAAGAAACATTAGAAAAAGAGCCATTAGTTAAAAAAGCAGGCTTAAAAGGTGGCGGCTCTTACGTTGAATATCGTACAGATGATGCGCGTTTAACTATTGAAGTCATGAAACGTGCAGAAGAAAAAGGCGCAACAATAATTAATCACACTAAATCTGTTCACTTCACATATGATTCAAATGAGAAAGTAAATGGTATTCAGGTAGAAGATCAAATTAATAATGAAACTTATCCAATAAAAGCTAAAAAAGTGATCAACGCAAGTGGTCCATGGGTAGATGAAGTTCGTAGTGGAGACTATGCACGCAATAATAAACAATTAAGATTAACAAAAGGTGTTCATATCGTCATTGACCAATCTAAATTCCCATTAGGTCAAGCTGTATACTTTGATACAGAGAAAGATGGTCGTATGATTTTTGCTATTCCTCGTGAAGGCAAAGCGTATGTTGGAACAACAGATACTTTCTATGACAACAATAAGACAGCACCTTTAGCTAACCAAGAAGATAGAGATTATCTCATTGATGCAATTAACTATATGTTCCCAGATGTCAATGTTGCTGATGAAGACATCGAATCATCTTGGGCAGGTATCAGACCACTAATCCTAGAAGAAGGTAAAGATCCTTCTGAAATTTCTCGTAAAGATGAAGTTTGGGAAGGTAAATCTGGTTTATTAACAATTGCAGGTGGTAAGCTAACTGGCTATCGTCATATGGCACTTGAAATTGTTGATTTATTAGCAAAACGCTTAAAAACAGAATATGGTCTTAAATTTGCTAAGTGTGCTACAAAACACTTAACAATTTCTGGCGGTGATGTTGGCGGTAGTGCTAACTTTGCTAAATTCATTGAACAAAAAGTTGAAGAAGCGAAATCTTATCAAATAGATGAGGCAACAGCACGTCACTTTGCTTCAAAATACGGTTCAAATGCTGAAGAGTTATTCAAAATTGCTCAAACAGCACAATATCAAGAAACTGGTTTACCATTAGATATTTATACTGAATTAGTTTACTCAATTCAAAATGAAATGGTATATCGCCCAACAGATTTCTTTATCCGTCGTACAGGTAAACTCTACTTTAAAATTGATGATGTATTAAACTATAAAGCGCAAGTAGTCGATGTAATGGCTAGTTTATTAGGATATACAAATATTGAAAAAGAAGCTTATACAAAAGAACTACAAATTGCGATTGATGAAGCACAAACAGGTAATCATCAACCAGCTGTAAAAGAATAAACTTAAATATTTCATTAAGTGATATGACTTAAATAGAAGAGGCTGGGACATAAATACCCAATCTCAAAAAAAGAGGGCTAATCCTTTATGGGTTAGTCCTCTTTATATTTAAAATCTTACGATTTTGACCGTGCATGCTTGCCTGGGGTATGGTTCGAGCCTGTAGTCTCT
>NZ_MRZN01000018.1 GCF_002614725.1 Staphylococcus edaphicus | reverse complement strand
ATTGGCGAGACTGGAACAATTAAAACAAGCTATGCGATCAGAAACAGAAAATATGGTAGAGCAAGCAAAATCAGATGTAGAATCACATAAAAATGATATTCAACAAATCATTGAAGTCATCAATAGTGCGGGACAAGCGCTAGATGGGGCATTTGAGGGTGAAGCAAGTGAAGCTGCACAAACTAATGTAACAAAATTAAAAAGTAAGAATATTGAAATGAATACGGATTTTGAATTTTTAGTCGATTCATTTAAAGTAAATTAGAAGACAGTACTTAAAATCCCCCATCAGCAGAAGTGTTGGTGGGTGTTTTTTGTTTAGACTAATGGGTATTGTAGTAAAAACAGTTTTAAGGGGCTGGTAAAAATGAATAAATTTAAATCAGTAATTAAGTTTATTGTGAAAATTATTTTGTTAACAATTTCAGGTCTGTTCGGTTATCAACAAGTAAAACAAGAAAAAATGGATGGTTTTAAATAGAAAAAACATAACTTAATTGAGGTGGGTACTTTTATATGAAATTATTATAATTCAACTCAATATGTAAGTAGTTTTTCAAGAGCAAAAAGGTCATAATTTTGATAATAAGGGCAAGGGAATGAACTGGGAAGCATTAAATTATGCTAACAAACACCTTTATAATGTTTTCTTGAAAACCTACGAATATCCATAGGATCAGATTTAGGATTGAGTGGGATGATAAAACAGAAGAGGAAATGGATAAGAAGTACCCTAATAGAACTAAATTTATAGATGATGTTCCGTTGGAGGATTAGAAATAAGCCCATTATCAATGATAGTGGGCTTATTATTTTAAGTGAGTAAATCAAATATGAATTTTGATAAATAGTTTTCAACAAATGCTGCTACTATAAATAAAGGTAAAGCAATAAAAATGTAAATTTTTATTAAATTAGTTATTGCTAGTTTGATAGAAAGATTCTGTTTTTTGTTTTTTCTTAAAAGATTGCTAATCTTTCTGATAATAGATTGATTTAATTTGAATAGGCTACTAGCAACAAAGCAAAATGCTAATATTTCTATGAAGAAGTGAGGAATTGCAGATATGGTTAGCATAATTCCTTTATAATTATCAAAGTTAACTGCAAATCCTAAAGCTATAGCAGGAGAAATTGTTGTACTGATTATATTTAAATAATATAAAAAAGGAATTGGAATGATAGCTAGTATCAGCATTTGAAAAGGAACTCTAAAGCCATTGTTTAATATATATTCCCAAACTTTTTGTAAACCTTCTGCATTGGCCACATTTTTAGGTATACCATTAAATATGTTTTTAATGGTTTCAGCAGACGGGCTAAATATAATGGCTAAAATAAAGGTTATTATGAAAATCAATAATGTTGTAGCTAAAAAGCTTAATGTTCTTTTGATATAAGTAGCATCATGAATTTTAAGCATGTTTCCTCCATTTAATAAAGATTGTTTATGTAACTAATATTACACTATCAAATATTTATTATAATTAATAGGTGATTCAAATAAAGTTTTATAACTTCCACTCATCAGTATAAGTTCTGGTGGGTGTTTTGTTATTGTTATATATTTTAATGCTGATAAGATGCTTAGGAAGTCAATTTATACAGATAGACAATATAAGTTTTTAAAAATATGTTAATATATTTGTGGGTTATGCTCAATATTATTAAAAAAGTAAGGAGAAAATTATGCTAAGTGGATTATACGATGTTTTAGGCTTTTTTATTGATCTATTTATGGGCAAGTATTCCCAATTTTATTTAATAGTATTTGTATTAATAATTGTGTTAGCTGCTATAATAGATGTGTTTATATCGATTGGTTCTAAAAAGTCAGGAAGTAAATTACTATTGTTTATTAAAAGTTTAGGTATTCATTTTGTTGGTATTATAGTTTTTTGCGGTATTATTTTATTTATAAATAGGACATTAACTTTTATACCGTTCTTTCATATTAACTCTAAATCAGAAGAGTTGATGGGTTTAACTGGTATTACATTATATTTATCATTACTTTTTGTATTGTTTGTAGGACTCATTTTCATGAAAATGAGAGGGAGCAAATTATTTTGTGTTGTAATTCAGTTGTTAATTGCTATAGCTATTTTTTACATAGGGACTTTATTATTAAATTTCTCAGTACCGTTTAGCATGCCAATTATACTAGCAGATATTGTTATAGTTGTTTTAATTGGGGATATACTGATGGAATATGTAGATTAAATTGCCTAATACTATAAAGAAATAGTGTATAGAATTCCAACACAAAAAGATAACCCACTTTCTCTGGTAATAAGAGTGGGTTTGATATTATGAATGGAGGTATAGTTTGTTTACTCCAAATATCATCATGCTTATTCTTACTATATTGGTACTATTATTCATATTGGTTTTTGGTTTGATACTTGATAAACCAATGATATACATGTTTATTGCATTGTTCATTCATTCAACACTTTTATTCATCATTCGCTATTTTTGGCAAGATAAAACGTTTGGAGATGCTTTTACACATTCCTTTGATCTTCTTACAATAATAATTGTAATTATATTTGTTATATACAAATTCAATAAAATTAAATCGAATGAATAGTGTTGAGATACGTAAATAGTATCGGACTGTTTAATAGTATGTAATAGAATTGTGTTCGTGAAGTTCCTCTAGATCTTTATCCTTTTTTGAGCCGTTCGTATGGATGGCTATTTTATTAAATGATTGAACTTAAAAATTGCGAACAATGTATTCGTAGTCGAATAGACTATGAATTATCGCTACTATGAAATGTAATCGTTGCTTATAATATACTGCTCAGGGTAGGCGCTTATGCGTCTGCCTTGTTTTTTTTGTTAACATTAAGTTGCAAACAACAAGTGATAGCTTTTTATTTTATATAGGGGTGTGATTGTTTTGAAAAATAATGACGAACTAGATCAAGGGTTTATTATATCAACTGTGTTAAATGTCTTTTTCATGCTAGGGCTTATTTTCATTATGCGTTTAGATAATTTGTTTATATTAATACTTTACGTTCTTATAATAGGTATAAATGCAATCTATTTAGTTACGAAATCTATGAAAGTTAGAGATGACCAAAGGAATTAAAAATATCAATTGATTAATTGTGGAGTATGGTTTGTAGGAGAAGGATAAAAATAAAGTGAAGGTGGTAAGTTATGAAGAAAAAAGATTTGAAAATTTTAAAGATTACTTTCTCTGGGGTAGCAGCTATTTTATTTTATATTTCTGGGTTGTGGATTATTAGTGCTTTTTTTGCTTTATTGTCATTGTATTTTATGGATAACAAAAAAGAATGAGATAATAAACCCAATACTTTAAAAGACTATTCTAACCATCCATACATATGACTGGGTGATTGTTTTTGTGGTTGTGGAATTGGAAACGTCAAGTGAAGCATAGACTGGGAATACTTCTTTGAAATTCTAGTATGAAATCTAATTAGTAGTAAAGGTTGGATGTAGTCCGCAAAGTACTTCTACACAAGATTATAAAAAGATAGAAATAATCATAATGAGGTTAAAAGCAAGGCTATTGATGAATAATATGTTTTCTAAGTGCGACCTTCTACATTTGTTATCTAATACAGCAGTAGATAAGATTCGAAATAAAAGCACTATTGGAATGGAAGAACTCCAGTACTAAAATAATTATTAGTAAATATTTCCTTTTCATTTCTATAATAAATATAAAGGTGAGCGTTACTATGGAAGACAGTAAAAAGCGCGGAACAATGAAGAAGAGATTTGATATGATTTCTATTACTCTATTTAGCATATCAATTTTCATGTTTATCATCATGATGATTATTTCTTTATCTATAGACGTGATGCCTAGTGATATACCTTATATGGCTCCAGTAGGTACGTTACTCATTTATCTATCAGTTATAATACAAATCATCCCGCTAATTATCGATAAAAAACTATTCAAAGCATTAATATTAGCATTGGCCATAGTTGTATGGATTATATTGTTTGAAGTCCTATAATTTGAAACTAATATTTCCATGCCACCCATAAGTATAAATACTGGTGGGTGGTATTCTTATTGTTGCATTTATTAATGATGATAAGACAATTTGGTACATAATTTAGACATATAGGCAATATAAGTTTTATTATAATTATGTTAGTATGAAATTAAATTTGTAATAATTGTCGTTAGGGGGAATATAATGAAAAATAGGTTTATAACTGGTCTCAAAGATGGACTTTTTGTTTTTGTCGTAGTAGTGCTAGTTGCTATTTTTTTTAATTATACAGGGATTCATTTTGGACACAATAGAATTTGGAGTAGTTTAGGTAAATTAGAATTGATTAATATATTTGAAGAAAAAGAATTAAATGGCTTACTTATTTTAAGTGTGATTTTAGGAGCTATGGCATTTTTAACAGGATTTTTTTCTACTACTTAAGATAAAAAATCTAAGGAATTAATGAGAAAGTAACTACGGCACATAATTTTTAAACGTTGGTAAAAGTGACGAACTATGTTCTGTGAAAATTGGAAATGTTGTATATCTAGTAGTAACACACGGGCGGCTTCAAGACAAATCATTAGTGAAATAAGAGAGGTTCCTAGAGTACCATTAAGCCAAGCTAAAGACATATGAAAAGGTTATATAAAATAACAATCTATCCGTTGAATTGATTGAAAGTATTCTTTGTTATGTTTGGTAATTTGATTATCTGTATTTAAATAAAATTGACTAAAATGTAAGAAGGCGGTGTTGTTATGAGTATAAAAGAAATGTGGAACTATTTGTTAAATAAAAAATGGGAATCAGATGACGTTTGGATGCTGATTTTGTATGTGGTAATTGCAAGTTGTTTCGTAACTCCTTTGTTAGGTGTACCAATTGGCATTATCGCATTTTTAATCCTTAATGAAGATGTTTTGCAAAAGTAGTCGCTCTGTCAGAACGTCTATATTATATAGGGAAATGGATAAGTAGAATACATAGCGAGGAGTGTATTATTGTGGCAAAGTATTTCACTTCTATTAAAGTAGTCCTATATTTGTTGGCTATCATAATTATACAACCTATTGTATTTAATGCGCTTGATTTAAATAGAGCTATTATATTAGAAATTGCAGGTCATAGCATATTCATAATTATAGGTTTAATATTTATACGCTTAAGTTTTTATTTCGATAAAAGAGATAATAGAAACTAAAAAACTACCAAATATGACAATGCATATAGATGATGTTCCGTTAGAGGAAAAAAATTAAAAGAGCCTAGCAATTTAAAGCTAAGCTCTTATTTTATACTCTTAAATCAAGATATAACTTTTCTGCATATGGCAATAATTCAGGGATATAATTTCTAGCATATCCTTCTATAAATCTTAAAGCTTGAGAGTCTGTTAGTTCATCATATTTAGCTACATTTTCAATTAGTATAGCCTTAAATTCTTCAATATGCATAGCATCAGTATTTTTGTTATTAGACAACCTTGAGAATGCCATAAATACTTTTTCATATTCATCAAGAGTGATGCCTAAGTCTAAACATAAAAGGCTTATTGATTTTGTATTGTAAGGATGATGTCCTACGATTTCAGCTAGTTCTGAAACTGCTTGATAAAGTAATCTTATATCATCTTTATTTTCAAACATTATTTTCACTCCTAAATAAGTTATTGACTTCATTTTCCTGTAACGGTTTTAACTACTTCAACAAATTTACCTTTATTATTTAGCATACACTTAACAACTTTATATGATAGTTATGTTAGTGTAACATTGGTTGTGAACTACATAAAATGTGGAGGGAAACAATGCTAAACATTAAAACAGGATTCATTTCTATAAAGGTATACTTGTTTCGTGTGCGTAGTGTGATTTTAACTGCTGCAATTATGTATATGTTTGATATGAAAGAAGTAATCAAAGGCATATCTAACTCAGTTGAGAAATTTTCAAGACTGAAATCCATTAAATTATGCATTATAAATGATGGATTAATAGTTCCAATACAAGTGTTTATAATGTCACTACCACTCGTTCAATCATTAATCACTAGACAATTGCCACAATTGAATTGTAGGTTTTATACATTTGAGTACTAATAAAAGAGTCTATCTAATATTTTTGATAATAACTTTTCTAATTTATATTACTTTACCAATAATTTTTGATAATAATTCTTTTGAAGTACGTTTGTTCGCTATATTCCCTTTACTGTTTTTGGGTGCATTTTTATTTTTTTCTAACTCTAATGATAAAAAGTAATGAAACCACCTGTATTAAAGTGATGATTAATTATGAGGGGGAGATATTATCCCAAAATCACAGCAAGTTATTCTAGCAATTTTATTAGTTTTAATCGTGTTTAATTTTTTCTTGCCTATCATTGGCGCATTTTTCCAAATGGGAATAATAGAATTTGGTTCTGTTGTTATAAAGATACTTGATTGTATAACTTTAATAGTTGCAATCGTCTTTGTATATAGACAAATTAAACGCAAAGGCTTATAAATAATGGTTTGTACCCCGCTTTCAAAATAGAAGCAGTTTTTTTATATGTATGCAATATATATTTAATAAAAAGTATGTTAAAGTGAAGCTGATTTCTGGTTTGTAAAATATCTATAAGAAAATAAGCAGAGTTAAAGGTGAATTAGGTATGTTGCTAGCAATATTGGGTATGTGGTTGTGTATAGGTATGGCCTATTTAGCTGTTTGTTTAAACAAGCAAAGAAATAATGAACAAGAATAAATAGAAGCACATTGGCTAATTGTAATCGTACATTTACAAAGAGGGGAATAATAATGAAAAAAGATAGTAAGTTTTCTTATATTGCTGATTTAATGTTGGCAATAGGATCTTGGTTCATATTTATGAGTTTGTTTTTTTATATTGTACCTAGTAAATATAATGTATCGCCTATTCTAACAATGATAGGAATATTATGTTTAGGCTTTTGTGGAGTTATAATTAAAATGAAAAATGTATATCTAGCATACACAGCTATGCTTCTATCTATTATTGCGTTACTTAAAACGATATTTTTCTAGTATAGAAAAAGTGCTTGCCATTAGGTTAGGTTTTTTGCTTTTTGATTTGGATTATTTAATAATAGACAAATTATTCTGTTACTGAGTTTAAAACAATAGGGGGTTATTGATATGTGGAAAAATATTGAGATAAGCGTATCGTTAATTATTTTGATAGGTGCACTCATCTTTGCTATTTATTCATTTTATGCTAATTCCATCGCTATGGGTGTTGGGGCTTTGATTGTTGCGTTAGTGAACTGCTATTACATGATTAAGGAATGGAAGGAAAAGAGGGATGAGGATTATTTAATGTTGTGGTATCTTCTGAATGTTGAAATATAAGATGTCGAGAGGTGTGTTCCATTGGTTTTCATCTATATAATTTTATCAGCTATCTTACTATATTATGCCATTAAATATGGTATTAGAGATGGCTTGATTGATCGAGATGCTCATAAAGAAGAACTTATCTATTTAAATAAATGTGCGAGTCTATTTAAGGAAATAGGCGATGTCTACAGTGCAACGAACAAGGAAAAGAAAACAGATGCTTACAAACTATATGATGCATCACTTGATGTATTATTGTCTGAAAAGGCATCAAAGGAAAAATATGAGGCTATGCTTGAGTTTAAGAAGAGGATAGTTTATTTGACTAGCGAATCATAAGACAATTAGAACTAGGAGATAATTACTATGGATATACTGAAATTGATATTTTTAATTTTATTTGTGATTTCACTCATCTTGTTCATTAGCTATTCTGTCTTTACTTTTTATTTTATTTTAAGTAAGAAGAAAAATGAAGTCTCTGATAATGTATATAAAGCAAAACTCAAAAAAGTTGGAATCACGAATAGTTTGATGCTTGTTTTACTGGTATTAGTTACAGTTGTTTATACGCTGATTTCTTGATTTGCCCTTGAATGTTTGAAATTGTGAAATTTCAAAGTGTTAAATGCTATGGTAGATATTCCTAAGGGTACAAAGGGTTATGATTTTTCTGAATAGGCTAATCAGCGTCTATGTAATCGCATTTTAAAAACTTATGAATAGCTATTACATCACACTTCGGAGTGATATAATCATCACGTAAGACCCCCTCTTAAGCTTAAGAGGGGGTCTTTGTGGTAGTCATTCATAAATAGCTTTTTATCTGTCAATCGTTCTGAGATGGGATATAGTGTTTTTAAGTCAGTTTTTCATACTATTGAAGGCCTTTAAGATATTATTTTGAATCGTTATCCAGTTTATTAGAAAGTTCTTCTAGTTTGTTTTTTACTTCGCGTAGGGTGTGGGTGTCAGCAAATGTAAAACTGAATTCATTCCCTTTATTAGTTTCAGCATGTATCGTTACTAATTCATTGTACGCATCATGTTCAATACTGTAATTTAAAAGTTTCAATCTTTATAGCTCCCCTTAATCAAAAATTAAATTTACTACATAAACAATAAAACATTAGATGGTCACGGCTTGCGCTGCTTTATCTTGCTGTCAGCAATGTTTCAATGACGCTTATAATCAATATAGCCATTTGAGTTCTTGAACTGTCTCACTTTTTAAATTAAACGAAGTTGGATGAGCGTGTAGTTGTTTCTTGTATGTTGCGGCATTTTGTCTATCACGTAGTAATACATCTAACCCAGATGGCGTTACTAATGTAGATGAAAATTTAATAATGAGTATGTCTGAATCGATATAAAGCGTTTCCCATTCGCTTGTGAAAGGTTTTAACATCCCTTTTCCTCTCCAAATGAATAGGCCTTTCTTCAAAGTGTCATAGCCGACGATGGATTTAGTCTTTCCCTTTGATTGATACTGTACTTTATCAAGTATTTTTAATGGATCTGAATTTAATATTGAATAAGTGATAGAAGGGTTTGTTTTTTTTCCTGAAGTCCACATTTTAAATGTAGAGCCTATGATGTACCATTTGCCTGGCAAGTTAGTTAAATAGTCGATAGTTGCCACTCCTTATAAAATAAGCTACTCAAACAGTATTTGATTATGTATCGAGTAATATTAAAACGAGGTGTATGTATTTCTGGATGATGCGTAATAACATTGAGTTTAGTCATTAGATTTACGTGTCTAATCGCAAGTCTGAGCATCTCTATCATAAGCTTTGTCATTTAAAGTATCAAAAAATTCATCAGAAATAGCAAGTAAAAATACTTTGAATTTTTCATACAGTTTAATCATAAAGTTGTATGAAACGGTGTGTCTATTTTATTCAAATTGTAACCTTGAAATAATTGTATAATAAAAAATTATATTTTGCCATATGTTTGTAAAAATATATTTATTTCTTTAGTGTATTATATGTAGTATCAACAGAAGGTGTTAGAACTAGACTATGTAGTAGTGAATCTGTAGTTAATGATGTAAAAAAGAATGAAGAAAAGTTCAAAAAATTACATGTTTTTGTAGACGCTTATTAGTGAAAATGTGTGGCGTTATTTAAAGCTAAAAGATAAGCGAATAGCGACATTGATATGTGGATGGGTCTTTTGTAAATAGGAAGTTGTATTTTAGTTTACAATAAATTGTTTTTGATATAATATTGATGAGCACACCTTAGGGTGTTGTAACAGAGTGGGTCTGGTATGCGCCTTAAGGTGTGTATCCAGACAAACTTCTCAGCCACCCTTTTTTAGGGTGGTTAATTTTTTATAGGGTATGATGCTAATGATTCTATCTAATTATATAGAAATAATCGAGACCTATTTTGTTTATGAATAATTTAGCAGGGTATTATTTATTGTCTTGCTTATAATATGGACTTAATAGTTGTTTTAGACGGTTAAGACAACTTCAAATAATATATAGTAAGAATATAAAATGTACTTGTCATACATTTGGAGAGGAGCGCTTACGTGCTTTCCTCTTTTTTTGTGTCTTAGTTTATTACGTCGAATAACACAAGTATTTAACTGTTATGGTTAATCGATAGCGCGTGTATTTTCTTCATATTATAGGTGTTATTAGGAGTATGTTAATTTATAATTAGGTTGCTAACAATTTTGGTAAAGTTTTATGGGTAAAGGCATTGGGAATAAAATGTATAAGTCGGTGGAACTATGACAAATAAAGTGATTTTGAAAGCTTTACTATTAGTATTTGGATTGTTAATTTTATCTTTTGATTAATAGGCAATTCACAGATTATATGTACTGGTTCTGGTGGCCTTGATTATATGAGGTGGGTTTATTGCCACAACACATGCTATGTTAGATAAACAAGACGTCTAATAATGAATATATTACTTATTATCGCCATAGCTTAATCTGTTATAGATAATGTTTAAACGGTGCATAAGTTGATTGAACTTTTAGAATTAATTGATTAATGAGGTGTTTATATGAAAGTTCTTAGAAAGGTATTTGCCACAATCATTTCATTTATTGTAGATGTGATTGGGGGAAGTTTTTTAAGTTATTTAGCAGATATTACATTTTTAAATAAAATCTTTTATAAAAAAGATAAAGATGGCGAAGTTAGAAAGAAATAGTGATGTCTTATTTAGTTGTTTAGACTTCGGTTTGAGGTGTGTATCTGCGTATGAGCATAGCGCTTTTAGCTAATCCCACGTATTAAGAAAACCAAATAATCTAAAGTTAGTATTAGTATGATGTTTATTTAGCAAGCACTTTATTCAATATATATGGTACCAATGTAAGTAAGAAAATAATTACCGAAATTGAATAAGAAGCATACGTAAAAATATGCAAAATCTAAGTCTTCACAATTTTTGATTTCTACTGAATGCGACAACAGTATTTAATCATTTTTATGTATTTCAAAAAGCGACTTTTCAAAAATGAAAAGTCGCTTTTTGAGTAACAGGCTAATGGAATCAGTCTGTAGTGCTATATTTTTTCTTTACAAACCAATAATTCATACATCCTAAAATGATCAACGCAATAAAAGTAATGAGTGATGGATACTCTGACATCAAATCAAAAGTTGACTGTGTCTGTCCTAAATATCTTGTGAGCATGGTTATAATTAGAAAATAAACTAACCAAATACAAGTTCTTGCTAACGTTTCTAAGATAATGGAACGCTGCTTTTCGCTATAGCCTGAGTGATCCTGTTTGTTTCCAGTGGCTGCATCTGGTAAATACTTAGTGATGATGATTTGCCAAATTATTGAAAAAACAAAGATTGAGATGAAGAATAAAATTGTTTTCATATTAAATACTCCTAAATCTTTATTGGAATAAAATGTAACTTATATCCAAAAAACTGTCAAACTGCGTAAACCTTTTAAAATAATAGTGCGTACTACTAAATAGCAAGCCTGTGATTTGTCTGTCGATAAAGCGCAGATTTAATAGTTTTAGCGATAGGTTGTAATGCGGATAAATCATTGTTAGCAAAATCAATAATGATTTTATGGTTGATCATGTGTAAGACATCTTGTGGCAGCGTGTCATCTACCAATGAAATCAAAGTATTATATTGTAGTTCTTTGCTTTATGATTATTCACATAGTAAATGAATGCTAAAAATAATTGGACGAAATCATCTTGTTCAATATCCATATCTAAAAATACGAGGCTTATAGATTTTGTTGCAAGTTCATTAGTTGCTGGATATAACAGTCTGAAATTATTTTGTTTTCGAGCATAATTATCATCCTATATTGATTAAACTTCCTTCAATTTTAAATTTAATGTATATTTAAATAATCCCTAGATGATTGGATGTTGTACAATGGTGTGTCATGTGAATGGCAAATTGTAAGTCGTTCCTAGGTGTTCGGGTATGTGTCTTTTAGTTAACGTAGAAGGGTAATGATTATCTTTAACGTGTAGAAGCTACAAATGTTTGGGCAATTGCGAAAGTGCTTGTGTACTTTAATGTAGTGATTTGTATACAACTTTTGGCAGAGGTTTTTAAGAAGAATGGCTTTTGAATATCATGCATAAATACTCAATCTAATAGCTGAGTGAAATTAAAAACTAAAAAAATTCTTAAAATCATGTAAATTTAATATATGAGTGGAATTTTGTTTGTGATAAAATATATTTTGTAGAAAACTAGCATTTGGACAATGTTAGGTTGAAAAAGGGGATGAACAAGAGTGAAAGTTTTAAAAAGAATAAACTTGCCGACACAAATAATCATAGCGTTGGTTCTAGGGGTAATTTTAGGAAGTATATTGCATGGAAATAAAGATATTATTAATTATATACAACCATTCGGTGATGTATTTATAAATTTAATTAAAATGTTAGTGGTACCAATCGTATTCTGTTCTTTAGCGTTATCAATTTCAAACGTAGGAGACACTAAAACAATTGGACGCTACGGTGGTAAGACGTTATTGTACTTCATTATTATGACAAGTTTCGCGATATTTATGGGCTTGATCTTTGGTAATTTATTTAAACCGGGCGTTGGATTAAATCCCGATTTACTACCAAAAGGTGATATTTCAAAATATGAATCTACTGCGAAAGCGGCAGAACAATCTACATATGGCAATCATTTGATAGATACAATTGTTAATATTATACCAACCAACATCTTTGAAGCATTTGCTTCTGGAGAATTGTTACCAGTTATATTCTTCTCAGTATTTTTTGGACTTGCATTAGCTGCAATCGGACAAAAAGCACAACCAGTTAAAGACTTTTTAGGTGGTGCGTTAGAAGCTGTATTCTGGATGATCGGCAAGGTGTTATTATTGGCGCCTATTGCAGTATTTGCATTTATTACGACAACGATTATAACTTTCGGATTATCAGCGTTAATCCCATTGTTCAAATTGTGTTTAACCGTGGTAATTGCTATGTTATTCTTCATATTTATCGTGTTGGGTATCGTTTCAAGAATCTGTGGCGTGAAAATTACACAAATTATAAAATTATTAAAGAACGATTTAATGTTGGCATTCTCAACTGCAAGTTCAGAAGCCGTATTACCAACGGTTATGAAAAAGATGGAACGATTTGGCGTGCCGAGAGATATTGCCTCTTTCGTTCTACCAACTGGGTATTCATTTAATTTAGATGGTGCAGCCATGTACCAATCTATTGCGGCACTATTCGTGGCTCAATTATATGGCGTTCATTTAAGTATTGGTGAACAAATCTTATTAATGATTACACTAATGTTAACGTCGAAAGGTATGGCTGGTGTGCCAGGTGCCTCAATTGTAGTCTTATTAACAACACTTGGATCGGTTGGATTAAACCCACAAGGTTTAGCATTGATTATAGGTGTGGATAGAATACTAGAGATGCTTAGAACATGTGTTAACGTGTTAGGTAACTCAGTAGCTACAATCTTTATCGCTAAAACAGAAGGTGTTTATGATAAAAAACAAGGCGAAGAATATTTGAAAACAATTTAATTATTTTAAATAAAATATATCCCTCTTATGGCTAAAATAAGAGGGGTTTTTGTTTCTTCAGAAAAGTTAAAAGTCATAAACTGTTAAAGTGAATTTCAGACGGTATAACTAAATTAGTAAATTAACGGGTGGAACTAAGGCGAGTAATATGCGTGGTATTAACCAAAAAGTAGTGGAAGAGATGTTTTACCCCTTAATAACTGAGGAATGATTTTTTAACTTATAAAACAGTAGTAATTAAAAGAATATAAAAACCTGTAGTCATAACGATGTTCAGGAAAAGCATGAAGCGAAATTGTTTACTTGTCATGGGTTCTGTGTCATGTTTAACTGCACGTTTATTGACTTTCTTTTGCGTTGATATTGTATTATTCCAAGAAGCAACACTGACAAAAAGAATACCGATTAATATTTTTAGAAACAAGCTCATTTTAAGATGCTCCAGTCCTTTACAATAGATTATGTTGCGTATAAGATAACACATATTTTAATTTTGGAAAAATGAAGATAAAATAACTTAACCTGAAGGAGTGAGTGGGATGGCAGTAGTATTATTTAGTATTGTATTAATTATAAATCTAGTTGAGGCACTTTATTTAACGATAAGGATATTCAAATTAAAACAAGCGGATGCACCAGACCGAGCATATAAACAAATGATTGATCGTTTGGCACCTTTTTTAATTGTATCAATGGTGATATCTATTGTGTTCATAATTATAGCCTTAATGGTTAGTTAGGTAGTATAATCATGATTCAAATTGATATTTAAAATTATAGTTTTAATTAGGAGAGTGAGAATCATGAAACAAAAACTAAAGAAAACATTAAGTAAATATGTTGAAAATGGCAAGTTAGAAAACGGTTTATATAAAGTATCTGACAAAATTCAAGCAAAAAAGGGCAAAGATTATTCTAAATATGTAAGCAAAGCAATGAACTTTCTGAGAAAAAAGGTTTAATTCAACAAAGGATCCGAGAAAATATATTGTGCAATACTGTCTTAAAACTATCACTATTTTGAGACTTGTGTAATAATATTTATTGTAGTACAAAACAAACGATGAGGTGTTACAATGACAGCAATATTTCCTTACTTAAACTTTGAAAATACTAAAGAAGCATTAGCATATTATGAAGAAGTGTTTGGTGCAACAAATATTACACGCTTGCCAGTTGGTAAAGATCAAGCTGTACAATTTAATATGAGTCCCGAAGATGCAGACGATGCAACAATGCATTCACAATTTGATATTGCGTGCACAACGATTCTTGCTTCTGATTCATTTGGTAGAGCAGAAAAAATCAATAACGGTATTTCTTTATTGATTGACTATGATGTTAATAATGAAGATGATGCTAAAGAAGTAGAAGCGTTATATGAACGTGTTAAAGAAGCGGTAGATGTTGAAATGCCTCTAGAAGAACAGTTCTGGGGTGGCAAAATGGGCGCATTTACGGACAAATATAATGTGCGCTGGATGTTACACGGTCAAGACTATACAAAAATTGAAAAGTAGTGTTTAAGGGTTTCGCCCAAAAATAAGGGGGTGTGTCTGGATAGATTTAGATACGCCTCCTTATTTTTTATGTGTTTTGCTAGAAGGAATAGTATATCAGCTAATCATATAAAGCGTGAATTAGCCTGAAGTGCCAATGTATGTATGATAGAAAAATAAGTCGGTCAAGACAATATAATGATAAGAATGTTTAAGAAATAAAACTAATTTCCAAATAGGGGTGTACAAACGTAGAAATACTCGTTATAATAGGTATTAAGTAATTTAGTTCGTGAAATTGATTTGTAGAGTTATTCTTTTGAATTTACTCCTTTTGATTTTTTAAGACAGATTACAAATATTCGTGCAAAAGCACATATGGAGGAATTTAATTATGAATAACGGTACAGTTAAATGGTTTAATGCAGAAAAAGGTTTTGGTTTTATCGAAGTTGAAGGTGGAAACGACGTATTCGTACACTTCTCAGCAATCGCTCAAGAAGGCTACAAATCATTAGAAGAAGGACAAGCTGTTGAATTCGAAATCGTTGAAGGCGACCGCGGTCCTCAAGCAGCTAACGTTGTTAAACTATAATAACGGCTGAAAGACGAGTATAACTCGTCTTTTTTTTATGTCTAAAATATTTGGATAATCTCATAAATCCCCTCATGCGGTATAAATGGTATGAGGGGATTTTTATTTTTATGAAGTTGTTTCGAAATGTCGCAAAGACCTGTTTCTTAGAAATATAAATAAAATATTTATAATACATGCCGTTACACCAATTAAAATAACAAACTTTGAACCTAAACTTGCGATAAATAAACCACCGAAAAAAGTACCTATGGATGTACCAGAATTAACAGCTGAAAGAAATATACCATTTGATAAATCAGGGGCATCAGGCGCAACGGATGTAATAACATACTGCGTTATATTAGCGGAGACGCCTGCGAATGTTCCCCAAAGTATTGAAATGATAAACATTGGAATGAGGTACAAACCTACCTCGAACATAGCCACATATACAATAATTAATGCAAATGGCAGTAAAAATATCGCTTTTTGTGGCATTGTTGTTAATAATTTTCCGGCAATTATATTACCTAAAATATTGGATACCCCATATAAAAAAAGAATGATGGAAACTGCAATTCCTGGGGCGGTAGTGACCATATTTAAGAAATCGGTTAAATAACTATAAACTCCAAAAACGGCTGTATTAAACAATACTGATACTATAATAGATAACCAAGTTAAAGGGCGTTTAAGCACACGCAATTGTGTTACATAAGTAACAGTCGCTTTAGCCGGCATTTTAGGTATAAAGATAATCGTAAGTATCAATACAATTAAATTAACAACCGCAAAGAAGGATAAGGCAACATACAAATTGAATTGACTTGCTAAGAAATTAACAATAGGTACGCCAACAACCATTCCAGCAGATACACCAATAAATACTTTTGCTACAGCCTTTGGCGCTTCTTTATAATTGACAGAATCAGAAGCTACAGAAAAAGCTAGGGCGATATATACTGGATGAAATATGGCTGGTATGATTCTTGCAATTAAAAGAATGCTAAAATGTGTTGTAAACACTGTTACGATATTGCTGATGATAAAGATAGCGAGTACAGCAATCATGACCTTTTTACGTTCTATTTTAGAAAGTAGTAAAGGCATAATGGGACCTGAAACAGCAATACCGATAGCAAAAATAGAGACTAACCAACCAGCAGTAGATGTACTTACATTAAAATGTTCAGCAATCTGAGGTATGAGTCCAATAAATCCCATTTCGGTATTTAATATACCGAAGACGCCAATAGTTAAGATAAATATGACTAATTTATTATTTTTCATCGCCTGTTCCTCCAAAACTTTAATAATTTTAGTTTAGAAGGTAAAATAAGATATGACAAATACTTATTTTTAATTAAGAGTTATGCTTATTCTGAATAACTATGGGGATGATAAGATGGAACTAAAAACACTTCAGTATTTTGTGAGAATAGCGAGAGAAGAAAGTATTACACGTGCTGCCAATGCGTTACACATCACGCAGCCTACGTTATCGAGACAAATAAAAGATTTAGAGAAAGAACTAAATGTGAAACTGTTTAATAGGCGGAATCACAATATTCAACTAACTGATGAAGGCGTATTGCTAAAAAATAGAGCGGAAGCATTGATAGAAATGTCTAATAAAATACAAGATGAATTCAAAGTGATTGATAAAAATATTGAAGGAAATGTGTATATTGGTTGTGGCGAAACAAAAGGTATGGAGGTCATCGCAAATATTTTTAATGATATTCAAGATGATTATCCAAACATTCATTTCCATATTTATAGTGGTAATGCAGATGATATCGCAAGTAGACTTGATAAGGGGTTACTTGATTTTGGAATACTTATTCAACCGGTAAATTTAAATAAATATAAGTCATTGTATTTATCAACTTCAGATCATTGGGGGATAATCGCTAAAAAGGATGATGTTTTGGCACAAAAAAGCGATGTCATCAAGGAAGACCTGGTTGATAAACCACTCATTTGTTCAAGACAAGTATTGGATACAGCAATTGATAAAAATGATTTTACAGAATGGTTTGGTGACTTGTTTAATCATTTGAATATAGTTGGTACTTTTAATTTAGCTTATAATGCTGGTTGGATGGTGAAGGCAGGCCTAGGTTATGCGATTACATTGGATAGTATTATTGATACATCTAAAGAGAGTGAACTTACTTTTATTCCGCTAGAACCAAGGTTGATTTCAAAACATAATTTGGTATGGCGCAAAGACCACACATTTTCAAAAGCTGCGCAATTATTTTTAGATAAAGCGATAGATGTATGTCAGTAAATGAGTATTAGTACAACAGAAAATGCCCCCCACACCATTAAAGTGTGAGGGGCATTTTTTAGGTTACATTTCACGGCTGTTGCTTGTTTCTTTTTTAGTACGAATGAGTAAGGTTAAGATGAAACCAATAATCATTAAAATAGTTGTAAATGCAAATGCAGCATTAATACCAAGCACTGTAGCGTGTTGCAGTGTTTCTGCTTTTGTTAGTGCGTTACTGGCATGTTCGGTGTAGTTTGTTCTAACAATCGTTAATATTGTGATCATAATGGCTGTACCAATCGCGCCTGCTATGATTCTTAAAGAATTAATGATTGCAGTACCGTGAGAAATGTTTTTGGATTCTAGCGCATTAATGCCTATTGTGTTTAACGGCATAATGATGAGTGCTACGGCAAACATTCTAATAGCGTAGATGATGACAACATACCAATAAGGTGTGTCTGTCGTTAAGAAGCAGTGTAAGATGGTCATCAGAATTAATAAGATGAATCCGGGTACTGCTAGTATTTTAAGACCGTATTTATCATATATTTTACCGGTATATACTGACATAAAGGCATTGACGACGGCACCAGGTAAAATAACTAGTCCAGACAAGATAGCAGACAAACCAAGGCCAGTTTGGATATACATTGGTATCAATAAGGCTGGGCCTACAATACCAATAAATAGTACCATTGATGCAAATGCAGATAGTGAAAATGTTCTATTTGCAAATACGCGCATATTTAGTAATGGATTGTCGAGTTTAATTTGTCTTACTACAAAGATACCTACGATAAATAGTCCGAGAATCAATGAAATGATTACAATAGGTGAGGTGAAACCTAAGTTTCCTGCGCTACTAAATCCATAGAGCATCAATCCAAAACCAAATGTCGAGTAGATGACAGACGTTTTATCTAATTCAGTATGTTTTGTTTCATTGTTACTTTCAACAAATATAATACCAATAATAAAGGCAACGATAGCGATTATGGCAACAACGATAAATGGTGCTCTCCAACTAAATGTATCTATGAGGAACCCAGTTAACGTAGGGCCAATAGCTGGTGCTGATTGCGCAACAATTCCTGTAAGC
This sequence comes from Staphylococcus edaphicus, assembly GCF_002614725.1. Taxonomy (GTDB): domain Bacteria; phylum Bacillota; class Bacilli; order Staphylococcales; family Staphylococcaceae; genus Staphylococcus; species Staphylococcus edaphicus. The sequence continues at coordinate 36,645 of NZ_MRZN01000018.1, read as the reverse complement.
CCCATTGCAAATCCTCGTTTTTCAGAAGGAAAGAGGGTGAAGACAGTGAATTGCATTAATGGTAATAAGATACCGGCACCGATAGCTTGAATGACACGTGCAAACATCAGTAAGCCGAATGACGGTGAAAAAGCAGCAATGATGGAACCGATTAAGAATGCACTCATAGAAAATATATATAGTGATCTTGTATGGAATCGATCCATAAGGAATGCTGTCATAGGAATCATGATGCCGTTCACAAGCATGAATCCTGTAATCAGCCATTGAGCAGTTGTTTCAGTGATTTCTAACCCTGAAATAATGGCGGGTAGTGCTGTGTTGAGCAACGTTTGGTTAAGCATTGCTACAAAAGCACTACTGAGCATAACTAAAATAATGGTGTTTCTTTTCTTATTTGATATTTCGTTTTCCGACATGATGATTACCTCTCTTTTTATAACATCCCAACGATAAATTTTATGCTTTTTAAGTTAGCAAAGCAAACCATTCAGGTTAAAAAACTAATATTTTTTGAAATTACTTTTTGAAAAAATAAAAATTTATCAGTCGGAAGCTCTTTAATAATAGGATGCGAGTTGTTCATGTATACTAGTTAAAACAGGGAAGGTTGTGTGACATGCGGAAAATCGAAATTCAACCCTATCAAAAACAATGGCCAATACTTTTTGAAAGTGAAAGGCAGAAGATTAATGCAATTCTTGGTAAAGAAGTCGTAGCAATACACCATATTGGGAGTACGGCGGTCACAGGTTTAAATGCAAAACCCATTATTGATATATTGCCAGTCGTACATGATATAAATAATATAGATACATTTAATGAAGCTATGGCAGATATAGGTTATAAAGCATTAGGTGAAAATGGTATAGAAGGTAGACGCTTTTTTAAAAAGGGTGAAAGTCCAAGAACGCATCATGTTCATGTATTTCAAGAAACAAATCGTTATGATATAAATCGTCATTTGGCTGTCAGAGATTATTTGAGAACGCATGGAACTGTGGCAAGAAATTATAGTGCGTTAAAGATACAGTTAGCACGACAGTTTACCTATGATAATGAAGGATATTGTGATGGCAAGGACGCTTTTGTAAAACAATTGGAAAAAGACGCACTTGCATGGTATCTAAAATAAATAATCAAGCATTGAAATAAAATGAAGATATGGATATATTTAGATGGTATATGTGGAAAGTACAAGGAATAAAAATGTTTATAATCGAGTGCTGAATGTTGTTGGACAGAGAAGACGAAATCTATATAAAGTAGATGGCTGTTCCGTTCCTTATTATATGATTAAAAATGAGCTGTTAGAAAGGCGGTATAAGATGACGTATTCCTATCGTATAAATAAAGTGAATAATAGTTGGGGTATGGTATTGGCAATTATTTTTATTGCTTCTACTTTGCGTGCACCACTGACATCGGTTGGCCCTGTTGTTGATGAAATTAAGCAAGTAATGGATATTAATAACAGTGTTGCGGGCATCTTAACTACAATACCGTTAATTATCTTTGCAGTTGTTTCTCCAGTCGTTTCAAAAGTAACTTCTCGATTAACAATGTCTCGTACAATAATGTATTCTACGATGTTGCTCATTGTTGCACTATATCTACGTGTGGCTGGGGATTTCACTTTGTTTTTAATTGGTACCATCATTCTTGGTGTAGCAATTGCATTTGGTAATGTTGTACTTCCAAGTTACGTGAAATGGTATTTCCCAATGCAAATCGGACTTGCTACAGGGATTTATAGTGGAACAATGAATTTTACGGCTGGCTTGGGTGGAGGGCTTAGTTTTCCGTTATCAGAAATAACGCCACTAGGATTTAGAATATCATTGTCGTTTTGGATCCTTTTTGCCATGATTGCCATAATACTTTGGATTCCTAAAGCGCGAAAAGGTGTACAATTAGAGCAGACAACAGCGATAGCAGATCAACAAGATAGGCTTAAAAAGGTTTCAATAATAAAATCAAAATTGGCGTGGATGGTTGCATTAACCATGGGTTTTCAATCAATGATATTTTATACAGTGGTTGCCTGGGTACCATCCATTCTTGTTGATAGAGGTGTAGATCCGTCTACAGCAGGCTATTTATTAATGTTAAACCAGTTTGCGCAAGTGCCGATGACCTTTACGTTTCCAATTATTGCATCTAAGTTAAAAGATCAGCGCAGTTTAATTGTCATTATCACAATATTATTCTTGGTCGGCTTTAGTCTTTTCTTTACGCAATCAGTTGCATTACTGGTTATCGGTATGATTATTGCCGGTTTAGCAATGGGAGCATGTTTTAGTTTATGTATGACGTTCTTTTCTATCCGTGCACGTACGAGTGATGGTAGTATTTCGCTATCTGGATTTGGACAATCTGTGGGCTATTTAGTTGCGGCTGTAGGCCCTTTCTTAATAGGTTACCTTCATGATGCGACAGGTAGTTGGGATTCAGGTATCGTTTCATTAATTGCAATGGTAATTTTATGCTTTATTTTTGGGTATCCAGCTGCTAAAAATAGAGTGATTGAAGATGATTAACTAGATGATATGACACTATTTTTTAAAATGGTTAAACTATGTTACAATACATTACCTGCCTCTCAACAAAAACAATGGAGGTTTTTAAACAATGATAAATATAATATCAGCTATAGGTTCACTAGGTACATTTATAATGGCACTCTTTTACTTTGTTTCAGTAAGTGTGCAGCTTTACCAAATGAAGATCAGTTTTTTACCAGCGCTTGGCTTTAATCAAATATTAATAACACGAGATAAAGATGAGTTACAGTTGAAAAATGTAGGTATTGAAAGTAAGTCAGAACAAGATTATTTGAAATTATATAATCTTGGTGGCGGCGCTGCAAAGAATATAAAGATTGAGATTTATATCGGTAATCAAGAAGTGTTACAAGAAAAATATGTGAATATTTTGCCAAGTAAAGAAGGCTATTTATTGCCGATCAATAAAGATGTTTTTTCTGAAATTGAAAGTACAATTCAAAATAATGGTTACCAATCAGACTTAAATGTTAAATTAACTTATCAGCATAATGTAAGTAGGAAAACACAAGAATTATATTTAAATGGCATTATCGATCGTTTTAACACTTATGATGAAAAATCCATTTATGAACTACAATTTTTTAATAATTCTCAGTAAAATGATTCGGTTAAACAAAACAAGTATTAGCAGGTTAATACTTCAAAATCCTTTAATGTAGCGACAAGTGGTTATGTCATTACATTAAAGGTTTTTTGTTTTTAAGTGATGAATTGAATGCTTTGTGAGTTGAGAAATTTTCAATTACAATACATAAGGAAACTAAAATGTGGAGTGACAAATAATGATTAACGTAAAAGCACCAAACCCAATATTTTTGGAACATGAAAATGCTGACAAGGCGATATTATTGTTACATTCCTTTACAGGGACTGTACGAGACGTAAAATTATTAGCAAAAAATTTAAATAAAGCAGGATTTACATGTTATGTACCTGCCTACAAAGGTCATGGACTTATGCTTGAAGAATTAATGTCATTTGATGTTGATGATTGGTTGGAAGATGCGAGAGCGGGTTATCAATTCTTAAAGAACAAAGGATATGAAGCAATTAGTGTGTGTGGTTTATCCTTAGGTGGCATATTGTCATTGAAATTAGCTGAAAGTGAAGATGTTAGTTCAGTAGCCATAATGTCCACACCATATAGAAAGAGTGATGCTGGTCTATCAGGCAGACTTGAAAATTATGGTCAACGCATGGGAAGCTTAGTTGGTCTAGACAACACAGAGATAGATAAACAAATTGGAAAAATTGAAAGTTACAGTCCAGAACTGAATAAGTTTCAATTACTAGTGGAAAACGTCATGTCTAATTTAAAAAATATTACAGCACCAATTGCTATTAAATATGGTGAGCAAGATGATGAGGCTTATGCAACGAGTGCGCACTATATTTATAACCATATTCAACACGACGATAAAGAAATGAAAGGATATGGTCCATCAAAACACTTGATGACTTATGGAGAAGGCCATATCGAAGTAGAACAAGATATTATCGCATTTTTTGAAGACTATTAGAATACTGTAACTTACACTTAGGAATTAATGTGATAATCATTTTACAAATACATGAGAAAAGCTAATATTTATTAAAATGAATCTTTCAAATTAAATTGAGCGTCTATGGTTTAAAGCCCCATCACTATTTTTAGTGTGATGGGGCTTTATATTGAGAGTTTAGTATTAAGTTCTCCAGAATGTATCACAGTCGGATTTGTCATCTATATTGTATTGGATAATGTCGTTTAATAATACGAAATCTACATCTTGGTTCCATTTTATACGATAGAGATTATTAGTTTGTGAATAACCAGCGTTTTCAATTTGTTGTGTAAATGCATTTAAAGCTTTAGTTTCGGGTGCAACTGAGACATGTTGTTTGGCAGTACTAAAAGCAATGATAAACGTACCATGATCGGTGAACATGGGTTGGTTCCATTTTATAGTTCTTTCAAGATTAGGGAATGTATCCGTAATCCAGTTAAAGATGTCTTCTAACCTTGTTCTGTGTGCTTCATTATCTATTGTTTTTAAAAATGTATCAAAAGTGTCCGTCATATTACAACTCCATTCTATTCGTTTTATATATGTCATGGCTATGCATATAGTTATTTTTACTCATCATAACAAAGTCTAGCACTATAAATCTTCTTCTAACTAAAAAGAACATCCATGTATCTAAAGAAATGAATTAGATAATGAATGTTCGATTAATTAAATATGGCTATTTAAAGCCAAAATGTCAGGTCGCTTGTGATGATCTGACAGGTTTATTTTTCAGGAAATAATCAATAATTAATCCGACAACTAGTAAAACAATGAATGGTATTAACCAACCTAATTGGATAGCTGCTAAAGGCAACGCTTGATATAGTGTGATTAGTGGTTGGAATAGTTTAAAATCATTGAATATTTGTAGCATAGAAATGATTAACGTCATAATAGTCGGTAAAATAAACGCGAATTTCATTTCAAATGGAATAAATATGCTTACTAACGATATAAGAACCAATACAATAGATGTAGGATAAATAAATGTTAAAAGCGGTACAGCAATTTGCAAAATAAGTTCTAATCCTAAAGTGGAAACTAAAAAACCTAATAAAGAAAAAATTAATACAAATTTCTTGTATGATACTTTTGGTAATTTCTTCATAGCAAAAGCTGCGCACGCATTGACTAAACCAATACATGTTGTTAAACATGCTAAGATAACAATAATACCAAACAATAAATTACCTATTGAACCAAATACGCGTAATGAATTGAATGTTAATATACCAGTGCCATCTTTAAATCCTTCATGACTTGTTGTTGCACCGACATAAGCAAGTGCAAAATAGATAATTAATAATAATATTGCTGAAATGAGTCCAGATTTAATTACATTTTTAACAAGTGACTTATGATCATTGACACCACTCAATTTGAACATTTGAACGATTACTACAGAAAAAGCCAGTGCAGCTACTAAATCCATAGTGAAGTAACCTTCTAAAATACCTGATACTAAGGGTGTTTCAGCATATTTACCGCTCGCTTGTCCAATCGAACCTTCAGGGTTAATAATTACTAAAATGCATAAGGCTGCAATAATAATAATGAGTATAGGCGTTAAATATTTTCCTAGGTTATCAATGATACGATTTGGATAAAGCGCAATCAGATAAACAACAAGGAAAAAAATGAGTGAGAAAATAATTAAAGTAAAATGATTGTGTACTGGTAACACATGGTTAGTTCCTATTTCATAAGCGACATTAGCGGCACGTGGAATACCATAAAGTGCCCCGATTGATAAATAGATACAGATCGCAAAGACTGTACCAAATATTGGATGTACCTTATTGCCGATACTTTCAACGCCACCGTTCATATATGCCACAACGATTACAGTTAAATAGGGAAGTAAAATCCCTGTAATGGCGAATCCAGTCATTGAAACCCACATATTTTCTTGAGCTGTATAACCTAACATAGGTGGAAATATTAAATTTCCGGCCCCAAAGAAAAATGAAAATAACATTAGACCAGAAATTACTATGAGTTTATTCATTCTTGATACCTCAATTTCAAGGAGATTGTCTTGTACAAAACACATGCTACTTTACCATAAATGAGACGAATTTTCAATGAAATGTCAGATAATTTTTAATATTTAAAGTATTACTTTGTTGATATTTCATAAAATATTGACTTACTGAAAGCTATTACTATCACTGTGATTGTGACACTAATAAGAAAATAATGCATAAAAAAATTGATTGAGTCAAGTGGAAAAAAATGTTATAGTAGATGCTATGTTACATAAACGCTTTAACGTAATGAAGTTTTGTAAAAAATAAAGGATGTAAAAGAATGAATAAACAATCACAATGGAAATCCTCGACAGGATTTATTTTAGCGAGTGCTGGCTCTGCTATTGGACTAGGGGCTATGTGGAAGTTTCCATATATGGCTGGCATATATGGTGGTGGCGCATTTTTACTTATGTTTCTACTGTTTACGATATTTGTAGGCTTACCGCTATTAATGATGGAATTTACTGTAGGTAAAATGGGAAAAACCTATACTACTAATATATATGAAAAATTGACGAAGAAAAAATGGCTTAATATCATAGGTTGGAATGGTAATTTAGCAGTATTTATATTGTTTGGCTTTTATAGTGTGATTGGTGGCTGGATTATTATATATATCATCAATGTGGCATTTCAGATATTAACTTTTAGCAATAACACATTAGGCAGTATACAATTTGAAACCATTATAGGAAATCCTTGGTTAACGATTGCAGGACAAGGTATCTTTATACTATTAACTATGGCTATCGTCATGATGGGTGTTGAAAAAGGATTAGAAAAAGCGTCTAAGTTTATGATGCCATTGCTGTTTGTCTTTTTAATTATCATTGTTATTAAATCACTTACATTAGAAGGTTCAATGGAAGGCTTGAAATATATCTTACAACCACGTTTACAAGATGTTTCTATGGAAGGTGTCTTGTTTGCGCTCGGACAATCATTCTTCACTTTATCTTTAGGGACAACGGGAATGATTACTTATGCGAGTTACGCGTCAAAAGAAATGACCATTAAGACATCTGCAGTTTCAATCGTAGCAATGAACATTTTAGTTTCTGTTCTTGCAGGCTTGGCAATATTCCCTGCAATCGCTGCCTTTGGTTACAGTCCAACAGAAGGGCCGGGTCTATTATTTAAAGTATTGCCAAAAGTATTTGACCAAATGGCTTTTGGACAAGGATTTTATTTGATTTTTCTAATTTTATTCTTGTTTGCAGCACTTACCTCGTCTATATCACTGCTTGAATTAAATGTTTCGAATTTTACTAAAAATGACAATTCTAAGCGGAAACCCGTGGCATTTTATGCTAGTTTATTAGTATTTATCATTAGTATACCTGCTACATTATCATTTAGTAGTCTAAGTGGTATTCAATTTGCGGCAGGTACAATATTTGATAATATGGATTTCTTAGTATCTAATATATTGATGCCATTAGGTGCATTGGGTACTACGTTAGTAGTAGGGCAATTATTAAATAAAGAAGATTTAAGAGAACATTTTGGAAAAGATAAATTTAAATTATTTATGCCTTGGTACTATTTAGTGAAATTCATCTTACCGTTAGTTATTATTTTAATATTTGTTGTTCAATTTATCTAAAAAATACTCGTCGTTAATCGACGAGTATTTTTTATTGTACGAAATTAAATTGCGCTCTATTATTGACTTGAAGGCTGTTATTTAGTAGAATCTAATTAAATTATTTATTAAAAGTTTTCGTTTTTTAGATGCAATAAATTCATTTAGCATTGCTATCAATTCTTTTAATAAATAAAAATTTTTAGAATTTGTGTAAGCGTTTTCTAAAAGGAGGTTGAATCGTATGAAAGCTTTAATTGGTAAGTTTTTTGAACTGATACCACGTTTTATCGTTAATCTTTTCATCTAAAATCGATGCAATTTAAATGTGTAAAAATCATTAACTAAGAGGTGTTGAACATGGACAAACAACAAAACAAATACAGTATACGTAAATTTACTTTCGGCGCTTCTTCCATATTAATAGGTTCATTACTATTTTTAGGCGTAGGAACAGCTCAAGCTGCTGAAGAAGATCATCAAACAGATACAAAGGCACAACAGTTGAATGGGAATCAATTGGGGAATGATAATCAAGAAAAACTAGTGAATGAAGCACCAGCTACACCGACTGAAAATGATAATGCACAAACGAAAGATGAAAATAACACGAAGAATTTAAGCTTACATAACGAACAACAATCTAGCCAAGCAAACGGAGTAGATGAAGGAAATACAGTAGATCCGGAATACAATGCTAAAGATAAAGCAGAACAAGAGAAAGAAGCAGTAGATCCGGAATACAATGCTAAAGATAAAGCAGAACAAGAGAAAGAAGCAGTAGATCCGGAATACAACGCTAAAGATAAAGCAGAACAAGAGAAAGAAACGGTAGATCCGGAATACAATGCTAAAGATAAAGCAGAACAAGAGAAAGAAGCAGTAGATCCGGAATACAACGCTAAAGATAAAGCAGAACAAGAAAAAGAAGCAGTAGATCCGGAATACAACGCTAAAGATAAGGCAGAACAAGAGAAAGAAACGGTAGATCCGGAATACAACGCCAAAGATAAAGCGGAACAAGAGAAAGAAGCAGTAGACCCGGAATACAATGCCAAAGATAAGGCAGAACAAGAGAAAGAAACGATAGATCCAGAATACAATGCCAAAGATAAGGCAGAACAAGAGAAAGAAGCAGTAGATCCGGAATACAACGCCAAAGATAAGGCAGAACAAGAGAAAGAAACGGTAGATCCGGAATACAATGCCAAAGATAAGGCAGAACAAGAGAAAGAAGCAGTAGATCCAGAATACAATCAGCCAGCCAAAAACAAGCTAACTGAAAATACAGATACATCTTCAACGGAACTCGAATCTTCTAATAAGCAAGGCGATAATGTCAATGCAGACAAAGCAAATATCTCATTAGATAAATTGAACGGGGAAAAAGCAACAGATACGCATTCTGATGATAACCGTAAAGATAGTCAAGATAAAACTTTAAAAACATTAAAAGAAAACGCGATAGCAACACCTAAAAATCAAACGCAGCAATCAGTAGCTAAAACTGATGAACAACCAAATAAGACTGCGAAACAAGGACAATATAAAAATCAAGACCCAATCATTCTAGTACATGGTTTTAATGGCTTTACAGATGATATCAATCCATCTGTATTATCCCATTATTGGGGTGGCGATAAATTAAATATTCGTCAAGACTTAGAAAGTAATGGATATGAAACATATGAAGCGAGCGTCGGTGCATTAAGTAGCAACTATGATCGTGCTGTAGAACTTTATTACTATATTAAAGGCGGTACTGTAGACTATGGTGCGGCACATGCTGAAAAATATGGACATGATCGTTATGGAAAAACATACGAAGGTGTGTATAAAGATTGGCAACCAGGACAAAAAGTGCATTTAGTAGCACATAGTATGGGTGGCCAAACGGTGAGACAATTAGAAGAATTATTACGTAACGGCAACAAAGAAGAGTTAGCATATCAACAAGCACACGGTGGTGAAATTTCACCATTATATCAAGGTAATAATGATAATATGATAAATTCAATTACGACATTAGGCACGCCACATAATGGTACAATTGCAGCAGATAAATTAGGTAACGAGGCGCTAGTAAGACAATTAGCTTTTGATTATGCCAAGTTCAAAGGAAATAAAAATTCTAGAGTGGATTTTGGTTTTGGCCAATGGGGGCTTAAACAAAGAGAAGGCGAATCATATGCTAATTATGTACAACGTGTTCAAAACAGTGCGCTATGGACAACACAAGATAACGGATTTTATGATTTAACGCGTGAAGGCGCAGATAAATTAAATAAGCAAACATCATTGAATCCGAATATTGTTTATAAAACATACACAGGTGAATCTACAAGACCGACGTTATTAGGTAAACAGAAGTCCGATATCGATATGTTCCTACGATTTACTGTTACAGGTAATTTAATTGGTAAAGCAGCTGAAAAAGATTGGCGTGTAAATGATGGTCTGGTATCTACCATCTCATCGCTACATCCATTTAACCAAGATTATACTGAAGCAACAGATAAAGTTCAAAAAGGTATTTGGCAAGTAACGCCAATCAGACATGGTTGGGATCACGTAGACTTCGTTGGTCAAGATGCTACGGACTATGGCCATTCAACAGAAGAGCTACAACAGTTTTGGCATGGTTTAGCCGAAGATTTAGTACGTAATGAACAAGTGGAAGCATAATGTGTGCAGTATATTTTTTCAAAGGAGGTCATGAGCATGACAGGTGACTTATTCGATTTATTAGGTTCTTTCTTCAGAGTAATTAAATCATTATTTTTCTCATAAAGGGACATAGCAAGTGATTATTGTACCAAGATGGTTCGAAATGTATTTTTCATTAATGAGGTTCACTACAATTTAATAAGGCCTATATAGCCAAGATGCCTTCTAAAGTTAACATGTAACCAGTGTAGACTTTAGAAGGTTTTTTGTATGTAGCAGTATAATTTTAATGGACATTCGCGTATTATAATCACTAATACGATGGGGGTGTTTCAATGATTCAATTTTCAAAAGGCGAATTAGTAACGATAACAGATTCAATCTTAAATGACATTTATTATTGGAAATATGAGGAAAAGCAACAAGAAGCGAAAAAATGGAATGGGCCATATATTCATGAACCAATATTAGATAAAGCTACATTTTTTGATCAGGCTAAGCAAACGCGTTACATCTATTCCAATGTAGAAAGTACGTTGGCTATCATGGTAGAGGGTCAATTTGTAGGCACGGTAGGAACGTATTGGTTAGAAATAGGTATTGTTATTTACGATTCTGCATATTGGGAGAGTGGTATTGGGACTGAGGTATTTAAACTGTGGATAGATTATTTGTTTGAAAATCATTTTGTACATAGATTGGGTATATCCACGTGGTCTGGCAATGAACGGATGATTAAGCTTGCAGCGAAGGCTGGTATGAAAGAAGAAGCTAGAATTCGTCAAGCGAGAATAGTAGAGGGGCAATTCTATGATGCTATTAAAATGGGCATTCTGAAGAATGAATGGGCTAATAATAGCTAATATGCAAAAAAGATTTAAAAGTTGTCATCGACTACTTTGGACAAGAGTAGCTAGGACTAAGGAATACCTGAGCTAAAGCTCATGCATAAGACCCACTAACTCAATAAATTGAGAAGTGGTTTTAAAGGATTACCTGAGCTGTAGCTCATGCATAAGACCCACTAACTCAATAAATTGAGAAGTGGGTCTATATATATGAAAAGAAGCTAAGACAATGTAATTGTCTTAGCTTCTCGAATAATTTTAAAAATTATTTACCTGTGAATAAACCAACGATTTTTTTGATGATATCAATGATAAAGCTCATGTAACTCACCTCGCTTTGTTTTGTTATCTTTACTTTAATATAATTGTGCTCAATTGTGTTGAGTATTTCCTAAGTAGTAAAAAATCATTCGTAGATGCCAAAAAACAGAAAATAAAAACAATTGCGTATGCAAAAGTGTCTTAATCAAAATTAATCTTAAAGTTTTAAAAAAATAACGAGGTAGAAACATAATCATGTTTCTACCTTGTTCATAATGGAGACGCTGGTGGTGCTTGTATGTGTCTTTCAATAGTAGTACTTCAATAGTTTCGTAATTGCGTCTAGGGTATTATAGAGTGAAAGCCCCTATTAATAAAAGATTTGCTGTGAATTGTCCGAGATGTGTGCTTAATCTGTAATTGCACCTTTTGAAGCGGAGGAAACGAGTTTAGCGTATTTCGCTAATGTGCCACGAGTCGCTTTTAAAGGTGGCGCTTGCCATTGTTTATTACGGCGCTCAAGTTCTTCATCTGAAACATCAAAACTGATCTCTAATTTTTCTGCATCAATTGTAATGATGTCATCTTCCTCTAATAATGCCATCGGTCCTCCTACTTGAGATTCTGGAGCGGCATGGCCGATAACAAGTCCATGGGACCCACCTGAGAAACGGCCATCTGTAAGTAACGCAACAGACTCACCTAATCCTTTACCTACAAGAATAGATGATGCAGATAACATTTCTGGCATGCCTGGCGCACCTTTAGGTCCAGCATATCGAATAACGACAACATCGCCTGGTTTTATTTCATCATTTAATATAGCTTTGGTAGCTTGAGACTCAGAATCAAATACGCGTGCAGGTCCTTTGATGTATGTGACACTTAAGCCTGATATTTTTGCAACGGCACCTTCAGGAGCGAGGTTACCTTTTAATATAACTAGAGGACCTGTAGCGTGTTTTGGTGTTTCAAAATTAATAATTGTTTTATTATCTGTTAAATCAGGTTGTTGTTCAAGATTTTCAGCAACCGTCTTGCCGGTTACAGTAAGACAATCACCATGAATTAAGCCTTTATTGTATAGTAATTTCATAACTGCTGGAATACCACCGACTTCGTCTAGGTGAGCCATGACATATTTACCACTTGGTCTCAAATCGGCAATATGTGGTACACGTTTACGTATTTTTTCGAAATCATCTAGCGTTAAATCGACCTCTATTGTGTGTGCAATAGCTAGTAAATGCAGAATGGCATTGGTAGACCCACCAAGTGCCATGACCATTGTAATGGCATTTTCAAATGCTTCTTTAGTCATAATATCTTTTGGATAGATGCCCTTTTCTAATAAGTTATAAACGGCTTTACCAGCTGCTCTACTATCCTTAGATTTATTTATAGATACGGCGGGATGAGAGGCGCTACCTGGTAAACTCATACCCATCGCTTCAATAGCGGATGACATTGTGTTAGCGGTGAACATACCACCACAAGCGCCAGCGCCTGGACAAGCTGCACATTCTACTTTGTGAAGTTCAGATTTATCTATTTCCCCATTATTATATTGTCCGACGCCTTCAAAGGCAGAAACAGCATCTAAATCTTTGCCGTCTAATTTCCCTGGTAATATTGTACCGCCATATACAAATACCGCGGGTAAATTAAGCCGGGCGATACCGATCATACACCCAGGCATATTTTTATCACAACCACCAATAGCGACAAGTGCATCTAGATTCTCTGCGCTAACAACCGATTCTATAGAATCAGCAATGATTTCACGGCTCGGTAATGAGAAACGCATACCGTCTGTCCCCATAGAAATGCCATCGGATACGGTAATAGTATTGAAAATAAGCGGAGAAGCTCCTGCTTCACTAATCCCTTGTTTTGAAGCGCGTGCTAAACCATCAATATGCATATTGCATGGGGTTACTTCGCTCCATGTACTAGCAACACCAATCATTGGTTTTTGAAAATCTTCATCTTCAAATCCTAGTGCACGTAAATAAGCGCGATTGGGTGTACGACTGACACCATCACTAATGACTTTGCTGCGAATACGTAAATCTTGTTGGTGCTCATTATGTTCTTGAGTCAAATAATTACCTCCATTAAAAATTTATTTGTTAAATGTTTAAAATGATTTTAAAAGTTTGAAAAATCAGAAAATTAAAAACGATAACGTATATTAATTTAAAAAGCATCGAATATACACAGTATCTATTTATTGGTTTAGTGTCAAATGCATGAACGTGTCTATGTATTGTGATACCCTTTTTTGTTATTGCTAAAAGATACAAATAAATTGTTTTAATCTGATTTAGTCTATTAAAATAAAGATAATTTGATAATTACTTTAAAATGAGAATAAGGTGAAAAAAATGACGGATTTTAAAAAGTTAGAAGATTATTTAAATATAAATACTGAAATATATCATCATAATGATTTACGCACGTTGAATCATTACATTGATAAATATGTAAGCAATGTTCCTTTTGAAAATATCAATGTTCAAAATAAACAACCGATTGCTTTAGATGATGAATCAATGATGCATAAAATAATTGTGGAACATAGGGGTGGATTTTGTTATGAGCAAAATCATCTCTTTCATCATTGGATTACGGCCAAAGGGTTTGATGCTTATATCATATCAGCAACCATAAATACTGGAACTGGTTGGGCGATGGAAGGTTCGCATATGGCGCTAATAGTGGATATTGAAGGGAATAAATATTTAGTGGATGTCGGTTATGCAGATGTGCCAAAGCAAGCGATGCCTATCACAGATGAGTCGTGTTTTGTTAGTGATGTGAGTGGTGATTTTCAAGCGCGGTGGATTGATGCCAATACAATTGAAATGAGTAAACACACAGATGGGTCTTCGGAAATTCAGTATCGAGCTATTGATTGTGCTAAAACAATAACATGTTTCGAAGAAGCTATTCAATTTAACCAGTATGATCAAGCCTCCATTTTTGTTAAAAAATTAATTGTTAGCAAAGCGAAATCTTATGGACGTGTCACCTTATCTAATGAGCATCTAACAATTACACATCATAGTAAAAAAGAAAAAATACCTGTAACTCAAGATAATTATCAGGCGCTATTGAAAGACTATTTTGGTATTGAAAATATAAAGATACAGATTTTTATGTGATGCTAGGTTGAACAATATTTAATTTATAATCAACCGTATTGTTCTCTTTTGTAATAAGAATGTCATATAATTAATATACTTATTTACAACACAAGGGTGTATAATAAACAAGTGAATATAGAAAGCAAGCGAACAAAAGAGAGAAATTGGGAGGTTTACATAAATTGCGTAAAAAAATTATTGCAACTGTAATAGGGACAAGCGCGTTAGCGGCAGTTACTTCGACAAATGCAGACGCCGCAACAACTTATAAAGTTAAAAGCGGAGATTCATTATGGTCAATAGCGAATAAATTTAACATGTCAGTGGCTAAATTAAAGTCACTTAATAATTTGACGTCAAATGTTATTTTTCCGAACCAATCATTGAAAGTATCCGGTTCAACAAGTTCTAATACATCATCAAATACAGCTACTGGATCAACATATACAGTGAAATCTGGTGACACTTTATCAGGTATTGCAGCTAAACATGGCACTACATACCAAAAAATCATGAGCTTAAATGGTTTATCAAACTTTAATATTTACCCGGGACAAAAATTAAAAGTGTCTGGCACAGCATCTTCAGCTGGATCAAATAATTCAGGTAATACGAGTGGTAGTACAACAACATATACAGTGAAATCTGGTGATTCATTATCAGCCATTGCAGCTAAATATGGTACTACGTATCAAAAAATCATGAGTTTAAATGGTTTAAATAACTTTAACATTTACCCAGGACAAAAATTAAAAGTATCTGGTACAGCATCTTCAGGTGGATCAGGATCAAGTAATACTGGTTCAACTGGCTATAAAACACCAATCTTTAATCATTCTAATTTATATGATTGGGGTCAATGTACTTGGCATGTGTTTAATAAACGTGCTCAAATCGGTAAAGGTATCAGTACTTATTGGTGGAATGCTAATAATTGGGATACTGCTGCCGCAGCTGATGGTTATACAATTAATCGTAAAGCGACTGTAGGTTCTATCTTACAATCTGATATGGGGTACTATGGCCATGTAGCATTTGTAGAATCTGTAAATGCCAATGGTAGTATTACAGTTTCTGAAATGAATTATAGCGCATCACCAGGAATTGTAACGTACAGAACAATTCCTGCTTCACAAGTTAGTTCTTATGTATATATACATTAAGATAATTACGAAAAGACTCGTAACACGGTATTGATATCAATACTGCGATACGAGTCTTTTTTAATACGGCATGATAAGTGTTACGACTAGATGCTCACTTCATCTTTGCGAACATTTTTTAAGCGCTTAACTGTTGAGAACAGTGTGCCTGCTAGTGTGAAAGTAGAAAAGATTTTTGCGAATTTACGTGGTGATTTTAAAGCAGTATAAAAATCTAATACGGCACTAACACTGGTAACTGCTATGCTTGCATAAATTAATTTTTTGTTTTTTGATTGATAGGCATACCAGTTAAAACCTTCAATTGCTATGCTTGCAAAATTAATTGCATTTGAAATACGATTAATCTTAGTTTTTTTAGCCATTATGTTGAGTCCTCCGTTTTTGAAAATTACTAACTCACTTTAATTTATAGTGATATAAGCTAGTTAATAAAATGTTTATGGTATTTAAAATATACAATGTATACAATAATAAAATATGATAACATAAGCGCTGTTAATATAAAAATAGAAAGATTGATGAACAAAGGTGTGGAGGGATGCGGAATGATTAAATGTGTATGCTTGGTAGTTGAATTTGATGAGCAGTTATTGCTTGTTCAAGCCAGGAATAGAGAGAAATATTATTTCCCTGGTGGAAAGATAGACGCAAATGAGTCATATACAGAAGCGTTAACAAGAGAAATTCAAGAAGAATTACAAGTAGATTTACCTGAATCTTCACTTGTCTACCTTTCGACGGTTGTAGGAGAAGCGTATCCTCAGAAAAACACGCAAACCGAATTGAATTGTTTTAAAACGACTGCTGAAATAGATTGGAATTCCGTGGTACCTGATCAGGAAATAACTGATTTAAAATGGGTGAGTAAACATGATCATCATCAAATTGCTCCAGCTGTATTAACTTGGATTGATGAGCAATCAAAGCAAGATGATGTCGTTTATTTTGTTCCTTATAAGGCAGACTTAATGGCTGATATTGAGCGTATTAACCTTTCAGCAGATGATTTAAAATTCACAAAGACACCAAAGGAAAATATTGTACTTGCTGAGAATGACGAGGAAAGGCATCCAACATTAGTTTATAATGGCAAAAATCAGTGCATTGGTTTTTTTACATTACATGAAGGTAAGGGTGTTGCACCATATTCTGAAAATAAACACGCTATATTTTTTAGGTCGTTCAGTATTGATGTGAATTATCGTGGGTCTGGCTACGGTAAGCAGATTATTAAGGCGTTACCGAATTATTTGAAAATTAATTTTCCGACGATTCAAGAGATTTGTTTAACGGTCAATGATGATAATGACATCGCTCAACAACTATATAAACAATGTCATTACCATATCGTAGGAGAAGCAACTTTAGAAAATAGGCCAGTCTATATTCTAAAGCGAGAAATTAAATAAAATGGTGTAGAAATGTGTCAGAAAAGATAACATATAGTGTTATTTTACATGACGCATTTTTGCTATTTTAAAGGAACGGGTTTATGCTCCGATACAAAGGAGTGAGTGGTATGAATATGAATGATACATTATTTTTATTTCTTTGTACGTTGCTAGTTTGGTTGATGACGCCAGGGTTGAGTTTATTTTATGGGGGATTGGTTCAATCTAAAAATGTATTGAATACAGTTATGCAGAGTATGTCGGCAATAGTAATTGTAACATTTGCGTGGATATTATTTGGGTTTAGCTTTAGTTTTGGAAATGGAAATTTACTGTTTGGAGATTTTACATATATAGGATTATCTCACGTCGGTTTTAGTACGCAATCAGCAATTTCGGAACATATCCCTTTAGCATTATTTATGCTATTTCAATTAATGTTTTGTACAATTGCAGTTTCAATTTTATCAGGATCAATAGCTGAAAAAATGAAATTCATCCCGTATTTGATTTTTGTATTTTTGTGGGTTGTTTGTGTTTATAGTCCGGTAGCTCATTGGGTATGGGGCGGTGGCTGGATTGATAAAATAGGTGCAATTGACTATGCAGGTGGAACAGTCGTGCACATCACTTCAGGTGTATCAGGGCTAGTGTTAGCAATTATGATTGGTGCTGGTAAAAATTTTGATAAAAGACCACCACACAATTTGATTATCACGCTTATCGGAGGAATATTGGTTTGGTTTGGTTGGTATGGATTTAATGTAGGTAGTGCCTTAACGTTTGATAAGATAGCGATGATTTCATTTGTAAATACTGCACTTGCAGCCAGTGCTGGCGCATTAGGTTGGTCGATAATAGAATATTGAATGAAGAAGACAACCAGTTTGATAGGTATGTTATCAGGTATGCTTGCAGGGTTAGTAGCGATTACTCCAGCGGCAGGTTTTGTAGGATATATGAATGCTGTAGTTATTGCGCTTATAGGTGGTATTTGTTGTTACTTTGTTATTAATTATATTAAAGGCAAATTGAATTATAATGATGCATTAGATGCATTTGGTATACATGGTGTCGGTGGCGTTGTCGGTGCGCTTTTAACAGGGGTGTTTCAGTCACATCATATTAACGGCGATGTAGTCAATGGTCTGTTATTAGGTGGCGGCTTTCTACCTATTGTGAATCAGTTTATAGCTGTTGCTATCACAATCGTTTTTAGTGGCGTTATGACTTATATCATTGCGAAAGTCATTTCTAAATTTAGTGAATTAGGTACAGATACAGTAGAAGAAGCACATGGATTAGATTACGTTGTACACGGCGAGCGTGCCTATTTCAGTGGAGAATTAAATAAGCTAAATAAACGTAAATAATAGAATAAAAAAGATGAGACATCCTTGTCTCATCTTTTTTATAGCGTAATTAATAAGGATACCAGTGTCGCAGCGTTTGTCATACGCATAAAATTTTAGTGATATTTATGTGGAGGTATTGCAGCTCAAGTAAATATGGAGTGCCATTTCACTAATTTATCATACTTAATTCTTGTTATTTTTCTATTAATCATTTGTCTTTGATATTGTGTGTGATGGTCTTTGTCTTTTAATTAATATAGCAGTTAGCCATGCAGTAATTGGAATACTGATAGCGACGGCGATACCACCAAGTAGAATGGAAATAAACTCTTGTGCGAAAATTTTAGAATTTATAATATGTCCAAAGGAATAATTAAGTTTGGAAAACCAGAAAAATAACGTTAACTGTCCGCCAAAATAAGCAAGATATATGGTATTAGCTGAAGTTGCTAATATTTCACGGCCAACCCGCATGCCTGAATGAAATAGTTCTTTTTGTGTTAACTTAGGATTTGTTTCACTTAATTCATACATAGGTGAACTGATTGTGATAGCTAAATCAATGACTGCAGCGATAACGGCAAGAACAATTGTAAACACCATAAACTTAACCATATCTATGCCAATATTCATTGAAAAGATATACGTTTCATCTTGTTGTTCGGTTGCAAAACCTTGTAAATGCCCAATTGATACGGAAAGATAAATGGCAGCTATTAAAATAAGTGTTGTCACAATTGTGGCGTAAAATGCGGCTTGGGTCTTCGTATTGTAACTATTTAGCACAAACAAATTACAAGCAGCGACGACGATGCAGAATATAAGTGTGACAAGGTAAATAGGCAAGCCAAATATAATGAGTATGATAGCAATGAATAAAACGACAAAATTTAGAAATAGGGTCAGATAAGAAATTAATCCCTTTTTTCCACCAAATATTAACATTAATATTAATAAAATGAGACCTAATATCGTTATTACGCTCATGATCTAACACCTCGCAGTCTAAACCAAAGTTGCATTAATAAAATAGTGATTGGGATTGTTAAGACAATGCCAATCCCGCCGGTAATTGCCCGGGAAATTTCTAAAGACCAATTCATAGATATGGTATAAGTGATGGTGTTTGCATTTTTTAAATAAATCAGTAGCATAGGCAAACTTCCTGATAAATAAGAGAATAATAATATATTCGTCATTGTTCCCATGATATCTTGTCCAATATTTCGTCCAGCTAGTGCCCAACGTTTCATGCTGATATCAGGCGTCCGACGCAGGATTTCAGCCATACCGCTGGCAATCGTAATGGCGACATCCATGACTGCACCTAAGGTACCTATCATCACCGAGGCTAGGAACACTTCTTTTGGTGGCAAGGTTAGAAAACTCATGGTTTCAAATTTTAACCCAGTACCACCTGTAAGTTGGATAATTAATTGTGACATGCCAACACATAAAAAGGTGCCCACTAATGTGCTAAGGATTGTAATGAGTGTGCGCCATTGCCAACCCGTAACAAGTAACAGAGTTAATGTTGTAGAGATGAAGATACCTACACTCATAAGACCGAATAGACTAATGTTAGGCGATTGATTATGAATATAGATTGCTAATAATACTACCAAAGTGTTAAGGGCAAGCGACAGAATCGATTGTAGTCCTATTTTTTTACCGACAAGTAATACGGTTAATAAAAATATGCCTGTTATCGCAACGACTAAACTATCACGTTTCTTCTCAGTTATATAGGCATCGTTTAAATCCTTATCAATATGTAATAATACTTTGTTATTTTTTGAAAAGGCTTCACTATCTGCTTGTGACTCGGTATATTCATGTGAAATGTTAGCAGTTTTACCTTCGAACTTACCGTTTAATATTTTGATATGTAATTGCGTTTTGTGTTTCGTATCTTTGTTGTGGTGTTCATCAGAAATATGGGTTGTTGACGTGTTATTGATTTGCGTAATTTGCCCAATGGGTGTGTCATAAAATTTAGCATTAAAAAAAGTGAATATGAATAAAACGACAAAAATAACGCAAAAAGCAATGACTATCCAATTGTAAGGGCGTTTTAATAATGTTTTAACAGACTTCAAGTGTATTCAGTCCTCTCTTTATAGACAATGTGATTATACGCGCCCGATAAACTGAATTCAAAGATTTATAGGTTTGACAGTCTGTATAAACTTAATGATACGTGGCACTACGGCTGAGTAATTGCTCGATTGTCGTTAGCATGAACTGTATATCATTCTTGCGGTTATCGTGACGTATCACACTACAAATAGTACGTTTTAATTCGGTGTGTTCTAGTGAGATAGCAATCCATTTCTGTGGATTTTTATCTAATTGTTGATAAGATGGTGCGATAATATAGCCACGGCCTTTGTTTAATAAATATTGAGCTAACTGTGTATTGGTTACCGTGCGAATAGGTGTTTCTATGACGCTAACTAACGTTTGCTTAATATAGGGGGGCAGCTTATAGAGTTCATAGATAGATTTGTTTGAAAATTGAACTAGTGGCGGATTCGTTGCCATAGTTATTGGGTCGTCTTTAGGCACATAAATATGGAAATTTTCTTCGAATAGAGGATTTATCTTGAGTGACGTGTTTTGTTTGATTTGTTGTGTTAAATTTGTAAAGGCGATATCAATTTGGTTTGTGATTAATGCATTTAATATGTCACTTTCTTCCATTAGAATAGGTTCGATAATAGATTGGCTCTTATTTTCAAATGCCTGTATTAATAAAGTGAGTACCTGAGAAATATAACTCTCAACATAGCCAATACGAATGATAAAATGATTTGATTCGGACTGATTGTGGAATAAGCGAATCGTTTCATTGAGTTGATCGATGATTTTTGTAGCTTCAGTAAAAAACTGTCTGCCTTCATCTGTTAAATAAATATTTCTACCTTCTCTTTTGAACAAAGTCACTTGAAGTTCCTTTTCTAGTTGAGCGATTTGGCGACTAATCGCTGATTGTGCAATGTTTAACTCAAGTGCAGCTTCAGATAAGTGTTCTCTTTTAGCGACTTCTATAAAATATTTCAATTGTTTGATTTCCATATATAGCCCTCGTTTTCCTCTATTGTTCTAATAATTAGAATGATATCATCTATTTTATATATTGAACAGATTAATCAACTGCTTTATAGTTTACTTACTTATTTAGTTTTCAGAATTTTCTTAAAAGAGGTGAAGATCATGCTTAAAAATAGAGAGAAATTAGGATTATATGATAGTCGCGAAGAACATGACGCTTGTGGAATAGGATTTTATGCGAATATGGATAATAAAAGAAGTCATGACATCGTTGAAAAATCATTAGAAATGTTACGTAGATTAGATCATCGTGGTGGTATTGGTGCAGATGGTGTAACTGGTGATGGTGCAGGGATTATGACGGAAGTACCATATGCATATTTTTCACGACACCTTGATTTTGATATTCCTGAAGAAGGTCAATATGCAGTTGGCATGTTTTTTACAAATGAAAAAATTAAAGGTTCTCAACATGAAGCGCAATTTAATGCTTATTTTGAAGCGGAAGGCTTAACTGTACTTGGCTATAGAGCAGTACCTGTAGATATTAGTGCGATTGCAACACACGTGGCAGATACAATGCCACATATTCAACAAGTTTTTGTTGCTTTGAATGATATTAGGCATACTCAAATTGAACGCACATTATTTTTAGCGAGAAAACAAATTGAAAATTATGCCAATCAACAACAGTTAGATTTATATTTTACAAGTTTGTCTCACAGAACCATCGTCTATAAGGGATGGTTACGTTCGGATCAAATCAAAGCGTTGTATCAAGACTTGAATCATGAAGATTTTATTTCAAAATTAGGCTTGGTTCATTCTCGTTTTAGTACTAATACATTTCCGAGTTGGAAACGTGCGCATCCTAATAGATTGTTAATGCACAATGGTGAAATTAATACAATTAAAGGTAACGTAAACTGGATGCGTGCGAGACAAGATGCATTGATAGAAACGATTTTTGGTGAAGATAAACATAAAGTGGCTGAAATTGTTGATGAAGATGGTAGTGACTCGGCTATTGTTGATAATGCTTTGGAATTTCTATCCTTGGCGATGGAACCAGAAAGAGCAGCAATGCTTATGATTCCAGAACCATGGTTATATAACAAGGCAAATGATGCCAATATAAGCGCATTTTATGAATTTTATAGTTATCTAATGGAGCCATGGGATGGACCTACGATGATTTCCTTCTGTAATGGTGATAAAATTGGTGCGCTGACTGATAGAAACGGCTTAAGACCAGGACGCTATACGATTACTAAAGATAATTATATTGTGTTTTCATCTGAAGTTGGAGTGGTCGATGTCCCTGAAGATAATGTGGCATTTAAAGGACAACTGAACCCCGGGAAATTACTTTTAGTCGATTTCAAAGCACATAAAGTTATCGAAAATAATGAATTGAAAGCTCGTATTGCAGATGAACATCCTTATGAAAGTTGGTTGAGTCAATTTAAAGTAGATCTAGACTTAGATAAAGTGATGTACCAACCATCTGATTGGGATGTTGATACACTAACGCGTTTACAAAAACAATTTGTTTATACCAAAGAAGAAATGGACAAATATTTAACTGAACTTGTGGAAAGTAAAAAGGATCCAATTGGGGCTATGGGATATGACGTACCTATTGCGGCATTAAATGAAAAAGATGAAAGTTTATTTAATTATTTTAAACAATTATTTGCGCAAGTCACGAATCCACCGATAGATGCTTATCGTGAAAAAATCGTAACTAGCGAGTTATCATATTTAGGTGGTGAGGGCAATTTATTAAAGCCCAATGAAGATGTCTTAAACCGCATTCAATTAAAACGACCAGTCATTACAGAGGCTCAGCTAGATGCTATTGAACAAAGTCGATTTAATGTAACGCACGTGTCTACTGTTTATCAGCATGAGTTAGAAACAGCATTAGATGCCATTGGGGAGAAGGCGATTAAAGCTGTACAAAAAGGATATGAAATTATTGTACTTGATGATCGTAGTTTAGTTTCTGATACAGGATATGCAATGCCAATGTTATTAGCAGTGAGCCATATCCATCAATTATTAATTAGAGAAGGATTGCGTATGCGTACAAGTATTGTAGCTTTATCGGGTGAAACAAGAGAAGTTCATCATGTTGCATGCTTATTAGGTTACGGTGCTAATGCAGTTGTACCTTATTTGGCACAACGTACGATTGAACAGTTGGTACAGAATCAGCGTTTAGAAGGAGATATTTCTGAAAATGTTCAAACATATACGGATACATTGTCAGAAGGCGTCATTAAAGTAATGGCTAAGATGGGAATTTCAACGGTTCAAAGTTATCAAGGGGCACAAATCTTTGAAGCGGTTGGTTTATCAGATGAAGTCGTTGAACAATATTTTACAGGTACACAGACAAAATTGTCAGGCATTTCCATGCAGATGATTGATAAGGAGAATAAAGCTAGACAAACACCTTCAAGCGAATACATTGAATCGGGTAGTACGTTCCAATGGCGTAAACAAGGTCAGCACCATGCTTTTAATCCAACATCTATCCACTTATTGCAACATGCATGTCGTTTAAATGATTATGAGAAGTTCAAAGCTTTTTCGCATGAAGTGAATTATAAACGGACAGATCATATTCGTCATTTGATGGAATTTAAAAAACAAACACCCATTGATATCAGTGAAGTTGAACCGGCGAGTGACATCGTGCAACGTTTTAACACAGGGGCGATGAGTTACGGTTCAATTTCGGAAGAAGCTCATCAAACATTAGCTGAAGCGATGAATCGTATGGGTGGTAAAAGTAATAGCGGTGAAGGTGGAGAGAATCCTGAACGTTTTATTATAGATGAAGAAGGACGTAACCACTCAAGCGCAATCAAACAAGTTGCTTCTGGTCGCTTTGGCGTAACAAGCGACTATTTACAACATGCAAAAGAAATACAAATTAAAGTTGCGCAAGGCGCTAAGCCAGGGGAAGGCGGACAATTACCTGGAACGAAAGTCTATCCATGGATTGCTGAAGTAAGGGGTTCTACGCCAGGTATCGGTTTAATATCACCACCGCCGCATCATGATATATATTCAATAGAAGATTTAGCACAACTCATACATGATTTAAAAAATGCTAATAAAGACGCTAATATCACAGTTAAACTTGTTTCGAAAACAGGTGTCGGTACGATTGCGGCAGGGGTAGCCAAAGCGTATGCTGATAAAATTGTAATTAGTGGATATGATGGTGGTACAGGTGCATCACCAAAAACAAGTATTCAACATGCAGGTGTACCATGGGAAATCGGTTTGGCTGAAACACATCAGACGTTGATGATGAATGATTTAAGATCACGTGTAAAAGTTGAAACAGATGGAAAATTACTCACAGGTCGAGATGTAGCTTATGCTTGTGCATTAGGTGCTGAGGAATTCGGCTTCGCAACGGCACCATTAGTGGTGCTCGGTTGTGTCATGATGCGTGTATGTCATAAAGATACTTGTCCTGTTGGTATTGCTACTCAGAATCAAGATTTGCGCGCTTTATTTAATGGTAGAGCGGATCACGTTGTTAATTTCATGCACTTTATTGCAGAAGAATTGCGAGAAATACTGGCAGAACTTGGTTTGAATTCAGTAGATGATTTAGTGGGTCGAACAGATTTATTAAGACGTAAAGAAAATCTTGCGACACATAAGCCTAAAGCAGCTTTCATGAATGTTGAAGCACTATTGTACCAACATGAAGGTAAGCGATTTAAGCAAATTGAACAAAATCATCATTTAGATGAAGGCTTTGACCTGACTGAATTGTATCCAGATGCACAAGCATCGATTGAAGCTGGTAAGTCCTTTGAAGGCCAATATATTTTGAAGAATGAACAGCGTGATGTCGGTGTAATTACAGGCAGTATAATCACTAGGGTACATGGTTCGGAAGGATTGCCGGAAGATACCATTTACGCTAAAACGGTTGGACATGCTGGGCAAAGTCTAGCAGCATATACACCGAGTGGTTTGACGATTCATCATACGGGTGACGCCAATGATTACGTTGGTAAAGGCTTGTCTGGCGGTAAAGTGATTGTAAACGCGCCAAATACGCAACGTGAAGGCGAAATTATCGTGGGTAATGTTTGTTTCTATGGTGCATCACATGGTAAAGCGTTTATTAATGGTAAAGCAGGCGAACGTTTTTGTATTCGTAACAGTGGTGTTCAAGCAGTCGTAGAAGGTATTGGAGACCACGGGCTTGAATATATGACTGGTGGCAGAATTGTCATTCTTGGTGATGTAGGTAAGAACTTTGGACAAGGTATGAGTGGTGGAGTGAGTTATGTCTTTCCATCAGATACTGCACAATTTAAAAAAGATAATCAATTAGATAGTCTTGATTTTGATGAAATTACAGTTAATGAGGAACGCAATGTGCTGAAAGAAATGTTGGAAGCACATGTCAAATATACGAATAGTAGTAAAGCTAAAAAAATTCTTGGTGATTTTGAAAATATAGCAGATAAAGTTGTAAAAGTTATTCCAAAAGATTATAAATTGATGATGCAAAAAATAGATTTACAAAAACAACAGTCGGAACAATTAGATGAAGCTTTATTAAACGCATTTAATGATGAACGCACACACTTAACTTCAGAGCAACAACTATCGGCTGTGTACTAATCAAAAAAAGGGGGGATTATCGTGGGTGAATTCAAGGGTTTTATGAATTATGAAAGGCAACAACTTGATGAACTATCATTAGTAGATCGTTTGAAAAATCATGAAGCATTTCAACAGAGATTTACTAAAGATGAAGCGGCACAACAAGGTGCGCGTTGTATGGATTGTGGCACACCTTTTTGTCAAACAGGTGAACCATTTGGTAAAGAAACGATTGGGTGTCCCATAGGTAACTATATACCTGAATGGAATGATTTAGTATATAGACAAGATTTCAAAACGGCATATGAACGTTTAAGTGAAACAAATAATTTTCCGGAATTTACAGGGCGCGTTTGTCCAGCACCATGTGAGCAATCGTGTGTCATGAAAATCAATCGCGAATCCGTAGCGATTAAAGGCATAGAGAGAACAATTATAGATGAAGCATATGAAAACGGTTGGGTTAAACCAACGATACCAAAACAGCGTAAAAGCGAATCGGTAGCGATTGTCGGTAGTGGCCCTGCTGGATTAACAGCTGCAGATGAATTGAATAAGCTAGGGTATCATGTAACGGTTTATGAACGTGCTCACGAAGCAGGTGGCTTACTTATGTATGGCATACCTAATATGAAATTAGATAAAGACGTAGTGCGTCGTAGAATTGAAATCATGAAAGCGTCTGGTATTCGCTTTGAAACAGATACCGAGATTGGTGTCGATATTAGTAGAGAAACACTAGATAAAACACATAACGCAATTATTCTATGTACAGGTTCTCAAAATGCACGAGATTTACCATTAGAAGGTCGTATGGGCTTTGGCATTCATTTTGCTATGGATTATTTGACGGAACAAGGTCAATATTTAAATGGTGAAATTGAGGACCCGACCATTTCTGCAGAAGGTAAAAATGTTGTGGTGATTGGTGCAGGAGATACAGGAGCTGACTGTGTCGCAACAGCACTTCGTGAAAATTGTAAATCTATAGTTCAATTTAATAAGTATACGAAACAACCAGAAGCAATAGAGTTTGATGAAAACACGTATTGGCCATTGGCAATGCCAGTGTTCAAAATGGATTATGCACATAAAGAATATGAATCACGGTTTGGTTTTGAGCCGCGAGCTTATGGTGTGCAAACAATGCGTTATGATGTCGATCGTATTGGAAATGTCAAAGGTGTATATACTCAAATCTTAGAGGAAACGGATGAAGGAATGGTTGTTGTCGATGGTACTGAACGTCATTGGCCTGCGGATCTTGTCTTGTTGTCCATTGGTTTTATAGGTACTGAAACGACGGTACCACATGCCTTTAATATTCAAACAGAGCGCAATAAAATTGTAGCAGATAATAAAGATTTTAGAACGAACCAACCCAATGTATTTGCTGCAGGTGATGCTAGACGAGGTCAGAGTCTTGTTGTATGGGCAATTCAAGAAGGTAGAGCTGTAGCAAATGCTGTAGATGAATATTTAAAAGAGAAAACATTAGTATAAGACTATGATTTTAATTGACATTTAACATGGGCTATAATATTATAAATATTGTGTTTGGAGGAATACCCAAGTCCGGCTGAAGGGATCGGTCTTGAAAACCGACAGGGGCTTAACGGCTCGCGGGGGTTCGAATCCCTCTTCCTCCGCCATTATATTTTTAATACCAAGGCTAATAATATAGATAAAGCAAGTATTCAATGAGAATTGAGTACTTGCTTTTTTAATGTGTTTTTATAGTTAATTGGGTTTTTGGTCGCTCATCCTTGATTGCAAAGCTAGAATGAGTAAAGATATGTAATTGAGAGTGTCAGAGTGAGATGAAAGCGTGATTAAAATGACATAGACTTTTGAATGTCTCCACAATTAGCAAACGATTGGGTAATATCTTATTTTAAAATGAAAGCCTTTACAAAACTTGTATAGACAAGTTATACTTTCACTAATATCTAAAGTTTAATTATAAGGGAGTGAGTGGTCATGGCTGTTCAAAAGAAAGATGTACAAGATATTGTCGAAGCTATTGGGGGCAAAGACAACTTGGATACAGCAACACATTGTGTTACTCGTTTAAGACTTGTCTTGAAAGATGATGCTAAAGTGGATAAAGACAGATTAAGTGATAATGCTTTAGTGAAAGGGCAATTTAAAGCAGACAATCAATATCAAATCGTTATTGGGCCTGGTACAGTAGATGAAGTTTACAAGCAATTTATCGAAGAAACGGGCGTAAGTGCAGCTTCTAAAGATGATGCAAAAGCAGCAGCAGCGAAAAAAGGGAATCCAATTCAAAGGTTAATTAAGTTATTGGGAGATATCTTTATACCGATTTTACCTGCAATCGTAACTGCTGGTCTATTAATGGGGATTAATAACTTACTTACTATGGAAGGACTATTTGGTCCTAAGCCACTTGTAGAACAGTATCCGCAACTAGGTGATATTTCAAATATTATTAATGTGATTGCAAGTACCGCATTCATATTTTTACCAGCATTAATTGGTTGGAGTAGCATGCGTGTATTTGGTGGTAGTCAGATTCTTGGTTTAGTATTAGGTTTGATTTTAATGAATCCACAACTTGTATCACAATACGATATCGCAAAAGGTAATATACCGACATGGGATATCTTTGGCTTAGAAATCAAGCAATTGAACTATCAAGGACAAGTATTGCCGATTTTACTCGCATCCTATGTGCTCGCACAAATTGAAAAATTCTTAAATAAATATGTTCATGATTCCATAAAAATGTTGGTCGTTGGTCCGGTAGCATTATTAATAACTGGATTCTTGGCGTTTATCGTTATTGGTCCAGTAGCTTTATGGTTAGGAACGGGAATCACGAGCGGCGTAACTTTTGTCTTTGAACATGCGGGCTGGTTAGGTGGCGCGATTTATGGTTTGTTCTATGCTCCGCTTGTTATAACAGGTTTACACCACATGTTCTTAGCAGTAGATTTCCAACTTATGGGCAGTCAACTAGGAGGCACATACTTATGGCCAATACTTGCCATTTCTAATATATGTCAAGGTTCTGCGGCATTCGGTGCTTGGTTTGTCTACAGAAGACGTAAAATGGGCAAAGAACAAGGTTTAGCAATGACTTCAGGTGTTTCTGGTTTCTTAGGTGTGACAGAACCAGCGCTATTTGGTGTGAACCTTCCGTTGAAATATCCATTTATTGCGGCGATTTCAACATCATGTATTTTAGGAGCAATCATTGGTGCTACGCCTGTGCTAGGTAAAGTAGGTGTCGGTGGCTTACCGGCATTCATTTCGATTCCAAATCATTATTGGGGTGTTTACCTAACTTGTACATTACTAGCAACTTTTGTGCCAGCAATACTTACTGTCTTCCTATCAAAATTCAGTAAAGAAAAAGCAAAAGAAATGGTAGATGAATCGTTGTAGATGAGAAAGCAGTACAATTTAACTCGCTAAAATGACTTAGCGAGTTTCTTTTTTTAAATAGTAAACATTAAGGTGGTAATCACATGAGTCAGAAAGATTGGAGAAAATCAGTTGTTTATCAAATTTATCCGAAATCCTTTAATGATACAACAGGAAATGGTGAAGGTGACTTACAAGGAATTATTGAAAAATTAGATTATATACAATACTTAGGTGTAGATTATATTTGGCTAACGCCTGTATATGAATCGCCAATGAATGATAATGGTTATGATATTAGTAATTATTATAAAATTAATGAGCAATTCGGAACGATCGAAGATTTAGAGATGTTAGTGACTGAAGCGCATAAAAAAGATATTAAAGTCATGATGGATATTGTTATAAACCATACATCAACTGAACATGAATGGTTTAAGCAAGCTTATGCTGATAAACATAGCCCTTATAGAGATTATTATTTCTTTAGAAAATCTGCAGATACTGAACCGCCAACGAATTGGGAATCTAAATTTGGTGGGAATGCTTGGAAGTATGACGCAAAGACGGATGAATATTATTTACATTTATTTGATGTAACACAAGCAGATTTAAATTGGGATAACCCAGAAGTCAGACGTGTGTTGTATGATGTAATTAATTACTGGATTGGTTTCGGTATTGATGGATTTCGTTTTGATGTAATTAATTTAATTTCCAAGGGTGAATTTAAAAACTCCGAAAAAATAGGGAAAGAGTTTTACACAGATGGGCCTCGCGTCCATGATTATCTTCATGAAATGAATCGCCACACGTTTGGTGATAAGGGCTTAATGACTGTTGGTGAAATGTCATCAACAACGATTGATCACTGTATAAAATATACTGCGCCTGACCGTCAAGAATTGAGTAGCGTATTTAACTTCCATCACCTTAAAGTAGACTATGTAGATGGGGAGAAATGGTCGAATGCTAAATTAGATTTTCATAAATTAAAAGATATTTTAATGGAATGGCAGCTTGGTATATATGAAGGTGGTGGTTGGAATGCTATATTTTGGTGTAACCACGATCAACCACGTGTCGTTACACGTTTCGGTGATGATACATCTGAACCTCTGCGTAAACAAAGTGCTAAGATGCTAGCGACAGTGTTACATATGTTGCAAGGTACGCCATATATTTATCAAGGTGAAGAAATTGGGATGACAGATCCAGGATTTGATGATATTAAGCAGTATCGTGATGTTGAATCGTTAAATGCTTATGACAATCTGAAGGCAGCAGAATATGATGAACAAGAGATTTTAACAATGCTTGGACAAAAATCGCGTGATAATTCAAGGACGCCTGTCCAATGGACGGCAGGTGAGAATGCTGGATTCACTTCTGGTACACCATGGATTGATATCCCAAGCAATTTTGATAAAATAAACGTTGAAGCAGCTATTGAAGACGAACAGTCCATACTTCAAACGTATAGACATTTAATTCAACTACGCCATAAACATGACATCATCACTTACGGAAGTATCGAACCACTGTTTATGGACCATAATGAATTGTTTATATATAAACGTCATTATAATGGCGAATCCTGGTTAGTTGTAGCTAACTTTTCCAAAGAACGTGTGGAGATTCCAGAAGGTTTAGAGATAAATGGACAAGTAATGATACAACATGGTCAAATGATAGATAGTCAGATTGATGGTTTTGGCGTAATCGTAGTTGCACAATAATTTATAAAAGGCAGTGAGCGTAGTGATGACACAGAAGAAATTTATTACGATATATGAAACATTACGAAAAGAGATTGTTGAATCACACATATCGTATGGCGCTCAATTGCCATCTGAACACGAATTGGTAGAATCTTATAACGCATCACGTGAAACAGTGCGTAAAGCATTGAATTTATTAGTGAGAGACGGCATGATACAAAAGATTCGAGGGAAAGGCTCGATTGTTATTTATCAAGGGTTAACAGAATTTCCTTTTGCAGATTTAACTAGTTTTAGAGAGGTACAACAAGGTCTAGGGTTGCAACATGAAACTGAAGTGAAAGTTATTGAGAAAATCATAGCTGGTGATATTCCTAGAGTGAAAGAAGCCTTGAATATAAGCTCAAATACGATGTTATGGCATATTATACGGACGAGAAAAATAGACAATAGAGTGAAAATTATAGATGAAGATTATCTAATAGAAACAATTGTGCCAAATGTTACAGCTGATATTGCTACAAAGTCTTTGTATCATTATATTGAAGCAGTGTTAGGATTAGAAATTAGTTATTCAAATAAATCAATTACATTTGAACCTTTTGGAGAGTTGGAATATGAAGTCTTTGGCGACATCACACCTGCATATACAGCGACTGTACGTGGAATTGTTCATTTAAAGGACACTACGATATTTCAATATAATATTTCTAAACATTTAGCGACAGAGTTTAAGTTTAACGATTTTTCTAGGCGTCATAAAATATAAATCACGCACTATATGGCTAACGTGTGAAGTGTTTGCAAGGTGTTGTTGCTTATACAAAAGGTAATGCTTGCATTCTAATATGAGATTATAGTATGATATATCTTGCCGTGCTAGGTGGGGAGGTAGCGGTTCCCTGTACTCGAAAACCGCTTTATGCGAGACTTAATTCCTTTGCTAAGGGTGCGTTTTTGTGAAGTCTGCCCAAAGCACGTAGTGTTTGAAGATTTCGGTCCTATGCAATATGAACCCACGAATCATGTCAGGTCCTGACGGAAGCAGCATTAAGTGGATCATCGTATGTGCCGTAGGGTTGCCGAGATTTAGCTGTCGACTTTGGTAACGTTTGTGATACGCATTCGAAGCGAAGGTGCACGGTTTTAATTTTAAAAATAATGAAATAGCACATATATAAAGAGTGACTTATCTTTTGATAGCAGTCACTCTTTTTTTATATTAAAATATAAACAATACTTTGATGGAATGTTGGGAAGGGGCTTTAAATTTTTTTGAAAAAACCGATGTTGTTAGGTCAAAGTTTTAAACAAAATGTTTGGAGGGAGACCCATGCAAATCTATTTAAGCACACTAACAGAAAATGATTATGAAACGAGTTTAGAAGAAATCAAAATGGCTTTTGAAGATAACGCGGATTCTAGTCATGATGAGCAGGACTTAGTAGTGAAATTAAGGAATGCGCCAGAGTACAATTACGAGCTTGAAGTTGTAGCGAAAAATGATGATGGTAACGTAGTCGGCCACATTATGCTATCTGAAATCGCAATTGTTAATGAGACGAGTCGTTATACTGCACTTGCATTGGCACCATTATCCGTATTGCCAGACTATAGAAACAAGGGGTTAGGTAAAGCGTTAATACAAGCAGTAGAAGAACGTGCGAAAACACAAGATTATACTACGATTATCGTATTAGGAGACCCTGAATATTATGGTAGGTTTGGCTATGAACCTGCAAAAGACTATGATATAGAATGCCCATTTGATGTGCCTTCAAAATATTTCATGGTCAAATTCCTATGGGATCAACTACTTGAGCAACCGAAAGGGGAAGTTGTATACTCAGAAGCTTTTAATTAATATTCAAAGTATAAAGTTCAATGCTATAATAGTCTGTGAATGCAATTGGAGGTGCGAAAGTGAATTATCAAGCATTATATAGAATGTTCCGACCTCAGAGTTTCGAAGATGTGGTAGGTCAAGAACATGTAACCAAAACACTACGCAATGCTATTTCGAAAGGTAAACAATCACATGCGTATATTTTTAGTGGTCCAAGAGGGACTGGTAAGACAAGTATTGCAAAGGTATTTGCGAAAGCAATTAATTGTCTTGAACGTTCAGATGGAGAACCATGTAATGAATGTGCAGTCTGTAAAGGTATTACAAGAGGGACTAACTCAGATGTTATCGAAATTGACGCAGCTAGTAATAATGGTGTGGATGAGATTAGAAATATTAGAGATAAAGTCAAATATGCACCGAGTGAATCAGAATTTAAAGTTTATATTATAGATGAAGTGCACATGCTAACGACAGGTGCTTTTAATGCATTGCTTAAAACATTGGAAGAACCACCGGCACACGCTATTTTTATCTTAGCGACAACAGAACCCCATAAAATACCTCCGACAATTATTTCAAGAGCACAAAGATTTGATTTCAAAGCGATAAGCCAACAAGAAATTGTAGAAAGGTTACAATTCGTAGCGGAATCACAAGAAATCGAATATGATGAAGCAGCCTTGGATTTTATTGCGAAAGCTTCTGAAGGTGGTATGCGTGACGCATTGAGTATCATGGACCAAGCTATTGCATTTGGAGACGAACATTTAACTTTAGCAGATGCGTTGAATGTTACTGGCAGTGTAGATGCGAATGCATTAAATGAATTATTCAAAGAAGTTGTTGAAGGTGACGTAAGAAATGCTTTCTCAACGTACCATCAATTCGTCTCGCAAGGTAAAGAAGTGAACCGTTTAATAAATGATATGATTTATTTTGTAAGAGATACAATTATGAATAAGACATCCGATACAGAAACTGAAAACGACGCACTGATGCACTTTGACTTAGATGTACTGTATAAAATGATTGATATCATTAATGATACACTCGTTTCTATTAGATTTAGTGTGAATCAAAGTGTACATTTTGAAGTGTTACTGGTCAAAATAGCAGAAATGATAAAAGAAAAGCCGGAAAGTGTTCAGACAGTAGCAACGACAGGTATAGCAACTGAACCCAACAATGATGTGTTACTTCAAAGAATGGAACAGCTGGAGAGTGAATTAAATTCACTTAAAGCGAACGGTGTAACGAGCAATCCTCCACCTCAACAAGCGAAGCGTTCTGCCAATAAAGGTGCTCAATCTAAAAATACTTTTTCTATGCAACAAATAGCGAAAGTGTTAGATAAAGCCAATAAAGATGATATTAAGCAACTTAAAGATCAATGGCAAGACGTAGTAGATCATGCTAAAAGTAATGATTTGAAGTCATTAGTAAGTCTTTTACAAAATTCTGAACCGGTTGCAGCCAGCGAAACGCACGTACTTATCAAATTTGAAGAAGAAATTCATTGTGAAATCGTAAATAAAGATGATGAAAAACGCGAAAACATCGAAAATGTTGTCTGTAATATTATAGATAAAACGGTCAAAGTTGTTGGTGTACCTGCGGATCAATGGATGCGGGTAAGGTCTGAATATCTTCAAAATAGAAAACAAAGTACAACAGATGATATGAGCAATAAAACATCAACTTCGACTGAGTCTGAAGAAGTTGATGTTGTTCAAAAAGCAAAAGATCTCTTTGGTGAAAGTACAGTTAATGTAATAGATGAAGAGTGATACATGACAATGATTAAAAAGGCATGTATAATGAAACAAAAGATGAATGATATATAAGTTTTAAGGAGGATATATTTATGCGCGGTGGCGGAAATATGCAACAAATGATGAAACAAATGCAAAAAATGCAAAAGAAAATGGGCGAAGAACAGGAAAAACTTAAAGAAGAAAAGGTTCAAGGTACAGCAGGTGGCGGCATGGTTACTGTAACTGTATCAGGGCATAAAGAAGTTTTAGACGTGGAAATCAAAGAAGAAGCGGTAGATCCTGATGACATCGAAATGTTACAAGATTTAGTAATTGCTGCTACAAATGAAGCGATGAACAAAGCTGACGAACTTACACAAGAACGTTTAGGTAAGCATACGCAAGGCTTAAACATTCCTGGAATGTGATCATATGCATTATCCTGAACCAATTTCGAAACTTATTGACAGTTTCATGAAACTGCCAGGCATTGGGCCCAAAACAGCTCAACGTCTGGCGTTTCATGTATTAGACATGAAAGAAGATGACGTTGTACAATTTGCTAAGTCATTAGTAGATGTAAAACGAGAACTTACTTATTGTAGTGAGTGTGGGCATATTACAGAACAAGATCCTTGTTATATATGTCAAGACAAACAAAGGGATCGATCAGTGATTTGTGTAGTCGAAGATGATAAAGATGTTATTGCAATGGAAAAAATGCGAGAGTATAAGGGTCTATATCACGTATTGCATGGCTCTATATCCCCAATGGATGGTATTGGGCCAGAAGATATCAATATACCGAGCTTAATCAATCGATTGAAAAATGAAGAAGTTAAAGAATTGATATTAGCTATGAATCCCAACTTAGAAGGTGAATCAACAGCGATGTATATTTCTAGACTAGTAAAACCAATCGGTATTACTGTTACAAGATTAGCTCAAGGTTTATCTGTTGGTGGCGATTTAGAATATGCTGATGAAGTGACATTATCCAAAGCTATTATGGGTAGAACAGAGATGTAGCAAGGTTAATCTACTATATAAAAGAAGTGATAAAGCTATCTAAAGCAGATAGCTTTATTTTTTTGTAAATAAAATTAAAAAATGTAAATTAAATCAAAGTATGGATATAGCATCGATAGTCATAGGATTAATGTAGTATTACATTTTGAATATCGTCAAAAAACGTACTTTTATAAACAATGTATTTTAATAGTTTGCCTTTTAATGAAAATGCAATGAAAACGCGTGGTATAAGTGTAAATTTTACCGTTGTTAAAAGTAAAATAAGCGTGTATAGTATTTACTTGTCGGACGAAACAAAACGACAAAGACAAAAGAAATACAAATACACATAAAAATAAATTTTAAATAATCCTTGACTTCCATAGTCGAAGAGAGTAAAATTAATTCTTGTGATTGAAGAAATGAACATTGAAAACTGAATTGCAATATGTCAACGTTAATTCCGAACGCAACATTAAATTGTTGGTTCAAAACAAGTGTTAGAGATAACACAAATTAGTATTTTATGAGCTAATCAAACATCATAATTCATTTATGGAGAGTTTGATCCTGGCTCAGGATGAACGCTGGCGGCGTGCCTAATACATGCAAGTCGAGCGAACAGATAAGGAGCTTGCTCC
>NZ_MRZN01000017.1 GCF_002614725.1 Staphylococcus edaphicus | reverse complement strand
CTTTGTGTAGTTGCTTCTTGTTGTGGTTGTTGTGTTGCTTCAGTTTGTGGTGCAGCTTCTTGTGCTGGTTGTTCAGTTGAAGCTTGCTCAGTTTGTTGTGGTTGTTCTACTTGTTGTGGTTGCTCAGCAGTTTCTTGTGCTGGTGCATTAGTTGTTGAACCTTCGCCATAGCTCCAAGTCCAATATTGACCATCTGATTGGAAACTATAATTTGTATTATTGTAATCAAAGTTTATATTATAAGCACCGTCTTGTACTGGTGCTGCATTTAATGATTCTGGATTAGTTTGTGCTTGTTGTGCTAATTGAGCTTTGTCGACACCTTGTTCTGAAGCGTCTGCTGAATTTCCTGCTGCGAATCCTGTCACGCCAAGCCCTACTGCTAATGTTGATGCTACTACTGTTTTTTTCATTGTAAAAAAGTCCTCCTATAAGGTAATTAAGTTTATTTATGATTAATTTGCAAGTACAACTATAACATTCGACAAAGCACCGTAGGTTACAGTGAAATAAAAAAAACGCGCCTATTTTACAATGGAATTACATTTAATTTATCTTTGAATTTAATATTTTTTCACTATAAAAACTTCTGTGAAAGCTTTTACAGTCTTTAAGATCTTTCACTTGATGTAAACAATTTGTAATAAATCAGATTATTCAGTTACTTATTTGTGATTATTTGCAATCAACTAATTCATTTTAAAATAAATAAGCTATCCCCCTTAGTGGACTAATTTAAGAGGAATAGCCTGTAGAAGTATAATTGATAGTAGGATTAAAATGTATATTAAAGTGGATTATTAAATTAGGGGTAGATTTTGGGTGGGAGTTTTATACAATTTCATATATATCATTTTCTTGTATTTTCATTTCTTTGAAAGGGTCATGAATTTGTTCTAGTGGGAATGGTTCAAAAAGTATATCGTTTTCGTCTTTAGTTCGTGGAGACATGAATTTAATCGTTTCAATAAGTATTTCTGATACAAAATGCGTCTGTCCTTCTTTTACATATTTATGTGATTGCATTTGGCCTGTGATACCTACCAGTGATCCTTGATTAATATACAATTCAATATTAGTAGCTATCTTTCCAAATGCTTTACAAAATAAATAATCACATATCGTATTTTGATTCTTATCTTTATAGTTTCTTGTAACAGCCACACAAAATGTAGCTAATTTTTTCCCCTCCTTGTCGTATATTTTAGGGTCTTTAGTTAATCTCCCTACAATTACAATATTGTTGATCATATGTCACCTCCTTTATAGCTATATTTTATGAATTTTTAATACTTCCGTCAAAAAGCAATTACACAGAATTTAAAAGGTCATTTAATACTAATTTCTGCAAAATTCACCTTTATCATTTAAAATTACGTTATAATGTTTATATAATTTGAATTATTGTAGAAATTAAATTTATTAATTGGATGTGAGGACGGATGAAATCATTTAAAGCTGTTCGATTTCAAATCGTATCAGATAGTGGTGGCGTTACTGAATATGAAATAGAAGATGGCGTTATTATCAATAAAGAAAATAGTGGTACTGGTTGGTTACTTGAAATCGTTATTTCAGATTATCATTATGAAGCTATGAAACAGTATATGGAAGATGAGACTTTATTAGACATTCGTGTAGTAATCACTCGCCCAGCCAATGATCCTGCACTCTTTGATGCTACAATTAAAAATATTAGTAAACTTGAAGGTGCGATTTCTGTTGTTTTTGAATGTCACATTTATACATTGAGACAAGTTTACGCTGAGAGTTTATTAGAACAGCTCATTGATGAAGGATTAACTGGAGAAGAACTCAAAAAATCTTTCAACCGTTTGATGCAATCTAAACCAAGACTAAAAGATGAAAAAATTGAAAAATAATAAAATAAAAGAACCTCAAGCCGTTGTATTCACAACATCACTTGAGGTTCTTATTTATTTACTTTGAATTGCAAACGTTAATTCACAACTACAAGCGATTTCACCATCTACAGTAGCTGTGGCATTACCTTTACCGATTGGCCCACGCATTTTTGTTATTTCAACTTCTAATTTTAAAGTGTCTCCAGGCGTAACTTGTTTTTTAAATCTACATTTATCTATGCCAGCAAAAAATGCAAGTTTCCCTTTATTTTCCTCACTATTTAAAATTGCAACTGCGCCTGTTTGAGCAAGCGCTTCTGTAATTAAAACACCTGGCATTACAGCATATTCTGGAAAATGGCCTTGGAAAAACGGTTCATTTCCTGATACTTGTTTAATGGCTACACAGCGAGTCCCTACTTCATATTCAACTACACGATCTATTAATAAAAATGGTTGTCTGTGTGGTATGATGTCTTTAATTTGATTATAATCAAAAATTGTCTCCATTGTTTGCTTCCTCCAACTCTTTATGCATCGCTTTTTCATTTGCGCAATGGTGTATTATACTTGAGTACGTTTGATATCTGCACCTAATGCTTTTAATTTACCATGTAAGTCAACATATCCTCTGTCTAAATGTTTTAACTCAGTTACTTGAGTAGTTCCATCTGCTACTAGACCAGCTAAAATAAGCGCTGCTGCTGCACGTAAATCTGTAGCTTTTACTTGTGCACCTTGTAATTCGCTCTTGCCTTCTATTTTAGCACTTCTACCCTCAACAGTAATCTTAGCATTCATACGTTTAAATTCACCTACATGCATAAATCTATTTTCAAATACTGTTTCAGTTACTACTTTATGCCCTTCAGCTGTTAGTAATAATGCCATCATTTGTGATTGCATATCAGTCGGAAATCCAGGGTGTGGCAATGTTTTAATATCAACAGGTTTTAAATTATTTTCGACACGCACACGAATTGCGTCATCCTGATAAGCTAAATCAACTCCCATTTCTTCTAGTTTATAAACAAGACTCGTCATGTGTTCCTTTATAGCCCCATTAACTAGTACATCACCACGTGTAATTGCTCCAGCAATAAGTAGCGTACCAGCTTCAATTCTATCTGGAATAATTGCATGTTCTACACCATGTAGTGTTTCTACACCATGAATGATAATTGTATCCGTACCAGCTCCAGAAACATTGCCTCCCATTTCATTAATATAATTTGCTAAATCAACGATCTCTGGTTCTCTTGCAACGTTTTCTAATATTGTTTTACCTTCTGCTAAAGATGCCGCCATTATAATATTTTGTGTTGCTCCTACACTAGGAAAGTCTAAATGAATAGTTGTTCCTTTTAAGCCATTTTCAGTACTAGCATAAATGAAACCACCATCCATATGAATCTCCGCACCAAGTTCTTCAAAACCTTTTATA
Organism: Staphylococcus edaphicus; assembly: GCF_002614725.1. Taxonomy (GTDB): domain Bacteria; phylum Bacillota; class Bacilli; order Staphylococcales; family Staphylococcaceae; genus Staphylococcus; species Staphylococcus edaphicus. The sequence goes on along the minus strand of NZ_MRZN01000017.1, from coordinate 64,991 downwards.
TGTTGTTCAATCGGTCTTGAACCTATGGCACAACCACCAGGTAAAGCTACTTTAGCATGACCTAATCGTGCTAATAATGGACCCATAACAAGTATACTGGCTCTCATTTTACTTACATACTCATACGGCGCCTCTTCATTTAATTCTTTTGTAGCATCTACAGTTACTGATTCCTCATCTTTATTGTATGAAACTTCCGCGTTCAATGTAGAGATTACATTATTAATTGTCTCTACATCACTTAATGCAGGTACATTCATTAATTTACTAACACCTTCTGATGCTAAAAGTGAAGCAGTTAAAACTGGTAATACAGCATTTTTTGCGCCAGACACTTTAACCTCACCAGTCAATCTATTTCCACCATTAATTTCTATCATATCCATCTTAAATCCTCCACTTTACTACTTATATACTTCATTTTCATCAAAAATTTTAATGTACTTCTAAATTATTATATCTATAATTCAAAATGATATACAAGTATTTGAATTATTGTGCTAAATATTTAATTTGCGTAGAATATTGTAACAAGTCTACAAGAAAATTACTAACCGCTGTTCCAAGTAAAATTGCTAAAAAAATCATACATACTTGTACTTGTAGCGCATAACCTTTTTTAAAAAACTGTTCTAATCTCACTGCATTTAAAGCCCAATATGCAACACAAATACAAATCACATGTAATATAAGGTGTACAACTGAAAATTGTCCTAAATACTCCATACACTAACTCCTCACTTTACACTGTCAATTTATTTTACATGAAATAAACCTTAAAAGATACATCTGAAATGCACAATTTGATTTACAAAATGCTTTTTATTTCTTTGACTTTTCCCTAATTAATTTAAGATATGCCATTATAATGAGTTCATTATAGATAATATTACGCCTAAAAAAAGAAGAGTCCAGGACAATAAATGTCTCTGACTCTTCTTTTTAGATATTAGATAACTGATTTAAGACAATAAGTTCTTATACACGAGCTGTAGCTCGGATGACCGACTCATACTATCCCTTTTAGCAAGTTATCAATTCAAAGGCATGGTAACAAAATTATAGCGTTAGATATAATTTCTCATTCATACTCTTTTCTGAAATTTATTGTAAGCTCGCGACACGAATACGGTTGTTCGCACGTTCTAAAGCTCGCTTCGCTCTATTAATGTCGCTGTTATCTTCTTCGTTATTCAAATGAGATTCTGCTCTAGATTTTGCTAATTCTGCTCTAGCAACATCTATTTCGTCCGCAGGTTCTGCAGTTTGTACAATAATCGATAATTTATCTTGTCTAACCTCAACAAAACCTTCACTCACTGCAATATATTCTGAACCACCGTCAAAATTTATTTTAACATAGCCAATTTCAAGTGCTGCAACTGTTGGAATATGTCCATACATAACACCGATTTCCCCTGCAGTTGTTTGTAATACTGCAAGATTAACATCTTCTCGGTCGTAAACAGAACCATTAGGAGTGACAATATTTAGGCTTAATACATTCATTATCTATACCTCCTAATTTTTTAAACTTCAACACCCATGTCTTTAGCTTTTGCGATGACCTCTTCCATACTACCGACAAGACGGAATGCATCTTCAGGAATATGATCGTATTCACCATCTAAAATTGCTTTGAAGCCTTCTACAGTTTTTTGAACAGGTACATATGAACCTTTTTGACCAGTAAACTGTTCAGCTACGTGGAAGTTTTGTGATAGGAAGAACTGGATACGACGTGCACGTTCAACAGTTTGTTTATCTTCTTCAGATAATTCATCCATACCTAAAATAGCGATAATATCTTGTAATTCTCTATATTTTTGTAATGTTGATTGCACATCACGTGCTATTTCATAATGATCTTGACCAACAATAGCAGGGTCTAATGCTCTTGAAGTAGATGCTAATGGATCAACTGCAGGATAAATACCCATTTCCGTTAATTTACGTTCAAGGTTTGTTGTTGCATCTAAGTGAGCGAATACTGCTGCTGGTGCTGGGTCAGTATAGTCATCGGCAGGTACGAATACTGCTTGTATTGAAGTTACAGAGCCTTTAGTTGTTGACGTAATACGTTCTTGTAATTGACCCATTTCAGTAGCAAGTGTAGGTTGGTAACTAACGGCTGATGGCATACGACCTAACAATGCTGATACTTCTGAACCAGCCTGTGTAAATCTGAATATATTATCAATAAATAGTAAAACATCTTGCCCTTGGACATCACGGAAGTGCTCAGCCATTGTTAATCCTGATAGTGCCACACGCATACGCGCGCCTGGTGGCTCGTTCATTTGTCCGAACACCATAGCTGTTTTCTTAATTACACCACTATCGCTCATTTCATAGTATAAATCATTACCTTCACGTGTACGTTCACCTACACCAGCAAATACGGAGATACCACCATGTTCTTGAGCAATGTTATTAATTAATTCTTGGATTAATACTGTTTTACCTACGCCGGCTCCACCGAATAAACCAATTTTACCACCTTTAATGTAGGGGGCTAATAAATCAATAACTTTAATACCTGTTTCTAATATTTCAACTTTTGTTGATAATTGATCAAATGCAGGTGCTTCTCTATGAATTGGATCACGTTTTACCGATCCATCGAGTTTCTCGTCCAAGTCAATTGTTTCACCTAAAACGTTAAACACTCGTCCTAGTGTAACATCACCGACTGGAACGCTTATGCTATCACCGCTGTCTCGAACTTCTGTACCACGTTTAACCCCATCAGTAGAGTCCATTGCAATTGTACGGACTACATCATCGCCAAGTTGCAAAGCTACTTCCAAAGTAAGAGATACTATACCTTCATCTCTTTCAACTTCAACGACTAAGGCATTGTTAATTTCTGGAACTTCATTGTGCTCAAAGCGAACATCAATTACTGGACCCATAACTTGAGTTACACGGCCTAATCCCATGTTTTTTTCCTCCTTTAATAATTATTCAAGCGCAACTGAGCCACCGACAATTTCAGTGATTTGTTGAGTAATTGCTGCTTGTCTTGCTCTATTATATTGAATAGATAAGTCATCAATAATATCTGACGCATTATCTGATGCATTTTTCATTGCTGTCATACGCGTAGCGTGTTCACTTGCTTTTGCATCTAATATCGTTCCATATATTAAACTTTCAACATATTGAGGTAAAATAACACTCAATATTGCTTCTTTGTCTGGTTCAAACTCGTATGAGGACATTTGTCCATGACCTAAGCTTGAATCTTCTGGAGACAATGGAAGCACAGTTTTAACAGAAGGTGTATTTTCTAATACACTCACGAAATGACTAAAATATATTTTAACCTCATCAACTTCTTCTTCACTATACAAATCGATTGCTTTTTTAGCTATAGCTTGTACTTCTTTAAAAGAAGGTTGATCTGGTACATCAATAAGTGAATCACGAATGTCATAACCTCTGTTTTTTAGGAAATCCACACCAGTTTGTCCTAATACAAGGATTGAAAAATCATCTTTACTTTCATGCTTTGCTTCAATGTCCTTGATGAGGTGTTTCAATACATTCGCATTATATGCACCAGCAAGACCTTTATCACTTGTAATCACTAGATAAGCACTTTTCTTCACTTCACGTTGTTGCAACATTGGGTGGTGTGAATTTTTATCTGCTCCAGCAACTGCAGTTATTGCATCTTGCATTTTTTCCATATAAGGTCTGAATTGTTTCGTATTACTTTCAGCACGACGCAATTTTGAACTGGATACCATGTTCATTGCTTTCGTGATTTGCTTCATTTTTTTGGTTGATTTTATACGTGTATCAATCTCTTTAAGAGATCCCATTATCTCACCACCTTTTATTTAACGTTAACAATTATGCTTCTGTTTTACTGAAACTTTTTTTGAATTCTGTAATAGCTGATTCAAATGCTTCATCTTTTGGTAATGCACCTGAAGTTTTAATCTCATTTAACAATTCAGTTGCATTTGATTTTGCCCAAAGATTTAATTCGTCTTCGAAACGAATAATATCAACCACAGGGATGTCATCTAAGTAACCTTTAGTCAATGCATAAATAATTAACACTTGATTTTCTACAGGTAGTGGCTTATTTTTGTCTTGTTTTAAGATTTCGACCGTACGTTTACCACGTTCTAATTTTTTAGCAGTAAATTCATCTAAATCTGAACCGAATTGTGCAAATGATTCTAATTCACGATAAGAAGCTAAATCTAAACGTAATGTACCTGCAACTTTTTTCATGGCTTTAATTTGTGCTGAACCACCAACACGAGATACGGATTGACCAGCATTAATCGCAGGTCTTACACCTGAGAAGAATAAATCTGATTGTAAGAAGATTTGTCCATCTGTAATTGAAATAACGTTAGTAGGAACATAAGCTGCGATATCACCCGCTTGAGTTTCTATAATTGGTAAAGCTGTAATAGAACCTCCGCCTAAGTCATCATTTAACTTAGCAGCTCTTTCAAGCAATCTACTATGTAAGTAGAACACATCACCTGGATAAGCCTCACGGCCTGGTGGTCTACGTAATAACAATGACAATTCACGGTAAGCTGCAGCTTGTTTTGTTAAATCATCATATACAATTAAAACGTCTTTACCTGCAAACATGAACTCTTCAGCCATTGCAACACCAGAATACGGTGCTATATACAGCATTGGAGCTGGATCAGCTGCTGAAGCTGAAACGACGATTGTGTAATCTAATGCGCCTTCTTGACGTAATTTTTCAACATTCGCACGTACTGTTGAATCTTTTTGTCCAATAGCTACATAAATACAAATTGTATTTTGATCTGCTTGGTTTAATATCGTATCAATCGCAACCGTAGTTTTACCTGTTTGACGGTCACCAATGATCAATTCACGTTGTCCACGACCGATTGGTACAAGCGCATCAATCGCTTTAATACCCGTTTGTAGCGGTTCATCTACTGATTTACGATCCATAACACCAGTCGCTTTTTTCTCTACAGGACGTGTGCGAGTTGTGTTGACTGGTCCTTGACCATCAATAGGTTGTCCAAGTGGATTCACGACACGACCAATAAGTTCGTCACCTACAGGAACTTCCATAATACGTCCAGTACGTTTTACTTCGTCTCCTTCTTTGATATCAGCGTATGGTCCTAAAATAACTACACCGACATTTGATTCTTCTAAGTTTTGTGCTAAGCCTAGAACGCCACTTTTGAATTCTATTAACTCACCAGCCATAACATCATTTAATCCGTGGATTAAAGCAATGCCATCACCAATTTGTAGTACTGTACCTACATCAGTAACTGCCATTTCCGACTCATAATTTTCGATTTGTGAGCGGAGTAATGCACTGATTTCTTCAGCTTTAATGGCCATCTATGTCACTCCTTCAAATTTTATTTCACTCTAATAAATTGTCTTTCCAATTGTGCTAAATCATTCTTAATGCTTGCGTCCATCACTTTTGTACCAACTTTGACTCTGATACCACCGATAAGTTCAGGATTGATTTTATTTGTAATCATTATTTTAGAAAGCTTAGTCCGTGCTTTAATGATATTGTCAATACTTGATAATTCATCTTCAGACAGTGGGTATACTGACTCAATTACAGCATAATCTTGATTATGCTGTTGATTGTATAAAGTTTCGAATTCGCTATATATTTCATGAACGTGTCCTAAATGACGGTTGCTAGCAAGTATTGTCAACATATTTTGTAAGTATTGATTCGTATGGCTAAATACAATACTTACGAAACGACGACGTTGCTCAACATCTTTTTGAGGATCTGCATCCAATGCTTGTAACTTTTCACTTTCAGATTGAACTGCTTCATTAATTGTTGAAAATTCATCGTACATGACATCAAGGTTGTCTGCGTCTTTAGCAGTATCAAACAATGCTTTGGCATATTTTTTTGCTATTTTAGCCATTACTTATCGCCTGCCTCTTTTATGTACTTTTCAACTAAAGCTTTTTGATCTTTCTCTGATATCTCTTTTTGAAGCACTTTTGAAGCAATTAAAACAGATAGCTCAGAAACTTGATTGTTAATATCAGCAATTGCGCGTTCTTTTTCACTGTTGATTTCGTTCTGTGCTGTTTCAATCATGCCATTCGCTCTGATATTTGCTTCATGAATAATTTCTTCATGTTGTTTACGTGCTTGAACTTTAGATTCTTCTAAAATCTTTTGAACCTCATCTTGTGTTTCTTTTAGTGTTTGTTTATTTTGTTCTTCTAACTTTTGTGCATTTAATTTAGCTTGTTCAGCATCATCAATATCTTTATTGATATCGTGTTCACGTTTGTCCATTACTTCTTTTAATGGGCCCCATGCAAACTTTTTCAATAAAGCAACTAGAATAATAAAAGTTACAAGGGTAACTAGTATCGTTCCGAACTCAACGCCACTTTCGCCAGCTGCACCAAGTACGAACATATTTGTCGTAGCAGTCACTTACATAGACACTCCTTTCATTCATTATAATCTTAAGACATTATTGATAAAAACGAACGGCGAAAGTCGTTCCGACTTCGCCTTTTTAAAAATATAAATTACATGAACATTACGATGAATGAAATAACAAGACCTAAAATAGGTAGTGCCTCAACTAAACCAATACCAATGAACATTATTGACATTAATTGTCCGCGTGCCTCTGGTTGACGAGCTACACCTTCTACTGTTCTTGAAACGATAAGACCATTACCGATACCTGCACCTAATGCTGATAAGCCGATTGCGATTGCTGCTGCGATTAAATTCATTTATAAAATCCTCCTAAATTTTCTTTTAAATTATTTTAATTAATGACTGTCTTGCACTTTGTGTGACATATAAACCATAGTTAAAACTATAAATATATATGCCTGAATTGCTCCAATAAATATTGAGAATGCTTGCCAAATAACTAAACCTGGCAATCCAATAATCCAACCCCATGCTCTCGTGGAATCGCCCGTTACTAATCCTGCTAATAGTCCTAGTAATAATTCACCAGCAAAGATATTACCGTAAAGACGTAAACCTAACGTAAGCGTTGAAGTGAATTCCTCAAAGATATTAATTGGTAATAAAAAAATTGGTTTTGTGTAGTTTTGGAAATAACCTTTAGTACCTTTCATTTTAACACCATAAAAATGTGTAAGTAGAATTACTAAAGTTGATAAAGTTAAAGTGACAGTTGCATCTGCTGTAGGTGATTTCCACCATAGTGTATGCCCTGAAACTATTGAAAAAGGAAGCCCTATCATATTACTAACAAATAAAAACAATATTAAAGTAACTGCTAAGAAATGGAATTGGCCGCCTTTAGACCATGCCAAGTTACTTTCAATAATACCTCTTACAAAATCGAAAACCCACTCTATAAAATTTTGCTTACCAGTTGGACGTTTTTTGAGGTTGCGTGTACAAATAATAGCTATGACAAAAACAATAACCGCTGTAATAATCAACATCATTATTGATGACAGATTAAACACGATGTCTAGACCAAATACATTCCAACTGACTAGAGGATGATCATGTTGCATTTATTCTCACCTCTTTCATTATTATATTTTATTCCTTGCGTAAAAATGGTTTGAATATGATTAAAACATATGAAATCATTAAACCAATAACTACACCAAAAATATTAATTTCATCCTTATAAAAATACCAGATACAACATGCTAGAATCACTACTAAATATCTCCAAACGTTGCCCGTTGAAATATGTATGCTATCTTTTTCTTTAGCTTTTAATAAGTAGTATTCAAAAGTAAAAGTATTAAAAAGTGATCCAATAGTACCAATTATAAGCCCTAATATAAATGGTGAGTATGTGAAAATAAACACAATTAACAGTACAATTATACCATAAAAATAGTATTTAATGTAGCTATTAAAAATGATGTTGAAACGTTTCATAGCTATGCCTCACTTCATCTTTTTCATGCAATTATGAAAACCATTTCAATCATACAGTTTTAATAATAATATAGGGTAGTTAACGTGTCAATTCTATACAAAATGTAGATTAATTTTTTACAAAAAAGTCACAAAAATGACACATTATACATTTAAATTATTTGAATGATTCAGGCTTTTTAGAAATTATATGAAAATAATACTTAATATTCTCGCAAATCCGTATAGAAGCATTACCATCACCATATGGATTTCGAGCATGGCTCATTTTGTTATATAACAATTTGTCATCTAATAATTGTTTCGTCGATTCAAAAATGTCTCTTTCTTGAGTGCCAACTATTTTAAGCGTACCTGCTTCAACACCCTCTGGTCTTTCTGTAGCATCTCTTAATACCAATACAGGCTTACCTAATGAAGGCGCTTCTTCTTGGACTCCTCCAGAATCTGTGAGTATTAAATAAGATTGATGCGCAAAGTTATGGAAATCAATGACTTCAAGTGGTTCCACCAATTCAATCCGCTCATGGTTTGATAAATACGTTTCTGCGATTGCCCTAACCTTAGGATTTTTATGTACAGGATAAACAACAACCACATCATCAAATGTTTCTACAATGTTTCTAACAGCTTTAAATATATGTGCCATCGGTTCTCCAATATTTTCGCGCCGATGCGCAGTCAATAAAATTATGCGCTTATCTTTATGTTTAGCCATAATATCAGAATGATAGTGATCATGTATCGTAGTCTTCATGGCATCTATCGCTGTATTACCTGTCACTACAATGGTTTCCGCTGGCTTATTTTCTGAAATAAGATTACTGGCAGCATTATTAGTAGGGGCAAAATTCAAATCTGCCATTACCCCTACCATTTGTCTATTCATTTCTTCAGGGAATGGAGCATACTTGTCCCATGTGCGTAAACCTGCCTCGACATGACCTATAGGAATTTGATTATAAAATGCAGCTAAAGCACCGGCAAACGTCGTCATCGTATCACCATGAACGAGTATCATATCCGGTTGTTCTTTCTTTATAACATCTTCTAGTCGCGTCAATATACGTGATGTGATTTCAGACAACGACTGTCCTTGTTTCATGATATCCAAATCATAATCTGGTATGATATGAAAGCTATGCAACACTGAATCAAGCATTTCTCTATGTTGTGCCGTAACCACTACAACTGGTTCTAATGCATCATCGTTTTTCAATGCTTGGATAAGCGGTGCCATCTTTACTGCTTCGGGACGAGTGCCGAATACAGTCATTATTTTTTTCATTTTACTCCACTCCTGAGCGAAACTATTTTGTGCCGAATAAACGGTCCCCTGCGTCACCTAAGCCTGGTGTGATATAGGCGTGTTCATCAAGTTTTTCATCCAGTGCTGCGATAAATATATCTACATCTTCATGAGCCGCTTGTAATTTTTCTACACCTTCTGGGGCTGCAATTAAACACATAAAACGAATGTTTTTGGCACCACGTTTTTTTAGTGAGTTAATTGCTTCTATAGCAGAGGCACCAGTTGCTAACATTGGATCTACAACCACAATTTCTCTTTCTTCAATATCTTGTGGTAATTTCACGAAATATTCTACCGCTTCTAGTGTCTCAGGATCTCTATAAAGACCAACATGACCGATTCTTGCTGCAGGTACTAATGTTAAAATACCTTGAGTCATACCTAACCCAGCTCTCAATATCGGAACGAATGCTAATTTTTTACCTGTTAGTCTTTTAGCAATCATTTTAGTTACGGGGGTTTCTACTTCAACGTCTTGCAATTCTAAATCTCTAGTAACTTCATATGCCATCAACATACCTACTTCATCTACTAGTTCTCTAAATTCTTTAGTCCCAGTATGTACGTCACGGATATAACTTAATTTGTGTTGAATAAGTGGGTGATCAAAAACATGTACTTTGCCCATAATTTTACTTCCTCCAATTTTAATTATATAAAGGATGTTTTGAAGTTAAAGTCTTAACTCTTTCTTTTCCTTCTTCTAATGCTTTTTCGTCTTCTGGATTCTTCAAAACTAAACTAATGATTTTTGCAACTTCTTCAAAAGCTGTTTCATCAAATCCGCGAGTTGTTGCTGCTGGTGTACCTAAGCGAATACCACTCGTTACAAACGGTTTTTCTTGATCAAACGGAATTGTATTTTTATTACATGTAATACCAATCGCGTCTAATGTTTCTTCCGCTACTTTACCAGTAATATCAACAGAACCTTTTACATCAACAGAAACAAGATGATTATCCGTACCGCCAGAAACAACTCTGAATCCTTCTTCAGTCAATGTGTTAGCTAATGTTTTAGCATTTTTAATAACTTGTTGTTGATATACTTTAAAGTCATCTTGTAATGCTTCTCCAAATGCAACAGCCTTAGCAGCAATTACATGCTCTAATGGACCACCTTGAATGCCAGGGAATATTTTTTTGTCAATTTGTTTTTTATATGCTTCTTTACACAAAATCATGCCGCCACGAGGTCCACGTAATGTTTTGTGTGTCGTTGTCGTAACAAAATCTGCATATTCCACAGGATTTGGATGTAAACCAACCGCAACTAAACCAGCTATATGTGCCATATCAACCATTAATTTCGCGCCTACTTCATCTGCAATTTCTTTAAATCGTTTGAAATCAATCGTTCTTGAATAAGCTGACGCGCCAGCAACAATTAATTTAGGTTTGTGTTCTTTAGCAACTTTTAATACTTCATCATAGTCAATTTGTTCTTGTTCTTTGTCTACACCATACTCTACAAAATTGTAAAATTGTCCACTAAAGTTAACAGGTGCACCATGTGTTAAATGTCCACCATGACTTAAATTCATACCTAATACAGTATCACCGTGTTCTAATGCTACTAGATAAACTGCCATATTAGCTTGAGAACCTGAATGTGGTTGTACGTTAACATGTTCAGCACCAAACAGTTTTTTAGCTCGTTCGATAGCTATCGTTTCTGACACATCTACGTATTCACAACCACCATAATATCTTCTGTTAGGGTAGCCTTCAGCATACTTGTTCGTTAATACTGAACCTTGTGCTTCCATAACTGCTTCTGAAACAAAGTTCTCCGAAGCAATCAGCTCGATATTATTATTTTGACGGTTAAATTCATTTTGAATCACTTCATAAATTGCTTTATCTTGCTTTTGAATAAATGACATTGGTAATTCCCTCGTTTCTGTATTAGTTATATTTTGCTCTTTCGCCACCAATTTTCTTAGGTCTTGAAGAAGCGATGGTTACAATTGCTTCACCAATTTGCTTAACACTTGTACGTTCTGGTATAGCGACGTGATTTATATGCATACCAATTAATGTTTGTCCTATATCAATACCTTTTGGTACTGATATATGTTCAACAACTATTGGCTCATCCATATGCTGATACGCGTATGTTGCAAGACTTCCGCCTGCATGAACATCTGGCACAACCGTAACTTCTTCCATCGTGAGAGGATCGAACTGTGATTTTTCTATCGTCACCGCTCTATTTATGTGCTCACAACCCTGATACACAAAAGAAACACCTGTTTCGTATTCAATTTCCTTTAATGAATCAAATATTTCTTTTGCAACTTCCATTGAACCAACACTACCTATACGTTCACCAATTACTTCTGACGTAGAACAACCGATGACACATAACTCATTAGTATTGAAAAAAGATCGTGATTTCAATTCTTCTAGCAATAACTTCAAATCTTCCATTCTCCCACCTCTTTTTATAGATGACATAAAAGTAACTGCGTCTCAAACCGCCTTAAAAAACATACAAAATTGACTGATAGCAAATTTGTTACACGTGTTTATTATAACGTATTTACTTACACACTCATACTAATTTCACTAATTTATTACTTTAATATTTTATTTTTTAAACTGTCAATCAGTAAGTTTAATTCATTATATATTTTCATATAATCTGATTTGTTCCCTCCAAATGGATCAGATACCTCGCCACTTTCACCTACATATTCCTTTATTGTATATACTTGAACGACATTATTGTAGCGCTGCTTAATTACTTCTTTATGTGAAGATCCCATCGTCAATATTAAATCCGCATTTAAATCTTCTTCACTAAAAGATTGGGCGTGGGTTGGAACTTCTAAATAATGCGCTTGTAAAATATCGTTCACGTGTTCTGATATAGGTTGACCATCCATAGCGTAAATACCACGTGACTCAATGGTATGATCTGGTAGTTTGGCCTGTGCAATACTTTCAGCCAAAGGGCTCCTACATGTATTTCCTGTACAAACAAAAATAATTTTCATAAATCTTCTCCTCTAACAATTGCTTGATTAGCCGCCTTCATCATTCTATTCATAATTGCCGTAGTATCATCCTTCAAATCAAAGCCGTATATATAGGCGTGATTAATTTTTTCATTTTGATCTAACTGATGTAGTATTTGGTATAGGTTATGATTTGCACGTTTAATATCATTTTCATCTTCACACAGAGCAATAAACATCGCCTCTTCAGGTACAAGAAATTCTTTATTACGAGGTACAATAAAAGCCGTTTGACCCCAATTTGATTTTGAGGAAGGATACGTATTGAATGATGATAATATTTGCACAGGTGTATCTGGTGCATAGTGTTTATATTTCATGCCTGGTGCAATCGGTTTTTGATGATTTAATGTACCATCAGTTGTAACACTTCCTGGAATTACCTCTTCTATCATAGATTTCGTAATCGAACCAGGTCTAGCAATTCTGAAAGGGAATTGTGTACAATCAAGTACCGTACTTTCTAATCCTTCTTCACTTTGATCTCCATTTACTATGCCTTCAATACGTCCATTTAAATCATGATACACATGTTCAAAAGTAGTAGGAGAGGGTCTACCACTCATATTAGCACTTGGAGCAGCAATAGGCATATCAACATATTTTAATATTTGTCTTCCAATAAAATGACTTGGCATACGCACTGCAATTGAGTCTAATCCACCACTCACACTTTTACATAAATATCCTTGCTTTAATGGAATAATAAATGAAATGGGCCCCGGCCAAAATGAATCCATTAAAGTTTCAATTTCTTTTGTCAGATTGGTTGTAAATGCATATATTTGCTCTTTTTTATAGATATGAACAATCAATGGGTTATCTGATGGTCTCCCCTTTGCTTTATAAATTCGTTTAACAGCATGTTCATTACGTGCATCCGCGCCTAATCCGTAGACTGTTTCGGTTGGAATAGCAATTAAACCATTATTTTCAAAAATCGTTTTAATTTCATTCATATCTTTATTTTCTTCTATTTGTTCATCGTATTGTCGCAAATCCCATATCTTCGTTACCACTTAGACACATCCTTTCACTTTAGTCTCTATTTTAAAGCAAAATAAAAAGTTATGCACTCTCATGAATAATCATGTTTAGTGCATAACTTTTTAACACCAAACGAATGAAATTGTTCGGTCGTTATGATTTATATCTTTAATGACTTGAACATCTATCGTTGGGAACTTTGTCACAATGCGTTGCTTTATGGCTTGTCCTTGGTTGTAACCAATTTCAAACACAACTTTAGCATTTGGTAATAACACATCTGGCAGATGTTCTAAAATTTTATCATAGACAGCATACCCATTATTCTCGGCAAATAATGCACTATGAGGCTCATAATTCAACACCGACTCATCCATTTGCACCACATCTTTATCGTCAATATATGGTGGATTTGAAATAAGTCCATTCACCTTAATTCCACGTTCAATGAGTGGCATCAATGTATCTCCTTGCAAAAAATTAATTTCTACTTGATGACTTGTTGCATTCGTCTTAGCTACAGATAATGCTGAATCATATAAATCTGTAGCGTAAACATCTAATGACGGTTCCATTTTTTTTAATGTTATTGGTATATTTCCACTGCCAGTACCAATATCTACAATGCAATCCCCAGCATTGATTTGGTTATAAAAATGGAGCATAACCTCTTCTGTTTCTGGTCTCGGAATCAGGCAATGTTTATTTACCTTAAAAACCTCTCCGTAAAATGACTGTCTACCAACAATGTATTGTATCGGTTCATAATTAAGCATTCTTTGTGTTGCTTCTTCAAATAAGGTTTCATGTTGTACTGTAACTTCGTCATCCATATGCATTAAGTAATCCGCTTTTGACCAATTAAATAAATCCATCATCAGCCATTCTGCCCGTGTCGATTCAATCTCTTGTTTACTACACTTTACTTTGGCTTGATTTAATAAAGTTTTATAATTCACCATTATTTAATTCTTTCAACTTGTCCGTTTGTTCGGCTAATGTTAATGCATCTATAATCTCGTCTAATTTGCCTTCCATTATTTGGTCTAACTTTTGTAATGTTAAACCAATACGGTGATCCGTCACACGACTTTGTGGGTAGTTATATGTTCTGATACGCTCTGAACGATCACCCGTTCCGACTGCTGATTTACGTTGGGCTGCATATTTTTGTTGCTCTTCTTGTAATTTCATATCAAATAAACGCGCTTTTAATACTTTGAGTGCTTTTTCACGGTTTTGAATCTGTGATTTTTCTGAAGATGTCGCAATAACACCTGTTGGGATATGTGTAATACGGACTGCTGAGTCTGTTGTATTAACATGCTGACCTCCCGCGCCACTTGAGCGGTATGTGTCAACTTTTAAGTCTTCATTACGAACTTCTATTTCAACATCTTCTACCTCAGGAAGTACCGCAACTGTAGCAGTTGATGTATGAATACGTCCACCTGACTCAGTTTCAGGAACACGTTGCACTCGATGTGCACCGTTCTCATATTTTAATTTACTAAAAGCGCCATTACCAGAGACTGAGAAACTAATTTCTTTATACCCGCCATGGTCGCTTTCTGTAACTTCTACAATGTCTGTTTTATAATTTAATGCTTCAGCATACTTAGAATACATTCTAAACAAATCACCTGCAAAAATTGCGGCTTCATCTCCACCTGCTGCAGCGCGAATTTCCACAATTACATCCTTGTCATCATTTGGATCTTTAGGAATCAGTAAGAATTTAAGTTCTTCTTCTAGTTTAGGCACCTTATTTTGAAGTGTTTGATGTTCATCTTTTAACATCTCAATTTCTTCACTATCTTTTGTATCTTGTAACATCTCTTCCACTTCTGAAATATCTTCTTTTGTTTGTTTATAATCTCGGTATACCTCTACCGTTTTTTGTAACTCTGCTTGTTCTTTCGAATATTCACGTAAATTATCTGGGTTACTTACAACATCAGGATCGCTCAATAATTCATTTAATTGCTCATATCTTTCCTCTACAATGTCTAATTGATCAAACACTACATTTCCTCCTTCTTAATGTTACTTGGCGCTACAATATGATGTGCTCTACATCGCGGTTCATAACTTTCATTTGCACCAACTAATATTACTGGATCATCTATTTTTGCTGGATTGCCATCAATTAACCTTTGAGTACGGCTTGACGACGCACCACAAACTGCACAGACCGCTTGAAGTTTAGTTACATCCTCACTAACTGCCATCATTTTGGGCATTGGTTCGAAAGGCTCTCCTCTAAAATCCATATCTAGACCAGCAGTAATGACTCTATGTCCTTTTTCGGCTAATCGTTCGGCTATATGTACAATACCATCTTCAAAAAATTGTACTTCATCTATACCAATGACTTCCACTTCTGATAAATTGTGTTTTAATATCTCTGCTGCTGTTGAAATATTTATTGCTTCTATAGCATTACCATTATGAGAAACAATCTTATCTTTATGATAGCGGTCATCTATAGCTGGTTTAAATACAACAACATTTTGTTTAGCATAAAGTCCTCGTCTTAAACGACGGATAAGTTCTTCAGATTTGCCACTAAACATACTTCCAGTAATACATTCAATCCACCCGGAATGATAAGTTTCATACATTATGCGTTCCACCTTTTTCAAAACATAATCGATTCATTATATCATATTTTCTACATTGAAATAGGATATATTTTCAAGTTATTAAGTTAATTTATGCATGTGATTACGAACAATAAACGGGACAACAATCAACGCCTAAAAATGATAATCGTGTTCAAATTTAAAAATGATTCATGCATCAGTGTCTTAATTTAAACCAACTTGTATGTAAATTCTAATTTCTCATAAAGACATTATAAATTCACTTCAATACATTTGTTCACAAAATCATTCTATATTTTATCTAATTAACAAATTTATAGTTGTTTTGAAAACAAAAAGGCATTCTCATTAAATGAGAATGCCTTTTGCCAACAATTATTCGTTGCTTGATTTGAATCCGAATTTTTTGTTGAAACGTTCCACACGACCATCCGCAGCAGCGAATTTTTGACGTCCTGTGTAGAATGGATGTGAATCAGATGAAATGTCTAAACGAATAACTGGGTATTCGTTTCCATCTTCCCATTCCATTGTCTCTGATGAAGTTTTAGTTGAACCACTTAAGAATTTAAAATCTGTAGTAGTATCTAAAAAGATAACATTGTGATATTCAGGATGAATATTTTGTCTCATTATTTTCAGCTCCTTTGCCCTGAACCATCTGGAACAGAGTTTTTTGTGAGTTTTTTACCCAATACTTGATAATTATAATGTCTTTAAATATAAAACGCAACCCTAAATCTAATATTGCTTATGATATCTATTGGTACTTTTCAAATTAAATGATAGGCTTACCTGTTTTCGTGCTTTCCTTAGCAGCTTTTTGTAACTGTTCAAAGAATTCTTGATTATTGTCCGTTCGTTTGAGTTTACGAACAAACCTTTCTGTAAAATCAGTTGAGTCCGTAAACATGTTACGTAATTGCCATAAAGATTCTAAATCTTTTGGATTGATCAATAATTCTTCTTTACGTGTTGAACTGCGTCCAATGTCGATTGCCGGGAATACACGACGTTCAGCTAACTTACGATCTAAATGTAACTCCATATTACCAGTACCTTTGAATTCTTCGTATATCATATCATCCATGCGTGAACCAGTATCAACTAAAGCTGTTGCTAGTATAGTCATACTGCCTCCTGCTTCGATATTTCTAGCTGCACCAAAGAATGCTTTCGGTTTGTGTAAAGATGCTGGATCTAAACCACCAGATAGCGTGCGACCACTTGGTGGAATAACAAGGTTATAAGCTCGAGCTAACCGAGTTATAGAATCCATTAATATAATGACATCCTTACCAACTTCTACTAGACGTTTAGCACGTTCAAGCAGTAATTCCGCAACTTTGACATGATGCTGAGGTGGCTCATCAAACGTAGAGTGAACTACTTCTGCCGATTCCACTGATCTCTCTATATCTGTAACCTCTTCAGGTCGTTCCCCAACTAGTAATACGAATAATTCTGCATCAGGTTTATTCGTTGCAATCGCATTCGCAATTTCTTTAAGTAGAGATGTTTTCCCTGCTTTTGGTGGCGCAACGATAAGACCACGCTGTCCTAATCCAATTGGCGTTATTAAATCCATAATACGTGTTGAAAAATTATGTTTCGTAGTTTCCAACACAATACGTTCTTCTGGATATAACGGCGTTAATGCTTGGAAATGGGGACGTTTTTTAACTTCTTCTGCATTCTCATCATTGACAAAATCAACTTGTAATAAACCATAGTACTTTTCATTATCCTTAGGCTTTCTTACTTTACCCGTCACTTTATCGCCACGTTTTATTTCAAAACGACGAATTTGACTGGCAGAAATATAAATATCTTTTTCTCCCTTAGAATAATTAACTGTTCGTAAAAAACCATAACCATCTTGTTGGATATCATCTAAAATACCTTCCATATAATAGTTACCATCTTTTTCCATTTGCGCTTCCATGATCGCAAGAACAAGTTCTTTTTTATTCAATTTACTATAGTTTGTTAATTTTAGAGATTTTGCTTTTTGAGTGAGATCTTTTGTAGTGTAATTTTTGTATAACTCGTGGAACGATTCATACTGAGGTGATGTCCGTACTTTATCAGGCATTATCTTGCACCCATTTCATAAATAAGTTTTTTAAATAACGTAGTAACTACGCTACTACTTTTATAACTATAGCAAATTTCCTATTTAATTACAAAATGTATTTCTATTTATAAAATATAAAAAAGCAAGGCAATATCATCGCCTTGCTTCCATTAAATATATTAGTTTAATTATTATTTGTAGTATCCTGCAATAGATTTAACTTCTAGGAATTCTTCAATTCCGTAATCGCCCCACTCACGGCCTAAACCTGATTGTTTATAACCACCGAATGGTAAGTCGGGTTTGCGTCCGGCTTCGTTAATTTCAACAGTACCAGCTTCAATTGAACGTGCTACTTTATGAAGTTTATCTTTATCACTACCATAAACGTAACCAGCTAAACCATATTTTGTATCATTTGCAATTTTAATAGCTTCATCTAAATCATTATATGCAATTACAGACATAACTGGTCCAAATATTTCTTCTTGGGCGATTGTCATACTGTTATCTACATTATTGAAAATAGTTGGTCTCGCAAAATAACCTTTATCTAATCCTTCAGGTTTACCAGGTCCACCATATAATAATTCGGCACCTTCTTCTATACCTTTATCAATATAATTTTGAACTTGGTCAAATTGTTTTTTACTTATAATTGGACCAACTTGTGTACCTTCTTCTCTAGGATTACCTACTTTAACTTGGCTGAATTTTTCTTTCACTGCTGTTAAAAAATCTTCTTTCATGCTCACTGGTACAATTGTTCTTGTACCTGCTGTACATACTTGCCCAGTATTAAATACAACTTTATTAGCTGCTGCACTTGCTGCACCATCAATATCAGCATCATCTAAGATAATATATGGTGATTTACCACCTAATTCTAGTGAAACTTTTTTGAAATCATCAGCGGCTTTTTTCATAATGCTTGAACCTGTTGGACCAGAACCAGTAAATGACATCATTCTTACTTTAGGATGTTCACTTAAAGGATTACCTACGCCTTGTCCGTCACCATTCACTAAGTTAAATACGCCTTTTGGTACACCAACTTTATCAAAAATTTCTGCCAATATAATAGCAGCAAATGGTGTTTCTTCTGAAGGTTTTAATACGACTGGACTACCTGCAGCAAATGCCGCTGCTAATTTTAATGCTGTTTGATTTGTTGGGAAGTTCCAAGGCGTAATTAATCCTGATACACCAATTGCTTCTTTAACAACTAAATCATCACCACGACGTTCTTCAAATTGAAAATCTTTTAACGCATCACGTGCTGCTTCAAAATGATCTAAGCCCATTTGATAATGAACATTTTCAGCAACTGATAACGGAGCGCCTAACTCATCAGTAATAGCTTGAATTAAGTCTTCTTTTCTATTTTTATATTCTTGTACGATTTTATCTAATAATGCTTGTCTTTCTTCTACTGAACTGTGTCTATACTCTAAATATACGTTGTCAGCTGCTTCTACAGCTTTATCTACATCTTCTTTGTTACCTTTAGCAATGACACCCGCTACTTCTTCTGTTGCAGGATTAATAACTTCAAGTGTTTCTCCACTTGTACTTTCAACCCATTCTCCGTTGATATATTGTTTAGTGAAATTTCTCATCAATAATTCACTCCTTATCTTGTGTTGATAGTATTATTCTAACCTAGATTTTATTTTTTTAAACATAAGTGCTCACGCTGAATCTCAACAAACGTTGTTATAAAACGTTTTCTATTCATTTTACACATTTTTTTAAATGGCTAACATACGCATACAAAACTTATTGTATTGTGCTAAATTGCTTCGTTTTTATATAGATTTGAATGATACAAAAAAAGACTAAGACACAAGCATGTCTTAGTCTTTCATATCAAAATATCAACCCAAAAATATAAAAAGCCCTTCGTTAAACGCAAAAAATCACTAAAATGTTCATGAATGCCAATGAGTCTCGATATTTTCTAACCTATGTGAAGTAAGAAAAATATCTTTATACATTTTGAACATTAATTATTCTTTAGTATTCGCATGCGCTTGATTTTCGAGTTCAATATATTCTTGAGCCCATTTTTCCATCGGCACCAACGCTGTTGCTAAAGCATCACCTTTATCTGTTAGCTGGTAAAGAATATTCATAGGGCTCGTAGAAATGACTTTCTTTTCAACCAGCCCCCATTCACTTAGGTCTGTTAACTTTATACTAAGCGCACGCGGCGTGATTGTTTTTAAATCACGTTTCATATCTGAAAAGTGTGCAGATTTTTCCGTGCATCTAGATAAATAATTAATAATTAGACCATTCCAGCTTCTACCTACTATTTTAAAGGTTTCTTCTAGATAAGGGCAAACCTCCATGGTCATCACCTCAATATCGATATTATTCTATTGTCTTTTATACTAAGTACTCTTTAATTACTAAGTATATTTAGTATACCACATTTTTTAAACTTCTTCAGTCCAAATGTCTGCACCAAGAGATTTTAAAGTACTAACGATATTAGTATAACCACGATAAATATGTTTTACATTATAAATTGTCGTAACACCCTCTGCTAGTAGTCCAGCAACAATAAGACAAGCGCCCGCACGTAAATCACTTGCATAAACTTCTGCGCCAGTTAACGTAGAAGGTTTAATAGTCGCTGTACCATCATCTACTGAAATATTTGCGCCCATATTTTTCAATTCATCTACATGTCTGAACCTTGCTGGGTAAATCGTTTCAGTAACAAACGACACACCATCAGCCATAAATAACAATGGCGTGATAGGTTGTTGTAAGTCTGTAGCAAATCCAGGGTATACAAGCGTCTTGATATCTACACTTGAATAAGGTGTACTACGTTTTATTATGGCACTATCATCGCCTACTTTAATATCTACACCCAGCTCTTTTAATTTTACTGTTAAAGGTTCTACATGTGTTGGAATAATATTATTAATCGTTATATCGTCACCACACGCTGCTGCAATACACATATATGTGCCGGCTTCAATTCTATCCGGAATGACTTGATGATGAGAACCATGTAGATGCTCCACACCATTAATTTTAATTGTACTTGTTCCAGCACCTTTAATATCCGCACCTAAGCTAGATAAGAAATTAGCTACATCTACTACTTCAGGTTCTTTTGCAGCATTTTCAATTACAGTATGGCCTTCAGCACGCACTGCTGCAAGCATAATATTAATAGTTGCACCAACACTAACTATATCTAAGAAGATATTAGCCCCTGTTAATTTATCCGCTTCAATCTTCATTGAAGTAGAACTTGATTCATCAATTTTAGCACCTAAAGCTTTAAAACCTTTGATATGCTGGTCTATTGGTCGTGGCCCTAATGGACAGCCACCTGGCAAACCAATGACGCATTTTTTAAATCTGCCTAACATGGCACCCATCATATAATATGACGCACGTAAGGATTCAACTTTATTATTAGGTAGTGGCGCATTTTCAATTTCATTTGGATCCACATTTAATGTCATGCCATCTAACTCAGTCTTAATATTTAAATCTCCAAGTAAACTAACTAATGTTTCTACATCAGAGATTTCTGGAAGGCCTTCAATCGTCACTTTATCTTCAGCCAAAATTGCCGCTGGTATAATTGCTACTGCACTATTTTTAGCACCGTGGTTGTTCACTTCACCTTTAAGTGTTTGACCACCTCTAATTTTAATCACTTCTTGAGCCATTCGTATGTTCTCCTTTGCCTTTCAATCAATATTTCTCTTCCACTACATCATTGCATTATAAATTAATTTATTACTGTTTGCAAAGCGCGTCTGTTTGTTCAAACTTATTTCAAATAGAATAAAGTCTCATCTCATGAATATAAATTTTTACTATTAATTTAATTCCCACTATTTTGGGATTCAAATCATAATTATTAAGACTTATTATGATTTGAATCTTTACTTTATTACACTGCTTGCTAAAGCTCAACAAATTATAACATAAAAAAAAGAGAGCGGGACAGAAACCAAAAAAATTTGATTTCGTCGTCTCGCCCCCATAAGGTTGATACATAATTACTAAAGTTTCACTGACTATGTGACAACTTTAAATATGACCGTTTTACATATATAAAAGCTAGCTTATTTTGCTTTATTAGATGTACCAAACTCTTTGATTTTACCAATAACAGTTGCTTTAATTGCTTCACGTGCAGGTCCTAAATATTTACGTGGATCGTACATTTCTTTGTCATTTTCTAAAGCTTCACGAACTGCTTTAGCTGAAGCAATTTGGTTTTCAGTGTTTACATTAATTTTAGCAGTACCGAATGGAATTGCTTTTTGAATGTCTTTCGTTGGGATACCAGTACCACCATGTAATACTAATGGTAGTCCAGTAGAAGCACCAATTTCTTCCATTTCTTTAAATCCTAATTTAGGTTCACCTTTATATGGTCCGTGTACTGAACCTAATGCCGGAGCTAATGTGTCGATACCAGTTTTTTCAACAAGTTCTTGACATTCTTTAGGATCAGCGTAAATTACGCCGTCAGCAACGACATCATCTTCTTGCCCGCCAACAGTACCTAATTCAGCTTCAACTGAAACACCATGTTCATGAGCGTATTCCACAACTTTAGAAGTAATTTCAACGTTATCTTCAAATGAACCATGTGAAGCGTCAATCATTACTGATGTAAAACCAGCATCAATCGCTTCTTTACATTTTTCAAAACTTGATCCGTGATCTAAGTGAATAGCAACTGGAACAGTAATTTCTTTATCGTGCATTAAACCTTCAACCATTTTAACAACTGTGTAGAAACCACCCATATAACGAGCAGCTCCCTCAGATACACCTAAGATTACTGGCGCATTTTCTTCTTGAGAAGCTTCTAAAATTGCTTGTGTAAATTCTAAGTTATTAAGGTTATATTGACCTACTGCGTAACCATTTTCTTTTGCATCTATTAACATTTCTTTCATTGAAACTAAAGGCATGAAAGTTCCTCCTTGGTGCTTTAAGCACATATTTTTACAATCTAATTATATCAAAGTCAAATGCCTTTTGCATGCTTCAATATAATTGTAAGCGTTTTTATTTCATGTTTTTTATTATAGTCGAACAAAAAACACTGTAAATGCTAACTTTTACTATCCACTAAACCATAAGTCATTCGGGATAAATATAAACCATAAACGAAAAAGACACACATATTGGCCTCATACTTTACATACGGCTCTAATACATGTGTCTATAGAATTATTTAGATTGCTGTTGTTTCAAAGAAGCTTCTATAAATGCTTTGAATATTGGCTGTGGGCGATTCGGTCTTGATAAAAATTCTGGGTGGAATTGACATGCAACGAAAAAATCATTACTTGGAATTTCTACCATTTCTACTAGACGGCCATCCGGACTTGTTCCAGAAAATACCATACCATTCGCTTCAAGTTGCGCTCTATATTCGTTATTAAATTCATAACGATGACGGTGTCTTTCTTCAATTTCAGTTTCATTATAAATTGAATTAGCTAACGTGTCTGCTTTAATATGACAAGGATATAAACCTAGACGTAGTGTACCACCTAAGTCTTCAATATCCTTTTGTTCTGGTAGCAAGTCAATGATTGGGTGAGGTGTATTAGGATCTAATTCTGCAGAATGCGCCCCATCTAGACCAATAACATTTCTTGCAAATTCTACAGTAGCTAACTGCATACCTAAACAAATACCGAAATAAGGCACATTATGTTCACGCGCAAATTTAATTGCCGATATTTTACCTTCACTCGCACGGAATCCAAATCCACCTGGAACTAAAATACCATCTACATCTGCTAAAATTTCAGCAACATTTTCATCTGTTACCTCACTTGAATCAATCCATTTAACATCGATATCTTTTTTGAAAGGATACCCAGCATGTTTTAGTGATTCGACAACTGATAAGTATGCGTCTTGTAGACTTACATATTTGCCTACCAAACCAATCGTTATCTTACCATCTAAATTATTAACAGTATCTAATAAATATTGCCATTCATCTAGTTGTGTTTCATATTTTGGATTCAATTCTAATCGTTTGATAACGATATCATCCATATCCTGCTTACTTAATTGTAAAGGAATTTCATATAATGATTCAGCATCACGACATTCAATAACACTTGCTTTATCAATGTCACAAAATAATGCAATTTTATCTTTTAAATCTTGAGTTAATTCATATTCTGTTCTAACAACAATTAAATCCGGCTGAATACCAAGGCCGCGCAATTCTTTAACGCTATGTTGTGTTGGTTTTGTCTTCATTTCTCCTGCTGCCTTTATATATGGGAGTAATGTACAGTGGACATACATCACATTTTCACGTCCTAAATCACTACGAATTTGTCTGATCGCTTCGATAAAGGGCAATGACTCTATATCACCTGTTGTACCACCAATTTCAGTAATAACAACGTCTGCATTCGTGCTTTCTCCTGCTAGTAATAAACGTTCTTTAATTTCGTTCGTAATATGCGGTATCACTTGAACCGTACCACCTAAATAATCACCACGACGCTCTTTCTTTAAGACATGTGAATAGACTTTTCCTGCTGTAACATTTGAATATTTATTTAAATTAATATCAATAAATCTTTCATAATGCCCTAGGTCCAAGTCCGTTTCAGCGCCATCATCGGTAACAAATACTTCACCATGTTGATATGGACTCATTGTACCTGGATCTACATTTAAGTATGGATCGAACTTTTGAATCGTTACTTTCAATCCTCTATCTTTTAATAATCTTCCTAAAGATGCCGCTGTAATACCTTTACCTAGTGAAGAAACGACCCCACCAGTTACAAAAATAAACTTTGTCATGTTCTGCCTCCTATGATTAAAACAGTATTTTCTTTCAATACCTGTGATTAGCAATAATTTTCTTATTTATTGATTATTTTATTTTGTGATTCAACTTGTTTACATATTTAAGTTCTCACCAAATATATATCAAATGTCGTAACAAATGCTTTTCGAATTATAAATTATTATAAAACTTATAAAGTAATTAAAATAAAAAAATCGCTCCCTCTCACATGGTTGTAAGGGGGAGCGTATAAGATTTATACACGTCGTCCTAATTAAAGGAGCCCGAATAAAATTTTATCATGTTCACGAAAAAAGTCAATTAAATCTAAAAGAATTATTTTTCGGTTTCTTCTTCGTCTTCAAATTCTTCGTCTTCATCTTCTTCATCTAAATCTTCATCATCTTCATCAATAACAATTTCTGTTTCGTTAAGATCTTCATCCACATCATCTTCTTCTGGATCTTCTGGGTCATTTAAAGTTTCTTGGTCGTCTGTAACTGCTGGGATATCATCGTCGTCATCAGCATCGTCTTCACCAAGTAATTTTAAGTTTTTATCTTCTTCATCATCATCGTCCAAAATATCAAATTTTTGTATCGTAGGCGCGATTTTCTCTTCGATATCAGCTACTGAATACCAATCACGTAATCCCCAGATGTTTTCTCCAACATTTAAAAAACGACCGTCTGTATTTAAATCTGTATAAAATTGAACAATTCTATTTTCAATTTCATCATCTTTATAATGACCAAGTGCTTTAAATTCATCAATGATATCGTACAAGTTCATTGTGTCATTTTTTTCATTCAATAATGTATAAGCCATATCGATAAATGATTTCTCATCAACCATTTCTTTTGTGTAATCTTGAATTCTCATAATTTATTCTTCCTTTCAAAGGCATTTATCCAAACCAGTACTAAGTTTAACATAAGTAATAATAACAAATGTAAATTATAAATGACAATCCCTGATTTCGCAATCGCATTTAGTAATTTATATATTTTTCAAAGACAATATAATCATCAGCAGCATCAATTTCAACGAAATTACTATTGATGCATAATGGTTTTAATTCATTATTCTCACCATACAATGTTATTGACAATAACTTTACACCATCGAAATGTTTTCGTACATAGGTAGATAATTGTCTTAATGCACTTTCGGCAATCCCACGATGTCGCTCTTCTTTATTCACTTCGACTGAAGAAATATTCATGCGATCTTCATGTCTTTCTATAGCAATAAACCCTACCTTATTTGCATCTTTAATTAAATCTATCATATGGATATTAAAAGGTTGCTCGTCTGTATTAGACTTTAATTTTAAGGAAGACACGTGCTTAGTGTCTAAATCAAGATAATATAACCTTTCTTTACCAATTGGACCTTCTTCTTTTGTAGCAGCATGCATAAACCCTGCACGTTCGTAAACATTCCATGCCCCTTTATTTTCAGCGTCAACAACTAAATATAAATGATTAAAATTTGGAAAAAGTGTTTGTACATATTCAGGAAGGAACATCATCATTTTAGTTCCGAAACCATATCCTTGAAAAGCTTCGTTGACCGATAAGGATCTCACATATATGACTTGATTTGGTGTGTCATAACCCTCATGTTGATAATACTGATGCAAAACAAAGAAACCAATAACTTCACCGGCTTCATTGAGTGCAATGTTGGCCACCCTATTTTCGTCATTTATCGCGTCGTCCAATACATCTTTGGGCAATGAAGAATATATTTGTTGTCTTTCACTTAATTTAAAATCATATAATGATTGTTTGTATTTCTCTTCATAAACTTGTACCGTGATATTTTCAAAATTTTTCTTAATTAACATTTTTTATCCCCTATTATAACGTAGTAATTACTTATTCATACCACTTGTTCATCAAATTTAATCTATAATTCACTAACTAATTTATTTCAAATTGGACTTCACTTGACCAGATATTGCACCTAAAAACGATTTCTCTAGTAGCATATGATGTTCCCCTTATAGACTCATAGACATTGTGATGCACTTCTAAATTGTCAAAAGTGAGTATGACATTCGTATTGTCATTGCGCCGTCTCGACCATACGTGCTTGAAATATGTAACACTATGGTTTCATTGATATGCAATGCTATATACAACAAATGACCTTTTGTTTTATTCAACATTTTCTCTTTCTACCAAATGCTTGATTAAAAAATCAACTGCTTCTCTCACATCTTTTACTTCAACATATGAACTTAATTATATAATATGCTTTCGTCCCCCTATAAATTCGTGTTTGATTTTCCTTCATTTTATTATACTATAAGTAATAATGGAAATTATATTAGGAGGAATACAGATGAAGATAGGCATCGATGCTGGTGGTACACTCATAAAAATTGTTCAAGAAAAGGAAGGCAAAAGAACATATAACACGAAGTTAACTACTGAGATTGAAGAAGTCATTCAATGGCTTAACCAACAAGAATGTCATAACATTAGTCTTACTGGTGGACAAGCTGCGGTCATTAATGAAAAATTAAATTGCAAATCACGTGTATTTGTTGAATTCGATGCTGCCGCTAAAGGTCTAGAAATTCTTTTAGAAGAACAAGGTCACTTCTTAGATAACTATATTTTCACCAATGTTGGTACTGGTTCTTCACTTCATTTTTCAAATGGCAAAGAACAAAAGCGTGTTGGTGGTATTGGAACTGGTGGCGGTATGATACAAGGTCTTGGTTACTTACTGACAGGTATTAATGATTATAAACAATTAACGGATACTGCTCAAAATGGCAATCGTGATATCATTGATTTAAAAGTTAAACATATTTATAAAGATAGTGAACCTCCCATTTCTGGAGATTTAACCGCTGCTAACTTTGGTAATGTGCTACATAATTTAGATAAGTCGTTTACAGACGCTGATAAACTAGCTTCTGCTATTGCAGTTGTCGGGGAAGTCATTACAACGATGTCAATTACCGTAGCTAGAGAATATAACACTAAAAATGTTGCCTATATCGGTTCTTCTTTCCACAACAATGATTTACTAAAAGACGTCGTCAAAGATTACACTATACTTCGTGGCTACAAACCCTATTACATTAAACACGGTGCTTTTTCTGGTGCTTTAGGTTCTATACACTTATAAGTCTTAGTTCAATCGATGTAAAATGGTAAACCCTACCTCAATGAATTGATTATGGTAAATTGGACATATTTTTAAAGCGAGGCCAAGACATAGGATTATGTCTTGGCCTCGCTTCGTAAATAAATTATAGACAATTGGATGATTCATCTGAAAATGGTAGTGTTTATCTCGCTGTTCCACTTCAATTAAACGAGAAATATCACTTAACCTTAGCAACATGTTTTTATTAACAAAAGCAATGACTGCTTCATAGTAATATAAATGTGTATCTTTCAAATATCAATCAATACATAAATCTTAATTGCTAACCCAATATTTACTTTATTTAAAATGTGAGTTGGTCGATTACTTTTTGAGCAGGTACAACTGTACCAACTACACCTGATTTCAGGTCAATTGCTACTGCATGGTCGTCATCACGTAAGATGTCTAACCATTCAGCAAATACTTCACCTTCAATTTCAATAATTTCACATTCTTCAAAATCTTGATCTCTTACTTTTTCAGCTCTATTTCTAATACTCCAAACAGGCATTATATGCGGTTTCTGATGTGCTTCATCGCTAATCATAATAAATTGTTTCTCATTTTTATTTGTTAAACCAAATACAGCATCTTCTTTAGCAACATCTTTTACAAATTCTTTTAATCGAATATTATCTAAATCAGACATCAATTCGTTTGACGCTGCAACAATACGAACAATCTCACCATCTTTATGAGAAGTAGGATTCATTAATACTTCATCGTCTTCATCGAAAATATCATCTATTTCATAAGTTACAAAACGGTCAATATCAACCGTTTTAATTTTGTCATATTCAATATTTTCTTTACTCAAATAACTTTCCGCAGTTGCTACGTCTGTCCATGCACACACTACATTTTTTTCAGATACTTCTTGTCTAATCATACGCTTTGATTTTGTTGCGATATAAAAAACTTCATTAATTAAAATATCTTGAAAAAATGAAC
Source organism: Staphylococcus edaphicus (assembly GCF_002614725.1). Classification (GTDB taxonomy): domain Bacteria; phylum Bacillota; class Bacilli; order Staphylococcales; family Staphylococcaceae; genus Staphylococcus; species Staphylococcus edaphicus. The sequence continues at coordinate 36,120 of NZ_MRZN01000017.1, read as the reverse complement.
TTTCTTTATAAGACATATTTACACCTTCAATTCATTTGTAATAATTTCTCATATTTAAAATATAAATGACTGTATGTTTCTAGTCAAACAACGCATGCTAATTATAGTTTTTAAAAAGCCTACGACACACAAAATTGTATCATAGGCAAATTTCATATTTTTTATTATGATGCATCTTAAATTATTTTCATATGGCAAACATATTATAGCATTAACATATGTCTATTGTTATCATTACCTATATCTTAGTTGCCCTGTAAATCTTTTAAAAATTGTTGTTCCAATGCATCGACGGTTTCTTTACTTTCAGCGTGCCATATACAGCCAAATCTAGATTGAACTGTCTCGTTTTCAAACCAACTTCCATCATAATATGAAAGAGGAAATAACACGCCTTTACGCACATATTTCAAAATTGTTGTGAAAAAATGCTCATTATCACAAGGCGAAATATAACTATAGAATTTATGATAGCCATCTTGAAGTAAAGGCTCTAATAGCAACATACTCGTCGACCCATTTTGTCTGAAATTTAAATCAATGGCAAATACATCCTCATTATCATCTAGTAATAAATCAAAGCCTGCTACGCCAAAATAACCTTTAGATACACCTATTTCCATGATTTCTCTACCGGCTTGAATGACATGCTCTGGTACATCGGACGCATTTTGATTACCACTATAATAACCATAAGCATCGGTGAGTTGTTTAGAAGTTCCTATATATCGTATGCCTTCATTTTCAGAATAAGCAAATTGGACACAATAATTCGCCTTTGCTTCAACCTTTTGCTCAATAATTATCGTATCTGTTTCCGATTTTGCATTAGCGATACGTATTTTTGCTTTCGCCAAATCTTCTTCAGTGTAACAAATCATAACACCATAACCACCAGCAGTTGGTAAATCATCGCCTGGTTTTAATACAAATGGAAACTCCCATAAAGATACTGCCGCTTCAAAATCCTCGATTTTTACCACTTCTCGCCTCGGAAGAAATTTATTATTCGTCCACTCGGGAATACGTGCCTTATTATTTAAAGCAACAAAAATGTCTTTATCTAGGGCATAATAATCTTTCGTTAAAATGTCTTCTCCATGAATATATTGAAAATAAATTTTCTTCTGCTGTTCTTGTGCTAATTTTTTTAACGTTTGTTCATAGCTTTGTTGATCATTAAACTGAATAATATTCGTTGGCATACGTTGACCTACCGTTTCAAATAATCGTTTCAATTTATCAGTGACACTTGCTTCATGAACAATCACTGGCATATGATTAGCAATAATAAGCTCTCTACCCGTTAAAAAATTAGACTGATGCTCCTCAGGTTCCAACCATGGATTCGATACATAGGATGGTCTAGAAGTGTAGACAACACTGGAATCATACAGATCACTAAGTGTTAATTTCGGTCTTTGAGCCCTTTGTTTAGTCATTTTTTATGCCCCTTTATAAATTGATGTTGCTCAACAATTTCATCAAACAACGCTTGGTTAGTTATTAATTCTAATCCCATTAAAGAAAGAATTTTAGCACCTCTAATTAATGCTTGATCGCCGTGTGTGCTTGCTGCTGCCTCTCTAAACCTATGTGTATGACCAACTAAATTACGTGATCCAATTTTAATATGCGGATGTATTGTTGGCACAATATGACTTACATTACCCGTATCAGTTGAGCCATAACCGAAATCATCATCAATCACAGCCTCACCCATTTCAGTTGCATATTTAGCAAACAAATCATCTAATTTAGAAGATTTTATAAATTCATTTACACCATTTTGAATTGGTCCAAATTCATAATCACATCCTGTTTGTAATGCTGCACCTTTAGCAATCTGTCCAACTCGTTCAGTTAAAACATCTAACTCTTGTCGACTTGTTGCTCTAGTGTAAAATCTTGCATGCGTAAAATCAGGTATAATGTTCGCTGCTTGACCACCATCTAATATAACGCCATGAACACGCTGACTACGCTTTATATGCTGACGCAATTGTGCAACACCATTAAAATACGAAATCATAGCGTCAAGTGCATTTTTTGCCTCATCTGCATTTTCAGATGCATGTGCACTTTTCCCATAAAATTTAACATCTAAAACATCCACTGCTAAAGTATCGATTGTTCTGTATGTCTCATTACCTGGATGAACCATTAATGCAATATCTAGGTCATCAATAACGCCTTCTTTAACATACGTCGCTTTTGCACTGCCATTTTCTCCACCTTCTTCTGCAGGACAACCCAATACAATTACTTTACCACCTATTTTATTGATTACTTGCTTTAGTGCTATACCAGCAAATGTACTCGCTGTACCGATAATGTTATGACCACATGCATGACCCAGTCCTGGAAGTGCGTCATATTCAGCTAAAAAGCCTATCGTTGGGCCTACTTGCCCTGAATCATAATTTGCAATAAAGCCTGTCGCATGACCCGCAATATTTGTTTCAACTTCAAATCCATGTTGCGCTAATGTTTCTGTCAACATTCTTGATGCAAATATCTCCTCATTACCTAATTCTGGTCTTTGATGAATTTGGTGACTCATTTCTAAATATTTATATTTTTCATTTTCTATATAGTCTAATATACTTTGTTTATTTTCCATAATTAAACATGGCCTCCTAAATTACTTGGCATTATGCTTATAATCCATCTATAAAATAAATCAAATGCAATAAGTAATTTATTATATAACACAACATATGATTCATAATGCACAAAACACGATTTAATTATTACTTATTCTATCGGGTTTATTGGAATCTGTCATTCATTTTTCTGAAATTTATAAAAATAATTTTCATAAGCCTTTATACCACATTTCAAAAATTGTAAATCCCTTATTGTCTTGTTACAATTGAAATAAGTTAAATATTAGGAGGACATACCATGCCAAAAATGAACGTAGAAAGTTTTAATTTGGATCATACAATCGTTTCAGCACCTTTTGTGAGATTAGCAGGTAAAATGGAAGGCGCTAACGGCGATGTAATTCATAAATATGATATTCGCTTTAAACAACCAAACAAAGAACATATGGATATGCCTGGCTTACACTCATTAGAACATTTAATGGCAGAAAACATCAGAAATCATTCGGATAAAGTTGTTGATATTAGTCCGATGGGGTGTCAAACAGGGTTTTACGTTTCATTCATCAACCATAATGACTACGAAGATGTGCTAAATATTATAGAAAGCACAATTAATGATGTATTAAACGCTACAGAAGTGCCTGCTTGTAATGAAGTACAATGTGGTTGGGCTGCTAGCCATTCGTTAGAAGGCGCAAAAGAAATAGCACAAACATTCATTGATAAAAAAGCAGAATGGCATGATATTTATGGTGAAGCTAAATAATTTTAGAGCAATACCTTGCTATTTAATATAAAAAAACAAATAAGAGCGCACATGCATATAAACAACTGCATGCGCGCTCTTATTTTGATTTACTCAATTATAACTTTTTAATTAATTTGATTATCACAAATTGCAAAGGTATACGTCCATATAAAATCCATTTAGGTAATTGTTTACCCGCTAATGGTATTTGTTTACGAGCCATATAGATATTTGCTGGTAACACTGCCCATAAAAATGCAATCATTGTATTCTTTTGACTATTTGTAGGTTTTTTAATCAATAAAATAGCGCCAAACACGAGTTCAATTATACCAGTGATTAGAACAGCCGCTTTTCTAAACGGTAAATATGCTGGTACAATCTTCCTGAATTGTGCTTCATCTTTAAAATGGAGTATACCTGCAACGCTAAATACAATGCCAAATAGTATTCTTAACTTAGTCATTACTTTTCAACACCCATTTCTTTTAAATAACTTTTACCAAATTCAGGCATTTCCACACCGAAATTGTCTGCAATCGTTGCGCCTAATGAACTAAATGTGTTGTCTACGGACAACTCATGATATTCCGATACTTTAGGACTAAACATAAGTACAGGAATATATTCTCTAGTGTGATCTGTGCCCTCTGCTGTAGGATCATTACCGTGATCTGCTGTAATAATAACCAAGTCATCTTCTTTTAAATGACTTATAAGTTCAGGCAATCGTTCATCAAATTCTTTAATTGCTTGCGCATACCCTGGTTTATCACGACGATGACCATATAGTGCATCGAAATCTACCAGATTTAAAAAACTCAAACCATTAAAGTCACGTTGCACAGTTTCAATTAATTTATCCATACCGTCCATATTGTCTTTCGTACGGATTGATTCTGTAACACCTTCACCATCAAATATATCGTTAATTTTACCTAGTGCAATGACATCATATCCACTATCTTTCAAGGAATTCATCACTGTTCTGCCAAAAGGTTTTAATGCATAGTCATGTCTATTAGATGTTCTCTTAAACGAGCCAGGCTCCCCAATATAAGGTCTAGCAATAATTCTACCTATTAAATACTTTGGATCTTTTGTAAGTTCTCTGACTTTTTCGCAAATATCATATAATTCTTCTAAGGGAATAATATCTTCATGGGCAGCAATTTGGAGTACAGGATCAGCAGAAGTATAAATGATGAGATCACCTGTCTTCATTTGATGTTCTCCCCATTCATCAATGATTTGTGTGCCAGATGCTGGGCGATTAGCTACAACTCTACGTCCAGTCAATGATTCGATTTCCTTAACTAGCTCTTCCGGGAAACCTTCTGGATAAACTTTAAATGGTTGCATAATATTTAATCCCATGATTTCCCAATGTCCTGTCATAGTATCTTTACCGACGGAAGCTTCACTCATTTTTGTATAAAAAGCTTGAGGTTGTGATTCTTTTTCGACAACTGGAAGAGGTTCAATATTACCTAAGCCTAATTTCTGCAAATTGGGTAATGACTGTTCAAACCCATCGAGTGTATGTTTTAAAGTATGACTGCCTTCATCATTAAAAGCTTTTGCATCAGGGCCCTCTCCAATACCAACTGAGTCCATTACAATTAAATGAACACGTTTAAATGGTGTAGTCATAATATTCCTCTCCTATTCAGTAATTATTTTATGAATCAATGTAGGCTCGTCACCATGTTCACTAATCGTTATGCTTTGTAATAATTTTTCTTTCACATTATCAATTTGAACCTGATTACTATGGATTGTTAATAAAGCATCCCCTTTATTGACTTTGTCTCCTACTTTTTTATGCAATACGAGACCTACACTTAAATCGATATCGTCTTCTTTGGTTTGTCTACCTGCTCCTAGCATCATAGATGCAACGCCTACTTCATTTGCAATAATTTCAGTTACGTAACCTGAACTTTGTGCCGGTAACTCAATCTGATATTTAGCTTGTGGCAATTTAGATACATCCTCCACTACAGAACCGTCGCCATCTTGATTTTCTAAAAATGTTCTGAAACTTTCTAAGGCTGTACCATCCTGAATTGCTTGTTCCAGCATGCTACGTGCTTCAGCAAGATCTTTGGCTTTACCACCTACAACGACCATCTGTGAACCTAACGTCAACACTAACTCAGTCAAGTCTTCTGGACCATTTCCCTGTAATGTTTCTATCGCTTCTTTAACTTCTAAGGCATTACCGATAGCATTACCAAGTGGTTGACCCATATCTGAAATAATTGCCATTGTATTTCTACCGACATTATTACCAATACGGACCATCGCATGTGCTAGTGCCTCTGCATCTTCCAATGTTTTCATAAATGCCCCGTTACCCGTTTTAACATCTAATACAATAGCATCTGCACCAGCTGCAATTTTTTTACTCATGATAGATGATGCAATTAAAGGAATCGAATTGACTGTTCCAGTAACATCGCGCAGTCCGTACAATTTTTTATCCGCGGGAGTTAGATTCCCAGTTTGACCAATGACAGCGACTTTTGCTTCATTGACTAGCTTAACAAATTTATCTTCAGTTATTTCAACATGAAAACCTTCAACAGATTCAAGTTTATCTATCGTACCGCCTGTGTGACCTAGTCCACGACCACTCATTTTAGCTACTGGAACACCCACTGCAGCAACTAGTGGCGCAAGTACTAACGTTGTAGTGTCTCCTACACCGCCCGTCGAATGCTTATCCACTTTAATTCCATTGATATTAGATAAATCAATGACGTCACCTGAGTTAACCATCGCCATAGTCAATGCAGCACGTTCGTCATCATTCATATCTTGAAAATAAATCGCCATTGCCAAACTAGATACTTGATAATCTGGAATATCACCTTTTGTATAGCCAGCGATAAAATAGTCAATTTCTTGTGTTGTCAGTGCTTGACCATCACGTTTCTTTTCAATAATATCTACCATTCTCATATGAGTTGGCCTCCCCTAATCTTCAAATAAAAGCTTAAATTTAGTTCATAAAATTATCGATGATTGCTTAATAGTCAGAATTTGTTTCTAAACCTTGAATAATTTGAACTCCGGCACTCGCACCAATACGTGTTGCCCCTGCTTCAAGCATTTGATTAAAGTCTTCAAGATTTCTAACACCACCAGAAGCTTTTACTTCTAATGCATCTCCAACTGTATCTTTCATTAACTTAACATCTTCTGGTGTTGCACCACCGCCAGCAAATCCTGTTGATGTCTTCACAAAGTCAGCACCAGCTGCTTTACTTAATTCACTCGCTTTCACTTTTTCTGCATCTGTTAATAAACATGTTTCAATAATAACTTTTACTGTCTTACCATTCGCTGCTCCTACAACACCTTCGATATCCTTTTGAACATCTTCGAAGCGGCCATCTTTTAATGCACCTATATTAATTACCATATCTATTTCAGAAGCACCTTTATTTATTGCATCTTCTGTTTCAAACATTTTAGTTTCAGTAGTTGCAGCACCTAATGGAAATCCAATTACAGTACAAACTAATACATCCGAATCTTTAAGTTGTTCTGCAGCATATTTTACATGTGTTGGATTAATACAAACTGATTTAAAATTAAACGCCTTTGCTTCCTCGATAATTTTATCTATTTGATCTCTCGTAGACTCAGGTTTAAGTAATGTGTGGTCTATATATTTTGCATAATTCATATGAAATCCTCCTATTTTTCGTTTATAATAAATATGATGTTTTTATCCACTAATAATTATATAGCAAAATAAAATCATATGTATATAAACATTCTCTATATACCTCTATACTACAAAAATTCGCATAAATAATAAACAAATGTTATCTTTAATTTGATAAAGTATTTAAAGGAGAAGATGATTATGACAAAAGCAACACCTCATATTCAACCTAATGGAAAGAAAATCGCTAAAACAGTATTAATGCCAGGAGATCCACTTCGTGCAAAATACATTGCTGATAACTATTTAGAAAATGTTGAACAATTTAATGAAGTACGTAACATGTTTGGCTATACTGGTACCTATAATGGTAAAGAAGTATCTGTAATGGGATCTGGCATGGGTGTGCCAAGTATTGGCATCTATTCATATGAATTGTATAATTTTTTCGATGTAGACACGATTATCCGTATTGGATCATGTGGCGCATTACAAGAAAATGTAAACCTATATGATGTTATTATTGCACAAGGTGCCTCTACTAATTCTAGTTATGTTGAGCAATACAACATTCCTGGTCATTACGCACCGTTAGCAGATTTTGAACTAATTCTAAAAGCGAAACAAAAAGCAGATGACATAGGAGCTAAAACACATGTTGGTAATATCTTATCTTCTGATACTTTCTATAATGCTGATGACTCATTCAATGAAAAATGGCAGCGCATGGGTATCTTAGGTATTGAAATGGAATCCGCAGCATTATATTTAAATGCCACATACGCTAATAAAAAAGCTTTAGGTATATTTACTGTAAGTGATCATATCTTACGTGATGAAGCGACAACCGCTGAAGAACGTCAAAATTCCTTCACACAAATGATGGAAATTGCATTAGAAATAGCTGAGTAATTGACCTAAAAAATAAGAACCCAATACTTAAATATTTGTCAAAGAAAACTAGACCGGGACATAATTTAATGTCCCGGTCTAGTTTTTCTATTTGTATGAAATTGATTATTTTATCTACCTAAATATGATTTCAACATCCAATTATGTTTATCGATGTTTGTTTGCATACCGATGAACATATCTTCTGTTACATCATCATCTGCATTTGATGCAACTTCAATCGCTTCTTCTAATTGTTTAGATACATTGTCAAAGTCTTGTGAAAGTTCTTCAACCATTTCTTCAGCTTTATACCCTTTACCAGCTTCTTTAATAATTGAAATTTCTAAACTCTCTTTTAGCGTTGCAACTGGGTTGCCGCCAGCAGCTAAAATACGCTCTGCTAAATCATCAATATATTGGCTTGCTTCATCATATAGTTCTTCAAATTTAGTGTGTAGTGAGAAGAAATTAGGCCCTTTTACATACCAATGAAAATTGTGTAATTTGGTGAATGCTACTGTCCAGTTTGCTACTTGTTGATTTAATACTTTTACTACTTCTTCATTACTTTTTGCCATGTAAAATCTCTCCTTTAAATTTCAAATATTATCATTAAATGACAACACAAATCTTCTTTACATTAATTATTATATTATAATGATTATAATCTGTAAAGAGGTTTCTTATTTTAAATTAGAATTATTTTAATTTAGGTTATCATTTGCCGATACACCTATATTATAACAAATCAGCCTATACTTCTTCTAGGTCTTTTCTGTGTGGCATTGCACCCTGTGCGCCTAAACCTGTCACTGAAAAACTGCCTGCCAAATTAGCAAAATTCACTGCCTCTTCCAGTGATTTATTTTCAATTAGAGCAACTGCTAATGCACCATTAAATGTGTCTCCAGCGCCTGTAGTATCAACGACTTCTTTTTTATATCCTTCTATAAGTTGTTGAGAATCGCTATAAAATAAAGCCCCCTTGGCACCCTGTGTAATTATCAGCTTGCGCGGATATGTTTTAAGCGCTTCTTCTACTTGATGTTCAAATAGTAGTTCGCTTTCTGATTCATTCGGAGTAAGCCATGTCACTTTTTCAATTACATCTATATCCAATTTACGATAAGGTGCTGGATTTAAAATAATTTTCATGCCCTGTTTCTGTGCATATGTTACAACCGAACGAATCGTATCTTCAGGAATTTCGTGTTGTAACAGAATAATGTCACCTTCACTAAAATGTTCTAGTTTGGGTAATACTTTTTCTGGTGTAACGTAGTTATTGGCTGCGGGTACTACAATAATACGATTATCATCTTCAAACAATGTGATATGTGCTGTACCTGACTTTTCATTGTCAATGATATCCATGTATGATATATCTACATGATTCTGTTTCAAATTTTCCAAAATTTGTTTGCCATACGAATCATTCCCCACTGCACCTATCATATACACTTGATCACTTAAGCGTGCAGCAGCAACGGCTTGATTTGCCCCTTTACCGCCAGGCGTAGTAAAAAACGAATCACCCATTACTGTTTCTCCTGCTTCAGGTAATATTTTAGATTTTACAACTAAATCAATAGAAGCACTTCCAATTACTATAATTTTCTTCATGTTGTTTCCTCCGTGTTTTCGGTTAAAAATAAATTAGTCAATAAAAAATGATTGTTCATAAGCATTGGGTTTGTGCCAATGTGTTTTCCACATATGATTTCTATTATCTGCAAACAATTGGTAACCTAAATCTCTTATGCTATTTGGTACTAAGCGCAATAAGATACCTAACCATTTATAATTTGTCAGTGATGTAATCAGTGTTGCAATAGCATCCGATTTGTATTTCAAGCAATCACCTTCTTGCAAAATAACACTATCGTATTGTTGCGCTTCTGGATAATTTTCTAATAAGTTTTGTGCAACATCACCTTGTAATTTGGCAAATTGATAACGAGTAGAAAGCCCATGTTGAATCAACCAAATTGCATAGTTATAACAATAGACACAATTACCATCGTAATAAATTATTGGCATATACAACGCTCCTCTAATTAAATAATTAAACATTAATTATTATTCTATATTTGTTCTTAGTTCTATTATATCCTAATTTTAAGAAAATAAATCATATGTGTGCTTCACTTCACATAAACGTTGATTCTCACTTATATAATAAATATCATGTCATACTATAGCTTTCTCCCACATATCTGGAAAATGTTTGATTAATCAACAAAGTGACACTGAATATATAAAAATGACCAATCCGTTTCTTGAAGGATTGGTCATTTCATTATCTAGAAAAATATATCTATGATTAAACGATCATAAAATAATCTACATCGATATTAATCTTGGTTAACTTTAACAATTCTTGTATATTTTAAAAATTGTTCTGTATATTTTTGCTTAATATCATTTAAACGATCATATGTGACACCAACGATATGCCAGTTTGGATTAAAATGATAAAATGAATCTTTCTTTCTAGACCATTTTACCATTGAGCCATCTTTATTATATCGAGGTAATGTCATTTCATAACCTTCTAACACATTAATATATGTTTGGAAAATGTCAGGATCTATACGGTTAAAATTATCAATTACCAAATAGCTCTTATCTTTGCGTGGCATTAAATTCGTGATAAAACCTTCTCTATAATATAAAGCACCCGTCTCGTTTGGCAAATATTTACCATAAAGCATATCTTCTGTAAAGTCTGGATGTCCTGAGGTAATAACGGGATTCGCATTTGTTTTTTGTAGTAAATCTTCTGCAGCTTTTAATCCTTCGCCCTTATCAACGACGAGTAAAATAAATGGTTTTAAATCATCGGCTGGCTTATCTATGACACTTTCACTTTCAACAGCTTCAAATTGCGGTTTCAAGCCATCATTATTACTCATTTCTAATATAGACTCAAATTGAGTCTGTGACATGCTTGCAATCGCTTGTTTTGCGTTTTCTTGTAAGTAGTACAGATTTTTTAATTTAGGGTGCTTATTTAAGGTACCTAAAGACACAGGTTCTATTTCCTTTTCAAAATAAACTTCTATTGCTGTACTATTGGTTCTACCAGGTATTGGTGATTTTTCATGAATATGTTTACTCACTTCACCAATACCAATAACCGATTGATCCCGTTTTTTATTATAAAAGATCAATTGATCCCCTATTTCAAGTTGAGTATAAAAATGATAACCATTGCGTTTAATACCATTATACGTATGCGTATATATTGTATTATATGATTCAGGTTCAAATTCTTGTTCCTCTGCTAAAAAAAAGTATCTTGGTATTTTAGTTTGTCCTTTACCTAGGTTAACGATCAATTCAAATTCTTCTTTAGTAATTTGATTAAACAGTGTCTCTTTCATATTCCCCATTCTAAATTCTAACTGTTCACTTCTTTTTAAGTAATCTGCTGTTAGTGGCTTTAATTGTTCTTGCAATTGAAAATGAACACGAATTTTGTTTTGAGCACCAGTTTGTACACTTGTAATCTCACCAAATCCTAATAGACCAGTATCCATCTGCACTTGGTAAAAAATGACCTGGTCTCCAACCTTGGCCTGTTTAAATGAACGGAAACCTTGAGAAGGATTAAATTGTGCACCTGATTCAAATAATGTTGTTTGTCCAACCATTGGTTCGTTATGGTTCCAGCGATTATAACCGCAGTTTAACCAAAAATAACTTGTTTCCTCTGTCATTTAAATACTCCTTATCTCATATAAAAATTCTATTTTTCCTATTATATGCAAAATAATCTTATAGAACAAACATTACAATAGGTTAATTAATTTCATTGTGATTAAACTTGAAATAATAACAACAATCCACGTTGCTAAGCCTAATAATATAGGTTTAATTCCTGCTTGTCTAAATTGTTTGAAGTCCACATTCAATCCAATGCCTGCCATTGCCATTGTAATTAAAAATAACGACAATTGTTGAAAAATATTAATTACTGATGGTGAAAAATTGAAAATTGTACTTATTAAAGATGCTACGACAAACCAAACAATAAACCATGGAAATATTTTTACAATGGATGTGTTCGACTGTGTTTCTTGTTCTTTTTTAATGGTTCTATATGTAAAAAATAACACTACTGGAATAATCATCAATGTACGTGTCAATTTAACTACTGCACCTGTCTCCAATGCTGTTTTCCCATAAATAGAAGTCGCTGCAATGACACTTGATGTGTCATTTATTGCCGTGCCCCCAAAGTAGCCAAACGTTGTTTCTCCCATATGCATAATATGTCCAAGTGGTGGAAAAACGAATACGGCTATTAGATTAAATAAAAATATCGTTGAGATAGCAAATGCAACTTCGCTTTCCTTCGCTTTAATGACTGGACTCGTAGCGGCAATTGCTGAACCACCACATATTGAAGTCCCTACCCCTATCAATATACTTAAATGTTCATTAATATTAAATAGCTTCATTAATACATAAACGATAAAAAATGCCGCAAACAATGTTATAAATATAATAGGTAAAGATTTCCAACCGATGGCTCCAATGGAATGAAAGCTTAATGTAAATCCTAGCACCACTATGCTATAGTGCAATATTTTTTTACTACTAAAATTTATACCCGCTTCATATTTTTTAGGAATTGTTATTACATTATTTATCAAAATACCAATTATGATTGCAAAAATAGCACTACCAATAATAGGGAATTTACTACCCATAATTGTGGCTACCATTGCGATTACCAAAGTCATAACGATTCCTCTTGCTTTATCCAATCTTGCCACCTCCTATTTCAATACCATTTTAACATATTTCAATTGAGCTTAACCGTATAGATTCAAATGTATAGGGAACGATAAAATTAATTAAACGCATAACGTTAATGCTTTTATTTATGAATCAAACGCTTTCTATAATCACTTATAACTATCATAAAAAAAGTATCGTTTACGTTACCGTAAAGATACTGAATTTATACTTCATGAAGTTAATGTTAAAGCACCCATAATTGGCATGATATTAATTAACACACCACCAAATTTAAGCATACCACTTATTTCTTTATCTGGAATAGTAATCAATGCTGAGATGATACCAATCACTCCAAAAATCATTGGAATTACCATTGAAGGAAATATATCTGTCTTTAAAAATATGCCAGCACCAGACAATAGACCACATACTAATGAAATATATAAAAACTTAATCATTTTAAAGCACTCCTATTTATCTATCTATAAATAACTTACTATTAATTCAAATTGTCCTTCAAATATCGTATCAAGATCATCAGAAGTTAAAATAAAATTCTGTCCATGGACTAAATCAAATACTTCACCGTCGATAATGACCTGCCCTTCGCCTTTAAGTACTGATACTAGTACAAACTCCCTAGGCTTCATATAGTTTAATGTACCAGAAATATTCCACTTTACAATTGTGAAAAAGTCATTTGAGACAAGCTGTGTACGCTTGTGATTTTCTATAATTTCAGTATCTGTTGGGATATTGATACTTTCTTGCGAGAGTTCAATAACTTCTTTTGCTTTTACTTGATTTAATTCTCGTTTATCTCCAGATGCCTGAGCACGATCATAATCAAACAATCGATAAGTCACATCCGAGGATTGCATTGTTTCATAAACGAGAACGCCTGCACCAATAGAATGAATAGTACCAGCAGGTATAAAATAAAATTCTCCTGCCTTAACTTTTACTTTATTAAATATCGAATCATAATCCGCCTCATCTATCTTGTCGATGGCTGTTTCTTTCGATTGCGTATTTAATCCATATATAATTTCAGCATCTTCCTCAGCATCAATAATATACCAACATTCAGACTTACCATATTGACCATTTTCATTTTCATAAGCAAACGCATCATCAGGATGTACATGTATAGATAATGATTCTTTAGCATCTACTATTTTAGTCATTAAAGGGAATGCTTGACTTGGGAAATCACCAAATAATTCTCGATGCTCGTCCCATACTTGATCTAATGTTTGACCTTTATAGGGCTCATTTAAAATTTCACATTTGCCATTAGGATGTGCTGAAATACCCCAAACTTCCCCGATAGAATCACTGGGTAAATCATATCCAAATGCTTTTAATCTCTTGCCACCCCATATTTTTTCATGAAAAACTGGTTTTAAAAATAATGGCATTCTTCGCACCTCCACATTCTTAAGTTGTATTAGTAAGTTACTATATATATTATTTAAGTGTATTATTTTTATTTGTTTTCATCTTTTTAGAGAACTAGTGTGATTGTATCACATAATGACTGAGAGTATAAACGACAATACAGGTAGTTTACTATGCTAAAATCACTTGTTATTATATCAATGGCATTTTTAAATTGATAGTTTATTCTATTTCGCACAATCACATATTTATGTCTTTTTAATGAACTATTATATTATAGCTAGAAATTTTTCATATTAGCTCTTGTCAATTTCATATAATTAATTTTATAATTAATTATAGAGTTTTTGTAAACTCTATCTGTTTTTACATATAAGGTAATGTATTAATTATGATTATTTGAAAAAGTTGATTACTTTTTCAAATTAAAAATTTGCGATAAAGTCCAAACTTCATAAAAGTTTGGGCTTTTATATGTTTCTTATAAGGTACATTACTTTTTTACAAACTTGATATTATGACAACACGGTAAAAGTGCATTCTCATATTTACAAAGGAAATGACGCTTTTTTATTTTCTATTTATTGTTCTTTAAAGTTAGCTAGTATCGTGTCTTTGACTTCTAGTAGGTGCATTTGCATCGCTTTAACTGCTACTTCATCATCCCGCTTTAAAATTGCATGATAAATAACTTCATGTTCTTCAAGTAACTTAGTCATTGTTTTTTGCTTGTTATAAATAAATATTTTTCTAGTTTCTTCCATTGAGTTTTGCATTAACTCTGAAATATTATTTAACAATTCTACCAGTAAAGTATTTTGTGCTGCATTAGCAATAGCAAGGTGAAACGCCAAGTCTGCTTTCTCACCTGAAGTCCCATCAGTCACTGCTTCACTCATCACTTTTAGCGCTTTTTTTAATTGGCTCAAGTCATTTTCATTGCGGTATCGAGCCGCGTTGGCAACTGTTGCACTTTCTACAATTTCTCTTAATTCTAATAACTCTTTTATTTGCTCTAGTGAATTAAATTTA
This sequence comes from Staphylococcus edaphicus, assembly GCF_002614725.1. Taxonomy (GTDB): domain Bacteria; phylum Bacillota; class Bacilli; order Staphylococcales; family Staphylococcaceae; genus Staphylococcus; species Staphylococcus edaphicus. Next base: position 21,002 of record NZ_MRZN01000017.1, on the reverse strand, counting down.
TCTCCAAGTTCAAAAAAAGTAGGTTCTAATTGCTTAACAAAAGTCCCATACCCCTGCTTCATCTCTATAATCCCTATCGTTCTAAGTGCATTCAGTGCTTCTCTAACCGACGCTATACTCACACCAAATTGCTTACTCAGGTTTTGTATAGAAGGTAGTTTATCACCAACTTGATACGCTTCAGATTTAATATTTTCTAAAATGATATCTGCGACTTGTTCATATATTTTCTGGTTTGAAATATTCATATTAACCTCCAAACGATATCTTTTATTGTATCAAATTTTCACACATAAATTACGTGAAAAGCCAATTATTTCCAACAAAAAAAGAACCAATTTACACCATCATGTAAATTGGTTCTTTTATGGCACTATTTTTTAAACTGTGCTAGGGCTTCTTTAATTGGCATTTCGCCATTCGCAATTTGAAATTCAGTATTTATATAGTTATCTGTATCAAGCACTTCTTTTATCACTAAAGCAACGTCTTCGCGAGAAATGGATCGTCTATCGTCAAAAAATGCTTTGGCTTCAATTTTATGCGTAGCTGGATCATTTAACAGTGCGCCTGGATGTACAATTGTGTATCCTAAATTCGCTTGTTTAAGATATTCATCTGCATAATGTTTGGCAATTGTGTAAGGTTTTAAATCTCCACTTGCATCAAATGCTTCTCTTCTTGAATCATAAGTTGACACCATAACATATTGTTTCACTTGGTTTGCTTCACTAGCTTTCATCGTTTTTATAGCACCATCTAAATCGACGCTTATTGTCTTATCCGCGCCAGTGCTACCACCTGAACCAACAGAAAATACTACTTTATCGAATCCTTTAAGTTTGTCCGTTAACGATTCAATATCATCTGCTTCAACATCTATTAAAGTAGCTTTAACACCTTGTTCTTCTAAAGCTTGTACTTGTTCTTTTTTTCTCACACCCGCAACGAATGACTCGCCACTATCTTTTAGTTGCTTTACTAAATAGTGACCCACGCCACCATTTGCACCTATAACTAATGTATTCATTATATAGCCTCCTTCAATAAAATCTTAAATTAACTTTACCACTTTTGCTTATATTTAAAACTATTGTGCTTAGAGCGTTGACTTTTAAACAAAATCATATTAATATATGAACAAATGTTCATATATTAATTAACGAAATGAGGATTAACTTATATGGAGTCATCATTAAACGAACAAACGCTTGAACGTGTTACTGAAATTTTCAAAGCTTTAAGTGACGGCAATAGACTGCGCGTAATGCACCTTTTAATTCAAAATGAGTGCAGTGTAGGTCACATAGCACACACACTTAATTTAAGCCAATCTAATGTGTCTCATCAATTACGCATTCTTAAACAAGCACATTTAGTAAAATCAAATCGCAATGGACAATCTATGATTTATCGAATAGACGATTCACATGTGACTACTTTAATCAAACAAGCAATACATCATGCTACACACTAACAATTACTGAAAGGTGGATATATATGTCAGAACATCATGAACATAATCATGCTCATGGCCATGTACACACTAACAATAAAAAAATCTTACTTATAAGCTTTTTTATAATTGGAAGCTTTATGATTGTAGAAATCATTGGTGGCTTTTTAGCAAATAGTTTAGCTTTACTTTCAGATGGATTACACATGTTTAGTGATGCGATATCGCTTGGTGTCGCGCTTCTTGCCTTTATCTATGCTGAAAAGCATGCAAATAAAAATAAAACCTTCGGCTATAAGCGCTTTGAAATTTTAGCAGCACTATTTAACGGAATTACACTGTTTGTCATTGGGATACTAATCATAATTGAGGCTATCGGAAGATTTTTCAATCCAGTAGACGTACAATCCACTGAAATGTTTGTCATCAGCGTTGTTGGTCTGATTGTAAATATCATTGTAGCTTTATTGATGTTTAGAGGTGGCGATACATCTCATAACATTAATATGCGCGGTGCTTTCTTACATGTTATGGGGGACCTTTTAGGCTCTGTTGGCGCAATTATCGCTGCGATACTCATATGGTCTTTAAATTTAACTATAGCTGACCCAATCGCTAGTATACTAGTTTCATTATTAATAATTAAAAGCAGTTGGGGAATCACAAAATCTTCCATAAATATTTTAATGGAAGGTACGCCATCAGATGTAAAAATGTCCAAAGTAATCACTGCTATCAAAGATGAAGAAGCTATTGAAAGTATACATGATTGTCATATATGGACGATTTCTAATGAATTAAATGCACTAAGTTGCCATGCTGTAGTTCCACATGAAATGTCAGTCGCGCAAAGTGAGAAATTATTGAATAAACTAGAACATAAGCTACACCACTTGAATATTCAACACATGACAATACAATTAGAAACAAATGATCATCAACATGACGATGAGATGTTATGTTCATCCATTTATAAATCATCTGCCCATGAACACACGCACGAACATTAAATTTAAAACTAAAGTTAACATTATAAATTAATAAATGCGAGCGTACGCAATCATATTGGATTTGTACGCTCGCATTTTTAACTTTATGACACGTTATTATAATCTGACTGATAATCATAGTATATCATCTTCTGAATAACTTTAACTAAATCTCTACAAATCAGACATTATTGTCCTTAGTCTAAATCATAAATTTATATAAATTTATCAAAAATGAGTGCTTTAGCTGGAACTTGCTTTTCGTCAAATCCTCTAATAAATTCTTCATTGTCATATGGTATTTTCACACGCTCAATTGAAAATTCATTCTCATCTATAGTCACAATACCATAAACTGCATAGGCGCCATTATTAAGACCTACTGAGCCAGGATTAAAATAAACCGTAGATTTATCATCATATAAGTGAACCGTGTGATTGTGGCCAAATACAATTAAATCTGCTTGTTTGTCTTCAAACAATGCTTTTATGTTCTCTTCACTTGGTTCAACAATTGGACTAAAAGGTTGGCCGTCAATTGGCGTAGTTAATTGATCATTCGGTATTTCATAATGTATGAACAATACTTTTTTATGATTAAATGTTTTTTCAATTACGCGTGGCAACGCATTTAGTCTATCGTAATAGTCTTCATCTAAATGACTTTCAATCCATTGATGATGTTCATAAAATTTGTCTTTTAAGTCTGCAGGATAAGGCGTATCATTTACAATTGACATCACCGCTTCATCATGATTACCTGCAATGATTTCCATATCATCTCTATCAAAAATTTCATCTAGTACTTTATTCGTTTCATGCCCAACCCCAATATTATCACCAAGGTTAAATATTTTATTGATATCTTCTCGTCTATCAATATCATCCAAAACAGTTTCTAATGCATCAAAATTGCCATGAACATCAGTAATTATTGCAAATTTCATGATGATATCTCCTTTCAACTTTTTACTCATTAGGACATTTTAACATTTTATTGCTATTTTTGTACCTATTAATTTTAAAATCCTCAAATTTTTGATATCGTATGTTTATCACTAAAAAGGAGTGCTTAAAATTTGTTTAAATTTCATAAATTAGCATTAAATCATGCCAAACCCCAAAATGCTAAAATTTTAATGTTCACAATTGTAAGTTTTATAATATTATTTGCTTTAACCGTTCTAACATTTATGCCAGTTCAACCTGCTATTTATAAAATGTTAATGTCAATGGCTATGCAACAACCTATCGGTGGTGCAATATTCTCACTTGTACTTGCATTGCTTATACCATTAATCGTATTTATATTTATAGGTTACCCATTAATTGCTGGAACTATCTACACTATAGACAAAGCTATAAATAAAGACAAGGTGAATTTCAAAGATTTACTTTCTACTTTTAAAAAAGGTAGATATTTGAAAGGCTTAAAATTGTCTTTAATAACTTTAATATTTGTTATTTTAGCGATTTTAATAAATCTAGTAGTTTCAAAAGTACTTAATTTAGGAGTAGTTCAATTATTCTCAGCGTTGCAAGGGTCATTAAGTAGTTCTGACCACGCACTTGGATTTTCACTTACTTATCAAATTATCGCTGCAACACTTATTTTATTTATCCAATCATTCATATACTGGTTCTTTGCTATTATTACAATAAACTATACATTAGCATTTGTTAAAGAACCTAGTAATGGTGCATGGTCTTCAGTAAAACAAGGATTTAAAGGCATTAAAAATGGTAAGAAAACATGGTTCAAATTCTATCTCGGTTTACTATTATTGAATTTACTTGTAATCTTGCTCGCAAATCCAATTAGTCAATTGGTTTCAATATTTACTGGTAGCATGTCACAAACAATTGCTACAGTCATTACGTACATCGTAATTGTGATTGTCATCATTGTTAGATTAATCATCTACTACACAAATATTTTAGCAATCATTCAATACTATAATCGTAATGGCGAAAGAATAGAATCAAGTAGCTCTAAAAAATCTAAACGAAATAACAGTGCTACACTATCAAGCCAAAAATCAAAAGTAAACAGCAGTGTCTCAAACACAACAGAAAAAACAACTTCGAACGTCACTGACAAATCAGAGGAATTGCAAGATAAAGTCAAAGATGAAACTACAGATTTAAAAAACAACTTAAACAACAAGGAAAAGTAATATATTTTGTGAATAAAATCATATAAACACAAAGCGTCCGAGGCATTTATTGATGTCTCGGACGCTTTTATTTATATTGGTTCTAGTAAGCAAAAAGCTACTATCTTTTTACTTTGTCATCTTTGGCTTCTGCGAATACGAAATTATTTGTTAAATTATACTTCTCATCGTTCCCATTTTTAATCATTCAAGAATTGTGCTTTTAAATAACGTGCTGCCCCGTTGTCTTCATTTGTATAATCGGTCACTTCTTTAGCTAAAGCTTGAATTTCAGGTCTTGCATTCTTCATAGCAACCGTGTGGTGCCCAAATGCAAACATTGCTCTATCATTGTCACTATCTCCAATAACTAGAGTTTCTTGTTGCGAAATTTCAAAGTACTCTATCATTTCTTTAATGCCTGTGCCCTTATCAATCTTATATGCCATCGTTTCTGCATTACAGCGTGAAGAATTAGAAACACTAATCTGCAAATCATGCTGATCTTCTAATAATTTATTTCTAAAGTTTGTGATTTTTTCAATATCCGGTGAAAATAAATAGATTTTTGAAAATGCTTTATCAGGTATGCTTGTTTTCCAATCTACTTTATCTATAAGCGATGATTTACGGGAAGACCACTCGGAAACACCAACTTCATCAGGTGGCGTTTCTGATTTGAATAATGCTTTTGCCCATTCTTGATCTTCTTGTAAAACAATACGGTTACTATCAAAGGGAAATACCTCATAATAAATCTCCTGTTGTTGCGCGCGTTTTACAATATCAATTACAGTATGATATGACAAACTGTGCTGAAATATGACGCTATTCTCTACCATTCCTAATGTACCGTTTGAACTAATAATCCCATCGACTGCAAATGTTTTAGGAACCAGATAATGTATTTCATTATGTGCTCGACCTGTTGCTAGAAATACTTTAAATCCTTTTTCTCTTAATTGTTGAATAACCTCAGTAGTTTCTAGGTCAACACGATTATCTTTATGTAAAATTGTTCCATCCATATCTAAAAATATTGCTTTTACCTTATTCATTTTTCTATAATCCTCCATCACGTATTATTATATTAAATTATGGCATTATCTAAGAAATTGTGCAATTTACCCATGGTTCATAAATAGCGCGTAGCGTTGGTTTTGATATAATACCTGCACGCTTCTATTGAAAAAGTCACTCATTATATCGCTTTTCAATATATGTTGAATGTCACCTTGTTTATAATTCTTACCTTTTTTCAGTAAAAAACCTTTTTGTATATCAGTAGTAATTTCTTCAATAAAGTGTGTCACATATATAACAGCTAATTTAGGATATTGTTGGTATAATTTTTCTAATGATTGTAATAAATCTTCTCGCGATATAAAATCTAAACCGGATGCTGGTTCATCTAAAATAAGTAATTTAGGATTACCCATTAATGCACGTGCTATAAGTACTTTTTGACGTTCTCCTGTAGATAAATAACCAAAATATTGTGTTTCAAATTCATGCATCCCCATTTGCTGTAAATAGTGTTGAGCTAATTCAATATGCTGTGGCTCAATTTTTTTAAATATACCTATAGATTTAAATATACCGCTAATAACAACATCTCTCACTGTTTCCCCATCTTGAAAGCGATCCATTAAACTGTTTGAAACAAAGCCAATATGATCTCTGACCGTTTCTGCAGAATACCCTATTTTTCCTGGTTGCATACCAAATAGTGTCATCGTTCCCGATGTATTAGGTTCATAAGCATTTAATATGTTAAGTAAAGTGGTCTTACCAGCACCATTCAAACCATAGAGCATCCATTTTTCCCCTTCATTAATTCGCCAACTTACATTTTCAATTATTTCTTTACCTTGTTTTCTTCGTGAAATATTTTTCAAATCAATTAACATATTTTTCCCCTTTTCCGATGACACGTACTTTTATAACCTTGTTATTCCAAAGTCATTTAAGTGCTATAATTTTTGTCTAAATATTTTTTCCAATACTTGGCCTTTAGCTAATTCATCTACCATTTTATCTAAATACCTAATTTCTTTCATTATGGATGCATCCATATCCTCAACACGAACACCACAGATCATACCTGTTATCTTTGTTCTATCTGGGTTTAAGTTAGGAGCTTCATTAATAAAAGTTTCATAATCGGTACCATCTTCAACTTTATCGTTAAGCTCTGACTGTGAATAACCTGTCATCCATTTTATAATTTTATCCACTTCTTCCTTTGATCTATGCTTTTTTTCCACTTTTTTTATTAATAAATCATAAACCTTTCCAAAAGCTATAGTATAAATTTTGGGTTTTGTCATTATTTTATACACCTTTCCTTAATTTTTAAATGTAATTGTTCTACTTAGCACATTAAATTTTCTATATTGTTGAAAATATATCACTTTCCTGGTAAATAAAAAATTACAGCGCTAATGGTCTTAATTTTTTATTTCTAGTAGTCGCTTCATCGCAGTGTGTTCTTTGTCTGATAAATCAACGAGTATGTCTGAAGCTTTTTTTAAATAAGCTTTATCTTGTGTTTCTCCAGCAAATTTAATTAATTTTATCACTTCATCCCACAAAATAACTATTTCTGAAAATAGCTGGTATGCTCTGTCTAATGCACTATCTTTGATTAATAATTTAGCTTCTTCAAGAAAGGATAGCTACATTTTTCTAAACAATGCACCACCAGTCCCGCCGTTTTCCATTAAATTGGCAGTAAGTAATAAATCATTTTGAATGTTTGAACTTCTTTCGAACCATGTTTGTATTTTATCACTTGTTTTCTTTATACCTTTATATCCTATATTTTTAATTGGCGGATTTAAATAATCTTGTGCATTCTTATGTATAGCTTTTACTATGACTTCTTTCAAGTCTGGTAAAGATTGGCTTTGTTTAATCGTGTAAGAAAGATTTTTAGATGACATCGGTCCTTTAGCATTTCTAGCTTGTGCTAAGTGTTCTAACGTCGCCTTTACAACACTGCCCTGTTGCTTTGTATCAAACAAATAGGCATAGGTGTCATCATAACCATACATAGCTACATAATGCCCTGCAAAATGAACTTTACTCGAAAAATAATCTAAATAATAACTGTCTAATTTTAAACCAACTGGGTGCCCATTATCTAGCGATTTTTCGACATTTTTCCAAGCTTTTTTAACGGATGTAGTTTCTTCTAAAAAAATTTCTAAATTCAAATTTTTCACAATATTATTCGTTAAATAATCTGGTTTAATACGTCCACCGAGAAATGGAAAAGCCATGTTTTTCATATCCCAATAAATATATCCAAGTCCTTCTCCGATACCAAATAGCATCGGTTCGGATAACTCTATTCCAATATGCTTTAATAATGTACCAGTCGCTGTAGTTTCACAATGGTCGCCATAAAAATAATTAAATTCACTATCCATCATTTTGTTTTCCCTTCTATGTATGATTTCTTTACTAATGAAATAGATTCTCCCAATTGTTTATTATAACTTCTTTGAATGTAACATTTTTTTATTAAAAAGATTCATAAATAAAGTTGTTCTTTGAAACTTATCAATCACTAAAAATTATAAATAAAAAGCTGAGACATCAAAATGTCTCAGCTCAATCTAAATTATACATTTATTCAACTGTTACTGATTTAGCTAAGTTACGTGGTTTATCCACATCTAAGTCTCTGTGTAATGCAGCATAGTATGAAATTAATTGTAATGCAACTACAGAAACTAATGGTGTTAACAGTTCATGAACATGTGGAATGACGTATGAATCTCCATCTTTATTCAAGCCATCCATTGAAATAATACATGGGTTCGCGCCACGTGCAACAACTTCTTTTACGTTACCACGAATAGATAAATTTACTTTTTCTTGCGTAGCGAGTGCAATAATTGGTGTACCTTCTTCAATTAATGCAATCGTACCATGTTTTAATTCGCCACCAGCAAATCCTTCTGCTTGGATATAAGAAATTTCTTTAAGTTTCAATGCGCCTTCTAAACTTACATTATAATCTCCAGTACGTCCTATGAAGAAAGCATTTCTTGTTGTTCTTAAGAAATCTGTAGCGATTTGTTCCATAATATCTGCATCATCAACAATTGATTCAATTGCAGTTGTTACTTTTGCTAATTCACGTAATAAACTTACATCTACATCTCTACCGTGCTCTTTGGCAACAATTTGTGACAATATGGATAATACTGCGATTTGTGCTGTATAGGCTTTAGTAGAAGCAACTGCGATTTCAGGACCGGCATGTAGCAATAAAGTATGATTAGATTCGCGTGATAATGTTGAACCAGCTACATTCGTAATTGTTAATGACTTGTGGCCTAAACGGTTTGTTTCAACAAGAACGGCACGACTATCTGCTGTTTCACCTGATTGAGAAATATAGATAAATAATGGCTTTTCAGAAAGTAAAGGCGTATTATACACAAACTCAGAAGAAACATGTACTTCCGTTGGTACGCCTGCCCACTTTTCAATAAATTCTTTACCAACTAAACCAGCATGATAGCTTGTACCTGCTGCAATAATATAAATACGATCCGCTTCTGCAACATCTTTAACGACTTCTGGATCCATTTTTAAGTTACCATCTTCATCTTGGTATTCTTGAATAATACGACGCATAACGGCTGGTTGTTCATGTATTTCTTTTAACATATAGTGATCATAAACACCTTTTTCAGCATCAGCCGCATCAATCTGTGCTGTATAGGCTTCTCTTTCCTGAACTTGACCCTCTTGATCTTTGATAATCACTTCTTCACGTTTAACAATAACAATCTCGTGGTCATGTATTTCTTTATAGCGATTTGTAACTTGTAACATAGCTATGGCATCTGAAGCAATAACGTTAAAATCATCGCCAACACCAATTAATAATGGTGATTTATTTTTTGCTACATAAATAGTATCTTTATCTTCGTTATCAGTTAGCCCTAAAGCATATGATCCATCTAATAATGACACAACTTTTGTAAATGCTTCTTCTGTATTAAGACCTTTATTAGAAAAATATTCAACAAGTTGTACAATGACTTCTGTATCTGTTTCAGAAATAAATGAAACATCTGATAAATATTCGTTTCTTAACTCTTCATAATTTTCAATAACACCATTGTGAACTAACGTAAAACGCTCCGTCGTTGATTGATGCGGATGTGAATTTTCATAGTTAGGTACGCCATGCGTCGCCCAACGCGTATGACCAATCCCAACAGTACCGTCTGTAGCTTCGCTATCTGCAACTTTTCTTAATTCTGCGATACGGCCTTTTGCTTTAAATACAGACGTACCTTCATCATTTACTACCGCTACCCCAGCAGAGTCATAACCTCTATATTCTAATTTTTCTAAACCTTTTAATAATAATTCTTTGGCATTATCATGCCCAATATATCCAACAATTCCACACATTTTAAATTTTCCTCCAGTTTAATGATGAAGAGATAATTGAACTTCTAGCGAATTCGAACCTGTTCAATTTAATATAAACCATCATAGACAGACTTATCCCTATATTCATTCTATAGAAATTGAAAATCTCTTGATAGCAATGGTTATCTCATTCACCTTATATTCTTTATATTTAGTTTTGGCTATCTTATTAACTTTGTGCACCAGGTTACCCTAATGTTTTCCTTAATAAGCTTACGAATGAGCCACATCCGGGATAGCATCCGCCGATGGTTCGATAACTATCCTCCTCGTCTACAAGCTTCGATAATGATGTCTATTAAGATTTCTGTTATAAACCTTAAATTACTAACACATAACCTCTTCACTTGTACAGGCGCTTTAATTGAACTTTTGCTTAAACTGTCCTCCTTTCTTTCAATACTGTTAATTGTACAATGTCCTTAACACTGAATGCAAATATTTTATTAACAATAAATTTACAAAGTGACTTATAAATATCAAACTAATTATCCTAAGTATGATTATCTTTATGATGCACCATTATATATTCTCAAAATTGTCAAAAACACTGTGCCAAATTTGAAATTACTTTATATTGTTTATTCAATAATGCACCACTACAATTAAGTTATAAATAAAAAAGAAAAAGAGGTGCAATACTATGTCACAAACAGAAACTAATGAAAACAATGGGCTGGGACGTAAAGTTCAATCTTTCGGGTCATTTTTAAGTAGTATGATAATGCCGAATATTGGCGCATTTATCGCATGGGGCTTTATCGCTGCCATATTTATCGACGGCGGTTGGTGGCCTAATAAAGATTTAAGTGAATTAGCTGGGCCAATGATTTCATACTTAATTCCTTTGCTAATTGCATATAGCGGTGGTCGCCTAATACATGAAATGCGCGGCGGTATTATTGCTGCTGTTGCAACTATGGGTGTTATCGTAGCATTACCTGAAACACCAATGTTACTTGGTGCTATGATTATGGGGCCACTGGTTGGTTGGTTAATGAAAAAAACAGATGAATTTATTCAACCTAGAACACCACAAGGTTTTGAGATGTTGTTCAATAACTTCTCAGCTGGTATCTTAGGATTTATCATGACAATTGTAGGATTTAAAATCTTAGCACCAATTATGCAATTTATAATGCACATTTTATCAATCGCTGTTGAAGCATTAGTGCATGCACATTTACTTCCATTAGTAAGTATTATTGTAGAACCTGCTAAAATAGTATTTTTAAATAATGCAATTAATCATGGTGTATTTACACCACTTGGTGCAGATCAAGCAGCTACTGCAGGACAATCTATTTTATACACAATTGAATCTAATCCTGGACCTGGTTTAGGTATTTTAGTTGCTTATATGATTTTTGGTAAAGGGACAGCTAAAGCAACATCTTATGGTGCAGGTATTATTCATTTCTTAGGTGGGATACACGAAATTTATTTCCCATACGTATTAATGCGTCCTTTATTATTCATTGCTGTTATCTTAGGTGGAATGACTGGCGTTGCAACTTATTCATTAGTTGATTTCGGTTTCAAGAGCCCTGCCTCACCTGGCTCATTCATCGTATACATGTTAAACGCACCTAAGGGTGAATTCTTACACATGGTTCTCGGTGTTTTATTAGCTGCCATTGTTTCATTTGTTGTTGCGGCGCTTATTTTGAAGTTCACAAAAGAGCCAGAAGAAGACCTAGAAGCTGCTACTGAAAAAATGGAAGCTTCAAAAGGGAAAAAATCAAGTGTATCTTCTAAGTTAAAAGGGAATGAAGATAGTAGTAAGGTTTCAACAACTGGTGCTACGGCTTCTACTTCAGATAATGATGAAGCCCAATCTGAGGACGAACTATTAGATAATTATGATACTGAAAATGTAGATGCACACGACTATAGCAAAGTTAATCATGTTATATTTGCATGTGACGCTGGTATGGGTTCAAGTGCTATGGGTGCAAGCATGTTACGTAATAAATTCAAAAAAGCAGGTATTCAAGATGTAGATGTGACTAATACTGCAATCAATCAATTACCTAGCGATGCACAACTTGTTATCACTCAGAAGAAACTTACTGACAGAGCAATTAAACAAGTTCCAAATGCAATCCATATCTCTGTAGATAATTTCTTAAACTCTCCAAGATATGATGAATTACTTGAAAATCTTAAATAATAAATAATCACTATATAGGACAATACTGGAGGGTATGGCTATGTTTTTGAGTACACGTGAAAAAGAAATTATCGAAATGTTAATTAAATATCACGGTCAATATGTCACGATTTATGACATTGCTCAAAACTTGGCTGTATCCTCTCGTACTATTCATAGAGAATTAAAATCGATTGAAGCTTTTTTATCTCATTTCGAAATTGTTCTCGACCGTGTCACAAAGAAAGGCATTCAACTCAATACGAGTGAAGCTGCATTATCATCATTGAAACACGCATTATTACATGAAAATACGATAGATTTATCCCAAGAGGAACAAAAAGTAATTATTTTATATGCATTAATTCAGGCTAACACCCCTATTAAACAATATGGTTTAGCACAAGAAATTGGGGTTTCAAATCAAACATTAACAAAACTTTTAGATGAACTTGAGTCTGAACTTGATTTATATCAATTACGTTTAAAGAAAAAACGCGGTGAAGGTATTCAATTGCTTGGTGCTGAATCTAAAAAACGTGAGTTATTAAGTCAATTAATGGTCAATAACCTTAACAGTACTAGTGTTTATTCTGTTATTGAAAATCATTTCGTATATCAATCTATTAATCAATCTCAATTAGCCATGGTCGATATGGATAAGATTTTCCAAATCGAACGAATTTTGATGGATCATCTTGGCCAATTGCCTTACTCATTGACCGAATCAAGTTATTTAACGCTAACCGTGCATATTGTCTTAAGTATCGACCGAATGTTAAATGGCCAGTATGTCGCATTAAATAATGATATTTATCAAAGTGTCAAATATTCCTTTGAACACGAAATAGCTCAAGCCTTGGCACTGCATCTCGAACATATATATGGTGTTCAGTTTAATCCAGCGGAAGTTACGTTTATTACGATTCATCTTCGAGGTGCTAAACGTAAAGATTCTGTAGAAGCAATTAAAGACAGTAAAGATGAATCAAAAATAGAAAAATTCATACAATCCGTAACCCATTTTTCACAGCAAACGTTTAAAGATACCGAAACATTAAGCGAAGGTTTAAAATTGCATATTATTCCAGCTATTAATAGATTAAATGCCAACATTGAAACATATAATCCTTTAACTGAAATGATAAAACACAAATACCCTAGATTATTTGAAAGTGTCCATCGGGCCTTACTTCAAAATTGGCCAAATTTTTCATTTCCGGATAGTGAAATAGCATTTATCGTATTACACTTCGGAGGTGCAATTCAAAGCCAAGGTGCTCACTTATACAATGTCCTTGTGGTCTGTAGTAGTGGTATTGGTACAAGCCGATTACTGGCTACTCGACTTCAACAGACTTTTAGTGAAATTCAAAAAACAACACAAGCATCAGTTGGAGACCTAAAAGAAATGGATACCTCCCAATTTGATGCCATTATTTCTACTGTAGATATTGATATAGCAACACCGTATATTACGGTAAATCCTCTACTACCTGATTCAGATATCAATCATGTTGCTGCTTTCTTAAATACTCAGCAACATCAACTGAAGTATCAACCAATTCAACAAACAGATCAAAATATTTTAAATCCAGATGATAAGCTGAACTATATTAGAAAAGGATTAGAGATAATCGACTCAGTAAATATTGACTACACAGCAGTTTCAGATTTGACTAATTACTTAACATCAACATTAATATCTCATCAAATTATTACGGATGGTACGTCATTCGCTGATCTTATTAAGCAACACATGGATAGACAAGGGTTTGTTTTAGAACCCTACCCTATCGCTATACCTCATTTGAAAAATGAAATTATCAAAAAACCTTTCATTCTTATAACGATTTTAAATGAGCCTATCGTGCTTAAAAGTAATCAAAATGACAATCAAACCGTGACATATTTATTAAATATGTTTGTACCACCAGATGATATTATGTCTCAATTGGTTAGTGATATATCTGGAAAATTGGTAGAACACCTTGATAATATTGACGGATTTATGGAAAAACCCGAACAACTTCAAGACTTATTGAAACAAAGTTATCTTATACAATTACAAAATCTATTAAATACGGAGTGAAGAACATGAGTGAATTATTTAGTAATGAAAACATTTTTATTAACCAATCTATTAAGGATCAAAATGAAGCAATTGAAAAAGCAGGTAACGCCCTAGTATCTAGCGGTGCAGTTACAGAAGATTATATCCAAGCAATGAAAGACCGTGAACAACTAGTATCTACATTTATGGGGAATGCTTTAGCTATTCCACACGGTACGGATGACGCAAAAACAAGTGTCTTAAAATCTGGCTTAACGTTAATTCAAATTCCTGATGGTGTTGATTGGGAAGGAGAAGAGGTTAAAGTCGTTGTAGGTATTGCCGGAAAAGATGGCGAACATTTAGATTTACTTTCTAAAATTGCAATTACATTTAGTGAAGAAGAAAATGTCGAACGCATTATTAATGCTTCTTCTGCAGAAGAAATTAAACAAGTCTTTGAGGAGGCTGAAGCATAATGAAAGCATTACACTTTGGCGCAGGTAATATCGGACGTGGCTTTATCGGTTATATTCTAGCAGATAACGATGTGAAAGTTACTTTTGCAGATGTAAACGCAGATATAATAAATGCTTTAGACGAACAACAGCAATATGATGTCATTTTAGCTGATGAATCGAAAACAACGACACGTGTGCATAATGTCGATGCAATTAATTCAGGTGGTCCATCTGAAAGCCTAAAACAAGCTGTATTAGAAGCAGATTTAATTACAACTGCTGTAGGTGTCAACATCTTACCTATTATTGCAAAATCATTTGCATCTTATTTAAAAGAAAAAGAAAAACCCGTTAATATTGTAGCTTGTGAAAATGCAATAATGGCAACTAACACATTGAAAAATGCAATATTAGATATTACTGGTCCATTAGGTGATCATATACACTTTGCTAATTCTGCCGTCGATCGTATTGTACCTATGCAAACAAATGAAAATCTTTTGGATGTTGTAGTTGAACCATTTTATGAATGGGTAATCGAAAAAGATGCTTGGTTCGGCCCTGAATTAAATCACATAAAATATGTTGAGAATTTAACGCCATACATTGAACGTAAACTGCTTACAGTTAACACTGGTCACGCTTACCTTGCATATGCAGGAAGGTATTATGGTCAACCAACAGTATTAGATGCTGTTAATGATGCCAATATTAGACATGGTTTAGAAAATGTTTTAAAAGAAACAAGTCAATACATTACCACACAATTTGATTTTACAGAAAGTGAACAAGCACAATATGTTGATAAAATTATTGATCGTTTCAAAAACCCAAATTTATCAGATGAAGTAACACGGGTTGGACGTGGCACATTACGTAAGATTGGTCCTCAAGATAGAATTATCAAACCATTATCATATTTATATCAAAATAATCTAAAACACGATGCTTTAGTTAAAACTGCAGCTTTATTATTAAAATATGAAGATACAAATGACCAAGAAACCGTTGAAAAAAATGAGTACATCCATCAACATGGCGTTGAAGCTTTCTTAAAAGCATTTGCTAAAACAGATGATCAATTAACTTCAGAAATTGTAAAAGAATATAACGTCTTGTAAACCTTATTAATTAAAATAAAGCACTGATAGACTTAAATAAGCCTATCAGTGCTTTTTACATTTTAAAATATATTATTTGTCTAGTCCCATTTTATCTTGGACTACTTCAGCAATTGTATTTGCATATCTCTGCGCGTCTTCATCTGTTGCTGCTTCAACCATTACGCGAACAAGTGGCTCTGTGCCAGAAGGTCTAACTAAGATACGACCCTCACCATTCATTTCTACTTCAACTTTAGTCATTATTTCTTGTACATCAATATTCTCTTCAACACGATATTTATCAGTCACACGAACATTAACTAATGATTGAGGATATTTTTTCATTTGACTTGTAAGCTGACTCAAGCTTTTTCCAGTCATTTTAATTATACTTGCGAGTTGGACACCAGTGAGTAGACCATCGCCAGTAGTATTATAATCCATCAATACAATATGACCTGACTGTTCTCCACCTAAATTATAGTTACCTCTTCTCATCTCTTCAACGACATAACGATCTCCAACTTTAGTTTTGTTTGATTGGATACCTTCATGTTCAAGTGCTTTATAGAAACCTAAATTACTCATGACTGTAGATACAATCATGTTATGATTTAATTCTTGGTTCTTGCTCATTGCCTGACCAATAATAAACATAATTTGGTCTCCATCAACAATATTACCTTTTTCATCGATTGCAATGAGCCTATCTCCATCACCATCAAAGGCTAACCCAAAATCACAATCAGATTCTACAACCACTTTAGCTAACGATTCAGGGTGCGTAGAGCCTACATCTTGATTAATATTATAACCGTTTGGATTACATCCTATTGTTACCGTGTCAGCTTCTAAATCACCGAATAAAAACGGCGCCAGAGATGATGTAGAACCATGAGCACCATCAAGTGCGATTTTCATTCCCTCTAAATCAACATCTACAGTTGATTTTAAATAACTAATATATTTTTGTGCACCTTCAAAATAATCTGAGTAATGTATAATGTCTTCACCAACTGGTCTAGGTAAGTCGGGATTTTCTTGATCCAATAATACTTCAATTTCTTGTTCTTGATCATCTGATAATTTAAAACCATCAGAACCAAAGAATTTAATACCATTATCAGGCACTGGATTATGAGAAGCTGAAATCATTACACCTAAGTCAGCTTCCATTTCTCGAGTTAAATAAGCTACACCTGGAGTAGAAATAACACCCAAGCGCATGACTTCTGCACCAATTGAAATTAAACCTGCAATTAAAGCAGATTCTAGCATTTCGCCTGATACACGTGTATCCCTACCAACTAGTACTTTAGGATGCTTTTCTCCTTCATTGTGCGCTAAAACATAGCCACCGTAGCGTCCTAACTTAAACGCAAGTTCTGGCGTTAATTCTTTGTTTGCAACGCCCCTTACGCCGTCTGTACCAAAATATTTTGCCATTATATATATATCTCCTTTATTAAAAAATCTATTTAACTGTAATTTTTGCAGTAGTGTCTTTTGGACTAACTTTCGTTACTTTATCTGGAACTTCGAAATCAACTTTTTTCTCTGTAGAATCTGAAATTCCATCTAAATTAATATTTGCTGTAATTTCATTGATATCTTCTAAATCGTTTTTATTACCATAGATTTCAACTTCATTATCATCTAATTTAATATTTTGAATTTCTTGTCCATTTGAAAGCGAACCAATAGATTTCGTTTTAACTTTTACCTTTTTACTATAATCCTCAACTTTAACACTTAAATTAACTTCGTTAGGATCTATTGAAACATCAATTTTATTTAAGTTTCTATCGAATGCTGTGATTTTTGCAACGTCTGTGGTATCTTTTGAAACTTTACTTTTGTTTTTATAAGTTGCTTTTAAATAAGCAATTTTATCAAGTTGATTTTGACCACCGGTAACTTTTACTGTGTTAGGTGAAACGCTTTGTTCACTTATTTTATAGTTAGCGTTTAAGTCATTATTACTCACATCTGCTTCAACATTAAATGTTTTATTTACTTTTTCTTCAAGTGAAACTGTGGTTTCTTTAGGTTTCACTTTGTAATCAATATCTTTATTTAATCCGTTCACTTGAAATTGTGCTGTATGTTTACCTGCTTTTTCATCACTAAGATCCAATACTGCTCTTATATTTTCCCCATTTTCTGCTTTTAACACTTGTGATTGTGGGCCAGATATTTCTACATCCACTTTATTTGGAACATCACTTGCATAAAGTTCTTTGCTATTATATTTCACTTGCACTGGTACATCTTGAATGGTTTCTGATGATTTTTGACTTAAATTATCAGCATCAAAAATATTACCAAACATGTTATTGGCTGATAGGAAAAATAAAACTGCTAACATAAGCGCAATTAATCTTAAACCCCATTTGCTTTCTAACATCTTAATTCACACCTTTCTGATGAAAGTGTGTGCCAAACCAATGTTCAGCTAATAATTCTTCAAAAGCTTCATTTGAGATATCTTTTCTCAATTTGCCATCAAAAGTGACGGAAATTGAGCCTGTTTCTTCAGAAACAATTACGGTAAAAGCATCTGATACTTCTGAAATACCTACTGCCGCTCTATGTCTTGTACCTAAACTTTTGGCTATTTTTGCACTATCAGACAGCGGTAAATAACTCGCTGCACTTGCAATTTTATTACCTTGAATAATCATTGCGCCGTCGTGTAACGGAGTATTGGGTATAAATACATTCGTTAATAATTCTTGTGATATTTCTGAATTCATCGGTATACCTGTTTCAATATAATCCTGTAATCCTGTTTCATTTTCAAAAACAATTAAAGCACCAATACGACGTTTTGCCATATACTGTACTGCTTTTGATACAGATGATATGAGTTTACCTTCATCACTATTTAAATTCGTTGAATATCGCTTAAATAAACTGCCCCGACCAAGTTGTTCTAAGGCACGTCTGATTTCTGGCTGGAATATTACAATCAATGCTAATACACCCCATTGAATAACTAAATCAAATAATCGGGATGTTGCTGTTAAATTCAGCATTTTACTCAATTGTTGACCAATCACTATAACTACAATACCTTTTAATAGTTGAATGGCTTTGGTACCTTTAAAAACTGTAATCAGAAGATAAAGTACATACCATACTATGAGTAAGTCAAGTACACTAGCAATAATTTTAACTGTACTCCAGTCGTCAAAAAAGTTGGATAAATCCATAACATCTCCTCCGGTTAACTGTTACCATGTTATCTATTATACCAATCATAACACTAACTGTCATATTTAGTATTTAATTTTTTAGCCAAAATAAATAAAAACTGATGTAAAAGTATTCTACATCAGTTTTCCTCTAATATTTATAATAAAGTTTCCCCGAAGAAACTACCTACTAAACCAACTGCCTGTTCTGCTGTATCATTATTATGATCAATCAATGGATTGACTTCGACTAAATCCATTGAAGTTACTAAGTTGGAATTATGAAGCATTTCTAAAGCAAAATGACTTTCTCGATATGTAAGTCCTCCCAATACTCTTGTGCCCGTGCCCGGCGTCTCAATCGGATCTAAAGCATCAACATCTAGAGATAGGTGAATGCCATCTGTTTTCTCTTTTAGATAATCTAATGTTTCTTCCATTACTTGCTTAATACCAAATCTATCTACTTCAGCCATCGTATATGTTTTAATATTATGTTCCTTTATATAACGTCGTTCGCCTTCATCTAAATCTCTCATACCAATCAGTACAATATGCTCTGGCTTTACTTTTGGTGCATAATTTGAAATATTGACTAACCTTTCGTCACCATCTCCAGCGAGTACTCTCAAAGGCATACCATGTATATTACCTGAAGGTGATTCTTCTGGGACATTTAAATCTCCATGAGCATCATACCAAATAACACCTAGGTTTTCATAGTGCTTACTCACTCCTGAAATAGAGCCAATCGCTATTGAATGATCCCCACCTAACGTTAATGGGAAATGATTATTTTCTATACTATTAGAAACAGCATGACTCAATAACTCTGATGTTTCAATGATTTCTTCTAAATTTCGTAAACCTTGTTGTTCCGAATTGAATTTTTTTAAATCAATTTCTGGTAATTTTATGTTACCAGAGTCCTTTACACTTAACCCAATTGCCTCAATTCTTTCGACTATACCTGCATAACGTATTGCATCTGGCCCAAGATTCACCCCAAGTTTTCTTTGACCAAATGTGGATGGTGCCCCTATAATTTCTACTATTTTATTCATCTATAAAACCCCTTTGTTATTATCTTGTTAATAGAATAATCTAAAGCGTTTTAGTTTTCAAGCTTGTTAATGTTACGCTTTCATCGATTGAATTTTATTTTACATATAAAACCACTTTACTGGTTTATCATTCAATAAATTGACTGGTTTTACACTATTCAGATATTTTCTGACTAGAATTATGTATAAAGAAAAAATTATTAATTTAATTTTCATAAATGCAAATATTTGTTCATAACAAAAAAACACTTCTCATACGAGAAGTGTTTAAAAAGTGAGCCATAGTGGGCTCGAACCACTGACCCTCTGATTAAAAGTCAGATGCTCTACCAACTGAGCTAATGGCTCTAATGGCTGGGCTAGCTGGATTCGAACCAGCGCGTGATGGAGTCAAAGTCCATTGCCTTACCGCTTGGCTATAGCCCATTCATGGTGGAGGGGGGCAGATTCGAACTGCCGAACCCGAAGGAGCGGATTTACAGTCCGCCGCGTTTAGCCACTTCGCTACCCCTCCAAGCTATTCAATTAAAAATGGTGGAGAATGACGGGTTCGAACCGCCGACCCTCTGCTTGTAAGGCAGATGCTCTCCCAGCTGAGCTAATTCTCCAAATATGTAATGACCCCGACGGGACTCGAACCCGTGTTACCGCCGTGAAAGGGCGGTGTCTTAACCGCTTGACCACGGGGCCATAATGGCTCCACAGGTAGGACTCGAACCTACGACCGATCGGTTAACAGCCGATAGCTCTACCACTGAGCTACTGTGGAATAATTTAATTGCCTGGCAACGTCCTACTCTTGCGGAACGTAAGTCCGACTACCATCGGCGCTAAGGAGCTTAACTTCTGTGTTCGGCATGGGAACAGGTGTGACCTCCTTGCCATTGTCACCAGACAATGAAATGTAT
>NZ_MRZN01000016.1 GCF_002614725.1 Staphylococcus edaphicus | reverse complement strand
AAGAAAAATAGTAGCTCAACGAGCTACAAAATTATATAAAAATAAAGAAAACGTCAATTTCTATATAATTTCAATAGAAATTGACGTTTATTCTTTAATCAGAAATGTTTATGTCCCGGACTCTTTTTTATACAAAATTGGGTTTTTATTGTCATTGAACGCTGATAAGCTATGTAATTAAAAATATTGTAATTTATAATTGACTGTGTGTAGTATTTGATAACAATTTAATTTGAAGGTATATTGTATAATATATAGATTGAAAGTCTTAAAGTATGGGAGGCTATTACATGAGTAAAAATGAATTTAAAATTACAGTTGCAGATGGCACAATGATAGAAGTTAAATTGAATAAAGCTAAAAAAACAACCATTGGTGTCGTGCATATACTTCATGGAATGGCAGAACATATGGATCGATATGATCAACTTGTTGAATCATTAAATCAACAGGGCTATGATGTATTACGTCACAATCATCGTGGTCATGGCAAAGACATAAATGAAAAAGAACGTGGACAAATTGACAATCTAGAACAGGTTGCAGAAGATACATATGAAATTGCTGAAACGATGTGTTCAAGTTACCATCATATTCCTTACATTATGATTGGACATTCGATGGGATCAATTGTGGCACGTATTTTCGCTCAAAAATATCCAGATGCAGCACAAGGAATTATATTAACTGGGACTACACAATATCCTGTTTATTTGAGTATGCCACTTTGTATTTTATTAAAAATGATAACAATAATGTTAGGTAAACATCGTAGATTAAAATGGTTGAATCGAATCATGTACAAATCCTTCAATAAAAATATTGATAATCAAAAAACAACGAGTGATTGGCTCTCTAGTGACTCGAAAGAAGTAGAACAATTTATTAAAGATCCATATACAGGGTTCTTAGTTTCAAATCAATTAATTTATCAGATAATTAAACAAATGGTAGCAACGAGCCGATTGAAAAATATAAAGCAAATGAATCAAAAACTACCTGTTTTATTAATTTCCGGTAAAGATGATCCACTGGGTGATTATGGGAAAGGCATTAGAACATTAGGGAAGTTATATAAAAAAGCGGGTATAAAACATATAACAGTACAATTATATAAACATAAAAGACATGAAGTGCTTTTTGAACAAGGATATACGGAAACATGGCACCATATGTATGAGTGGATAGAAAAACAAATTTTAAAAAAACAAAGAAAAACATAAATAAAGTGAGTTGATACACATGGATAACGACAAACCCTTTTTAATCGTACTTGTTGGACCAACTGCAGTTGGTAAGACAGAATTTAGTATTGAATTAGCTAAAAAATATAATGGTGAAATTATAAGTGGGGATTCAATGCAAGTTTATAAACATATGGACATTGGTACAGCGAAAATAACGAAAGAGGAGATGGTAGGTATACCGCATCATATGATAAATATTTTAGAACCAGATGATCCATTTTCAGCGTACGCATTTAAAAGTCGGGCTCAGAAACTAATCATTGAGATTACTAATCGAGGCCATGTGCCAATCATCGTAGGCGGCACTGGTTTATACATTCAGTCGCTCATTTATGATTATGCATTTGAAGATGAAACCATATCAGAAGCACATAGCCAAAAAGTAGAATCGAAATTAGCTGAACTGGATAAATTATCTAATGACGATTTACATCAATATTTAGCCTCGTTTGATGGTGCATCTGCCGATAACATACATCCAAATAATCGAAAAAGAGTTAGAAGAGCAATACAATATTATTTAAATACAAAAAAACTTTTAAGTTCTCGTCAGAAAATGCAACAATATACAGAAAATTATGATACATTATTATTAGGGATAGAAATGTCGCGTGACACATTATATCAAAGAATTAATAAGCGTGTAGATATAATGTTGGAACGTGGGTTATTAAGTGAAGTGAAGCAACTCGTTGAAAAAGGTTATGAATCAAGTCAAAGTATGCAAGCTATTGGCTATAAAGAAATTGTACCTGTTGTTCATCATGAAGTAACGCTAGATGAGGCAAAGGATAAATTAAAGCAGCATTCTAGAAATTATGCCAAAAGACAAATGACTTGGTTCAAGAACAAATTAGACGTCTTGTGGTTAGATAGAGAGAAAATGTCACTATCATTAATGTTAGATGAAGTTTCAGTCCAAATACAGAAAAGGAGAACATAGTATGAACACAACAGAAAACATCCAAGACAAATTCCTAGGACAATTTAAGGCTGATCAAACAAAAGTAATTGTATTTTTAGTGAATGGTTTTCAAATGAAAGGTATCATTGAAGATTATGATAAGTATATCGTGTGTTTATTATCACAAGGTAAACAACATTTGATTTATAAACACGCA
The DNA here is from genome assembly GCF_002614725.1 of Staphylococcus edaphicus. Taxonomy (GTDB): domain Bacteria; phylum Bacillota; class Bacilli; order Staphylococcales; family Staphylococcaceae; genus Staphylococcus; species Staphylococcus edaphicus. The sequence goes on along the minus strand of NZ_MRZN01000016.1, from coordinate 66,725 downwards.
ATTAGCACCTTCACAATTGATGAAGTAACTTCAACTGAAGAAAGTTAATTAACAATTGAATCATCAAAAATTAAATTGACTAATAACGGGGTTGGGACAATAAGGCGTCTCTACCCCGTTTATTATTGATGAATGTATTTGAGTTTTAACACGATATCATATATTTTTAGAGATTAATTAAACTGCGGAGCTATTGGTTGTTGAATTATGTTCTAAATTCAGCAGATGTTGTTTAAGTGTTAACCCGGCTCTAAAGCCTCTTAAGTCCCCGTTTTTACCAATAATTTTATGACATGGTACTACGATAAGGAATGGATTTTTGCCAATGGCATTAGCAACAGCTCTAACAGCAGTGGGTTGATTAATGTGTTGTGCGATTTCAGTGTAGGTAGCGGTATTTCCATATGGAACCGTAAGCAATGTACGCCAAACTCGTTTTTGAAAGTCTGTAGCGTCCCCTAAGTCTAATTCAATATTTTGACAAACTTGTCCATGGTTTAAATAGGCTTTAATTGAGTTAATAAAATAAGATGTTTTTGCATTGTTTTGTACAATGTCAATGTTGTGGATATACATGTGAATCTCGTTTGGTTCATCCAAGGAACTTACAAACACTAATCCGTTATCACTTACATAAACATATATAGCCTTTCCTTGGTAAATAAAATGGTCGTAGTAAACCTTTTTCATGATAATCACCTCGAAGAAAGTTTAACAAATAAGAGATAGGAATACGATGAGAATGAGCTTTTTAAAAATTAGAAAGCAATATTGGGATATTTTTTTATGTTATCATTAGTGAACAAGGAGTTGGCACGTATGAAAAAATATATGACACAAAAATGTTGGGAAAGTATCGTATATAATGATAAACAAGCAGATGACTCATTTGTATACGCGGTTAAAACGACTCGAATATTTTGTAAACCATCGTGTAAAGCAAGATTACCGAAAAAAGAAAATGTCTTTATTTATCATTCTGGTTCAGATGCATTAGATGATGGCTTTAGACCTTGTAAAAAGTGCAATCCATTAGGTAAACACAGCCATGATGAAACATGGTCAATACAGATTAAAAATATTGTGCATATGTATTACAAAGAGGATATGACTTTAGCGCAAATCACATCTTTATGTCACGGTAGTCCTTACCATTTGTCACGTCTGTTTAAAAAAGAAAATGGTATAACTATAATGGCATATCAACACAAACTGAGAATGGAAGAAGCAGCTTGTCTTTTACAAGAAGTATCATTACCAATACGTATAGTAGCGCAGAATATTGGTTATAAGACAACAAGTCATTTTATTAAACATTTTAAAAAATACTATGGTCAAACCCCCAAAGCATACCAATTATCATTAAATAACCGTAAAAATTAAAGCAGTTTCATGTGGAATGTCACACACGAAACTGCTTTTCACCTTAGGCATGCATTATATACTGATAGGGTGCTTTAATTTATAGTAATGCTTCAATTTCTGATTCGATTTGATTTGGTTTCTTCTGTGGTGAGAAACGTTGTACTACATTCCCATCTTTATCTACTAAAAATTTTGTGAAATTCCATTTTATTTTCTCATTGAAAAAGCCATTTTGTGCTTCTGTTAAAAATTTAAATAAGGGATGTTGATTTTCACCTTTAACATTTATTTTCTCATGCATTGGAAAAGAAACACCAAAATTGATTTTACAGTTTTGTGTAGCTTCTTCACCTGTGCCAGGTTCTTGGCCACCAAATTGATTACAAGGGAATCCTAAAACTATAAAATCTTGTTCTTTATACTTCTCATATAATGCTTGTAAGCCTTCGAATTGTGGCGTAAAGCCACATTCACTTGCAGTGTTTACAATTAACATTACTTTATTCTTATAAGCATCTAATTTATAAGCATCTCCATTTGGTTTTTGTACTTCTATGTCGTATATAGTCATATTAATTCACCTCTTTTTAATAATTTAACATAATTTAAGTTTATAGTCTTTATTTTGGCACTATGTTAGAATGGCAAAGAATACTTTGAAGAGAGGTGTATGTTATGCCACAACACCAAACATATACAACAGAACAAACATTGGAAACAGCTGTATTAATTGGCGTACATGGTCAAACAGATAAGGATTTTAACTTTGAGTCAACAATGGAAGAACTCGCATCGTTATCAAAGACATGTCAATTAAATGTTAAAGCGCAGTTCACTCAAAATAGAACACATGCGGACAATAAATATTATGTTGGTAAAGGTAAATTAGATGACATTAAAGCATATGTTGAATTTCATGATATAGATGTCGTTGTAGCAAATGATGAATTAACAACGGCACAATCAAAAACATTAAATGGTAATTTAAATGTGAAAATCATCGACAGAACACAATTGATTTTAGAGATATTTGCCCTCAGAGCACGTAGTAAAGAAGGTAAATTACAAGTCGAATTAGCGCAATTAGATTACTTAATGCCTAGGTTACAAGGGCATGGGCGAAGTTTATCTAGGCTCGGTGGCGGTATCGGCACTAGAGGTCCAGGTGAAACAAAATTAGAAATGGATCGTAGACATATCCGAACGAGAATGAATGAAATTAAGCATCAGTTAGAAACAGTGGTAGAACATCGTGAGCGATATCGTAATAAAAGAGAACAAAATCATGTATTTCAAGTTGCATTGATAGGATATACCAACGCTGGAAAATCATCGTGGTTTAATGTATTAGCAAATGAAACGACATATGAAAAAAATCTTCTTTTCGCCACACTTGATCCAAAAACAAGACAAATACAGATTAATGATGGCTTTAATTTAATTATTTCGGATACTGTCGGATTTATTCAAAAGTTACCTACCACATTAATTGCCGCTTTTAAATCTACATTAGAAGAAGCAAAAAATGCAGATCTGTTATTACATGTTGTAGACAGTAGTCATCCTGAATACCGTGGACAATATGATACAGTAAATCAAATTGTTAAGGACCTAGGTATGGATCAGATACCACAAGTGATTATTTTTAATAAAAAAGATTTAAATGAGGGCCCATTACCTACGACAAATAAACCATTTGTATTTGTTTCAAGTAAAGATGAACATGATATAGAAAAAGTGAAAGCACTCTTATTTAATCAAATTACACAAGTGCTTAATTACTATGAAGAAGTTGTACCGAGTGCAAATGCAGATCGCTTGTACTTTTTAAAACAACATACACTTATATCGGAATTAGAGTTTGATGAAGTAAATGCGACGTATAATGTAAAAGGGTATAAAAAAGAATAGAAGGAAGTTATGAAATGGAAGATATGAAACAACTGATTGAAACAACAGAGGCTACTTTAACACCATATTTTAAGGTGATAGAAGAAACTGCCTTCGTAAATCAGGAAAAGGTACTTGATGCGTTTCATGCGGTGAAAGCTACTGAAAGTGATTTACAGGGAACAACTGGCTATGGTTATGATGATTTTGGTAGAGATCATCTAGAAGAAATCTATGCACATACATTTAAAGCAGAAGATGCTTTAGTTAGACCACAAATCATTTCTGGAACGCATGCGATTACAATCGCTCTACAAAGTACATTGAAATATGGAGATGAGTTATTATATATAACTGGCAATCCGTATGATACGCTATTAGAGGTAATAGGAATTAATGGAAATGGTATTGAAAGCCTCAAGGAACATGGTGTGCATTACAATAAGGTAGATTTGAAAAATGGAGATATAAATATTCAAGAGGTATTGAAGCAAATCAATGATCAAACCAAAGTGATAGCAATTCAACGTTCTAAAGGCTATGACCAACGTCCATCTATAAATTTAGATGTGATCGAAAACGCCATAAAACAAATCAAAGCACAGCATCCTAACATCATCATTTTTGTAGACAATTGTTATGGTGAATTTGTAGAGCAGCGTGAACCGATAGAATGCGGAGCAGATTTAATAGCAGGATCTTTAATTAAGAATCCAGGCGGTGGTTTAGCAAAAATTGGTGGATATATTGCAGGTAAAAAAGATTTAATCGCTCGCTGTGGTTATCGTTTAACTGCACCAGGCATTGGAAAAGAAGCTGGGGCATCGCTTAATTCTTTACAAGAAATGTATCAAGGATTCTTTTTAGCACCGCATGTGGTTAGTCAAAGTTTAAAAGGCGCACTATTCACAAGTCTGTTACTAGAAAAAATGGAAATGCGTACAAATCCAAGATATGACGAGCCAAGAACAGATTTAATTCAAACTGTTGCGTTTGAAAATAAAGAACAAATGATTCGATTTTGTCAAAGTATTCAACAAGCATCCCCAATTAATGCGCATTTCAGTCCTGAACCGGCATATATGCCAGGATATGAAGATGACGTGATTATGGCGGCAGGAACATTTGTACAAGGTTCTTCAATTGAACTTTCAGCAGATGGACCTATTCGACCGCCATTTGAAGCATACGTCCAAGGTGGCTTAACGTATGAACATGTAAAATTAGCTGTTTCAAGAGCGGCCCACCATTTGAAATCACAGCAATTAATATAATATCAGAATGAGTGCCATATATGTATTATAAGGCGTGGTAGTGTACGTTTGCTGCTGCGATATATAGTTGCATATATGGATTTTTTTGAAAAAATTTAAGGAATTTTCTAAAAACTATCATTTTTCGCTTTTAAAATGATTGTCAAAGGTAGTTATATCAAGGGATTTAAACTCTATGTCAGAAAACCTGACATATCTTTGAATTAATCCTATTATTGTGCTAAATTAATATCAAGTTCAAAAGTAGGGGTGATCGGATTGAAGTCAAATGATACATTACGACGAAGCATGCCCGTTTTCCCTATGAGTGTTGTAACCAAATTAAGCGAATTGACTGCCAGACAAATTCGTTATTATGAAACACATGAACTGATTAAGCCACAACGATCAGAAGGTAACAAAAGACTTTTTTCATTAAATGATTTAGAACGCTTGTTAGAGATTAAGAAATTAATTGAAAAAGGGTTCAATATTAAAGGCATCAAACAAATTATTAAAAATGAACAAGATCACCTTACTGATGATGAACAAGAAACTAGAAAACAAATGATAGTTGAAGCTACACAGAAACCACAACGAGAAGCAATTCCAATAAACCGTGGAGACTTATCACGATTTATTAAATAAAAATATGGGGGACATATACAATGCCAAAACGTTCATTTACAAAAGAAGATATTCATAAGTTTGCTAAAGAGGAAAACGTAAGGTACTTACGATTACAATTTACAGATATACTAGGCGTTATTAAAAATGTTGAAGTACCAGTAAGTCAGTTAGAAAAAGTATTAGATAATGAAATGATGTTCGATGGATCTTCAATTGAAGGTTTCGTACGTATTGAAGAATCTGATATGTATTTATATCCTGATTTAGATACGTGGGTTATTTTCCCATGGACTGCTGGACAAGGAAAAGTTGCGCGTCTTATTTGTGATATATACAAAACAGATGGTACGCCATTCGAAGGTGACCCGCGTGCTAACTTGAAGCGTGTCTTAAATGATATGAAAGAATTAGGCTTCTCTGAGTTAAACTTAGGACCTGAGCCAGAATTCTTCTTATTCAAATTAGATGAAAAAGGTGAACCAACATTAGAATTAAATGATGACGGTGGATACTTTGACCTTGCACCAACTGATTTAGGTGAAAATTGTCGTCGTGATATTGTATTAGAATTAGAAGATATGGGCTTTGATATTGAAGCAAGTCACCATGAAGTTGCACCTGGACAACATGAGATTGATTTCAAGTATGCGGATGCAATTACTGCATGTGATAATATCCAAACATTTAAACTAGTTGTTAAAACAATTGCGCGTCAACATAATCTACATGCAACATTTATGCCAAAACCATTATTTGGTGTTAATGGTAGCGGTATGCACTTTAATATGTCATTATTCAAAGGTAAAGAGAATGCTTTCTTTGATCCAGACGGTGATATGCAAATGACTAGAGATGCTTTCCACTTTGTAGCAGGTATCTTAAAAAATGCACGTGGATTTACAGGGGTATGTAATCCATTAGTTAACTCATATAAACGACTTGTTCCGGGTTATGAAGCACCATGTTATATTGCGTGGAGCGGTAAAAACCGTTCACCATTAATCCGTGTACCGTCATCACGTGGATTATCAACACGTGTTGAGGTACGTTCTGTAGATCCAGCTGCCAATCCATACTTAGCATTAGCAGCCATCTTACAAGCCGGATTAGACGGAATTAAAAATAAACTTGAAGTTCCAGAACCAGTGAACCAAAATATCTATGAAATGAATCGTGAAGAACGTGAAGCGGTTGGTATTCAAGATTTACCTTCAACATTATATACTGCAATTAAAGCAATGAAAGACAATGAACCAATTAAACAAGCACTTGGTAACCACATCTATAACCAGTTCATTAATTCTAAATCTATTGAGTGGGATTACTATAGAACACAAGTATCTGAATGGGAAAGAGAACAGTACATCAAGCAATACTAGGTGCTAAACAAAAGGGATAAATACGAGGTATATAAGCAATCTGAGTCATTCTAATTGAATGATTTGGGTTGCTTTTTTGCACCCATTTATAATTTTTAATGCTTTTGGGTGCAAACTGGTAAAAATGTTTGCTTCATTATGGATGTAACACTGATAGCAACAGAGGGCTATTGCAATTGAAAGCTCAAGAGCTGTAAGTTTTATAAGAAAAGCAATAGATATTAGAAATGTCTTTGCTAAGTTGATAATTACTTAAAACATGTAAGTTAGCAGAATTTAATAGAGTGTACAAAATTGTTATTTCTAATTACATCATAATTAGAAAAATAAAATAGTAATTATTTATGTAAAAATTTGTGTACTATTTGCACACATAGTATAATGTATTTAATAAAGTATACTCATCATAAGGGGATGGAATCATGGAAGAAATCAAATTAAAAACATTAAAAGCACTATCGTTAAATGAACTCGAACAAGAGATTAATAGCTTTTTAAAAACAGACGAAGTATCGGGCTATAAATTATTGAATTCTACTGTTCGTGAGGTTGAAGAGCGAACATTTTCTGCAAATGAGCAAGAATTTCATGCATTTTTAACATTTACCAAAGAGGTCTAAACTAAATTTTAATTTAAAGTACTGTGTAGAAAGCATCATCACTTTCTACACGGTACTTTTTTGCTTTAATTTCAAAACAACAAACTATAATAATATTATGTCAACTTTAAGGAAGTTTTATAATCTTTTAATCTATTCATGACATTTGTCATATAAATAATGAAACTGCCACTAATTTATAATGGCAGTTTAACTAACTATTTTTTATTTTTCGTTGTAATGGCTTGGATTATATAAATTATAAAACCAATTAGAACACCTAATAAGACTGCTAATACTGCAGAAACCATTAGAGGTAATTGAAATTGATATTGTAATGTTAAACCTACAATGATAGCAATCACAACAGCGACAAGTGTTATCATATTTTCTTTGAAAATGCTCAAATTGTTCACTCCTATTCACAAACATTATAGCATCAGACTGTGCTATAAATAAAGCATTGGATTTATCACCTAAACTTAGCACTAGTGGTTGAATGAAATTAAATTGTATAGCGCTTATAATCAACACAGCAATTTAAAAATTATTCAGACATGCACTTTAACTAGCTAATCAAAATGTCTATAGCTATCATATGCCATTAATTAATCAGTTTTTAGTGAGGGTAGTTGGCAATTCAAATTCTGTAACAATGCTACATGTTAAGATAATAGATAATTTAAATGTCGGTGTACATTATCATCTTGACGGTTAGTTCATTTTTCTATATGATAACTTGGACAATTTAAAAGAAGTAGGTGCAACAGTGAATTCTAAAAAAACAGTGACTAGTATAATCGTTATCGTAGTGATATTGGGTGTATTAGCTTTTCAATATGTTAATCAAACAGGACCATTTCAAAATAATGCGGTAGATACGTCTTCTGCACCTCAAAATACTGAAAAAGTCCACGTGACACGTGTTGTAGACGGCGATACTTTAGTTGCTCAAAACGGGCGTAATGAACAATTAAAAGTTAGACTTATCGGAGTTGATACACCTGAAACAGTTAAGCCGAATACACCGGTACAACCGTATGGAAAAGAAGCTTCTGATTATACAAAAGCGCAATTGACTAACAAGGATGTATACTTAGAATATGATAAAGAAAAAGAAGATCGATATGGTAGAACGTTGGCCTATGTTTGGATCGGTGAAAAGACTATGTTCAATGAACAGTTAGTCAAAAAAGGGTTAGCGAGAGAAAAATATTATTCGCCTAATGGTAAATATAGAGATGTTTTTGAAAAGGCAGAAGACATAGCAAAAGAAAAACACGTCAACATTTGGAGTTAAAGTCTAATTTTGGAACAAATAAAAGCTGTAAGTAAACCCTTTCAGGTGATACTTACAGCTTTATTGATTTTGACTTAATATGATAAATTAGTAAAAACGTGCTACTAATTTATCATATTGTTCTTTAGATAATGCATAATCTGATGTTTGAATCGTATCTCCTATAATTTGTTGTAATGAAGACTTAGAAGAAACAGTTTCAACATAATCCCCTCTAGTTGACGGACCATCGATAATATTCACACTGCCATCAGTGAAATATACTAGGCCTATATTCTTGATTTGTTGGTTTAGTTTTTCGTGAATTTTCGCTTCTAATGCTTGTGTATTGATAGATGCTTGCTCAAAAGGATCATAATTATAAAAGTCATATATTACTGAATTATTTTTAATGCGTTCAATGAATGTATATGTTGTTGAACGTGTTGATTGAAACTGGCTATGGAATTGATTTGCAATATAACGTCCCACTGTTTGATCTGTAGAATCATTTAAACTTGATTCATTGCTAGTTGTTGTATCAGCAGTAAAATGGTAAAAAGTTTTTTGCTTCCAATTTTTAACATTGATATTAAAAATACCTTTTTCTGTAATCACTACATAGTCGAAAGTTCTTGCATATTCAAAAAGTGGATGTTTTACTGCTAAGTTGCCAGTAGCGATAATATCAAAATATTGAAGGACACCTTCATTTTGATAATGGTTTAAGATGCCAGTTAAATCTTGCTTAGCTTTTCGTAAACCATGGTGATGTGTATCATTGTTTGAATCAATATCCAACATTTGATTTTTTAAATGTGTATTCTCACGGGTTACTGTGCTAATTTTTGTAACTAATTGATCTTTCGAATATATTTCAGTATCAAGTTTATTTTGCATCACTCGATGATCAATAATTATAATGACAATTAATAGTATTATAATTACAATTAATATTAACGGGAAAAACATGTGTATCATCCTAATCTTATTTAATTTTTTATTTAATCTTATTTTACGCTTTTATTTAACTTAGCACAAATTCTATAATTCTAAAATATTTAGCTGAACCAAATTATTTAAACACAGTGTTTAATAATGATGGCGTGCTTATTTGATATCAAATCATACAATATTATAAATACTTAAAAAGTATAATGAAATGAGTATGATTCGAATCTGTAAATCGTTATAATGGATAATGCACAATATAACTTAAGGAAGACGGTGAAACGTGATTTGAGCTCTATAAAAAAATACTTTGAACAAGTTACAAAATCAATCCAATGGGATGATATTATTGCTTTTGACAATCACCCATTTGCCTATAAAATTATAGATGAACTTTATAAGTCAAATACTAAGGTTTCAGTCATCAGTTATTCTACTGATATTATTAGATATGTATCAAAATCTACAGACTTTAATATTATCATCCCTAATGCTTTGGTTGATAGTGCAAGTCACATGCTACTGGGTAATGGTGTTGTAGAAACATTTTCTAAATATCAAATTCGCTTTTACTTTGTCTCTGCACCTTTTATGAATAAAGATACATTATATCAAACTGCACCTGCCGTTGCAGAAATACAAAATACACTCAAGGATTGTGCGCATAATGTGTTACTTATGAATAGACCAGATCCTATTATTGAAGATGATGAGCAATACATAGAAATTGGCGAATTTTAAAAGTATTTGTGCTTTATTTCACATTTTTGTGTTTAATGCATTGAAAAATGAACCTACAAATTATATAATATGTATTATTGGAAACGCTTACTTTAAAAGGGGGTGCACTTTTGGATAATAAAAAAGTGAAAAATATTGTAAAAACTTTAAATGAAAAAGTACCTAATTTATTTAAATTTAATGGCGAGGTTGCCAAACAATTATTTTTGCATGATGAATTTAATCTAAATGATAAAGTTGATATTAGTGTTGAAAGAAAATTTTTGGGTGAAGTCTTAAAGTATATACCCAAAGAAAATCGTACTGTACTACATGACACTGTCCAAGCATCATCAGAGTATAGTGAATTAAATTTTGAAAATATTAGCCATGTAGAAATATTTGATGATGAAAAATTGATTATGACTATCATCGTGTATGATGTTGAAGATGAAGAATGGATGTTTAGATGGAATCACAATATTCGCTTGCCAGAAAAGAATATTTATTTTCATTCTATTAAGTGGGATGTCGATTATATTAAGCCAGAAATTGTATTAATGTATGAATTATTGGATCCTATAGATTATCATCAATTACCAAATTATAGAAGTGTTATAGATTCATTAAGTTATTATCAATTTGTAATTCTACGATTAGTGGTAGGCGATGAAAGAATTAATCAAGCTCTTATATCAGAGAAAAAAGCTATATAAAGTCCTTCAAATCATTGGAAAGTTTAAAAAGCTGAAGCTATGACTTTGAAGGATTTTTATTTAGTCTATTTTAAGGAAAGCGTAAGGTTTCATAATGTTTAGTGTAGAGGATTTAAGATTTATGAATTAATCAATAAACCTATAAAATAGCTTTAACGATTATTATGATTGGCCTACGTAATAGTTCACTATAATTTTATACACTTACCATTATAACAATATTCATAAGTTGATTTAACTGCTTGTTCGGCATCAGAAACGTGGATACCAAACATCATAGAGATTTCAGAAGCACCTTGGTTCATCATTTTTAAATTAATTTTAGATTCAGCTAAGGCATGTGTAATAGTATTAGCTGTTCCAGTAATTCTATGCATACCTTCACCAACGACCATTAAAATTGCTAAGTCATGTTCGACACTTAATTCATCAACATCACAGTGATTACGAATATCATTGAGTACATGTTCTTCTATATTTTGAATTTCTTTTGAACGCATAATGAGGCTGATGCTATCAATACCTGATGGCATATGGTCAAAAGAAATGTGATAATCTTCTAGGACTGCTAAAATTTTCCTCGTAAAACCAACTTGTCTATTCATTAAATATTTTTTAATATTTAAAACTGTAAACCCTTTATCACAGCTAATACCACTAACAATATTATTAGAATTTATTTCTCTATCATGACGAATATAAGTACCAATATCATTTGGTCTATTTGTATTTTTAATTACGACAGGGATTCTATCTTTGTGCAATGGTTGCAGGGCTTCATCATGAAATACGCCAAATCCCGCATAGGATAGCTCACGCATTTCTCGATATGTGATTTCATCAATAACTTCTGGTTTTTTTACTATAGTAGGGTTTGCTCTAAATATACCAGAAACATCTGTGAAATTTTCATATAAATCAGCACGTATTCCTCTAGCCACAATGGCACCAGTGATATCAGAGCCACCTCTGGGGAAGGTTACTACATAATTTTGACGTGAAACGCCGAAGAAACCCGGGATAATCAGTTTTTCCTCATATTCACGTAATTTATACAAATTTTCATAAGATTGTTCTAAAATTTGTGCATTTTGAGGTAAATCAGTGACCAGGATACCTGCTTCTCCAGGAGAGAGATAGCGTGTTGGAATACCTTGACTATTATTATATTCAGCAATTAATTGGGCATTAAAATTTTCGCCACAAGAAAGTAATGCATCTAATAAACGGGAAGGTTTATTCTTTAATTTAGCGATATACGATTCAAGTGTTTCGTCAATTAAAGACAATAAATGACGATTCATGTTTAATTCGACAATGATATCTGCATATCTTTGAATGATCTCTTCTTTTTTGGCAATGTAATCTAATCCATCAATAACTTTTTCATATAAACGAATCAGTAGGTCTGTAGTTTTTACATCTTCACTGTGACGTTTACCCGGTGCGGATACGATGATAATTTTCCGATTAGCATCTGAATTTACAATATTTAATACTTTTTTGATCTGTTCTGCATTGGATACAGAACTTCCTCCAAATTTCGCTACTTTCATTATGAAAACCAACCTTTCTAAAAAATCAGAAAATTTTGTTTAGTTTTTATCACGGGAGTGATAGTATAGATATACGATTAAATATTGAACCTTTACAAAAATAATGAATGAATTTATACTATACCATATTCAAGTATTTTTCAACTGTACAATTGTATTTTTAAGAAGAACAATCGGAGGAATGAATTTATGAGAGAATTAAATGTAGCCTTGCTTGGCTTAGGAACTGTAGGTTCTGGTGTAGTTAAAATTATTGAAGAAAATAGAGAACAAATAAAAGAAACTATGAATAAAGATATTAATATTCGACACATTTTAGTTAGAGATACATCAAGACCTAGACCAATAAATGTGTCGAGTTATCATTTAACTGAAAATATAGATGACATTTTAAACGATGATTCAATTGATATTATTGTTGAGGTCATGGGCGGTATTGAACCAACAGTAGATTGGTTGAAACGTGCATTAAGTCAAAAAAAACATGTCGTAACGGCAAATAAAGATTTATTAGCGGTTCATTTAAATGTTTTAGAAGATTTAGCTCAAGAAAATGATGTAGCACTGAAATATGAAGCGAGTGTTGCTGGTGGTATACCTATTGTTAATGCAATTAATAATGGATTAAATGCAAACAATATTAGTAAATTTATGGGCATATTGAATGGTACGTCTAATTTTATTTTAAGTAAAATGACGAAAGAAGGGTCTACTTTTGAAGATGCTTTAGATGAAGCGCAAAAATTAGGTTTTGCTGAAGCTGATCCTACAGATGATGTTGAAGGTATAGATGCAGCTAGAAAAGTAGTCATTACCTCTTATTTATCATTTAACCGAGTTATAAATTTGAATGATGTAGATAGACATGGTATCAGTGATGTAGCGTCTGAAGATATTCAAGTTGCAGATAAGCTAGGTTATAAAATTAAGTTGATAGGTAAAGGCACATACGAAAACGGACAAGTACAGGCTTCCGTAGCTCCTACGCTTGTTAATAATGCGCATCAACTTGCTTCTGTGGAAGATGAATATAACGCCATTTATGTCATTGGTGACGCAGTTGGAGAAACAATGTTTTATGGTAAAGGTGCCGGGAGTTTAGCTACTGGTAGTGCAGTAGTAAGTGATTTATTAAATGTTACATTAAATTTCGAGACGAACTTGCACACATTACCACCTCATTTCGAATTAAAAACTGAAAAAACAAAAGAAATGATGGATGAATCAGAAACAATTTCATTAAAAAACAAAGAAAGTTACTATGTAGTTATTCAAACTGACGGTGAAGAAGTAAATAAAGTTGAGACTTCGCTTAAAGGTCAGTTACCATTTCATAAATCATTAGCTGTAACTGAACGAGATGCACATACGATAGGTGCCGTAATTATAGGTATAGATGAAAATCCAGAATCGTCTATCACAGAATCTGGATACATTGTTAAGAAAATTTATCCAGTAGAAGGAGTTTAATCACTATGAAAAATTGGCAAGGGTTAGTTGAAGAATTTAAGACATATTTACCTGTAAATAAAGCAACACCTGCACTTACATTAAATGAAGGACATACACCTTTGATTTATTGTGCAAATATGTCTGAGAAATTAGGTATTGAATTACATGTTAAATATGAAGGTGCAAATCCAACAGGTTCTTTCAAAGACAGAGGTATGGTTATGGCAATGGCTAAAGCCAAAGAAGAAGGAAAGAAAATAGTGATTTGTGCGTCAACCGGGAACACTTCGGCATCTGCAGCTGCCTATGCTGCTAGGGCTGGTCTGAAGGCAATCGTGGTTATTCCTGAAGGTAAGATTGCCTTAGGTAAATTATCACAAGCTGTTATGTACGGTGCAGAAATTGTATCAATTGAAGGCAATTTTGACGAGGCATTAGAAATCGTGCAAGAGGTAGCGAAAAATGGAGAAATTGCATTAGTAAATTCAGTCAACCCTTATCGACTAGAAGGGCAAAAAACAGCTGCATTTGAAGTTATTCAACAACTAGGTGGTTCTGCACCAGACATCCTCTCTATACCGGTTGGTAATGCCGGTAACATTTCTGCATATTGGAAAGGCTTTAAAGAATATAGTGAAAAAAATGGTACGCAATTACCAAATATGTATGGCTTTCAAGCTGAAGGTGCAGCACCAATTGTTCAAAATAAAATTGTGAAGCACCCTGATACAGTGGCAACAGCAATCAGAATCGGTAATCCGGCAAGTTGGGATAAGGCTACAAATGCTCTTGAAGCGTCTAATGGTCATATCGATAGCGTAACAGATGAAGAAATTTTGGAAGCATATCAGTTAATGGCACGTAATGAAGGCGTGTTTAGTGAGCCGGCAAGTAATGCTTCGATTGCTGGTTTGATTAAATTACATCGCGCTGGTCAATTACCACAAGGAAAAAAAGTCGTTGCAGTACTAACAGGTAATGGACTTAAAGATCCTGATACTGCTATTTCACTATTAGATAATCCAATTAAACCATTACCAAATGATAGACAGAGTATTTTAGATTACATCAAAGGGGCACTATAGAATGAAAGAAGTGTTACATTTAAAAATTCCGGCATCTACAGCTAATTTAGGTGTCGGATTTGATTCTATCGGTATGGCATTAAATAAATTTCTATATTTAGATGTCACTGTGAATGAAGAGGCAAAATGGTCATTTAATCATATAGGACCTAACGTTGATGGTTTGCCTACGGATAACAATCATTATATTTATCAAATAGCTCAAAAAGTTGCGTTGAAGTATGATGTAAACTTACCTCCATTAGAGATTTCTATGAGAAGTGAAATTCCATTGGCTAGGGGTCTTGGATCTTCAGCGTCTGCTTTAGTTGGTGCGCTCTACATCGCGAATTATTTTGGAGATATTGAATTATCTAAATATGAGTTGTTACAGCTTGCAACAGAATTTGAAGGTCATCCTGATAATGTAGCACCTACAATATATGGCGGACTAGTACTCGGCTATTATAATTCTGATACTAAAGTAACAGATGTTTCATATATCGATACACCAAGGGTCGATATAATCATTACGATACCTTCTTATGAATTAAAAACTAGTGACTCTAGAAATGCTTTACCTGACACATTTTCACATGAAAAAGCAGTTCAAAATAGTGCGATTAGTAACACGATGATTAGTGCATTAATACAACATAATTATGAGTTGGCAGGAAAGATGATGGAACAAGATGGGTTTCACGAACCCTATAGACAACATTTGATCCCAGAATTTCAAACGATTAAAGGCATTGCAAAACAACATCTAGCATATGCAACAGTAATCAGTGGTGCGGGTCCAACTGTATTGACGTTAATAGCACAAGAAAGAAGCGGTGAGTTAGTGCGTACACTCAAACGTGAGTTTAAACATTGTAGATCGGAACTCGTCACGATCAATGAAACGGGTGTGAGATCTAAAGTATTGTATCAACGTTAATAATCTGTTGTAATATAGAGTGAAGACGTTGAAGGGAGATTCACAACATGAGTAAGTTTAAAATGATTGTAATGGATATGGACGACACATTGATGAATAATGAAAATCAAGTGAGTTCTGAAACAGCATCTTATTTAATAGATATACAACAACAAGGCTATAAAGTTGTTTTAGCATCGGGTAGACCAACTGAAGGTATGTTGCCAACAGCTAAAAAATTACAACTCGACAGCTATCATAGTTACGTAATAAGCTACAATGGTGGAAAAACAATTAATGTAAACTCAGAAACTGTAGAAGAAAGTCGTACAGTTTCTAAGGAGAATTTTAATTTGATTGTAGACTATTGTCGCAAACATAATCTCTTTGTATTAACTTATAAAGATGGTTATATAGTTTATGAAGGCGAGCACGAGTACATGGATATAGAATCAGAATTAACTGGATTACCTATGAAGCGTGTAAATGATTTAAAAGAATTCATTCAAGACAGTGTCCCTAAAGTAATGGGCGTAGATTATGTATCAACGATTACAGAATTAAATTCACAATTAGCTGGTCATTTTAATGAAGAGATCGATGTTACTACGAGTAAACCTTATTTCTTAGAATTCATGGCACGAGGCGTGTCAAAAGGAAATGCAGTTACAGCGTTATGCAAAAAATTAAGCATAGCATTATCAGAAGTGGTTGCATTTGGAGATAGCTCAAATGATATTTCTATGTTACAAGTGGTAGGTCATGCTGTAGCTATGGGTAATGGCAATGATAATGTAAAAGCAGTAGCTGATGAAATCACGTTAAGCAATGCTGAAAATGGTATACCTTATACATTGAAATCATTATTGAAATAATCATATAGAAGTATGATGTTATCTATGCGTGGCTAATCGATAAGCAATTTAAGTAATTTGATGATTAATAGAAGGATAAAGCTGTTAAATGACTATACAATTTTATAATATTTATATATCAAAAAGACTGGCCAGTGAACCAGTCTTTTTGATATGCAATTATAACATATCGTATATGGTAAACGTATGTAGGATATGCTTTAGGGTAGATAATGATTACAGAGGGAAGAAACACAATAATTTATTTGCGTCTTTGCTTATTTTTATATGCTAAATGTAAATCATGTGCAAATGCTATTAAAGGTCTAGCAGTCATTTGGATACTTCCAACTACGAAAAATACTGTGCCAGTAAACATAGTATCATTATTAAAAAACAAAAAACTTCCAATTAAAAAAATAATACCTATTACTACATCATTGAGTTGATATAAAGCTTTATATATCATGGTAACCATCTCGCTAGAAGGTGAATTTTCAAAATTTAAGTCTACATGCTTACTTTGTTTTAGTATTTTCATAATGTTTGTGCTCCTTAGTGTATGTTATTTATATGAATCCCTATTGTTTTATAAAATAAACAGCTGTATTAAACTTTAGTGATACAAGATTGTATTGTATCACTAAGCGGTTATAAAGTATTATAAAAGCCGGAAAACAATAGTTTCCGGCTTTTGTGATAGGTCGATGTACGTAACAACCTACAATTTTGTTTATTTTGATGTATGCGTCCAGTCTTTTTTGCCACGGTGTCGTTTAACATGTGCATAAACGTGATCAGCAGCATAATCTAAGTTGGTATAAACAGTAATAGAAAATGCAGATTGACCTTCCTCAAATGCTTCTTCTGCAAATAAACTTTTAAGATGGTCGAAAAGACTTTCCATTTGATCATGCTTTAAACTACTATACTCTCTTAATGTACGTTTAAGTAAGCGACCATTTTTGTCTTCAAGTGATTGTACAACTATTACGAACCGTTCTTCTGTTTCTAAAATATCGTCAAATAGGTTTGTTTGTCCAACCATAGTTTCCACCTCTAAATTACATAATTGTTAAACTCATTATACTATAATTTAAGTTAACTGAAAATAATAGAATCCTATTCAATAACTGCAGTGATACAATTTATATAAATCAAGTAAGGAAATGAATAGGATTGAAACCTCACATAATCATCTACTAACAATATTGAAGAGGCTAGGACGAATTAATATTGTCCTAGCCTCTGTGTTTGTTTTGAGTGTAACCCATGATGAAAAATAATTATTAATCGTGGGATTTTATTATTTGAAATCGTGTTTTGCTAAATCTATATCCTTTAATTTAACAATCTTAGTTTTTCTAATGAATTTATGCCCAAGATAGATTAAAGCTAAAATAATCATTGGCGAGATATTGCGGAATAATGCACTAATATCACCTGAAAGTGCTGCTCCCAATGAATTACCTACAAATAAAAACAATAGGGCTATAATTACAATGATGGGTCCAAATGGATAAAATGGTGCTTTATAAGGAAGGACTTCATTTGGATCCTTGTTTTGTTTTTTTATAGCAGAGCGTAATCTGATTTGAGCTAAAATACTAGATCCCCAAACTACAATTACAAGAGACCCAATAATATTTAATAAGGTAAATACAATGTCTGACTTGAATTGCGCAAGTATGATGATAAATAAAACAATTACAAATGTAGCGATTAGTGCAGTCATAGGCAATTTAGTTGTCTTATTTAACTTAGATAAGAATTTTGGTGCTTGTCTATCTTCTGCCATAGAGTACAGCATCCTGCTTGTAGTATAGATTCCAGAATTTGCGGCTGATAACAACGAAGTCAATATCACAGCATTAATAACTGAAGCAGCAAACGCAATGCCAACGCGATCAAAAACGATAGTGAACGGGCTTTGAGACACAGACTCATTTTTATTCAATAACATTGGATCTGTATAAGGTATAATAGCTGATATTACGGCGATTGATAATACGTAAAAGAGTAGGATTCTCCAAAATACTTGTTTAATCGCTTTTGGCATTGAGCGATCAGGGTTAGATGATTCACCTGCAGTAACAGCAACTACTTCAGTGCCACCAACTGAAAATCCTGCTACTAGGAGTACGCCAAGAAAACCTGAAACGCCACCAACGAAAGGTGCTTCACCCGTTGTGTAATTACTTAATCCGTAAGTCTTGCCACCCAATATACCAACGATGGTCAATACACCGATAACAATAAAAGCAATTATCGTTATAACTTTAATGAGTGACAACCAAAATTCTGTTTCTCCAAATGCTTTCACAGAAAATATATTTAATAAAAACAGTAAACATAAGAAAATAATGCTCCATGTTACTGGGCTAAAAAATTGAAAGGCATCCCAGTAATAAAGTACGCTGGAAGAAATAATAATATCAACACTCGTTACAAGCAACCATATTGCCCAGTACAGCCACCCCATAGTAAAGCCTAATGATTTATCTACAAACCGTGTAGAATAGGAACTAAACGATCCTGAAACAGGATAAAAAGTTGCTAACTCACCAATCGATGACATTAGGAAATACAACATAATTCCAATAATCAAATAAGCTAATATAGCGCCACCAGGTCCTGCTTGGGAAATGACATTCCCAGTTGCAACAAAAAGTCCAGTACCAATGGCACCACCAATTGCAATCATTGAAATATGACGAGAATTTAAACCGCGATTCATATTGTTTTGTGCCATAAAAAGTCTCCTATATTCGATTAAAATTTATATATTCCATTTTAATGCTTTTATGTAGTACAAGCAATGCTTTTTATTGCTAATAGTCACAAAATGTTTAAATATTTCGAAAATTGTCTATAAAATAGTATTCCAACATTTGCTTTTGCTTGCAGGATACATTAAAATAAATACTAGATAATAATAATTATTATCTAGATGATGTAAGGGGGAAAAATAATGAGCAATAATAAAAAATTGACAAGCCTATTTGGTGCGCCAGTCTCCGATAGAGAAAATAGTATGACAGCAGGTCCTAGAGGCCCATTAGTAATGCAAGATTGGTACTTTTTAGAACAAATGGCTCACTTCGATAGAGAAGTGATTCCAGAACGCCGTATGCACGCTAAAGGTTCAGGCGCATTTGGTACTTTTACGGTAACGAATGATATTACACAGTATACGTCAGCAAGTATTTTTTCAGAAGTAGGTAAACAAACTGAAATGTTTGCACGTTTCTCAACAGTAGCTGGTGAACGTGGTGCAGCAGATGCAGAACGTGATATCCGTGGTTTTGCGTTGAAATTCTATACAGATGAAGGTAATTGGGATCTAGTTGGTAATAATACGCCAGTATTCTTCTTTAGAGATCCAAAACTTTTTGCAAGTTTAAACCATGCAGTTAAACGTGATCCAAGAACAAATATGCGTAGTGCACAAAACAACTGGGACTTTTGGACATCGTTACCAGAAGCTTTACACCAAGTTACAATATTAATGTCAGATCGTGGTATTCCAAAAGGTTTTAGAAATATGCACGGATTCGGTTCGCATACGTATTCAATGTACAATGATAAAGGTGAACGTGTATGGGTAAAATTCCATCACAGAACACAACAAGGTATTGAGAATTTACAACCGGATGAAGCGGCTAATATTATTGCAAATGATAGAGAATCCTCACAACGTGATTTATTTGAAGCAATAGAAAACAAAGATTATCCAAAATGGAAGCTATATATTCAAGTTATGACTGAAGAACAAGCTAGAAATCATAAAGATAATCCTTTTGACTTAACAAAAGTTTGGTATAAAGGTGATTATCCATTAATAGAAGTTGGGGAATGGGAACTTAATCGTAACCCTGATAATTATTTCCAAGATGTAGAACAAGCTGCTTTCGCGCCAACAAATATTGTACCTGGTATTGATTTTTCACCGGATAGAATGTTACAAGGTCGTTTATTCTCGTATGGTGATGCACAACGCTATAGATTAGGCGTCAATCATTGGCAAATTCCAGTAAACCAACCTAAAGGTGTAGGTATAGAAAATATTTGTCCGTTTAGTAGAGATGGTCAAATGAGAATTTTAGATAACAACCAAGGTGGTAGTACACATTATTATCCAAATAGTACTGGTGCATTTGAAGATCAACCTGAATTCAAAAAACCAGGGTTAAAAGTTGAAGGCGAAGCATATGAATATGACTTCAGAGAAGACGACGATAATTACTTTGAACAACCAGGTCGATTATTTAGATTGCAATCTAAAGAACAACAAGAACGTATTTTTGAAAATACTGCTAATGAAATGCAAGGCACAACATTAGAAGTACAACATCGTCATATTCGTCATTGTTATAAAGCTGATAGTGAATACGGAAAAGGCGTAGCTAAAGCATTAGGTATTGATATTAATGATGTGGATCTCGAAGTGAAAGATTAATCAATCGTGATTCAAGATAGAGCGTATTATTATTATTTTAATGAAGCTAATTGTTAAAGGAGGGGGACAGAAATCTGATTTTATTAAAATGATTTCGTCGTCCGCCCCTGTAAAGATGAATAGTGCTAAAAAATTAAAAACGATTACTTGAGCTTTGGCTCATGCATAAGTCCCACTTCTCAATTTATTGAGTTAGTGGGACTTTAAGGAGGTTAGGATGAATCAATGATGTCCTAGCCTTTTTAATATTTCAACATTAATCCAGAGTATGTAATTTTTTTAATGTTTCAGAGGGCACTTGTTTTTCGCTAACTTCTTCAAAGGTTTCAACATGCTTTCCTTTGTGGGGGACTCTTAAGTAACGGTTTGGTTGTAGTTTTTCTACTGCGGTGATAGTTAACTTGATAACATTTCCATTTTCATCAACGGCATCTTGTGTATATTCGACTCTATTATGCTCTAATAATTGGTCAGGTTTTCGTTTTGTAATAATATAAGCATCTTTTTCTTTAGTTAATGGATTTAGTTGGTCCATTAATTGAAGTGCTTCATTGTCACTATGTGAACTTTTTGTAGTATATATGGATAATGCAATCAAACCCAAAATGACAGTAAGACAGAAACAGATTAATGTAATTATAAATTTTTTCAAATAATTTCCTCTCCTTTATTAATTACTTATATTATAAATAGATTTAAATTATTAAAACAACGAACAAAAATGTTATATATTGTTAGATGATTTTAACGTTAAATAAATTATGAGAATAAGCTGATTAAAAATATTTGTGAAAGGCATAGTGGTAAAATATCTATTTAGTTAGATGCATTGTCAATATGTTTAACATGGACCTTTTTTACATAGATATTTGCATGATTTATATGTTTATAAATCATAGGCCAATATTTTTATTGTTATAAAATAGGGGGGAATGTCTGATAATGCTCAAGGGGAAAGCATGAAGCATAATTACTATATAAGGTGATACTTATGTAAAACATGAATAAAAAACACTGCCAGCAGAGTTCGTGACTTTGTTGGCAGTGTGAGCAATACCTTTAAAACTATCATGATATACATGTTACAAATAATGGCATTATAAATTTTAAATGTCGTATTTAAAAGGTAAGCATTGAATTTAATTATTTTGTTTCTCGATGTAAAGTATATTTATTTAATCTTGGACAAAACTTTTTAAGTTCAATTCGTTCAGGATGATTACGCTTATTTTTCGTAGAAATATAGTTACGATCGCCACATTCCGTACATGCTAATGTAATATTTATGCGCAAAGTTAACACCTCTTTCTTAATAGTAATGATTACGTTTTAAAATTTTAGCATATAAATAATGATTTTTCAATTATATTTTGTTTTGCTGAAGAGCAAACTTAAATAGGTTGTTTGAAAAGAAATTTGAAACTTTATTTATAAAAGTAATACTTTTAAGCATTGAATCGCTAGAAAATTATGTTATTATATAAAACGTAAACATTACGATTTATGAAAAGGAGCTAAAATATAAATGGCAAAAAAATCTAAAATAGCAAAAGAGCAAAAAAGAGAGCAGCTTGTTGCACATTATTATGAATTAAGAAAAGAATTAAAAGCAAAAGGAGATTATGAAGCGTTAAGAAAATTACCTAGAGATGCTTCTCCTACAAGATTAACACGTAGATGTAAAGTGACAGGTAGACCAAGAGGTGTTTATCGTAAATTTGAAATGTCACGTATTGCATTTAGAGAATATGCGCATAAAGGTCAAATTCCTGGCGTGAAAAAATCAAGTTGGTAATTTACGACTAAAGTCAGTTTACATTTGATATAAAACAATGTATATTATCTATTGGTAAAGATATGTAAAAAGTTATTGTTCGGAAAATTGATAAAACTATCTATTATTTCTATTAATAATGATTATAAACATCATGAAAATCTTACCATTATATAAATGTTTTATTAAAAATGTTAGGAGTTTGTTAAACTATGAAAATTTTTGATTACGAAGATATACAACTTATACCGAATAAATGTATTGTTAATAGCCGCTCAGAGTGTGATACAACAGTTCAGTTTGGACCGAGAAGTTTTAAACTACCAGTCGTGCCAGCTAATATGCAAACAGTAATGAATGAAGAATTAGCAGAATGGTTCGCAGAAAATGATTATTTCTATATTATGCATAGATTTGATGAAGAAGGTCGTATTCCTTTTACTAAAAAGATGCAAGAAAAAGGTCTGTTTGCTTCAATTTCAGTTGGTGTTAAGGAACGTGAATTTGGTTTTGTTGAAAAGTTGGCTGCTGAAAGTGTAATCCCAGATTATATTACAATTGATATAGCTCATGGCCATTCTGATTCAGTAATTAATATGATTAAACATATTAAAAAACACATTCCAGAAGTATTTGTTATCGCAGGTAATGTAGGTACGCCTGAAGGGGTGCGTGAATTAGAAAATGCTGGCGCGGATGCAACCAAAGTTGGTATTGGACCAGGAAGAGTATGTATCACTAAAATAAAAACAGGATTTGGTACGGGTGGATGGCAACTATCTGCTTTAAACCATTGCAGTAAAGCAGCTCGTAAACCTATTATTGCTGATGGTGGTATTAGAACGCATGGTGATATAGCGAAATCAATTCGTTTTGGAGCTTCTATGGTAATGGTCGGATCATTATTTGCAGCTCATGAAGAATCACCAGGAGAAACGGTTGAATTAGATGGCAAAATGTATAAAGAATATTTTGGTAGCGCATCTGAATTCCAAAAAGGTGAACACAAAAATGTTGAAGGTAAAAAAATGTTTGTAGAACATAAAGGATCACTATTTGACACACTAATTGAAATGCAACAAGATTTACAAAGTTCGATTTCTTATGCCGGTGGTAATGATTTAAAATCATTAAGAAAAGTAGATTATGTAATTGTTAGAAATTCAATTTTCAATGGTGACAGAGACTAAAAGTTATAGTGGGTGTTAAGTATCAGAAGATTTTTATTATATATAGTTATTTTCCTGATTATTGTATTAGTAGTTCCAATCAAAGAAACTGCACCTATGACTTCATTACAAAAACAATTACAATCAAGTGTAGATGGTTGGTCTTCAAATAAAACAGCAACTAATGATGCGTTGAAAGTACCTAACAAACAGGACTTTGCTGTAAATAATATTCAAATGAATATGGCAAAGCAAGACGTTGAACATAAACTTGGTAAAGCCAAACGTGTCACATCAAACGAATATGGAACGCAATGGTATACGTACCATTCTGATAATTATAGAGCATTTGTAATGGTAAGTTACATTGATGATAAAGTAAATGCGTTATATAGTAATCAAAATGTAATTTCTGCAAAATCTAAAATAAAATATGGTACGCCTAAGCAAATTGTACGAGATAGATTAGGTGAACCTATTAAAGAAAAGCAAAAAGGTAATGTGAAATTTGATGTGCAAGATGATGAATATGATAATTTTCATAAAGACCGTATTTATACAACAGCATTTTATGATAAACATGAGAACAATAATTTAACTGCTCTTTTACAAGTTAGCGATAAAATGGAAAGCCAACTACAACAACAGTATGGAGCGCCATCTGAAGGTTTAGCACAAAGCTTTGAATTACAAAACTATGATTTAGTTAATGCTGAAAGAGTTCAACACGATTTGAGTCCATTGACGTATTCATCTAGTATTTCAGATACTGCTAGAAAGCACAGCAAAGATATGGCAGATCATAACTATTTTGATCATAACAATTTATCTGGAGAATCTCCTTTTGACAGGTTAGAGGCAGATGGCCATGATTTTAATGCAGCTGGTGAGAACTTGGCATATGGTCAACCTAGTAGTATATACGCGCATCAAGGTTTGATGAATTCTTTGGGTCATAGAAAGAATATACTTAAAGAAGCATTTAGTACACTTGGTGTAGGTGTCGATTTTAATGACAATAGGCAACCTTATTGGACTGAAAACTATACAGGATAATGTTTGATAATTGTTGTTTACGGGTATGCTTAATTTGTGAGGATGACTAAGTTATGACAACAAATAAAAAAGAACATACAGAAGATATACTTGAAAAAGTAAAAGAAGTATTAGAGAAAAAGAGTAAGAAATAAGCGGATGCGCAATAGCGCACCCGCTTATTTCTTTGAGAGTGTCATTAATGGTATTACATAATAAGTTACATTTCTCTAAATAATCCAACAACTTTACCTAATACCGTAACTTGATCTAAGTAAATAGGATCCATTGTACTATTTTCTGGTTGTAAACGGTATTGAGTTTTTTCTTTAAAGAACCGTTTGACAGTAGCTTCATTTTCTTCTGTCATAGCAACAATGATATCGCCATTTTCAGCAATTGTTTGGCTTCTGACTATCACTTTGTCTCCATCTAAAATACCGGCTTCAATCATACTATCCCCAACTACATTCAGAATAAAAATATCACTGTTATGCGTAGACGTGAAATGTTCTGGTAAAGGAAAATATTCTTCAACATTTTCAACAGCAGTAATGGGTATACCAGCTGTAACTTTACCAATGACTGGAACATGAATTGTTTCTTCCATATTAACAGGTTCGCCTAACTGTTCGGTTACGATTTCGATTGCACGTGGTTTAGTAGGATCTCTTCTTATATAACCTTTTTCTTCTAATCTAGATAAGTGGCCATGAACTGTTGAACTAGATGCAAGACCAACAGCTTCGCCGATTTCCCTTACACTTGGAGGATATCCTTTTGAATGGACTGTCTGTTTTATATATTCAAAAATTTCATTTTGTCGTTTTGTTAACTCTCTCATAATAGGCACTCCCTAATTTAATTTAATCTAATTATAGCATGTGTTTATTCGTTTTACAAACGTTTGTTCGTTTCGGCCTTGACTTAGAACAAGTGTTCTGATAAAGTGTAGATACAAACAAACGTTCTAGGAGTGACAATAATGATGAAAATATATAAATCTCAAATAAAAGCTTATACAGTCGTATTGATTGCGACAATGATTCTGTGTGCACTGTTTATTTTAAGTGCATATAATAATGCGAATTCAGAACAAACGTACGAAATGACTGATCACCAAATGACGCAACACGTTTCAGATAGTAAACAAAATAGTACTAAACTGGATAGAACAAGCGAACAAGATGCTCAACCTGTTATAGCATCAGTGCATTAAGAATTTAAAATGCTAAATAGAAAAATTAGTAAACATGTTAATAGGGACTGGGATAAGGTGAGCGAAACAATTTAGTTTCGTTCATTTTTTTGTTATATTTTTTATATTAATAATTACGGAGGTTCAACATGTCTCAAAAAGATGGTGTAGATATAGAAAGAATAAACGAATTAGCAAAGAAGAAAAAAGAACAAGGTCTAACTGAAAAAGAAGCAAAGGAACAATCAAAGCTTAGAAAAGCATATTTAGAATCGTTCAGAAAGAACTTTAAACAACAAATCGAGAACACAAGAGTAATCGATCCTGAAGGTAATGATGTAACTCCAGATAAAGTAAAAAATATTTTAGATGCAAAAAATAAAGAAGATAAATAGAAATTCAATATTTTGTTAAATAGATAAGAAATAAGGTATAATGGAATAGAATCTTGTTAGAAGAAAGGAAGTCATTTAGATGAATAAAGAAAAAGATCAATTAGCCGTTGATACGATAAGAGCATTGAGTATCGATGCTGTTGAACAAGCCAATTCAGGACACCCTGGATTACCAATGGGTGCTGCTCCAATGGCATATACATTATGGACTCGCCATTTAAATTTTAACCCCCAATCAAAAAATTTCTTTGATAGAGATCGTTTTGTATTATCTGCCGGTCATGGTTCTGCTTTATTATATAGCTTATTACATGTATCTGGTAGTTTAGAATTAGAAGAGTTAAAACAATTTAGACAATGGGGTTCTAAAACACCTGGACACCCTGAATTCAAGCATACTGATGGTATAGAAGTCACTACTGGTCCACTTGGACAAGGTTTTGCGATGTCTGTTGGTATGGCGATGGCTGAAAAACACTTAGCGGGTAAATTTAATAAAGAAAACGCCAATGTTGTTGATCATTACACATATGTACTTGCTTCTGACGGTGACTTAATGGAAGGTATCTCACATGAAGCAGCTTCTTTAGCTGGTCATAATCAATTGGATAAATTAATTGTATTATACGATTCAAATGATATTTCATTAGACGGAGATTTGGATAAAGCTTTCTCTGAAGATGTTAAAGGTCGTTTTGAAGCCTATGGTTGGAAACACATTTTAGTAAAAGATGGTAACGATTTAGATGCAATTGATAAAGCGATTGAAGAAGCTAAATCTCAAGATGTACCAACAATTATTGAAGTGAAAACAATTATTGGTTTTGGAGCTCCAAACAAAGAAGGTTCTCATGGTGTGCATGGTGCGCCACTAGGAGAAGACGAAAGAAAACTAGCATTAGAAAACTATGGTCTAGATCCAGAAAAACGTTTTAACGTGCCAGATGAAGTTTACGAAATCTTCCAACAAAGTATGTTAAAACGTGCAAATGAAAAAGAAGCATCTTGGAACAAGCTTGTTGAAACATATAGTAAAGAATATCCTGAGCTTGCAGAAGAATTTAAACAAGCTATCAGTGGTAAATTACCAGTGGATTATAGTGAAGCATTGCCTCAGTTTGAAGCTGGTCATAGCGGTGCATCCCGTGCTGACTCAGGGGAAGTTATACAAGCATTAAGTAAAACAGTACCATCATTCTTTGGCGGTTCAGCAGACTTAGCTGGTTCAAATAAATCAAATGTTAAAGAGGCACCAGATTTCGACAAAACAACACCAGAAGGTAAAAATATTTGGTTCGGTGTACGTGAATTCGCAATGGGCGCTGCCGTAAATGGTATGGCGGCACATGGTGGATTACATCCTTATGGCGCAACATTCTTTGTATTTAGTGATTACTTAAAACCAGCATTGCGCTTATCATCAATCATGGGTCTAAATTCAACATTTATCTTTACACATGACTCTATTGCAGTTGGTGAAGATGGTCCAACTCACGAGCCAATTGAGCAATTAGCAGGTCTACGTGCAATCCCTAATATGAATGTGATTCGTCCAGCAGATGGTAACGAAACTCGCGTTGCATGGGAAGTTGCATTAGAATCAGAGGGTACACCTACTTCATTAGTATTGACACGTCAAAACCTTACTACTATGGATTTACCAAAAGAAACTGTAGAAGAAGGTGTACGTAAAGGTGCATATGTAGTATTCGAATCAGATAAAGAACCAGAATTCTTATTATTAGCGACTGGTTCTGAAGTTAACTTAGCTGTTGAAGCTGCAAAAGATTTAGAAGCCCAAGGCAAAGGTGTTCGTGTAGTTTCAATGCCAAACTGGAATGCGTTTGATAAGCAAACGGATGAATATAAAGCGTCAGTATTACCATCATCAATTACTAAACGTGTTGCTATTGAAATGGCATCACCACTTGGTTGGCACAAATATGTAGGTACTGAAGGTAAAGTCATTGGTATCGACGGATTTGGTGCTAGTGCTCCTGGCGACTTAGTAGTTGAAAAATATGGTTTCACTAAAGAAAATATATTAAATCAAATTCAAACATTTTAATTCATGTAAGTAATATTGATTTTATTGGTATGAGAGCGTATGCTCTTATACCAATTTTTATTTATAATTAAAAAGAACTTATATTTACAAATGGATTTTGAAATTGATATAATACATAGGTCAATCGTTTATATAAATAGAGTTGCTCTTGAAAATGAGCATTAATTTTAGTAAAATTCATTAGGATAGGAAAGTGGGTGAAACAATGGCAACTTGGTTAGCAATTTTATTAATCGTGTTAGCATTAATTTTAGGTTTAGTAGGTGGATTTTTCCTTGCAAGAAAATATATGATGGATTATCTTAAAAAGAACCCACCAATCAATGAAGAAATGCTACGAATGATGATGATGCAAATGGGTCAAAAACCTTCTCAAAAGAAAATAAATCAAATGATGACGATGATGAACAAAAATCAACAAGATCAATTGAAAAAGTCTAAATAATGCGTCATTAAAGGGTTGATAGCTACTTTTAACAAGTAGTTGTCAGCCCTTGTTTTTGTCTATGGAAGGGAATTTTATTTTGTGTTTAAACTGTTTTCGTATGTCGTTTCTAATAAGTCGGCAACTTCCTTTTCGCTGTTCGGGTATAAGTGGCCATAAATGTTCGCTGTTGTTTACAATTCTTGATGACTTAGCCACTTAAAAATCATATTTTCTTATTATTTATATTCATAAGGAAAGTTAATACAGATTAACTTCCAAATCATATTTAATGAAACATGTCTAATATCATTAGCAAGTTGGTGATTAAAACTAATAATTTTCAAGATCAATAGCTTTGAATTTTTTAAATATTAAAGTAATACAAACTTTTTGATGAATATTGAATTAAAAAAATAATTGATTTAACAGTAGTTCAAATGGGCGTATGTTATTATATTATTTTAGAATATTCAGAAAATAATTGAATATAGAATGTAATTTGTTATAATATGAATATAAGGGAGGTAGTAATAAGTGAAGGATGCTTATGCCATGGAAGACAAAGAAGTACTTGATCGACTAGCGAATATGCATATAAACTTTCCGACCGAAGAGGCATTTAAGAAATATCATAACGCAATGCAAATACATGATATGAATTATCTTAGATATACTTTAAACGATGCATTATCCGCATGTACGCATACACATGCTATATAATTATACGTACAGTAAAATCAGCCTAAAACTAGGCTGATTTTATTTTAAGTGTAGTGTTTTATTACTTTAAACGTTTTATTTTTTGTTTTAAAAGGTGAAAGGATTAAAAATATTCCGTAAAAGTTTAAAAAGTAATTGATTATTGGGATTTTATTACTGATTAATCATTTGTTAAATGATATACTATCCATGGTAAATATCATCTTGTAGAAACGCAAAGAAGGTGTAAGCGTGTTGTATTTAGTATTTTCTATTGTTTTTGCATTTTTAATGGGTATTGGTGTCATAATTATTAGAATGAAAGCACAACAATTTCCTGTAAATGAAAAGAAAATTATATTACCTCCATTTTTTATGGCAACCGGTGCATTGATGTATGTTGTTCCGTATTTTAGATTAACAGGAACTGAAATTTTAGAATGCATTGTTATGGGGATAATATTTTCTAGTATATTAATTTGGACTTCTAGATTTGAAACACATGGTAGTGAAATTTATATGAAACGTTCAAAAGCGTTTCCGATCATACTGATTTCATTATTGCTGATACGTACAGTAATCAAAATATTTATAAGTAATCAAATTGATCCTGGTGAAATTGCTGGCATGTTTTTCTTGTTAGCATTTTGTATGATTGTTCCTTGGAGACTTGCCATGTTGTATAAATTTAAAAAAGTTAAAAGTACTTTAATTCAATAGATTATTGCCGTTTATCTGTAAAGGTAGGCGGCGTTTTTAATATACTTGCAGTACGATGAAAAATATAATAAAATTAAATACGAACAAATGTTCTCCGAAAGGGCGATTTGATGAAGATAATACATACTGCTGATTGGCATTTAGGCCGAATATTAAATGGCAAATCATTATTAGAAGACCAAGTATACATATTAAATAAATTTATAGAAACGATGAAGCTTGAAAGACCTGACATCATCGTAATTGCAGGAGATTTATATGATACAAGTTATCCGAATAAAGATGCAATTCAATTATTAGAACGGACAATTGATACATTAAATTTAGAAATGAATATTCCTTTAATTATGATTAATGGTAATCATGATAGTAAAGAACGATTGAATTACGGAGCAAAATGGTTTGAGAAATCACAAATGTATATTCGGACTAGCCTCGAGGATATGAATAAGCCAATATCCTTTGGCAAAGTAGACTTCTATACGATGCCTTTTGCAACCATAAATGAGATGCAATACTTTTTTGAAGATAATACGATAGAAACGCACCAGCAGGCTTTAAGTAAGGTTTTAACATATATGAATGAAGTATTAGATAAAAATAAAATAAATATTTTTATTGGACATTTAACTGTACAAGGGGGGATTCGTTCTGAATCCGAAAGGCCCTTAACTATAGGCACAGTGGAAGCAGTTGAAGCAAGTGCGTTTAACCAGTTTGATAGAGTCATGCTTGGACACCTTCATCATCCTTTTAGTATTGATTCTAATTATATAAATTACAGTGGTTCGCTGCTACAATATTCATTTTCAGAAACAAAGCAACCTAAAGGTTATAAAATTGTTCAAATCGAAGATCGAGAAATTAAAGACAAATTTGTACCAATTGCACCTTTAAGACAATTGGAAGTTATTGAAGGAAATTATGAAGATGCGGTTCAAGAACAATTAGAAGTAAAGAGCAAAGAGAATTATCTACACTTTAAGTTAAAGCATATG
This sequence comes from Staphylococcus edaphicus, assembly GCF_002614725.1. Taxonomy (GTDB): domain Bacteria; phylum Bacillota; class Bacilli; order Staphylococcales; family Staphylococcaceae; genus Staphylococcus; species Staphylococcus edaphicus. Next base: position 35,156 of record NZ_MRZN01000016.1, on the reverse strand, counting down.
TCACATGTTAGCGATCCGATGATGCATTTAAAACAGATTTATCCCAATACACTTGCATTAACAAATCAAACTTTTGATTTTAATATGCCGATGCATCATGAAAATATTGAAATTCAAAAATTAGATGACGAAACAATTATTGATAATTTTTATAATAGTATAACAGATGAACATTTAACTACGAATCAAAGTAAAAAAATAGAAAAAATTATGACAGCATTACTTGAAGGGAGTTCTAAATAAATGAGACCAATTAAATTGCATTTAACCAACTTTGGCCCCTTTTTGAATGAAACAGTTGATTTTACTGAAGTGAAAGATAACCAATTGTTTTTAATCAGTGGTAAAACTGGTTCTGGTAAGACCATGATATTTGATGCTGTTGTTTATGCATTATTTGGAGAAGCTTCCACTAAAGATAGAAAAGAAAGTGATTTGAGAAGTCATTTTGCTGAAAGTAAAAAACCAATGGTTGTTGAATTTGAATTTAAATTAAGAGATCAATACTTTAAAATACAACGACAAGGCGCATTTATAAAAGAAGGAAATAAAAATAAAACGCTTGGCCAACTTGCAGTTTATCAGTATGAGGGTGATGATTTTGCGCTTAGGGAAAGTAAAATCAATAGCGGTAATTTATTTATTAAAGAACTTCTTGGAGTGAATGCAGAACAATTCCGACAGCTGTTCATATTGCCACAAGGCGAATTCAAACGATTTTTATTATCTAAAAGTATAGAAAAGCAAGATATTTTAAGAACATTATTTAACAGTCAAAGGTTTGAAGAAATACAAAAGAAATTATCTGATGATGTAAAAGAAGTGAGAGAACAAATAGAAACAAGATATAATCAATTAGAAAATCATTGGAAAGAACTAGAAACATTTGATGATGGGATATTAAATGAACATAAATTAACTAACGCAAGACAAACAAATCATATCATCAAGGCATTACCAGAATTTAAGGCGAAAGGTCAAACTATACGAGATAACTTAAAGAGTCAAAAAGACACACTAAAAACAAAACTAAACACTTCTGAAACAAACTTAAATGAAAATATTAAACTGGAAGAATCTTTAAATAAATTACAGGATAATCAGCAAAAGTATAATGAACTATTAGTTAATGAATATGAAATTAATAAAAAAATTAAGCGAGTAAAAGAAATTAACGAAGTGAGACCCATTACAAATTTATTGGATGCCAAAGATAATATAAATTTTAAACAAGATGAATTAACTCACAAAATTAAAGATAAAAATGAGCACATTAATGAGATAGAAGAACAATTAAAGCAATGTCATCACGAATTAGCTAAACATAAAGAAATAGAAAATGACATAGGTGAATTAAGACATTTTGTAGAACAAACGCAATTATTTTTTGAAAAAGCTAGTAAATATAAAATTGCTTATACCAATTGTCAATCATTAAATGACGCTTATACTCATTTAGAAAAGGAATTAGCTAATAAAAATGAGCAAATAAACCATATTAAAGTTGAATTAAACGATCGTCATCCTGATTATCAAAGGATTGAACAAATTACGAATGAAATATTTGATTTTAATACTAAAATAAAACAATTGAAACAAAATGAAAAAGACAAGTTCGCATTTGAAGCTTTAGAAAATAGAAAAAATCAAAAGCAAATTTATCTCAAAGAATTAAATATTGAACGTAAACAATTAGAAGAGAAATCTAAAAGGATAGATAAGTCTAATTTAGATTTAAATAACAAAAAAGATATCATAGCAACCGTGCAAGCTGCTTTACACACAGGTGATACATGTCCAATTTGCGGTAATGAAATTCATACATTGAGCAACCATATAAATTTTGATGAAATAATAGATAGACATGAACAACTCACACAAATTGAACAAAAAAGTGCTACATTAAAAGAAAATCAAATTAAATGTGAAAGCGAATTAGCTTATATTAATGAACAGCAATCACATTATTCATTAGATGCATTAAAAGATACAAATTATAAATCACTGGAACTCGATCTTGATAAAAAATATGAAGAAAAGAGAAATTTAGAAGAAGAAAATAATAAAATTGTAAATTTGAAAGAACAGTTGCAACAATCTGAAAAAAATTATCATGACTTGCAAATGAATATTCAAAAAAAAGAGCATAGTTTAAAAGAGAATGAAACGCTGGTTAATGATTTTGAACATACAACAGGATATAAGCAGGTTGAAGTATTTATTACAGATTTTGAAAATTCACGTGATAAAATACGTCATTTTGAACAAGTTTTAAATGAAATTGAACAGAAAATACAAAGTTATAATAGCAATTTAGCTGTTGAAAAAAATAGTGCAAGTTATTTAGAAAAGCATCTTACTGAAATTGAAGAAGAAATTAAAATAACTGAGACAAAAATTAACGAAGAAATGCAGCGTATTGGTTTTACATCTCTAGACCAGGTTAATCAAGTGGCAGCTCAGGTATCAGAAAAGGAAGACTTAGAACGAGATATAGAGGCATTTAATAAGTCAAAACAATCATATGAGTTGTATATTTCTCAACTCAAAACTGAAATAAATAATAAAGAATTAGAAGACACACAACAATTAATATTAATATTTGAAGAATTACAACAATTATATGAAGCTGTTTCAACCGAATTAAGTCAACATGACTATAAAATAGAATTTAATAATAAAAAAATAGCTGAAATTAATAAGATTATAGATATTTTAAATAGTGAATTGCAAGCGCAACAAGAAGTTTTTCAATTGGCAGAAATACTAGCAGGTAAAAATGACCAAAAACTAACGCTAGAAAACTATGTGCTTATATACTATTTAGAGCGTATACTTACTCAAGCTAATCAACGCTTAGCGGTTATGACTGGTCAGAGATTTCAGTTAACCAGACGCGCTCAAATTTCTCAAGGATATAGTGGCCTAGAAATAGATGTATTTGATACCCATTCTAATCAAACACGACATATTACGTCTTTATCTGGAGGAGAAACATTCCAGGCATCTTTGGCTTTGGCATTAGGATTAAGTGAAATTGTTCAACAAGAATCGGGGGGGATTGCATTAGAGTCTATGTTCGTTGATGAGGGATTTGGTACGTTAGATCAGGAAACTTTAGAAACTGCGTTAGATACCTTGTTAAGTCTAAAATCAACTGGCAGAATGGTTGGTATTATTTCTCACGTAAGCGAGCTCAAACAAAGGATTCCATTAATATTGGAAGTAACTACAGAACAATATCAAAGTACAACACATTTCAAAAACCAATGACTTGAATTAAGAATTATTAAAAAAGGAGCGAGACAGAAATCTAATTTGTACAAAAAGATTTCATAGCCCCGCTCCGGCAACGATGACTAGACTTGAAAAAAGTTTGATATAAGTGCATTTTCAAGCCTAGTCATCTACTGCCAATATGAATAATGAGGTTAGAATATTATCTTATGTCCCAACCTTTAACTCCTATACCTTCAACCTTGCTTTAATCATAATTGGATATATACTTAATGATGATATTAATCCAATTGCACCTAATATATGAAACATTTCATAAATATGGTGATATACCCATTTGAAGAATGGCGTGAAATCACCTAGTACAAACCATATAAATATAATCACTCCTACAAAGAGTAGACCAATTAGCGTTGGAATAACACCTGCGCGATACATAATCGCACTTAGTAAGAAACAAATACCTGCGATAAACATAATAGCTAGGAAATCCACCCACATATTATCGAATCCACTTGCATTAGGCAATATATCAGCTACTCGCATGAGTGTGACTTCACTACTTCTAGCACTTGCAACACGCTCTAATATAAAGCTAATAACTTCTTGAATGATAAGCATGATAACTATAAATATGATATAACTTAACCATAAGCTTAGTATATACTGTCTTCTTGTCGCACCAAGTTCAATTGATGATTTAAACGCATCACCAAACATGAAGAATGGTAAGAAACCTAAGATACCGTAAACTGGTCCAGATAATAAAGGATTATATGAATCTGATGGTTCAATATAAAAGCCAATCACAAAGTATATCGCTGCTAAAACGACAAGTACGGTACTAAACGTATATAGTTGTACTTTTAGCTCTTTAAAGATAATCGAAAAAGACCCTTTTAAGTCACCCATGATTAGCCTCCTTTATCATCGTCATATTTACTAAATAATCTTGAATACTCGCTTTATCAACTTTTACATTCAACGCTTTACACTGTTCTTGTAACGCTGCATTATAAGGAATATCTGCCATAACTTTATGCTGACTCATAATTGTTGATTGATCAATGATATCATCCTTCGAAATAATTTGATGTATATCTTCTAATTTACCAACCAATATCGCTCCTCTAGATTGAAAGTATTCAATAGGCTCATGTAACTTCACACGATGATTAGATATAATGATGAGTTTTTCACATATCTTCTCAATTTCTTTAATATGATGAGAAGCAATCATGATATATCTTGGATCTGCTTCGAACGATTCTCTCAACGCTTGAGTAAACAGCTTTCTCATATAAGCATCTAAACCATTTGTCGGTTCGTCTAACATCGTCACTGGTGCATGACTTGCAAGCCCAATCACACTTTGAACCATTGATTTCATACCTTTAGAAAAGTTTCGAATCTTCTTCTTTCTTGGTAGTTCAAATAAATCTATTAAATAATCTGCTTCTTCTTGATTCCAATTGTCATTGAACATCGCCGCAAATCTCATCGCGTCATTTACATTCCATGTCTTTCCGAAGAAGTGATTCTCTCTTAAATACGTAATTTGTTTTGAAGCTTCTGCATTATTATAAGGTTTATAGTCTAATATCGCTATGTCACCTGAATTTTGCTTTTCTTGACCTGATATGAGTTTCATTAATGTCGTCTTACCAGACCCATTTCGTCCCCATAACCCAATAATCATGGGTTCATCATTTTGAAGTGTTAAATCACGAAGTACATAATCATCTTTGTACTTAAACGACATATTCTGAATATCAATTATTGTCATAGTCCTGTTCCACCCTTCTTATTAATTCTTCCTTACTTATATTAAGTCTCTTAGCTTCTTTAACCATTTTTTGGATATAAGAGTTTGAGAAGTCTTGCATTCTTGTATTTACGAGCTTGTCGCGCGCATCTTCAGCTATAAATACACCAATACCTCTTTTCTTAGCTACAATCCCTTCATCCATCAACAGTGCAATACCTTTTTGAGCCGTCGCTCTATTAATATTGTAAAAGTTTGAAAGTTCCGTTGTGGAAGGTATTTGTTCGCCTTCTGACAAAAGCCCTTCAACTAAATCATCTTTAATCATATCTGCAATTTGCAAAAATATAGGTGCATCTTCATTTAAAGTAGGTTTCATTTCCATTCTCCTTATCCTATAACATGACTGGTTGATTAGTTGTGTAATCAACTATAGTGTCATTTATACTATTTGTCAAACATTCTTCATCTATTTCATTCGTCCTAAACGATGTTAATAATGATTATATCAGCAATTCAAGTACGTTAAATTTAATTTTTTGAGACAAAACAAAGAGAGGGTCTTGGACATAATTCCTAACTTAAAAAAATAACATCTCATTCTACTGATTCATTCAGTAAAATTGAGATGTTTTTTTTATCTACAATTTTGTTCGTGCATGCTTGCCTAGGGGATGATTCGAGCTTGTAGTCTCTCACTCATACCATTCTCTAAGGCCTCAGCACTTTACAAAATCGTTATAAATTTTCATTTTATAGAAAAATAAAGTACTCCCGTATAATTTAATTACTCATCACAAAACCAAATTAACGAGGTGGCTTATGTATAAAAATTATAACATGTCTCAATAACTCTACCATTAGATATTGAAGTATTAATTCCAAAAAATGATATCGCGCTTTATGTAAATCAAATTATAGAGTCTATACTTAACGAAAAATTCTACGTATTTAAACACTCACGTGGAGCTTCCACTTATCACCCTAAATTAATGTTGGAGGTTATACTTTATTCGTAGACGTAATCTGTTTTTTTTGAAAGTATGATTGAAAGCCTTCTTAAAGATAGTAGACGTATGATGTGGTTGTCGCAGAATCATACACCATCTTATCGAATAATAAACCGCTTTGGAATTAATATCCAATCGCTGTTTATTAATTTTAGAACACGATTAGAGGAAATTAACCTTATTGATGAGGAAAGTATATAAATAGATGGTACTAAGATTGAAGCAAGCACTAACAAGTATACATTTATACAGAGAAAAACACTGAAAGATATAATAGTAAAGTCATTGAACAATTAAAAAATATCTGAATGCTATTTTTAATGAAGTGATTCCAGAAATAAATGATGAATTTACCGTCAGTACATTGAAGAATTTAGAGGTAGATTAGAACAAAAAAGCGAAGATTTAAATGATGAGATATGTAACTCAGAAGATGTAATATAACGAAAACCATTAAGTACTAAAAGAAGCGAGATAAATAAGACTAAGAAATCCTTGAGTGAAATATAGACAGACAGGTTAAGTATAAAAAGCAATTAGAAATATTAGATGGAAAAAATAGCTATTCCTAAACAGATTGTGATACATCTTCATGAGAATGAAAGACGATCATATGATGAATGGAAAATTAAAACCAGGTTCTAATTTACAAATCGCTACAAATTCACAGTTTGTTTTATCTTATGATATTTTTCCAAATCCTGAAACTGAAAAAATCTAAAGTAAAACGCGAAGTTGAGTTGCCTTAATTGCAACAAATATAGGGGGAATGGTAAATCTTAGAGTTACCAAAAAGACTTTAAACAAAAATACAGTGGAAATTCAATTTTACAAATGAATTTCCACTGTATTTTTACTTTCTAGAACATTTCTGTCCCAGCCTCTTTTTTGGTAATGAAATAAGTTTAATTTTTTTCACGTAATAAATCACGGATTTCTGTTAATAGTACAGTATTTTCTTCGATTTCTTCTTCTTCTTCGTTCTTCATTAATGTATTTGCAATTTTAACAAAAATGAATAATGCAAAGGCGATTATGATAAAGTCGATGATTGATTGAACAAACATACCATATTTGATCCCCATAAATGACCAGCTTTTAGCAAAGTCAACAGTGCCGAAGATCAAACCGATTAAAGGCATGATAATGTATGAAACTAAAGCAGTTACGATTTTATTAAATGCTGCACCCATAACTACAGCGACTGCTAAATCTAAAACATTGCCTTTAAGGGCAAATTCTTTGAATTCCTTTAACATATAATTAACTCCTTTTATTTAAATTTAAAGATTATTATACATTAATTTTAAATTTAAGAAAATAGTTTATTTAACGAAATTTGATATTAGTAGATTGTTTTGTTATTGTAATACATGGCTATTACATAAAATAATAGTGTTTAGCAATGCTAAGCATTATATTTTAGAGTTAAAAATTTAATATGATAAGAAAGGGAGTAATTAATTATGAATTCTTCTAGTAACCAACCTAATGGTAAGAAGATATCTCCGGTTTTTATCTATAGTGCGATTATCGTAGCGATTGTTGTTCTTATCGGTGCAATTTTACCAGAACAATTTGATACCGTTACGAATACAATTAAGCTTTGGATAACTGATAAACTTGGATGGTATTACTTAATTCTTACAACGTTTATAGTATTCTTCTGTATTTTCCTAATTTTTAGTCCGATTGGTAAATTGAAGTTAGGTAAACCGAACGACAAACCTGAGTTTAATACAATTTCATGGTTCGCTATGTTGTTCAGTGCTGGTATGGGTATTGGACTTGTATTCTATGGTGCAGCAGAACCAATGGCTGACTTTGCAGCGCCTCCAAATGCAGATCCAAAAACATCAGCAGCTTATACTGAAGCGTTACGTTCGACATTTTTCCATTGGGGATTCCATGCATGGGCAATTTATGGCGTAGTTGCGTTAGCACTAGCTTATGCTCAATTTAGAAAAGGCGAACCTGGATTAATTTCTAGAACGTTACGTCCTATCTTAGGAAATAAAGTTGAAGGCCCAATTGGGACAATCATTGATGTACTCGCTGTATTTGCTACAGTTGTAGGTGTTGCCGTATCACTAGGTATGGGCGCATTACAAATCAATGGTGGGCTTCATTATTTATTCGGTATACCAAATAATGTTTGGATTCAAGCCATCATTATTGTTATAGTAACAATCTTATTTATCATGAGTGCTTGGTCAGGATTAAGTAAAGGTATCCAATACTTAAGTAACTTAAACATTAGTTTAGGTGCTGTATTAATGATTGCCGTTCTAATCATTGGACCAACAGTATTAATTTTAAATATGATGACTAGTTCAACAGGTAGTTTATTGAACTCTTTCATGTTAAATACATTTGATACTGCAGCACAAAACCCTCAAAAACGTGAATGGATGTCAAGTTGGACACTTTACTATTGGGGTTGGTGGTTAAGCTGGAGTCCGTTCGTAGGTATTTTCATTGCTCGTGTATCAAAAGGACGCTCTATACGTGAATTTATAGGTGGGGTACTTTTAGTACCTGCACTTGTCAGTTTCGTATGGTTCAGCGTATTTGGTGTATTAGGTATTGAAACTGGTAAGAAAAATCCAGAGTTATTTAATATGACTCCAGAAACGCAACTCTTTGGTGTGTTTAATGAAATTCCATTAGGTATGATATTATCAATCATAGCCTTAATATTGATAGCATCATTCTTTATTACCTCTGCTGACTCAGCAACATTTGTATTAGGTATGCAAACAACAAATGGTTCATTAGAACCAGCTAATATGATTAAAGTGACATGGGGTATTGCACAATCATTAATTGCTTTCGTATTATTATTTGCTGGTGGAGGAAATGGTGCTGAAGCATTGAATGCGATTCAGAGTGCCGCTATTATTAGTGCCTTGCCGTTCTCCTTTGTAGTTATTATGATGATGATTTCATTCTACAAAGATGCTAACCAAGAACGTAAATTCTTAGGTTTGACATTGACACCAAATAAACATAGATTGCAAGATTATGTGCAACATCAACAAGAAGATTATGAAGACGATATTATTGAAAAACGTACACCATTAAGAAATGCAGAAAAAACTGAAAAATAATATTGATTGCTAGCCATAACTGAGAATCCAATTTGGATTCTCAGTTTTTTTATTAATACAAAAATAGAGAGATAGCTGATAATGATTCTCAATTGATAATAATAACTTATTACACATAGAGCTAATGATAAGTTTTGCTTATGTATACTGATTGAAAAATCAAATCTAACTTAGTAATGTTTCTGACGTTATCTAGTTGTTTTAAAGTACATATAATTATACAATTTAATTAACGGCATATATTAAAAAATTCAAGGGGGATTTATATGGCTTCTAATATTAAACAGCAAGCGAAAAAATCGTTTGACTTAAACGGGAAATCATACACGTATTATGATTTAAACACTTTAGAAGAACAGGGTTTAACTAAAGTATCTAAATTGCCATATTCAATTAGAGTATTATTAGAATCTGTTTTAAGACAAGAAGATGGTTTTGTAATTAAAGATGAACATATCAAAGCATTATCGGAATTTACTAAAGGTGCTGATGGTGAAGTGCCTTTCAAACCATCACGTGTTATTTTACAAGATTTCACAGGTGTACCTGCTGTCGTAGATTTGGCTTCGTTACGTAAAGCAATGAATGATGTAGGCGGAGATTTAGACAAGATCAATCCAGAAGTGCCTGTAGATTTAGTTATTGACCACTCGGTACAAGTAGATAGCTATGCTAATCCAGAAGCACTAGAACGAAATATGAAATTAGAATTTGAAAGAAACTATGAACGTTACCAATTCTTAAACTGGGCAACTAAAGCATTTAATAATTATAGCGCCGTTCCGCCAGCAACTGGTATTGTTCACCAAGTAAACTTAGAGTATTTGGCTAATGTCGTTCATGCTCGTGAAGTTGACGGTGAAACAGTAGCATTTCCAGATACATTAGTTGGTACAGATTCACATACTACTATGATTAATGGTCTTGGAGTATTAGGCTGGGGTGTTGGTGGTATAGAAGCAGAAGCCGGTATGTTAGGTCAACCTTCATACTTCCCAATTCCAGAAGTAATTGGTGTTAGATTATCTAATGCTTTACCACAAGGTGCTACTGCAACAGACTTAGCGTTACGCGTAACTCAAGAATTACGTAAAAAAGGCGTTGTAGGTAAATTCGTTGAGTTCTTCGGTCCAGGGGTACAACATTTACCATTAGCTGACCGTGCAACGATAGCAAATATGGCTCCTGAATATGGTGCGACTTGTGGTTTCTTCCCAGTAGACGAAGAAGCATTGAAATATATGCGTTTAACTGGTCGTTCTGAAGAACAAATTGACTTAGTTAAAACATATTTAGAAGAAAATAGCATGTTCTTCACTGTAGAAAAAGAGGACCCTGAATACACGGATGTTGTAGAATTAGATTTAGCTACGGTTGAAGCATCATTATCAGGTCCAAAACGTCCGCAAGACTTAATTTTCTTAAGTGACATGAAGACAGAATTTGAAAAATCAGTTACTGCACCAGCAGGCAATCAAGGTCATGGTTTTGATGAAAGTGAATTTGATAAAAAAGCGACTATCGAATTTAAAGATGGAACATCAACTACTATGAAGACTGGTGATTTAGCAATTGCTGCGATTACATCATGTACGAATACATCAAATCCGTATGTTATGTTAGGTGCCGGCCTTGTTGCTAAAAAAGCAGTTGAAAAAGGACTTAAAGTACCTGAATATGTGAAAACATCATTAGCACCAGGTTCAAAAGTCGTTACTGGTTATCTAAGAGATTCTGGTCTAAATGAGTATCTAGATGATTTAGGTTTCAACCTTGTAGGTTATGGTTGTACTACTTGTATTGGTAACTCTGGTCCTTTATTAGAAGAAATCGAAAAAGCAATAGCTGAAGAAGATTTGCTTGTAACTTCTGTATTATCAGGTAACCGTAACTTTGAAGGTCGAATTCATCCTTTAGTTAAAGCGAACTATTTAGCATCACCACAATTGGTAGTTGCTTATGCTTTAGCTGGTACAGTTGATATTGACTTACAAAATGAACCACTCGGCAAAGGTAAAGATGGCGAAGATGTGTATTTAAAAGACATTTGGCCATCAATCAAGGAAGTTTCAGATACAGTTGACACAGTTGTTACACCTGATTTATTTAAAGAAGAATATGAAACAGTATACAACAACAATGAAATGTGGAATGAAATAGATGTTACGGATCAACCATTATATGATTTTGATCCAGAATCAACTTATATTCAAAATCCGTCATTCTTCCAAGGTTTATCAAAAGAGCCTGGAACAATTGATTCATTGAATAATTTACGTGTGATGGGTAAATTTGGTGATTCCGTAACAACAGACCATATTTCTCCAGCAGGTGCAATTGGAAAAGATACACCAGCAGGTAAATATTTAATCGAACACGGTGTACCAATTCGCCAATTTAACTCATATGGTTCTCGTCGTGGTAACCATGAAGTAATGGTACGTGGTACATTTGCAAATATTCGTATTAAAAACCAATTAGCGCCTGGTACAGAAGGTGGCTTTACTACTTATTGGCCAACAGGCGAACAAATGTCTATATTTGATGCAGCGATGAAATATAAAGAAGATGGTACTGGACTAGTTGTATTAGCAGGTAATGACTACGGTATGGGTTCTTCACGTGACTGGGCTGCTAAAGGTACAAACTTATTAGGTGTTAAAACAGTTATAGCTCAAAGTTATGAACGTATTCACCGTTCGAACCTAGTTATGATGGGTGTCTTACCATTACAATTCCAAGAAGGCGAATCAGCTGATAAATTAGGTATCGATGGTACTGAAATTATCTCTGTAGACATTGATGAAAATGTTAAGCCACATGATTTAGTTAAAGTTCAAGCTAAGAAAGATAATGGTGAAGTGATCGAATTTAATGCGATTGCTCGTTTCGATTCAAATGTTGAAATGGATTACTACCGTCATGGTGGAATTCTACAGCTCGTATTGAGAAATAAATTAGCTGGACAACAATAGATACTAAGCGTATACAATTTATAACTGATGGACTGGCAATATGCTAGTCCATCTTTTTTATGTTAATATTTATAGTGTGAAAATGTATCAGTAGAAATATTGAAAAGAGGATGCAAAATGATTTACAGTATGACACAGATTGAAGCACGTTATTCAGAAACTGATCAAATGGGCGTAATTTATCATGGCAATTATCCTACTTGGTTTGAAGTCGCAAGAACGGATTATATTTCTAAACTTGGCTTTAGTTATAAAGATATGGAAGAGACAGGGATTATTTCGCCTGTTATAGATTTAGACATCAAGTATATTAAATCCATATTTTATCCAGAAAAAGTAACAATCAAAACATGGGTTGAAAAATATTCCCGTTTACGTTCTATATATAAATATGAAATTTATAATGAAGCTGGTGAGCTTGCAACTACAGGAGCGACTGCATTGACTTGTATTAAAAAAGAAGACTTTAAACCAATTAGACTAGATAAGTACTTCCCAGAATGGCATGCAGTTTATAGTGAGGTTGATAAGAGAAATAAAGCAGGAGAAAATCTAGAAGTAGTGAATGGTCTATAAATTTTTAATTAATGAAAAAGAGCTAAATGGGAGACTTGTTATTGAACAGCAGTAAAGTTAAGTTTATGCGAATAACTATTTAAATTTGCCGATAAAGTTCCGACTTTATTGGCAGTTTTTGTGTACGTTTTGCTTGAATACTGTTTAATCTAGTATGCTAGGGCAGTTGCTTTTTCCTGGATAAGTTGGCATAAGTCTTAAAAAAACAGCAATATAGCTAATAAAAAGCATAATTATCTTTTAAATTTTAAACAATATGCATACATAAATAAACCTTAGGCAAATAATCACCTAAGGTTTGTCTATTTTTATATTATCTTTGATTATTTTGTAGCATATGAAATTTCATCTACGCCATCATTTACGTCAATAAATAAATTATGATCTTCAAAATACCATAAATCTTTTTCAGCAATTACAACATCTAGACCATCATAGTGATTTTCATAACCAATTTCGACATCGTCCTTTTTGTCTACACTAAATGCAGGACTAAATCCCTGCTTTAATTGGAATTCTCCACCATAACGTACAAAGAATTGTAAGACTTTGTCATCTTCAGGTAACTCAAGTTCTTCTTTAAACCAAGACACAGCTTTATTTGAAAGTTCTATTTCCATAATAAAAGACTCCTTTCGGTTCACAAGTGCTTAACTTATGACTGTTGGCAACTAAAATAAATTAGTATTTATATATATTACCCATTTTCAGTAATATTAAAAGTAGTATAACATAATTTTTCAATTCGTTATGTTATATAAATCAACAATCTGGTGAAATTAAGAAAACGCATGATAAAGGTACGAATAAGTAGTATAATAGAAATTGTAGCTATAGAATCAATTTATATATTGTACTGATATGTTTATCTATTCATGTATTGTATAAAAAAGCTGGCGGCATTTATGCCCCAGCTCTAATTTTATTTAAGTAATTTTATTTTTGTAGAGCGACTATAGTAATAGTTACATCCATTTTATTTTAGGCTCTTCGCCCTTGAATATTCTTATAATATTAGTTCGATGTCTAATAATAAGCAAGACGCCAACACATATACTTACGATAAATAAGATATAGTCTCGAATTAATAGAGCGCCGATAACACAGCAAATAGATGCAATAATACTTGATAGGGATACATACTTTGTTAAATATAATATTCCAAAGAAAATTGCTGCTAATATTAATAATAAGACAGGATTAACACCAAGTATAACACCAGCACTTGTAGCAACGGCTTTTCCACCTTTGAATCCAAGATAAACTGGGTATACATGACCTAAAATTGCGAAAGCGCCTACAATAAGTCCATTTGTGAAAAATGTACTTATAGGCCCTTCAGCATGGACAGGCAACCAAAGTGGAAAGAACACGACAATAAACCCTTTGAATATATCGAGGAAAGTTACTATAAAACCAGCTGGCTTCCCTAATACTCTAAAGCTATTTGTTGCCCCAGTGTTTCCACTTCCGAATTGTCGGATATCTTTTTTAAAAAATAATTTACCTATTACATAGCCACTTGGGAAAGCACCGATAAGGTAACTCAGTATCAACATGATTACAATCATCATATATAATCCACATCCTTTAATGACATTAAAATTATTTTACCATATAAGCGTAGTATAATACGAATGAAAATTTAAAATGGGTATTATTTCTCAACTGAAAATTGATTTGATACTTGCAATTTATGAAGATTTATATAAGAATAACTAATGTATAGTTTTAAAAACGAACGTACGTTTGTAGGAGGGCGAAACGATTGGCAATGAATAAGAAAAGTAATTATTCGGATGATTCCATTCAGGTACTTGAGGGATTAGAGGCCGTAAGAAAAAGACCTGGGATGTATATTGGTTCTACCGATAAACGTGGATTACATCATCTAGTATATGAAGTTGTCGATAATTCCGTCGATGAGGTATTAAATGGCTTTGGTAGTGAAATCCTAGTTACAATTAATAAAGATGAAAGTATTACTATAGAAGATAATGGTCGAGGAATGCCAACAGGTATTCATACATCAGGAAAAACTACCGTACAAGTCATTTTCACCATACTTCATGCGGGTGGGAAATTCGGACAAGGTGGCTATAAAACGTCTGGTGGCTTACATGGCGTTGGTGCATCAGTTGTTAATGCATTAAGTGAGTGGTTAGAAGTTGAAATATACAGAGATGGAAATATTTACACACAAAGCTTTGCACAAGGCGGCAAACCAATAACTGGTTTAGTTAAACATGGAAAAACTAAAAAAAATGGAACTAAGGTAACATTTAAACCAGATTCAGAAATATTTAAATCTGCCACTTCTTTTAATTATGATGTCTTAAGTGAACGTCTTCAAGAGTCGGCATTTTTACTGAAAAGTCTTAAAATCACTTTAAAAGACTTACGCGTTGGCAAAGAACGAGAAGATGTCTTTCATTACGAAGATGGTATCAAAGAATTCGTGGCTTATGTTAATGAAGGTAAAGAAGTGTTACATGATGTAGCCGACTTTTCTGGTGAAGCTAATAATATTGAAGTAGAAGTTGCTTTTCAATATAACGATCAATATTCTGAAGGCATTTTGAGTTTTGTTAATAATGTGCGTACAAAAGACGGCGGTACTCATGAAGTGGGCTTTAAAACAGCGATGACGCGTGTATTTAATGATTACGCACGCCGTATTAATGAATTAAAAGAAAAAGATAAAAATTTAGATGGAAATGACATAAGAGAAGGATTAACAGCAATTATTTCTATTCGTATCCCAGAAGAATTACTCCAATTTGAGGGACAAACGAAGTCTAAATTAGGGACACCTGAAGCTAGAAGTGCAGTTGATTCTGTAGTAGCCGATAAACTCCCATACTATTTGGAAGAAAAAGGGCAACTATCAAAAGCGCTTGTTAAAAAAGCACTAAAGGCGCAACAAGCAAGAGAAGCTGCACGAAAAGCACGTGAAGACGCACGTTCAGGTAAAAAGAATAAACGAAAAGATACTCTATTATCTGGTAAGTTAACACCTGCTCAAAGTAAAAATACGGAGAAGAAAGAATTATACCTTGTTGAGGGAGACTCAGCAGGTGGTTCAGCCAAATTAGGTAGAGATCGTAAATACCAAGCTATCTTGCCTTTAAGAGGAAAAGTGATAAATACTGAAAAAGCACGTTTGGATGATATCTTTAAAAATGAAGAAATCAATACAATTATTCATACCATTGGTGCTGGTGTCGGTAATGAATTCAAAATTGAAGATAGTAATTATAATAGGATAATTATCATGACTGATGCTGATACAGATGGCGCACATATTCAAGTACTTTTATTAACGTTCTTTTATAAATACATGAAGCCACTTGTAGAAGCCGGTAGAGTGTTTATCGCATTACCACCTCTCTATAAATTAGAAAAAGGTAAAGGCGCATCGAAAAAAATCGAATATGCTTGGACTGATGAAGAATTAGAAAAATTACAAAAAAAATTAGGCAAAGGTTTCTCATTACAACGTTATAAGGGTCTAGGTGAAATGAATGCTGATCAGTTATGGGAAACAACGATGAATCCAGATACAAGAACGCTCATAAGAGTACAAGTTGAAGATGAATTACGTTCTTCTAAACGTGTAACAACATTAATGGGTGACAAAGTAGCACCTAGACGTGAATGGATAGAAAAACATGTTGAATTTGGATTACAAGAAGAACAAAGTATATTAGATAATAGCGAAATCCAAATTTTAGAACAGGAACATCCTAATGAGGAGGAAATAAATTGAGTGAAATAATACAAGATTTATCGCTAGAAGATGTTATTGGCGATCGTTTTGGTAGATATAGTAAATACATCATTCAAGAGCGTGCATTGCCAGACGTTCGTGATGGTCTCAAACCTGTTCAAAGACGTATTTTGTATGCTATGTATTCTAGTGGTAACACATATGATAAAAATTTCCGTAAAAGTGCTAAAACAGTCGGCGACGTTATTGGACAGTATCACCCACACGGTGATTCATCTGTATATGACGCTATGGTTCGACTCAGTCAAGGATGGAAACTACGACATGTACTAATAGAAATGCAAGGGAACAATGGTAGTATTGATAATGATCCTGCAGCAGCAATGCGTTATACAGAAGCTAAATTAAGTCGTATTTCTGAAGAACTTTTAAGAGATATAAATAAAGAAACCGTACCATTCATGCCAAACTATGATGATACGACAATGGAACCTATGGTCTTACCAGCAAGGTTACCTAATTTATTAATTAACGGAAGTACGGGTATTTCTGCGGGGTATGCAACAGATATACCGCCGCATAATCTCGGTGAAGTCATACAAGCGACACTTAAATTTATCGATAATCCTGATATCACAGTAGCGCAATTAATGAAATATATTAAAGGTCCCGACTTCCCAACTGGGGGCATTATCCAAGGGATAGACGGCATTAAAAAAGCGTATGAATCAGGAAAAGGTAAAGTGATTGTTAGATCCAAAGTTGAAGTAGAAGAATTAAGAAACGGTAGAAAGCAATTAATAGTCACTGAAGTACCGTATGAAGTAAATAAAAGTTCACTCGTTAAAAAGATGGATGAGTTACGTGCAGATAAAAAAGTAGATGGTATTGTAGAAGTGCGTGATGAGACTGATCGTACAGGCTTACGTATTGCAATTGAATTGAAAAAAGATGTAAATAGTGAAGCTGTACTAAATTTTCTCTATAAAAATACAGATTTACAAGTTTCATATAATTTCAATATGGTTGCTATCAGTGAGGGAAGACCAGTGCTAATGGGCATTCGTCAGTTTATCGATAGCTATTTAAATCATCAAATTGAAGTTGTGACTAAACGGACACGTTATGAATTAAATCATGCTGAAAGTAGAATGCATATTGTTGAAGGTCTTATGAAAGCCTTATCTATTTTAGATGAAGTAATTAAATTAATAAGAGCATCTAAGAATAAAAAGGATGCTAAAGATAATTTAGTTGCAGAATTTGATTTTACAGAGGCTCAAGCAGAAGCAATTGTGACTTTGCAATTATATCGTTTAACAAATACGGACATCGTGCAATTACAAGAAGAACATGATGAATTACAAACAATAATAGAAAACTTAAGAAATATTTTAGATGATCATTCTGCACTTTTAAATGTTATAAAAGAAGAATTAACAGAAATCCGTAATCGATTTAAACAGAAGCGTTTATCTTCAATAGAAGCTGAGATTGCTGAAATCAAAATTGATAAAGAAGTTATGATACCTAGTGAAACAGTAATTATGAGTGTTACAAAACACGGTTATATTAAGCGTACATCGTTGCGTAGTTATAATGCGAGTGGTGTAAATGAAATAGGCGTGAAAGATGGTGATGCGCTTATGAAACACCAAGAAGTGAATACACTTGATACTGCGTTAATTTTCACCAATAAAGGGCGTTATTTATTTATTCCGGTACATAAATTAACTGAACTGAAATGGAAAGAATTAGGGCAACATGTTTCTCAGATTGTGCCGCTTGATGAAGGTGAATTTATCATTGATGCATATTGTGAAAGTGACTTTAAACCAGAATCATTTTACATTTTAGCTACGCGAAACGGAATGATTAAACGTAGTAATGTTTCTATGTTTAAAACAACACGTTACAATAAGCCGCTTGTCGCAATGAAAGTGAAGGATGACGATGAGATTATTAATGTAATGAGAATAGATTCTGCTCAATTACTAACGGTTATCACAAATAAAGGTATGTCATTAACCTATAGTAGTGATGAACTTTCTGATACTGGCTTAAGAGCAGCAGGAGTTAAATCGATTAATCTAAAAGATGATGACTTTGTTGTGTTAACTCAGGTTATTAATACAAATAATACGATTTTAATGGCAACACAACGTGGATCCCTTAAACGTATCGGTTATAAAATTCTTCAAACAGCTAAACGTGCACAACGTGGCATTACTTTATTGAAAGAATTGAAAAAGTCACCACATCGTATCGTAGCGGCTAAGGTCATTCAACCTGAGCAAACATCTTATACCATTTATTCAGATAAACAGTATGAAACTGGTGTGATTAAAGATATCCATTTATCGGAACAGTATACAAATGGCAGCTTTATTGTAGATACAAGTGAATTTGGAGAAGTAATTGATTTAGAAGTTAAATAGGGTGATTTTTAAAAAATTATTAGTAAATACAACTATATAGTGATAAAATACCAGTTAGGTGCAATAAATTATTAAAAAGAGGTTTGTAGCAGAAATGGAAAAGCATTGTGCTAGGCATATGGCCTAGTGTACATTTTTCTTAATTTTATAAGTAGTATGTAATCATGCGTTACCTATACTTATAACACTGTCTATAAATCTCTTACTCTAATTTGAAATTAAAATTACATAGATGAGAGGGATTAAATTGAAAGATTTTGATAGTTTAATTCCAGATTGGTTCAAAGCTTTTGTTCAAGTCGGGAATGATTTAATCTGGTCACAGTATCTAATTGGACTTTTAATTACGGCGGGTATATTCTTTACAATCGGCTCTAAATTTGTTCAATTAAGATGGATACCAGAGATGTTTCGTGCAATTGGTGAAAAACCTGAAACGTTGGATAATGGTAAAAAAGGAATTTCGCCTTTCCAAGCATTTGCAATCAGTGCTGGGTCAAGAGTAGGAACTGGAAATATTGCAGGTGTTGCTACGGCTATTGTACTTGGTGGACCAGGAGCAGTTTTTTGGATGTGGGTTATTGCATTTATTGGTGCAGCGAGTGCCTTTATAGAAGCAACTTTAGCACAGGTATATAAAGTGCCGGATGAAGATGGTGGTTACCGTGGTGGACCAGCTTATTACATAACAAAAGGTTTAAATCAAAAATGGCTTGGTATCGTCTTTGCGGTATTAATTACAATTACATTTGCTTTTGTATTTAATACTGTTCAATCCAATACGATTGCTGAGTCTTTGAAAACACAATATAATGTAGACCCTATGATAACAGGTATTATTTTAGCAGTACTTACTGCTTTAATTATATTTGGTGGTGTACGCAGTATTGCTAAATTATCTTCAATCATCGTACCGATCATGGCAATTATATATATTGGACTAGTGGTAGTGATTCTTGTCATAAACTATGATCAAATTATTCCAATGATTTCTACAATCATAAAAAGTGCATTTGGATTTGAGCAAGCAACTGGTGGCGCGGTTGGTGCAGCTATTCTTCAAGGTGTAAAACGTGGATTGTTCTCTAATGAGGCTGGTATGGGTTCTGCACCAAACGCAGCTGCTACAGCTGCAGCGCCGCACCCAGTTAAGCAAGGTTTAATCCAATCATTAGGTGTATTCTTTGATACAATGTTAGTTTGTACAGCTACAGCGATTATGATTTTACTATATACTGGTTTAGAATTTGGTGAGAATGCAGCACAAGGTGTTGCAGTTACACAATCAGCTTTAAATGAACATTTAGGTAGTGCAGGTGGTGTATTCTTAACAATAGCTATCACATTATTTGCATTTTCTTCTGTGGTTGGTAATTATTATTATGGACAATCAAATATAGAATTCTTATCTAAAAATAAATCCATTTTATTTATTTTTAGATGTTTAGTTGTCGTACTTGTATTTGTAGGAGCAGTTATTAAAACAGAAACTGTTTGGAGTACTGCAGATGTCTTTATGGGATTAATGGCTATTGTCAACCTAGTAGCAATTATAGGTCTATCTAATATTGCATTTGCTGTTATGAACGACTATCAACGTCAGCGTAGAGCTGGTAAAAAACCTGTGTTCAAACCAGAAGAATTAGAAATTAATTTATTTGGTATTGAAAGTTGGGGCATGAAAAAATAACGAAATTAAATTTTAATGCTTAAAGCGTTTGTTATGAGTCCACTTGAATGTGGGCCTCTCGACAGACGCTTTTTTATTTTGGGGAAATTAACGCGTGAAAAATAATTATAAAACAGAATAGATTAATTCTTTCATTTTATAATTAATCACTATATAATATTGATTGACTAAAGATAAGGATGATTGATGTGAATGCATACCTAATAAAGAAGGTTTTAAATAATAATGTTATTATTTGTACAAAGGCACAAGAGGAATACGTGCTGATTGCAAAAGGTATTGGATTTAATAAGAAGCATGGTATGGTGTTACAAGAAAATCAAACGATAGAAAAAGTTTATATATTGGATCAAAAATCACAGCAAGATCATTATAAAACATTAATGGAGTTAGCAAATGATACCATAATTCAAGCAGTGATTGATGCAGTCAATATTATAACCAATTCTGTAATGAAAGTAGATAATCAAAAACTAGTCATTTCATTAACAGATCACATTATTTTCGCTTATAAACGTTTAAAGCAGAATCAATTGATTAACAATCCTTTTGTTGTAGAAACAAAACAATTATATAGCGAGGAATATCGTATTGCAGAGAAAGTAATTGAACGTTTAAATCATGTATTGGCAGTTCATTTCCCAGAAGATGAGATTGGATTTATTGCATTACATATTGCTTCGAATACTGAATCATTATCTATGCGAGAGATGGATTTAATTAATAAGCTTATTAATAAGAGTATTTTCATTTTAGAAAATGATTTGAAACATACGATAGACAAAGAATCTGTTCAGTATCAACGTTTTATAAGACATATTCAGTTTTTGATTAAACGATTACGAAACGGTGAGTCATTACAAAAAACTAATGCATTTGAAGCTTTATTAAAGCAACAATATCCACAATGTTTTAATATCGCTTTGAAAATCATGCAGCTTTTACAACAAGAATTAAAAGTAAAAGTATATGAAGCAGAGGTTATATATTTAACGTTGCATGTTTATCATTTTATGGAAAATCATTAAACCCGAGACGATAATTAAAAAGCTAGCAATGAGGCTATGTATTGAAACATCTTATGACATTTTGTCACATACTAATAGCTCATGTTAGTGGCTAACTGTCAATGGATCTTATTATGTCAGGGTCCAAATTGAGTATGATATATAACATTCGAATTATTACTTATGTAGCAATTCATGTGCATAAGTGATTTTGTAGTTGAGGTTATTAGGCGTATTATTCATTATGAGAAATGCAACTAGATTTGTTATACAAATGACAGTTTAATTTATGGATTTAATATATGAAAACAAACCAGACGTCATTATGGGCGGCTGGTTTGTTTTTTACTTAGTATAAATTGCATTACATAATGAAACAAGATTCACTTTTAATGCATTTAAGCATTATTTTTTGCATGGAGTAAAAAAACAATTTTTTTGCCATAACCTTGTTGTTGATATGTATCAAGCGGCTTGTTTAATTCAATTTTTATTTGTTTTGGTTGTTTTTTGGAATTTAATTTAGCTATTGCATACCCACGCTTTTTAGTACCTGAATCTAATTCATCCACTAATGTAGACGATTTTGGCATGCTTATGAAAGTGGAATCATCTAATGTTATCTTTATATCGCCTGTGAATGTTATTGGGGTTGGTGTTTCATTCATAACATCACCAAAGTACCCTAAATAGCGCTCATGTGTTTTCGTATTTTCAACGAGCAAGTAGCTAAATGATGTTTTGAAGGTTTTATTATTCGTAGGCGTTATATCATTTGTAGTTGAATATTTATTTGTAAATTTTTGAATTGATTTATAAGTTATATCATCCTTTTTAGAATAAAATGTACTACCTAGACTAGCTTTTGCAAACGTCATAGGGTCGGTTATTTGTTTTTTAGAATTTTTGGCGTAACTGCAACCAGCTACACTGATTACAAGAATAAATAAAAATATTATGATTTTTTTCAATGAAATGCTCCTGTATTTATATTGTGCCTATTATGTATGTTAATAGTATACGTCTATTGGTAGATTAAATAAAGCATATCATGAAAAAACATATTATTGCTGCGCGAAAACTAAATGATAATTATTAAAATTGTAAATTGTATGTAATAGAATTCTTAAACTTTATATTTTGACGATAAAATTCATTTACTATTAAAATGAAAAACATTATACTTAATGTTCTGTCTGATTTGAATTTAGGAGGATAAAAATATGAAGTATTATGATGAGGTGCCTATAATAAGATCTGTAGCTGCTATGTTAGTTGTGGCGATACATACTGTTAATAGTATAGCCTTGTCAGGAGGTACATTTGCATCAGATGGGTTAGGTTATGTAAATCAAATAGCCAGGTTAGGTACACCCATATTTGCTGTAATAAGCGCATTTTTATTAACCATCTCAGTAGTGAACAAGGGTTTTCATTTGGACTATTTTGTTAAATCACGGTTTAGCAAAATATTTATTCCTTATATCATTTGGACTATATTTTATTTATTATATAGAGCTTATTATTTACATAATCTTGAGGATGACGGTAACCTGTTAAATTACTTTGTGTATGGAAAAGCGAATTTCCATCTGTATTTTATTTTGACAGTCATCCAGTTTTACGTTTTATTTCCTATTCTACATAAATTCAGAAAAGGTTGGCCAATTATTGGTGTTTATATATTAGCGACTATCGCCAATATTATTTGGATTAGAATGGACCCTATATCAATGGATAGTGACGGCATAGAACGCTTTGTGAATGATAAATTATTTATTATGAATTGGATTTCATTTTTTATGTTAGGCATAGTATATGCTAAATTTTATAATGAAATTAGAATATTGATTTTTAAACATAAAGCGATATTATCAATTGTTATCGGTATTTTATTTATTGATTTTCTATTAAGTATAGATTTGAATCATTTACAAAGTTCAATTACTATTTCAAATATGGTATATATCCCATTTTTCCTAATTTTTTTAAACTATTTATATGAACACATTAAGAAAAACAAAACAATTTTAAAAATATTAACTCTAATAGGGAATTATTCTATGGGGATTTACTTAGTACATTATGTCGCAATTCAATTTGTGAAACGGTTGCCAATTATAGAAGACATTGTACCTCAAAGTAAATTTATGGGGGTTTTTATATTAACTGTAGCCGTATCTGTATTGATTGTTTATCTTATAGGAAAGCTACCATACGGCAATTATATTGTCCCAATTCCAAGGAAAAAGGCAACTAAAACTACAGATGTAGACAAGATAAACATAACTCAAAACGAATATACGTCTAATTAGTATTCATATCAAATTATTTAACATAGTATTTATGCCTGAAGGTCTCTTTCTGAGCACTTCAGGCTTTTTGTATCAAATGAGATTGCGTTTACAATGTTCAGAATATTGCTGGCTTTTTTCTTCTTGTTATAAAATAGATATGTGAAATAATAAGAATATGATATGATGGAAATTAGTAATTAGGACAATTAAAGTAGTTTATGATAGAATTTCGGACAGTATTTCTATCAAGAGAGAGTGTAATTACGAATTCAAAGTATTAAGTTAAGGTATGGTGAGTAATATATGTCGAACGAGGACAACGTTAAACAAGAAACAAAAAATAAAAAAGAAAAACTAAGACTTAGTTTTCCAGAGACCCGCTTCATGAAGTTTATGGGAGGCAAAGACTTATTATTTGGCTTATTTATGTTGATACTTTTAGGTATTGCAATATTTATATTTGATCAAGTATCATATATCTTCAAACCATTTATCATTGTATTCAATACGATTGCAGCGCCTATCATTGTTTCAATCATTCTATACTATTTATTCAATCCATTAGTTAACCTGATGGAACGATATAATATCTCACGCCTTTGGGGTGTTATTATATTATTCTTAGTTATTATTGGTGTCATTGCTTTAGCAATTAACTTATTAATTCCAGTGATAGGTACTCAATTTAAAAGTTTTGGGAACAACTTTCCTTATTATGTAGATAAAGTAAATCAATTTATTGATAACCTTACAAAAAATTCCTTGATTTCTAATTTCTATGGACAAATACAAGAACAATTGGATGCATTGGCTAATAAGGTACCGTCAATGGTTTCTGATTATTTTAATGGATTCGGCTCAAAAGTAAAAAACGTTGCTGAAGCTATTGTTAATGTTGGTGTCGTTATTGCAACAACACCATTTGTATTATTCTTTATGTTAAAAGATGGACATCATTTTAAAGAATTTTCTACTAAAATAATGCCACCAAAATTTAGAAAAGATTTTCATGATTTATTAGATAAAATGAGTTTACAAGTTGGCTCTTATATCCAAGGCCAAATTATTGTTTCATTTTGTATTGGTGTATTACTATTTATTGGTTATAGTATTATAGGCTTAGACTATAGTTTGATTTTAGCATCTATTGCTGCTGTTACGAGTGTAGTACCCTATTTAGGGCCAACAATAGCTATTTCACCAGCTATTATTATTGCTTTAATCACATCGCCGATTATGCTCTTAAAATTGATAGTGGTATGGACTGCGGTACAATTTATTGAGGGCCACTTTATTTCACCTAACATTATGGGTAAAACATTAAAAATACATCCACTAACTATCATCTTCATCTTATTGAGCGCAGGTAATCTTTTAGGTATTGTCGGAGTTATTTTAGGTATTCCAGCATATGCCATACTAAAAGTATTAGTTGCCCACGTATATACTATGTATAAACGTAGATATAATAAATATTATGGTGATGATGCAGGCGAATATGAAATTACAAATGATGAAGAGATTCGCTAGTTTTTAGATAATAAGACTGCCGTGTCTATTTAGTAATTGAGAAGAAACACCTTATGGAACAATGCGTTTCAATAAGGTGTTTTTTGTTTTCAACATACACCTAACAATTATGTTAGAAGTTATTTTTAACATTTTATTTATTATATATTATTATTGTGCTATATTTTTTATTGAACTTAGATTATTATAAAGAGAAGTGAAAACATGTCTAAAAAAATGAGAAGTAGATTACTTTCTATATTGAAAATCGTATTTGCGGTAGCATTGTTTATCATTGTAGTGTTTACACTATATAAAGAATTATCGCATATCAATATTAAAGAAACGATTCACGCTTTCGGAAAAATTAATCGCGTATGGTTAGTATTATTATTTATAAGCGGTGGGGCGTCTATTATTGTACTTTCTATGTATGATGTCATACTGGCGAAGACTTTAAATCTAAAGATTTCTTTAGTGAAAACCATTCGCGTTGGATATATTGTTAATGCACTTAATGCTGTTGTAGGTTTTGGTGGATTTATTGGGGCGAGTGTACGTTTTTTATTTTACAAACATGCTACAGATGACAAAAAAGCATTGTTGCATACCATATCTATCGTATTAATTTCTATGTTAACTGGCTTAAGTTTATTATCTATTTTAGTAGTGTTACACGTGTTTAATATATCGCATCTTTTTTCTCCATACCCATGGATTAAATGGTTAATGTATATTGTTGCCTTGTTTTTACCAATTTTTGTAATTTTTACGGTAATCAAACCAGTACAAAAAACGCAAAAATTTCTAGGTGTATACTGTACCCTTGTATCAAGTGTTGAATGGATTGTAGCAGCACTCGTATTATATATGGCTTTATCTATGGTAGGGATCCATATACCATTTTCTACATTTATGGGGATTTTTATTATCGCTGCATTATCAGGGCTTATCAGTTTTATTCCAGGTGGATTTGGTACATTTGATTTAGTAATAATATTAGGGCTTAAAAGCTTAAATATCGCTGAAGAATCTATTGTATTAGCATTATTACTTTATCGCTTCGCATATTATCTATTTCCTGTGTTAATTGCCTTGATTTTATCTACATTTGAATTTCGAGGAACTGCCAAACGTTATTGGGAAGATTCGCGTATTTTAGTTCCAGTTAAAGATATGAGTTCTTTATTAGCGTCGTATCAAAAGGATATTATTGCGCGAGCACCATCGTTTTCTATTGCTATATTATTAATGTTTACGAGTCTGCTATTTTTCTTAAATAATTTAACCATCATTTATGATGGTTTATATGATCCAAATCACTATATTTATTACATTATTGTATCGGTACATACATGTGCATGTTTATTATTATTTTTAAATGTAGTAGGTGTATATCGGTTATCTAAGCGTGCAATTCTGTTCTCTATTATTTCTATTGTATTAATATTTATTGCAACGGCTTATACCTATGCTTCATTTATTTTACTGAGTTGGCTAATTGTAATGCTCATTTTATTATTAATATTTTATAGAAGAGCGCGAGTTATAAAGCGCCCGTTTAGATATTCAAAATTATGCTTAAGCTTTATCATGGGGGCAATCGTACTATACATTAATCATATTGTTATTGCCAGTGCTTTTTATACATTGGATATTTATCATATTGAGTTAGATACATCTATTTTAAGGTATTATTTCTGGTTCACGATTTTGTTAGTGGCAGTTATTGTTGGCACTATCGTTTGGTGGTTTGAACATCGTCATAGAATTTCAAATGCGCGAGAAAATAGTGAACTATGTGAAGCTATCATTCAACAATATGGTGGGAATTATTTAAGTCACCTTATGTATAGTGGTGATAAACAATTTTTTGTTGATGAACAAGAAGATGCCTTTTTAATGTATCGTTACCAACGTAGTGCATATATTGTACTTGGTGATCCTATTGGTAATCCACACTCTTTCCATAACCTTCTCGAGTCGTTTTATCAAGAAGCAGAGTACCTAGGTTATGATATTATTTTCTATCAAGTAACGGATAAAAATATGTCACTTTATCATAGTTTTGGAAATCAATTCTTCAAATTAGGTGAGGAAGCGGTTATTGATTTAACTTCGTTTACGACTTCAGGTAAGAAAAAACGTGGTTTGCGTGCAACTTTAAATAAATTTGACGATTTAAATTATAAATTTGAAGTTAAAGAACCACCGTTTTCACAACAATTAATTTTTGATTTAAAGAAAATTAGTGATGAATGGCTTGCAGATAAAAATGAAATGCATTTTTCTGTAGGTAGTTTTAATGAAGCGTATTTATCTAAAGCACCAATTGCAATTATAAAAGACAGTAATGAAGCGATTATTGCATTTTGTACTTTGATGCCAACATATTATAAAGGTACTATTTCTGTTGATTTAATACGTTGGAGAACAGATGTCGCATTGCCATTAATGGATGGTTTATATTTGAATATGTTGTTGTGGTCACAAAAGCAAAATTATCAACGTTTTAATATGGGAATGGCGACTTTATCCAATGTGGGGCAAATACCTTATTCTTTTTATGGAGAACGTATAGCTGGACGTATTTTTGAACACTTTAATGGCTTATATAGATTTCAAGGTTTAAGAAAATATAAAGAGAAATTCAATCCACAATGGGAACCCAGATTCCTTGTATATAGAAAACGCCATTCATTATGGGTTAGTATGATCAAAGTGATGCGCGTAATTAGAAAACATAAATAATAGCAATAATGAAACACCCCACATGTGCTCAGCATGTGGGGTGTTTTTAGGAGTTAATCGTGCTTAATGGTTTCTGTAATTAATATACTGGAGAAGTTATTAATTACATAATAAACTAACTGCATAACTTTCTAAATATCATTTTGACTCTAACTATATTTGAATCGCTTATTACCTCTTTTTTTAAGGTATAATCATAATATAGCATTAATAGAAAACGCTTTCAACAGTGTGGTTACATATTATTCACTTTATATTTTACATATTATATCTATATATTCTTTTTGAAATATAAGTGTATTTATACTTTATGGTTTTAATATAACGAATGACAGAATGATTGACAAATCTTGTTTTGATTAAATCATAAATTTATGCAAATAGGCTATTAAATGGAAACATGTTATGGTAATATGAAAGCGGTTACACAAATGAGGTGGATACATTGGCAACGATTAAAGACGTAGCTACATTGGTTGGTTGTTCAGTAGCAACCGTGTCAAGAGCAATTAATAACAATGGTTATGTTAAAGCAAAGACAAGACTTCAAATTGAGGAAGCGATTTCAGAATTAAATTATCTACCAAATGAAGCAGCGCGAACATTATATAAAAGAAAGTCCAAAATGATTGGTTTATTACTTCCAGACATTAGCAATCCGTTCTTCACATTAATTGCACGTGGTGTCGAGGATGTTGCTTTAGCACATGGGTATCAAGTACTTATTGGCAATAGTGATAATAATATACAAAAGGCACAGGATTATTTGGCAACTTTTGTATCACATAATTGTACTGGAATAATATCTACGGCGTTTAATGATAACAATATTGAAAAAACTTTAAATGCACAGCATATTCCATTTATATTTGTCGATCGTATTAATAATGAACATAGTGGTATATCCACCGACCATTTTAATGGTGGTCAACTTCAGGCAGAGATTGTACGAGGAGGAAAGGCTAAAAATGTAATGATTATTCATGAAAATTTATTCATTGATGCATTTAATAAGCGTGTTCAAGGTGTCAAGGATGTATTAAATCAGTACAATATCAATTATAAAATGTTAGCAGCACAACAATTAGATAATGCGGAAAAATTTATTAAAGCAATGGATGAACATAACATCGATAGTATTATTTGTAGTAATGATTTAATAGCTATACAAGTTTTAGGACTAGTTCAGAGATATCATTTTAAAGTCCCAGAAGACATACAAATTATGGGATATGACAATATTCCGTTTTCAAAAATGACCTATCCTCAAATTGCGACGATAGATCAATCCGCATATCATTTAGGCGAAGTTGCTGTTTCACAATTATTAGGTTTAAGCCACTATGTCACAAAGAAAGATAATAATCAGTTGACGCTCACTGTCAAACGTAGAGGAAGCATACGTAAATAAACGATAGTGTGTAACGGGTTACATATAAGGAGGGTGATTTTATGTATAAAACAGGCATATTAAATAGCGATATCTCAAAATTACTTAGTGATTTAGGTCATACAGATGAAATTATGATTGCTGATTGTGGGCTTCCGGTACCCAATGGTGTTAAAAAAATTGACCTTGCATTGGAATTTGGAAAACCGTCATTTTGGGAAGTATTTCAGTTGATTAGAGCACATATGGCAATCGAACAGATGACGATTGCGCATGAAATGATAACTAAAAATGAACCGTTATATAGCATGTTAAAAGGAGAAGAAATTAATCTTCGTACAGAGTCACATGAAGCGTTAAAGTCACATAGTAACAATGTAAAAGCTGTAATTCGCACTGGTGAGGACAAACCTTTTGCAAATGTCATATTAACAAGTGATGTTTTATTTTAAGGGGGGATAACTGATGATTGAAATGAAGCAAATATATAAATCATTTGGACAAAATGATGTACTCAGAGGTGTAGATTTTGAAATTGCAGATGCAGAAGTTCATGCACTTATGGGGGAAAATGGTGCTGGAAAAAGTACGTTAATGAAAATTTTAACTGGGGTTTACGATGCCAATAGTGGGCATGTTACAGAAGATGGTAAGCCGCTTCAATTTGATAATACCAAAGACGCCGAGACGAATGGTGTGTCATTTATTCAACAAGAATTAAATATTTGGCCTAATTTAACTGTCTTAGAGAATTTGTTTTTAGGTAAAGAACCAACTAAATTTTTAGGAATTATTGATAATAAAACGATGGAAAAGCAAGCATTAGAGATATTTAAAACACTCAATGTGCAAATTGACCTTAACCAAATAGCAGGTACATTATCCGTTGGTATGCAGCAGATGTTAGAAATAAGTAAAGCATTAATGCAAGATTCTAAAGTGATTATTATGGATGAACCAACAGCTGCTTTAACCACGAGTGAGATTGAGGTATTATTTGAACAAATTAATAAGTTGAAATCAGCAGGTGTCTCTTTTGTCTACATATCACACAGAATGGAAGAAATTTTTAACATTGCCGATCGTATTACTGTGATGAGGGATGGCCAATCCATACTAACAACGAAAACACAAGATACAACGAATACAGCAATTGTAAAAGCTATGATTGGGAGAGACTTAGATAATCAGTATCCAGAGAGAAATTATCAACAAGATGAATTAGTGCTATCGGTTAGTAAGCTTAATTCTTCTGTACACCATTTGAAAGATGTTCATTTTGAATTACATAAGGGAGAGATTTTAGGATTTAGCGGTTTGATGGGTGCCGGTAGATCTGAAATTATGCGCGTCTTATTTGGTCTGGATAAGGGAGATACACAAGTAACACTCAATGGTAAGTCAATTCATGTAAGGAACCCTCATGCATCTATAAAGCAAGGCCTGGCATTTATCACTGAAAATAGAAAAGAAGAGGGTTTAGTGCTCCAAGATTCAATTATTGAAAATATTTCTTTACCTGCATTAAAAAGTTTTTCAAAACATGGCTTTTTGACTGATAAATCAATGAATGACTATGCAGAACAAATGATTCAACGTTTGAATATCAAAGGTAAAAAAGAGGATATCTGTATGGATTTATCTGGCGGTAACCAGCAAAAAGTGGTGTTAGCTAAATGGATTGCTACGGCACCACATGTATTGATCTTAGATGAACCAACTCGAGGTATCGATGTAGGCGCAAAGCGAGAAATTTACCAATTAATGAATGAACTGACAGAACGTGGCATGTCTATCATTATGGTTTCATCAGAACTTCCAGAAGTAATTGGTATGAGTGATAGGGTTGCAGTCGTACATGAAGGCAATATAGTAGGTGTATTAAACAATAAAGATTTAACAGAAGAACGTATTATGACTTTAGCTACAGGAGGGAATATTGATGAAGCAATCTAATGTCTCATTTTCATATTTAGAAAAAATTATTCCATTTATTGGTTTAATATTACTGGTCATTATCATTAGTGTGTTAAATAGTGCATTTTTAGAACCATCAAATCTGTTTAACCTATTGAGACAAGTATCTATAAATGGATTAATTGCATTTGGGATGACATTCGTAATTTTAACAGGTGGTATTGATTTATCTGTTGGATCTACTCTGGCATTATCTAGTGCACTCATAGCTATCTTAATGGTCTCAGGTGTGGATTCTATGATTGCGTTGTTAGTTGGATGTATTTTTGGAGCTATTTTAGGCGCTGTTAACGGCATTTTAATTACGCTAGGTAAGATGGCACCCTTTATTGCGACATTGGCTACAATGACGGTTTTTAGAGGATTGACGCTTGTTATTACAGATGGGAATCCAATTACGAATTTAAATGGTAGTTATGCCTTTCAATTATTTGGACGCGGTTACTTTTTAGGCATACCAGTTCCAGCAGTGACGATGTTTATTACATTTATTATTTTATATATTATTTTACATAAAACGATATTTGGTAGACAAACTTATGCGATGGGTGGTAACGAAAAGGCAGCCTTTATTTCTGGTATTAAAGTAAATAAATTGAAAATTATGATATACAGTTTAGCTGGTTTAATGTCTGCGATGGCTGGGGCGATTTTAACGTCTCGGTTAAATTCAGCTCAACCAACTGCGGGAATGTCATATGAGTTGGATGCAATTGCTGCAGTTGTTTTGGGTGGTACATCTCTAACAGGTGGTAAGGGACGTATACTTGGAACACTAATAGGTGTGTTGATTATAGGTGTATTAAATAATGGATTAAATTTATTAGGCGTTTCTTCCTTCTATCAACAAGTGGTTAAAGGTGTCGTAATTATTATTGCAGTACTTATTGATAGAAAGAATAAATAGAGCAGGAGGAATATGTCATGAAAAGATTAGTCATAATTGTAATGGTCATGGTACTCTTTTTGGCCGGCTGTTCTTTAGAGTCGCCTTTGGAAAAGAAAGACAGTGGCAAATCGGATAAGAAAAAGTCAGATGTTGTTATTGGTGTCAGTATTTCTACGTTGAATAATCCATTCTTTGTAAAAATTAAAGATGGTATAGAAGCTGAGGCTAAGAAACAGGGAGTTAAAGTTAAATTTGCAGACGCTCAGGACGATGCAGCGAAACAAGCAAATGACATTGATGATTTAATACAACAAAATGTAGATTATCTTATTGTAAATCCAACCGACTCGGATGCTATTTCAGGTAGTGTTCAAATTGCGAACGATCAAAATATACCTGTTATCACTTTAGATAGAGAAGTTGCTAAAGGAAAGGTGGCTTCGTTTATTGCGTCAGATAATATTAAAGGTGGCGAAATGGGTGGTAAACTTATTGTTGATCAATTGGGTAAAGGTACAAAAGTAGCCGAACTGGAAGGTATACCAGGTGCGAGTGCTACTCGTGAACGGGGCAAAGGATTTCACCATATTGCTGATGATGATTTAGATGTTGTTTCGAAACAAAGTGCTAAATTTAATAGGACAGAAGGTTTGAATGTGACACAAAATATTATTCAAGCACACCCTGATATTAAAGCGATATTTGCTCAAAATGATGAAATGGCATTAGGAGCCGTAGAAGCGGTTGGTAACAAAGATATTAAAGTTGTTGGTTTTGATGGTAATGAAGATGCTATGAAGTCTGTTGAAAATAATAAATTATATGCAACAGTTGCGCAACAACCAGATTTAATGGGTGAAGCAAGTATTAAAACTGTTATGGATTTATATAATGGCAAAAAAGTTAAAACAAAAAATAAGATACCTTTAGAAATGAAAAAGCAAAAATAGTGAGTTATAAAAATAAAAGCCGGATTCAGTTTTAAAAAACTGTTTTCCGGCTTTATGTTTAGTAATCTATTGTGTGCTTATAATTTTGGCGGTCTTGTTGTTCTTTGGCATAACGTTCGGGGTTCTTTTTATAAAAATCTTGATGTTCTGACTCTGCTTCATAAAATGTTGAAGCGGGTAATATTTGTGTTGCAATTGCTTTATCTTTATCAATAGTTTGTTTGAGTTTTTCAATATAATCTTCGGCAACGATTTTTTGATCTTCATTTGTATAGAAGATAGCAGTCTTATATTGCGTGCCTCTATCTTGAAATTGGCCGCCTTCGTCGGATGGGTCTATTACTGAAAAGAAAATCTCTAATAATTTATTGTATGAAAATAGTGCTACGTCATATTCGATTTCAACAGTTTCCAAATGTCCAGTGTTACCTGTTTTGACTTGTTCATATGAAGGATTGTCTACATGCCCTCCCATATAGCCAGAGGTTACTTTTTCAATACCTTCAAATGTATCAAATGGTTTAACCATACACCAGAAGCAACCTCCTGCGAAGTAGGCTTTGTTTATATTCATGCTTAACATCCTTTCCGTATTAGACCTTAGTACCATATATTAAGATATCACTTGATTTTTATACACTTTTTATATAACTTTAATATATGTTAATTATAGTACATAGAAGTGCAATTTTGAAGATATAAGGTTGATACTAATGAATGAAGACAAACTAAGAAGCAATGAAAGTACACAAAGCAATACCAATCCCGCACCAATGCGTAGGGTGAAAAAGAAGCGATTCAGAAAGCTTCCGTTTATTATTTTGATTTGTATTATTATTTTAGCAATTATCATAGGCTATTCAGTTCATGGTTATAATTCTGGTATAAAATATGCTAAAGACCATGGTAAAACACTGAAACACCATAAATTTAATGGCGCCGTAAAGAACGATGGTAAAATTACAGTTATGGTATTAGGTGCTGACAAAGAACAAGGCGGCATTTCTAGAACAGATTCTATTATGATTGCACAATACGATTATATTCATAAAAAGATGAAAATGATGTCTGTGATGCGAGATATTTATGCTGATATCCCTGGTAATGGCCAGCACAAAATAAACTCTGCTTATTCTATCGGTGGACCAGAGTTGCTAAGACAAACATTGAAGAAAAATCTTGGCATTGATCCTGAATATTATGCGATTTTAGATTTTACTGGATTTGAAAAAATGATAGATGAGTTAGAGCCAAATGGTGTGCCAATTGATGTTGAGAAAGATATGTCAAAAAATATTGGTGTATCGTTGAAGAAAGGACATCATACGCTGAATGGTAAAGAATTATTAGGTTATGCAAGATTTAGACACGATGAAGAAGGCGATTTCGGTCGTGTACGGAGACAGCAGCAAGTGATGCAAGCGCTCAAACAAGAGCTTGCAAGCATTGATACATTACCTAAATTACCTAGAGTGGCTGGTATTTTAAGAGGTTATTTAAATACGAATATGCCAGATTCTGCATTGATACAATCAGGATTAAACTTTGGTATCCGTGGTGATAAGAACGTGGATTCTGTGACATTACCTGTCAAAGGTACGTATCAAGATATTCAAACACCAATGGACGGTAGTGCTTTAGAGATTGATAAAGCGAAAAACAAAGAAGAAGTTAAAAGGTTCTTAGAAGAATAACGAGATTGTATCTATAAGAATTAAAAAAGAGGCTGGGACATAAATACCCAATCTCAAAAAAAGAGGGCTAATCCTTTATGGGTTAGTCCTCTTTATATTTAAAATCTTACGATTTTGACCGTGCATGCTTGCCTGGGGTATGGTTCGAGCCTGTAGTCTCT
>NZ_MRZN01000015.1 GCF_002614725.1 Staphylococcus edaphicus | reverse complement strand
ACATAAGAAAAATAGTAGCTCAACGAGCTACAAAATTATATAAAAATAAAGAAAACGTCAATTTCTATATAATTTCAATAGAAATTGACGTTTATTCTTTAATCAGAAATGTTTATGTCCCGGACTCCTCTATTAATAATCAATCGTCATCCTGACTTGCAAGTTCCACGCTACGATCGACCGCTGCTCTTAAACAATCTTCAAAAACACTTTCTAAGTCATGCTGTGAAAGGGCATTTAATCCGGCCTGTGTCGTACCACCTTTAGACGTTATATTTTTTCTTAGTTGTTCCATACTCAATTCTGAACGTTCAATCATTTTACTTGTACCAATAATTAAATTACGAATTGATTCTTCTACTTGTGATTTTTCTAATCCTAAACGTGTCCCAGCAGTGACATATTGTTCAAATACATGATATAAAAATGCCGGTCCGCTTCCAGTTATAGCTGTCACTTGATGTAAGTTATCTTCAGGCACTTCTATAGCAGAACCAAATGCGTTGATTAATTCATCGACTTCGTCTTTAGATTTTGGACCAAAATTATTTGAAAAACTAATCCCAGTCACAGAGTGACCGACATGTGCATTTGTATTAGGCATAATCCGTGCGATTGGACTATCTGCTTCTAATTTTTCACGTATATAACTAATTGGTAAACCAGCCATAATTGAAATAAATTTATTTTTATCAGTAATAAATGGTTTGATTCTTTCTGCTAAAGACTCAAAATCATAAGGTTTAGTGCCTAAAAATACATAGTCTGCATCTTTTAATAAAGCCTCATCATCATAACTGTAATTAACGCCAAATTCTTCAGCATATTCTTTGAGCGCAATTTCATTTGAACGATTTGTTAAATAAATATCATTAGAATCTATTATTTTAGAATTAACGATACCTGTAAAAATTGCATGTGCCATGTTACCTGCACCATAAAATACTAGCTTCATGTGAACATTTCACTTCCTCTAAGTTTTTATGTTTCTTTTATGTTTCTATAGTAACATAGATTCATAATATGCCTAATATTTCTATAAGAGATGACATGAATCAATTACATCATATATACTAACCATATATTAACAAAGGTAGGGATAAACATGATAGGGAGACATTACGTCTTAACAGGTGGCACAAGCGGATTAGGTCAATCAATCTTACACATACTATTACAAAAACAAGTTTATGTGACTGTGCTTGTTCGCAACCCTGATAAACTTAAGATGCTTCAATCAAAATATGGATCATCACAGCTAACAATACTGCAATGCGATTTACAATCACCAGCACAAATCGCTAATCTCAGCAGCCAATTTAAAGGAGAAACAATCGATGGCATCATCTATAGTGCTGGTCTAGGTTATTTCAAATCAATGGACCAACATACGAACAAAGACATGCTTGATACCTATACACTAAATTTAATAAACTTCAATTTACTATTAACGACTTTACAACCACATTTAAGTCAGATGCCTACAATCGTTGGTATTGGTAGTCAATCTGCATTTTTAACACAAGCTTATGCTGCTCACTATGGTGCAAGTAAAGCGGCATTTAATCAAGTATTAAATGCGCTACGTATTGAAAAACCTAACTATCACGTATTAACAGTTAATACTGGACCTATAGCAACACCATTTCATGCAAAGGCAGATCCATCGTTAGCTTATTCACAAAAATACAAAAAAATTATGCTTAACTCAGACAAATTAGCCGAACAAATTATAAACGGTATCATCACTAAAAAAATCGAAATAAATAAGCCGAGATGGATGCATATGATGTTAAAAATCTATCAACTAGCACCAAGATTTATTGAAAAGCATTTCACATTTTTATTTAAAAACAAAATCTGATTTCATAAAATAGCGTGTTAGTAAATTTATAATAGGATTAAAGTTTAAGTCTTATCCTATCAATCATTCACTAACACGCTATTATTATTTTAATATAGTTATTTTAAATGCTGCGTATATTCTAAATTTTTAACACGATTACGTGCTGCTTTCAATTTTTCTAAACTAATATCTTTAGAGCGTTTATAATTTTCAACGTTTTCATCAAGTTGATCAACATGACTTGCACCAACAATAATTGAGCCCAATGCATCATGAGATGTTAGGTAATTAAATGTTAAGCTTGAAAGATTATTTTCTATTTCTTTAATAGATGCTATTGTTTCACCTAATTCTTGATAAGTATAATCAAAAACACCTTCTGAAAACTTATCATCTAGCGCTTGATTACTATTAGTAGTTAATAAACCTTTGAACACTGGCCCACGAGCTAAAACTTTTACTTTTTTAGCGTGTACATCATCTAATAATGCTTCTGGTCTATTATCTATTAAATTAAATTGCGACATGAGTGTTTCAATATCACTATGCTTTAAATAATAATCAATAACATTAGGTCTAACGGAAGAAATACCATATGCACGTACAATACCTTCTTGCTTCAATTCATCGAAAGCACTAATTGTTTCATCTAATGGATCATCAATTGTCCCACCGTGTAGCTGATATAAATCTAAATGGTCGAGGCCTAAACGTTTTAAAGAACCTTTTACAGCTTCTTTAATATAAGCTTTTGAAGGGTCCCAAAGTGGGTAACCATCATCGGCTAAATGGTTACCCACTTTTGTACCAATTACAATATCGCTTCTATCTTGATACTTTTTAAGCACACTGCCTACAATGTCTTCATTCACACCTTTATCATATATATCAGCCGTATCAAAATAAGTAATGCCTTGTTCAATTGCACGTTCTATAATGGGTTCTGCTTGCTTAATATCTGTACCTAAGCTCATACAACCTAGCCCTAATTCTGAAAGTTCAATACCACTTCTTAAAACATTTTTTTGCATGTCGTTTCTCCTTTCGATACACTTGAATCATAGGATTAAAATTAATTTTAGTGAACAATACATAGTGAATTCTAAAAATTAAATCTCAATTGCACCCTATATACTAATGTACTTATCTTAACAGTAACTTAAATCAAATTAAAGGAACGTGATTATAATGAATTTAAATGAAAAAACAATACATACTGAGTCTATATACAAAGGCGCTATTATTGATTTAGAAGTCCATGATGTTGAATTACCCGATGGCACTACATCTAAACGTGAATTAGTCTTTCATAATGGGGCGGTCGCTGTATGTCCTGTTACTGCAGATAATAAAGTCATTTTAGTGAAGCAATTTCGTAAACCTGCAGAAAAACCATTATTAGAAATTCCAGCAGGTAAATTAGAAAAAGGTGAAGCACGCATTTCAGCTGCTAAACGTGAATTAGAAGAAGAAACAGGTTACATTGCAGACGACTTAGATTTAATAGCAGAAATGTACGGTTCTCCAGGTTTTTCAAATGAAAAAATTTCAATATATTTGGCAAATGAGTTGAAATCAGGTCAGATGAACTTAGATGATGATGAATTTATTGAATTGGAGTATTACGACCTCAATGAAATTGAAAAAATGCTGAAAAATCAATATTTTGAAGACGCTAAAACAATTATTGCTTTGCAACATTTAATCCTTAATTATAATGATTATAATTAAGGGACGAGTTTACTTGCGTATTTTATCAATTACTGGTATTTTATATATAAATCATTATGTAAATTAAAATGATTATAATTATTAGTAGGGGAGTGAGGCTTCCGTGGAAGAGCGTTTAAATCGCGTGAAGCAACAATTACAACAATCTTCATATAAATTAACACCTCAACGTGAAGCTACGTTACGTGTTTTAATTGAAAATGAAAAAGATCATTTAAGTGCTGAAGATGTTTATTTAAAAGTTAAAGATAAAGCACCTGAAATAGGCCTAGCCACAGTGTATCGTACGCTTGAATTACTATCTGAATTAAAAGTGGTAGATAAAATTAATTTTGGAGATGGCGTGGCTCGTTTTGATTTACGTAAAGAAGGCGCGAAGCATTTTCATCACCATCTTGTTTGTATGGAATGTGGTAAGGTTGAAGAAATTGAGGAAGACTTATTGCCACAAGTTGAAGAACGTGTTGAAAACGATTTTAATTTTAGAATTTCCGACCATCGTTTAACGTTCCATGGTGTATGTTCAGATTGTCAAACACAAGGTAAATAACTCGGATATACATACCATATTGAAGATAGAGGTGGTATCTTGGATACGATTATTGAAGAATATTTAAAATTCATTCAACTAGAAAAGGGGTTAAGTGCGAATACGATTGGTGCTTATCGCAGAGATCTTAAAAAATACAATGAATTTTTAGAGTTACAAAAAGTCAGTCATATTGATTTTATTGATAGAGCAGCTATTCAACAATGCTTAGGTTACTTACATGATAATGGCGCTTCTGCTAAATCACTAGCACGTTTTATTTCAACAATTAGAAGCTTTCACCAATTTGCACTGAGAGAAAGATATGCTGCCAAAGATCCAACGGTACTAATTGAAACACCCAAATATGATCGTAAATTACCGGATGTATTAGAAATAAATGAAGTGCTAGCCTTATTAGAGACTCCTAATTTATCGAAGTCAAACGGTTATCGTGATCGTACAATGTTAGAATTATTATATGCGACGGGCATGCGCGTTTCCGAACTTATTCAAATTGAATTAGAAGATGTTAATTTAATTATGGGCTTCGTTAAGGTATTTGGAAAAGGAAATAAAGAACGTATTGTGCCATTAGGTGATACAGTTATTGAATACTTAAAGACATATATCGAAACCGTTCGTCCACAATTATTAAAGCAAACAGTTACAAATGTCTTGTTTTTGAATATGCATGGTAAGTCTTTATCTAGACAAGCTATTTGGAAAATGATAAAACAAAACGGTATCAAAGCCAATATTACAAAAACACTAACACCACACACATTAAGACATTCGTTCGCTACACACTTGTTAGAAAATGGAGCAGATTTACGTGCAGTTCAAGAAATGTTAGGCCATTCAGATATATCAACAACACAACTGTATACACATGTTTCAAAATCACAAATCAGAAAAATGTATAATGAATTTCATCCACGTGCATAAACACAGTCCAGTTTATTCGTTGAATAACTCGCCTGTGTTTTTATATGCACATAATGATTTAATTAACGTGCTAACACTATCGTCTTTCTTGCTGTTTTTGATAAAGTGCCTTCAACCGTGCTTCTGTCACTTCCGTCCTATTTCTTTCTAAATGATGATTAACAATGTAACTATCTTTGACAACATATTCCGTCATTACAAATTGAGGATATGTTGTCAAAATATTTTGCTGCATCTCTGAAGTCAAAGGTAATTGAACTGGCACAAACGGATTATCATTCTCAATAGCAGCTATTAGTTCTAAAATTAACTTTTGGTATGCAGTGATATTTATTCCTAAATTAACATTTTCATTATAAGGTTCAATAACTTTGAGCGCCTTTCTAAACGATTTGATAGCGCCCTTAGTGTTTCCTCTACGATAGTGATAACAACCTGTTGCAAATAATATCAAACTAACTACAGCATCTTCCTTACTAAATGCCTCGTTTTCTTTCCATGCTTCCTCAAGAATATCGTGGCACAAAAAGTAGTGTTGCTTCGTATGAAATTGAAAATAAAAGTCCTTTAGTGCATTTTCCATATTAAAACCGCTCCAAATTTAAATGTTTTCATTAAACATGCTATAATACTTTAGTGAATTACGCACTTAACTTGCGATATGAGGTAGATAAAATGTACGAAGTAAAATTAGATGCCTTTAATGGACCATTAGATTTATTATTGCATCTTATACAAAAAATTGAAATTGATATTTATGATATTCCCATGAAAGAATTAACTGAACAGTATATGCAATATATACATACGATGAATCAATTAGAAATTAATATTGCGAGTGAATATTTAGTAATGGCTTCAGAATTACTGATGATAAAAAGTAAAATGCTATTACCACAAACAAGTGAAGCTGAAGATGTTGATGACGATCCACGTGACGAATTGGTCGGTCGTTTAATTGAATATCAAAATTATAAAGCATACACTGAAATTTTAAATGAGCGTAGGGTTGAACGCGCTTTTTACTTTTCAAAACATCCAACTGATTTATCTCATTTAGAATCTAATGAAACTTGGAATCCAGACCATACGATTGATTTAACAGAACTCATGATAGCCTATCAGAAAGTTAAAAACCGAGTCGAGTTCCAAACGCCCAAAACGGTTGATATACGAAAAGAGACATTCACAATACAACAGGCTACTTCACAAGTCAGTGAAAAATTAAAACAACACGAGTCATTTAACTTCTTTAGTTTGTTTAACTTTACAGAACCGATTGAAATGGTAGTCACACATTTCTTAGCCATACTTGAAATGTCTAAATCAGGTATAGTAAACATTGAACAACCAAAAAGTTTTGACGATATTAACATTTTAAGAGGGGTAAACTATGGCGTTGCAAGATAAGGGTATATTAGAAGCACTGCTGTATACAGCTGGAGATGAAGGTTTAGAGCAAAAACAATTGCTAGAAATTTTAGAAGTTGACCAATCTACATTGACCGAATTAATTGAAGCCTATGATTCTCCTGGTTTAACCATCCAACATTATGGAAATACTTACGTATTAACAACTAAAAAAGAAGCTTCTGAATATATAGAAAAATTAATTGAACAAAAATCAAAAATGAAATTATCACAAGCAGCAATGGAGTCGTTATCCATTATTGCATACAATCAACCATTATCACGTAGCGATATTGAGTTAATTAGAGGTATTAATTCAGATGGTGCCGTTAAAACACTCATTGCTCGTGGTCTAGTGGAAGCTAAAGAAGAGGCAGAATCTAGAAGTCATCAGCTTTATACAACTGAGCTTTTCTTAAATGTATTTGGCATTGAGCATTTAGATGACTTACCTACGACAGACGAGGAAGATGAAGAAATCGAAGCATTCTTTAGTAACTTAGTAAATCAAAAAGGAGATAATAATGAATAAAGAGACAGAACGATTACAAAAACGTATTGCTAATAGTGGGTATACATCACGTAGAAAAGCAGAAACTTTAATTACAGAAGGAAAAGTGAAAGTGAATGGAACAGTAGAAACTGAATTAGGTACTAAAGTAAAACCTTCAGATAATATTGAAGTAGAAGGCATTAAATTAGAACAAGAAGACAAATTATATATTTTGTTCTATAAGCCATCACAAGTTATTACAAGTGTTTCTGATGATAGAGGACGTAAAGTTGTAACCGATTATTTCAAGCAAATTAAAACGAGAATTTACCCCGTGGGTCGATTAGATTATGATACATCAGGACTACTATTACTGACTAACGATGGTGAATTTACGAATCTAATGACGCATCCACGCTATAAAATCAAGAAAAAATATGTGGTTAAATTAAAAGGGTACCTAATGCGCGAAGAAGTTAAGTCACTTGAACAAGGTATTAAATTAGACGATGGGGTA
Source organism: Staphylococcus edaphicus (assembly GCF_002614725.1). Classification (GTDB taxonomy): domain Bacteria; phylum Bacillota; class Bacilli; order Staphylococcales; family Staphylococcaceae; genus Staphylococcus; species Staphylococcus edaphicus. The sequence goes on along the minus strand of NZ_MRZN01000015.1, from coordinate 61,947 downwards.
ACACAACCCGCTACGGTTAAAGTGAAGAACCAAGACAAAGATAAAAATTCAACATTAGTAGAAATCACTATTACTGAAGGGCGCAATCGTCAAGTTCGTCGTATGTTTGAACATTTTGGTCACCAAGTAACTAAATTACAGCGTATCGAATTTGGCCCATTAAACTTGAAAGGTTTAAATGCGGGTGAAGGTAGAGTATTAACACCACACGAAGTAAAAATGATACGTCAACTTGCCGAACACGGAAAAGACTAGTTAGTTACCATTATCACAATCATGATAATTTTTTCACAAACTTTCGATTCAAAATCACTTTTCGTGCTAAACCTATGATATAATATGCTTAAATTAGAAAGTTAGCAGTGTGGGAGGTATACACGTATGACAAATGAAATACTAATTGTAGACGATGAAGATCGCATTAGAAGACTATTAAAATTATATCTCGAAAGAGAATCTTTTGAAATACATGAAGCAAGTGATGGTAACGAAGCATATAAAATGGCTTTGGAGCATGATTATGCATGTATTTTACTTGATTTAATGTTACCTGAAATGGATGGTATTACCGTTGCATCTAAACTAAGAGAACAAAAAGAAACACCTATCATTATGTTAACTGCAAAAGGTGAAGAAACAAATCGTGTAGAAGGATTTGAATCTGGCGCAGATGATTATATCGTTAAACCATTTTCACCCAGAGAAGTAGTTTTAAGAGTGAAAGCTTTATTAAGACGCACTCAGGTGGCAACTGCAGAACAAAGTGAACCGCATGCACGTGATTTACTAGAATTTGATCACTTAGTTATAGATAATGACGCGCACAGAGTATTAGCTGATGGAAGCCAGGTAAATTTAACACCCAAAGAATATGAACTATTAATATTCCTAGCTAAAACACCTAATAAAGTATTTGATAGAGAACAGCTATTAAAAGAAGTATGGCATTATGAGTTCTATGGCGACTTGCGTACTGTGGACACCCATGTTAAACGTTTAAGAGAAAAGTTAAATCGTGTATCAGAAGATGCTGCCCATATGATACAGACAGTATGGGGTGTTGGTTATAAATTTGAAATCAAATCAAATAATGAATCAACTCAATAGTGTAGTCATTAAACTGTGGTTAACTATTATTTTTATAGTAACTACAGTTTTAATTTTATTAAGTGCAGCGCTCATAACGTTTATTCAATCTTATTTTACGCAAGAAACAGAAGATTCATTACTAAAGGATGCCAAACGAATTAGTCAACTCGTAGAAAGCTCTGATAATAGTGAAACAGCGATTCAACACAGTAGAAAATTAATTGAAGGTCCAGTAGGGCTCATTATAATGAATCATAAGCATATGGATAGTCAAGATAAAGATAAGACCAAAAGTAGGATGTTCAAAGAAATTAAAGAAAGTAATGATTATAACCGTGTATTTGATCAAGGTAAACAAATTTCTGAACATGTTACGATAAATATCAATGGCAAACAACGGACCTATGTGCTGATTGGCTATCCTACCAAATCTATAGCAACATCAAATGAACAACCTAATAAATATAGTGGCGTATTTATTTATCAAGATTTAAAAACTATAGAAGACACTAACAATGTCATTACAGTCATTATCCTAATCATTGCGATTATATTTTTAGCGATTACAACCATATTTGCATTCTTCTTATCTTCAAGAATCACAAAGCCATTAAGAAATTTAAGGACACAAGCACTGAAAGTGTCTAAAGGTGACTATGCACAAGTCGTACCAGTCAACTCTCGAGATGAAATTGGAGAACTTTCGCGTGCATTTAATACAATGAGTTCTGAAATCCAACAACACATAGACGCATTATCATCATCTAAAAACATTCGTGACAGCTTAATCAATTCAATGATAGAAGGTGTATTAGGATTTAATGATAAAAAAGAAATTATTATTTCTAATAAAATGGCTAATACAACTTTACAAATGTTAGATGATTTTGCTTTAGAAAAACTAGACGAACAGAATGAACTTACTTTTAAAAACAAAAAAACACAGTTCGAAGTTTATGAAATCAACACGCGTTATTTTGTAATCATTACAAGTTATATTGAACAAATTCAACCAGATGGACGTAGCGGTATCGTGGCTATAATACGTGATATGACTAACGAACATAATATAGACCAGATGAAAAAGGATTTTATTGCAAATGTATCTCATGAATTACGTACACCAATATCACTATTACAAGGTTACACGGAATCCATCGTGGATGGTATTGTTACCGAACCAGAAGAAATTCATGAGTCGCTGTCTATAGTTTTAGATGAAACTAAACGCTTAAATAGATTAGTTAATGAGTTATTAAATGTTGCTCGTATGGATGCAGAAGGACTGACAGTAGAAAAAGTTGTTCAACCGATTGATACTTTACTAGATAAAGTACAACAAAAATATCAACAACAAGCTAAGGACTTAGGTCTCAATATGAATTTAACGCCTAATACTCATCATCAGTTGTGGTATTATGATTCGGATAGAATAGAGCAAGTATTAACCAATTTAATAGATAACGCTTCAAGATATACTGAACCTGGTGACGAAATTAAAATTGATTACGGAGAAACGCAAACTGAAAACATCTTATATATTTCAGATACTGGATCAGGTATTGCTCCCGAACATTTACAACAAGTCTTTGATCGATTTTACAAAGTTGACACTGCACGTAAAAGAGGAAAACAAGGGACTGGTTTAGGCTTGTTTATTTGTCGAATGATAATAGATGAGCATGGTGGTAACATTGATGTTAAAAGCACACTCGGTAAAGGTACGACATTTATAATTACGTTACCGAAACCTGATACACCTTGATGTTTATGAACAGAAACGTAGGCTTCTTAATAAAACCGAAACACGTAATTACTACTTCACGTGTTTCGGTTTTATATATTTTAGAAGATATCGTTGTAATACCAACATTAATAAATATTTATCAAGGGAATTGCTTTTGTTTCGTTTATGCATCAATGATCTCAAGCAAGTCTATTGTTTTTAATTGACTAATAAGCTATGATATATTTATAAAATTTAAGCAATTCATCTTCGGGGTAGGGTGAAATTCCTAACCGGCAGTAAATAAAGCCTGCGACCCATTTCATTACATTTAATGAAATGGCTGATCTAGTGCAAATCTAGAGCCGACAGTATAGTCTGGATGGGAGAAGATGGAGGATTTTTGTTGTGCAATTTAATCCTCCTATTCTGTGTAAGATGAATGGAAGGAGACAATTGAATATGCAACAACAAACAAAAAGACTCATCACTATTAGTATGTTGAGTGCGGTAGCATTTATTTTAATGTTTATAAAATTTCCGATACCATTTCTGCCACCTTATCTAACTTTAGATTTTGGTGATGTTCCCGCATTATTAGCAACTTTCACATTAGGACCAATTGCTGGACTTATTGTGGAATTTCTTAAAAACTTATTAAACTTTTTATTTAATATAGGCGATCCAGTTGGACCGGTTGCAAACTTTTTAGCGGCATCTAGTTTTTTATTAACTGCCTATTTTGCCACTAAACATAAAGATAGAATCAAATCGCTAATTGTTGGTTTAAGCGTTGCAACTGTGGTCATGACTTTAGTCTTAAGCATTCTTAACTACTTCATTTTATTGCCACTTTACGGCATGATTATGAATCTAGCTGATATTGTTGAAAATGTTAAAATCGTCATTGTATCAGGTGTGATACCCTTTAACATCATTAAAGGAATTGTTATCTCTATTATATTCATCCTTTTATATAATAGACTTAAAAATGTCTTACCTAAATAACATTATTTTAAAATTAAGATGAGCCACCATTTACGTTGAATGTAAATGGTGGCTCACTAATATATTATGATAAAAAATAATTAAGTTTGCGTATGGTATATTTGTAGCAATACTAGCTTAATTATTTATCAATGCAATTGTTCAGACATCACATTATTCAAATTTTAATGCGTCACCGTCAAATGGTTCTTCTTCTATCTTAATCGAATCTGTAGGACAACCATCAAGTGCATCTTCCATATCTTCATATAATTCTTCTGGTACTTCTGAAGTACCTTGATTATCATCTAGAATAACATATGCAATACCTTCGTCATCATAGTCATAAATATCAGGGGCAGCGGCACCACAAGCACCACATGCAATGCATGTATCCATATCTACAATCGTATATTTAGCCAATTTCTTCGCCTCCTTTGACAAAAATGCTACAATAATTACACAAATATTATTGTAATCACAGTTTATCGTTTTTTCAAATATTTTCGATTTATATGATGAAGGAGCGTCTATGTATAATATAATTCATTTTGCTTACACAAATGCACATAATTACAAAACCGAAAAAAGTATATATAATATTATCACAGGTAAAAAGTCTCATCAAACCTTTTTTGATGCCTGTAGTCAACAGCTTATGTCATTGTATCACAGCATGCCTAATTTAAAATATCCGTCATTCGAGCGATATTCTAGTCATTTTAACATTGAATCACAGCAATATCAAAATGTCAGTAATCACCCTCGACATACATATGATAGTCTTGTGAACACGTTTAATGCAATACAATTGCTAACACAAACATTATCAAATATTAAGCATGACATTCATCAATTTATACCTGTTACACAGCATAACATTGTACAAACTCAAGTAAAACGTCTGTATCAAAAAATAACTAAGGACAATTTACAAACTCAATTTATTGAAGAACTCACAAGCTTATTTCATAATTTATGTCAAAAAAATACTAATGTTTATCTTCATTATTATTTACAAGGATTCGAAGAAAGTATGTACACGAGACAACAAGTAAGTTTGATTGAAGCTATACCTCAAGAAAAACTATTCGAATTAGAAATAAGAGATTTAGTTACATTAATGTATGAACTAGAAATTAAACAGCAATACCCACTATTGAATCAACTCATTATACTTCCTTCACTACTATATAAAACAGAATTAACCTACCATGGTATACAACAAGGTATGCGGTTTGAAGAATTAGCAGCACAACAGAATGTTAAACCAAATACAATCCAAGATCATATTTTAGAATTATTTATTAAAGGATATTTAACACAATATAGTTCATATTTATTACATAAGCAATACGAACAATTTATACCATATTACTTATCAAATCGTAGTGAACGCTTGCGGAATTATAAAACAGCATTTCCAGAACTGAGTTATTTTGAAATTAAATTAATTATTGTTGGTTTAGAAAGGGGGGATATACGTGCTTGATGAAACATTAAAAAATAGATTTGGTTTTGAAACTTTTAAACCAGGTCAAAAAGAAATTATAGAACATGTGCTCAACCAGACAGATACATTGGGCATCCTACCAACAGGAAGTGGTAAAAGCCTATGCTATCAATTACCTACATATATAAAAGAACAACCAACTCTCATCATTTCACCATTAATCTCTTTAATGGATGATCAGGTAATGCAACTTAAACGCCATGGCGAACACCATGTAGCTTGTATACACTCTGGTATGGATGAAACTGAGCGAACCCAAAATGCAAAACAATTAGCAAATAGTCGCTTTATTTTCTTAAGTCCTGAATTTCTACTTCAACCTCATAATTTTAAATTAGTTAAATCATTAGATTTAGGTATGATTGTATTAGACGAAGCACATTGTCTTTCAGAATGGGGTTATGATTTCCGACCTCATTATGCATTAATTGGCAAAATCGTCAATCATTTTCAAAATGCTACGATACTAGCTTTAACAGCTACAGCACCCTCATATCTATCATATGATTTAAAACAAATATTAAATAAATCCTTTTACGTCGTTAAGACGACAATGAATCGCGATAATATCTCGTTATCACATAAAAATTTTGCAGACGATGAGGAAAAATTAAAATGGTTATTACCAACATTGGAACATGCGGGTCCTACAATCATATATGTATCATCTAAAAAGATGTGTTTAACATTAGCACAAAAAATTTATAGTTATGGTTTTTTAACTGGGATTTATCATGGTGATTTGTCATATCAAGAACGTCATACAGTACAACATCAGTTTTTAAACAATGAAATACCTATTATCGTTGCAACAAGTGCATTTGGTATGGGAATTAATAAAAAAGACATCCGTACTATAGTTCATTTTCATTTATCTACAAGTCCTTCAAATTATATGCAAGAAATAGGGCGTGCTGGTCGTGATGGTGAGCAAAGCCAAGCAATCAGTCTATACCAGCCTGATGACAACTTTTTATTAGAAACATTGTTATTTACCGATATTGTCACAATAGAAGATGTTGAATCATTTGAACTTGGCCAGTTTCTACCGCCGGAAAAATCGGAAGTTTTAGAAATACTTTATGGTCATTATACTTATCAACAATTGCGTACTATTTTTGAGATATCATACAAGCGTAAACGTTTGGGTTATATGCGTATGTTAGGATATAAAAATCTCGATCAATGTCGTAGAGCATATATGATAGAATTTTTTGAAGAAAAGTTAAGTGAAAAGCCAAAACAATGTTGTGATAATGACTCCGAAATTAATAAAATAAATATATTAAACAGAAAAAAAGTTAAAAGAAAAATGGATTTTAATGAAAAATTACAAAATTTATTTAAATAATAGACAATTACTTTACTTCATATTTTCAAACAAGCTATAATACGATATATACACATGTTTAATAGTATTTTTTCTTAAAAAAAGTATACATATTTACATTCTTTTAGGGTAAAACAGTATATACTTAAATAAAAATAGGAAGGATGATGAATTTGTCTAACAACAATTTTAAAGATGATTTTGAAAAAAATCGTCAATCCATTGATCCAAAAGAACACCAAGATAACACTCAGGATTCGGTTAACGATTCCGTTGACAATGTAAAAGAGGAAGTGTCTGATAAATCAGATGAACAATTTCCTCCGAGAAATGCTCAACGTAGACAACGAAGAAGAGACACAGCAACAAACCAAAGTGAAAACGACGAGCAGTCAAACCAAGAACATCAATACGAAAACAACAAATTTGGTGGTCATGAACATGGTTTGCAACATGAAGACAATTCTTCTACAGATTCACAGCGTGAAAATGAATCTGTAGATCCTTCACAAAACAATAATTTAATACATGAGTCTTCAAATGATACTCCGCAATCTGATGATAAATTTGATTCAGATAATCAACATAATGATGTCGATGAAGATAATAACAAGAAAAAAGGTGCTGCTGCAGCTGGTGGTGCTACAACTGCTGGTGCTTATGCTGCTAGCAAACATAATAATGACAATTCAAGCTCTAAAGACGCTAGTAACAAAACACATGAACAAAATCAAGATTTAGAACAACATAATCAATCTACTAATTCTAAAAATCAACCTAATAATGACGAAAACAATAAAGATAAAAATGGTTCTAAGAAAAAAGGTGCTGCTGTAGCTGGTGGTGCTGCAGCTGCTGGCGCTGGTGCTTATGCAGCTGGTAAACATAAAGGTCAAAAAGACCAAAAAGATAACAAAGACAAAGTACAAGACAATGCGCAAAATAAAGAGGGTACTGGCTCTAAGAAAAAGGGTGCTGCTGTAGCTGGCGGTGCCGCAGCTGCTGGTACTGGCGCTGTTGCCTCACACTCTAAATCAGGTGGTGGCAACGGTGGCAATGGCAATAATAACCACGATCACGATGATGATAACAAGAAGAAAAAAGGCGGTTTATTAGGAAAGCTACTTCCTATTATAGCAGCAGTATTAATTTTAGCAGCAATTGGTATTTTCGGTGGAATGGCTTTAACTGGTAACAACGATGATAAAGGTAGCGATGACGATAAAAAAGTAGCTGATAATAAAGACAAAGATGCTAATAAGTCTAAAGACTCCGATAAAGATAGTAAATCTGATAAAGATAAAGCTAAAGACGATGATAGTGATAAAGCATCATCGGATTCTGAGGATAGTGATAGCTCCGATAACACTAACACTGATTCTGATCAAGCTAATAGCGATTCTCAAGATCAAGCTAACAGTGATCAAAATCAAGGCAACCAAAATGATCAAACTAGTCAAGATCAACAAAGTAATCAAGCTCAACAAAATGATCAAGCCAATAGTAATCAAAGTAACGATACAGAGCAGTCACAAAATGCAACAAACAACAGTAATCAACAAAATAATCAGTCATCAAATAGTAACTCTGGACAACAAACACATGTTGTAAATGGTCAAAATTTATACAGAATTGCGATTCAATACTACGGTGAAGGTTCACCAGAAAACGTCGAAAAAATTAGAAAAGCGAATAACATTCAAGGCAATGATATCCATAATGGCCAACGCCTTGTTATTCCACAGTAAGATTTATCAATTATGTTAAATAAAAAGAGCGCTTGCCTATAATAGGTGAGCGCTTTTTTGTATGATCAAATGTACCAAAATTTATATAGTGAATTTTCCAATTACAAAAATAAATTGCTTTAATTGCAAAATAAATACAGTTCAAAATAAGTTTCGACTACAATTGTTATAATTTTTTCAAATTCTTTCATTTGGTTTTTGCGAAACTATTGGTATAATATATTGGTGGTAAAAGGAGGACGAATAAAGTATGCAAACAGTTGAAAGTATAATCATAGGTGGCGGCCCTTGTGGATTAAGTGCTGCGATTGAACAAAAGAAAAAAGGAATAGATACTTTAGTTATTGAAAAAGGAAATGTTGTAGATGCAATCTATAATTATCCTACACATCAAACATTCTTTTCTTCTAGTGACAAATTAAGTATCGGGGACATACCATTTATAGTTGAAGAAAGTAAACCGCATAGAAATCAAGCATTGGTTTACTATAGAGCAGTTGTGAAACATCATCAATTACGAATTAATGCCTTTGAAGAAGTCCTCACTGTTAAAAAAATCAATAATCGTTTTACAATTACAACAACTAAAGACGTTTATCAATGTAGGTTTCTTACTGTAGCAACAGGCTATTACGGTCACCATAATCAACTTGAAGTTGAAGGGGCAGAACTTTCAAAAGTTATGCACTATTTTAAAGAAGCACACCCTTATTTCGATCAAAACATTACTATTATTGGTGGTAAAAACTCAGCCGTAGACGCAGCTTTAGAACTAGAGAAAGCTGGCGCAAATGTAACTGTTATTTACCGTGGTAGTGATTATCCAAAAGCGATTAAACCGTGGATACTTCCTAATTTTGAATCACTCGTTCGCCATGAAAAAATCGATATGGCCTTCAATGCAAACGTCACTAAGATTACGGAAGAGAGCGTTTTTTATGAACAAGACGGACAAACATTTGAGATTGCAAACGACTATGTATTTGCAATGATTGGTTATCATCCAGATTATGAATTCTTACAATCAATTGGTATTAAAATCAATCGTAATGAATATGGTACTGCACCAGTTTACAATAAAGAAACTTATGAAACTAATGTAGAAAACTGTTATATAGCAGGTGTCATAGCTGCCGGTAATGATGCCAACACAATTTTTATAGAAAATGGCAAATACCATGGCGGTATTATTACACAAAGTATCTTATCAAAAAAACAAACACCTCTAGAATCTTAAGCACATATCATCATATTAAAGCTGAGACAATTTGACGATATGCGCTTTGAATTTTTCACTTATGAAGTTAAGTGTTTAATTTAAAGCGCGCATGTCATAAGTCTCAGTTTTTTAATAATTTTAAAGTTGTGATTCGAAATATTTTTTTAATTGTTCTTTTGTTAAATGGTTACTCAAACCTACAAGAAGTTTTAATCTTGCTTTAGGACCATTTAATCCATTTGAAAAAATAACACCTTTATCTGCCAATGTAACGCCTCCGCCTTCATAAGCATAAATAGGGCCAACAATGCCGTTAAATGATCTAGACACTAAAATAATTGGTATATTTTTTTCTAAACATTTGTTTAAACCCTCTAAGCATGTTGGTGGTAAGTTACCTTGTCCAAGTGCCTCAATGATGATACCGTCGACATTCTTTTCACTATGAAAAGTCAACACATCACTGTCCATACCCATATAGGCCTTAACCAGCGGTATATTTAATGTGTAATCTATATCATTTAATATAAGATGATCATAGGGCTTATGATGAAATTGAACACTATTTTTAGTTACAACGCCAAGTGGACCATGGTTAGGGCTTTGAAACGTATTGGTATTCGATGTATGTGTTTTTGTAACATTTCGAGCAGTATGTATTTCGTCATTAAATACTACCATTACGCCATTATCAGAAGATTCATCACTTGTTGCTACACGTATTGCTGAAATGAAATTATACAATCCATCAGAACCAATTTCATTGGATGAACGCATAGCCCCAGTAATGGCGATTGGTTTAGAAATATCTGTCGTTAAATCTAATAAATAGGCCGTTTCTTCCAGCGTATCTGTTCCATGTGTGATCACAAAGCCATCAAAATCTTTAGTAGTTACTGCTTCCTCTATGATTTCTTTCAATTTTTCCACATATTCGATATTCATATGTGGTGAAGGCACATTGAATGGTGTCATCTCTGTCACATTTGCATATCGTGCAATCACATCTTGATGATTAGATATTGGATTATTTTTATTAGTCACCACTTTATTAGCTTCATCTTGAGACATGCTAATCGTTCCACCGGTATGTATTACAAGAACATTTTTCATGCTGGCATTCCTCCTATTTATAATTCACATATTTATGATAAAATATTATTCATAAAACAACAAGGAAGGGTTACTAAAATGAAATTATTAAATATCGCACTTGATGGACCTGCCGCTGCAGGGAAAAGTACCATCGCTAAGTTGCTAGCTGCTAAATTATCTATGATTTATGTAGATACAGGAGCAATGTATCGCGCCATTACCTACAAATACTTACAACAAAATAAACCTGAAGACTTTGAACATCTTATTAAAACTACTGATTTATCTTTAACTTATGATGAAGTTAAAGGTCAAAGAGTCATCTTAGATAATCAGGATGTCACTGACTATTTAAGAGAAAATGATGTAACAAACAACGTATCTTATGTAGCATCTAAAGAGGCTGTTAGAACTTTCGCTGTAAAAAAACAGCAAGAATTGTCAGCTAAAAAAGGTATCGTAATGGATGGAAGAGATATTGGTACTGTCGTATTACCAGATGCAGATTTAAAGGTATATATGATTGCTTCAGTTGAAGAAAGAGCGATTCGAAGACAAAAAGATAATGAAGAACGTGGTATAGATTCTAAAGTTGATCAACTTAAACAAGAGATTGCTGATCGAGACCATTATGATATGAATCGTAAAATATCACCTTTAAAAAAAGCAGACGATGCTATTACCGTTGATACAACAGGAAAAAGTATAGAAAATGTTATTGAAGAAATATTAACCTTAGTTCATTCTATTGCTTAATTCAAAATAAATATAACAGAGAATAATCCCTTTCTTTCCAAATTGTGTAAAAAGGTTATATAATACAATTAACGGGTATATAAAGTACATGTGTTTTAGATACCCATCGGTAACTGCATATAAAATAAAATTGTAAAACATAGGTGAATTTTTGTTAATTTTCCGTTAGCTAAAAACCCCAATTTTACAGCATTTTAACAATTGTTATTTGAATTCTTTTAATAAAGGGGAATTTCTTGACAATTCTATTAGATTATAAGATGTTATAAATATGTAGTGTAATAAGGAGGCAGACAAGATGACTGAAGAATTTAACGAATCAATGATTAGTGATATTAAAGAAGGGGATAAAATTACTGGTGAAGTTCAAAAAATAGAAGATAAACAAGTAATTATAGACGTTAATGGTGCAAAATTTAACGGTATTATCCCTATTAGTCAACTATCTACGCATCACATTGACAACCCAAGTGATGCTGTTAAAGTTGGTGATGAAATTGGTGCATATGTTACTAAAATAGAGTATGACGAAGAAAATGAAACTGGTACTTACATTCTTTCTAAACGTCAACTTGAAACTGAAAAATCATATGAATTTTTACAAGAACAATTAGATAATAATCAGACTATTGAAGCCAAAGTCACTGAAGTGGTCAAAGGTGGTTTAGTAGTTGATGTTGGCCAAAGAGGGTTTGTTCCAGCTTCATTAATTTCTACAGATTTCATTGAAGATTTCTCCGATTTTGAAGGTAAGGTACTTAAACTAAAAGTAGAAGAATTAGACCCTGCTAACAATCGTGTCATTCTTAGTCGTAAAGCTGTAGAAGCATTGGAAAATGCAGAGAAAAAAGATGAATTACTAGAATCACTTAATGAAGGCGATGTAATCGAAGGTCAAGTTGCTCGACTTACTAATTTTGGTGCATTCGTAGATATCGGCGGTGTTGATGGACTTGTCCACGTTTCTGAATTGTCTCATGAACATGTAAAATCTCCTGAAGATGTCGTGTCAATTGGTGAAACAGTAAAAGTCAAAATCAAATCTGTTGATAAAGATTCTGAACGTATCTCATTATCTATTAAAGATACATTACCTAGTCCATTTGAATCCATTAAAGGAGAAATCAATGAAGGCGATGTAATAGAAGGTACTGTTGTAAGATTAGCAAACTTTGGAGCATTTGTGGAAATTAAACCTGGTGTTCAAGGATTAGTTCATATCTCTGAAATCAGTCATTCACATATTGGTTCTCCGGGTGAAGTACTGGACCCTGGTGATATTGTAAGTGTTAAAGTGCTTGGTGTAGATACTGAAAATGAACGCATTTCGTTATCTATTAAAGCGACTTTACCAAATGAAAATGTTGTCGAGAGTGATAGTGAAACAACACAATCATACTTAGATAGTGGATCTGATGACGAAGATAATCCAACATTAGGTGATGTATTCGGAGATAAATTAAAAGACTTTAAGTTTTAATACAAAGTACGATGGCAACTTTAAATCTTGTCCTAATTATAACTAGGGCAAGATTTCTTTTTTTGTCATAAAAAGTAGTGTTATTATATTGGCTTCACTTTGTTTTAATATTTCTTTTTATTTATCTAACCCTTATGATAGAATTATAGAGATTAAAAAAGAGAGGAAGTTAGTTATGACTAAACCTATAGTAGCAATTGTTGGTAGGCCAAACGTTGGTAAATCGACAATTTTTAACAGAGTCGTAGGAGAACGTGTATCAATTGTAGAAGATACACCAGGTGTGACTCGTGATAGAATTTATTCATCAGGTGAATGGTTAACACATGATTTTAATATCATTGATACAGGTGGTATTGAAATTGGAGATGCGCCTTTTCAAACTCAAATAAGAGCACAAGCCGAAGTAGCAATTGATGAAGCTGATGTCATCATTTTTATGGTTAATGTAAGAGAAGGGTTAACTCAAAGTGATGAAATGGTAGCACAAATGTTATATAAATCAAAAAAACCTGTAGTTTTAGCAGTAAATAAAGTAGACAATCCCGAAATGAGAAATGAAATTTACGATTTCTATTCCCTAGGTTTTGGAGATCCTTATCCAATTTCTGGTTCTCATGGATTAGGCCTCGGTGATTTATTAGATGAAGTCGTTAAACATTTTAAAGAGGAAGAGCCAGATCCATACGATGATGATACAATTAGACTATCCATAATCGGACGTCCAAATGTGGGTAAATCCAGCTTAGTAAATGCGATATTAGGTGAAGATCGAGTTATCGTTTCCAATGTAGCAGGTACAACACGCGATGCTGTAGATACCGAATATAGCTATGACGATCAAGACTATGTATTAATCGATACAGCTGGTATGCGTAAAAAAGGTAAAGTATATGAAAATACTGAAAAATATTCCGTCTTACGTGCATTGAAAGCTATTGAAAGATCAAATGTTATTCTTATTGTCATTGATGCTGAGCAAGGTATCATTGAACAAGATAAACGTGTTGCAGGCTATGCACACGAAGAAGGAAAAGCGATTGTCATCGTAGTTAATAAGTGGGATACAGTAGACAAAGAAACAAACACTATGAAAAAATTCAAAGATGAAGTACGTAAAGAGTTCCAATTCTTGGATTACGCGGAAATCGCATTTGTTTCAGCAAAAGAGAAACAACGTCTCAGAACGCTGTTCCCATATATTAAAGAAGCTAGTGAAAATCACAAAAAACGTGTACAAAGTTCTACGCTTAATGAAGTAGTAACAGATGCCATTTCGATGAATCCAACTCCAACAGATAAGGGCCGTCGTTTAAACGTATTTTATGCTACACAAGTTGCAATAGAGCCACCGACTTTTATCGTCTTTGTAAACGATGTAGAATTAATGCATTTTTCTTATAAGCGTTATTTGGAGAATCAAATTAGAGCTGCATTTGGATTCGAAGGTACGCCCGTGCACATAATAGCTAGAAAAAGAAATTAATTATCGGAGGGGATATCATGTCTAAAGTAACTGTCTTTGGTACAGGAAGTTTCGGAACGGCATTAGCAAATGTCTTGGCTGAGAATGGGCATCAAGTGTTAATGTGGGGGAAAAACACGAACACTGTTAATGAAATAAATGAGCAACATATCAATAGCAAGTATTTAAACACAGCTAAATTGAATGAATCTATCAAAGCAACACTTGATATTGAAACAGCTGTTGCTTTTGCAGATATTTATTTAATGGCTTTACCAACTAAAGCGATGAGAGAAGTAGCAAAAACAATAGATCATTTATTATCATCTAAAAAAACGTTCATTCATGTAGCGAAAGGTATTGAAAACGAAACGTATAAACGTGTATCTGAGATGCTGGAAGATTCCATTGCTCCTGAACACAATGCAGGCATTGGTGTCTTGTCTGGCCCAAGTCATGCGGAAGAAGTTGTTATAAAACAACCTACAACTGTGGCAGCTTCATCAAAATCAGAAGACGTTCGAAAACTTACACAAGATTTATTTATGAATGATTATTTACGCGTATATACGAATGAAGACCTTGTAGGTGTTGAACTTGGTGGCGCATTGAAAAATATTATTGCTGTTGCAAGTGGCGTCATTTCAGGTATGGGATTTGGGGATAATGCAAAAGCTGCTTTGATGACGAGAGGCTTAGCTGAAATAAGTCGGTTAGGTGAAAAATTAGGTGCAGATCCAATTACTTTTCTTGGCTTAGGAGGCATTGGTGATCTAATCGTAACATGTACATCGACTCATTCCAGAAATTATACATTGGGTTATAAATTAGGTGAAGGCAAATCACTTGATACGGCTTTAAATGAAATGAATATGGTTGTTGAAGGTGTCTATACTACAAAATCAGTTTATCATTTAGCAAATGAAGTAAATGTCGATATGCCAATAACAACTGCATTGTATAAAGTATTATTTGAAAACAGACCAGTAAATGAAAGCGTTAAAGACTTAATGGGACGAGGAAAGAAAGCGGAATAACATAGTATAATTACACTTTTTTTAGAATATATAACGATTTACTATCAAAATCCTATTATTTCAACGTTTTTTGCACATAAATCATTGCAGTAGCTATAATCGTTGTGTTAAAGTCATACCATAATGATATAAAGTATCATTATAAACCCTAGGGGAGGTGAATTCATAATGAACAAGACAGATTTAATTAATGCTGTAGCAGAACAAGCGGATTTAACTAAAAAAGAAGCTGGTTTAGCTGTAGATGCAGTATTCGAATCAATTCAATCATCACTTTCTAAAGGTGAAAAAGTACAATTAATTGGATTCGGTAACTTCGAAGTACGCGAACGTGCTGCTCGTAAAGGCCGTAACCCTCAAACTGGTAAAGAAATTGATATCCCTGCAAGCAAAGTTCCAGCATTCAAAGCTGGTAAAGCTTTAAAAGATGCAGTAAAATAATTCTTTACTCAAAGTGAAGCCCTTTTAAAGGGGCTTTTTCTTTTTTATTTGATAAATAATCAAATATAACCAACTATAAGCATATCAATGTATGATATCATTCGAGATAGTTGCTTTATGAACTTATTCGTCCATTATGGACTATGGATAAGAATTACATATGAATCAAACAATTAACTATAACTCAATTCCATATAAATTGAGTTTATTACATACATAACACATGAATATATATGACTTTGATTTTCGTTGATTTTATTTTTCTCAATATAATGTTAATATGTATATGGATAATAACGTGAGGTGTGAACATGGAAACGACATTAAACATATTAGAAACACAGATTACACAGCGGCTTCGCGGTGTAAATCATTATGAATCAATATATATAAATAAAGCGTTGGCACAAATTCTTGATTCTTATGATATCCCACAAGAAGCTAAGTTGGCTTGCCTCACAATAGATACAGCGATGCGTCACTTAGACGAAGTTTCTACCAATTTATCGTCTAAAAAATCTATTTTAATCGGTGACTTGTTAAGTGCACATTTTTATACATTATTAGCTAATTTAAATGATTCAGCTTATCAAAAAGAGATTAGCACAGCTATTGTAGAAGTAAATGAAATGAAATCTTCCATTCATCATGAAACGATAGATATCAATGATATTGGACAATATATATTAAAAATAGAAAATACGTTTCCTCTAATTACGATAAATCGATTTGCTTCAAATGCTAATACAGCTTTTATCAACGATAAACTATTAGACAATTTAAGCGATAATCACCCTTCTTACTTAAGCAAATATTCTAAAGAAGTGTTAGCGTCATTTTTAGATCAAATAAAAACTGAAATTCATTCAAAAAGAGGTAATTAATATGGCAGATAATAAAGCAAAAAAAGAACAAGTTCATGATGTTTTTCAAAATATTTCTGGAAAATATGACCGCCTTAATAACATCATAAGCTTCGAACAACATAAAACATGGAGAAAGCGCGTTATGAAAGAAATGAATGTGACACCAGGATCAAAAGCTTTAGACGTTTGTTGTGGTACTGCTGATTGGACAATCTCATTAAGTAAAGCAGTTGGGCCAACTGGCGAAGTTATCGGTGTTGATTTCAGTGAAAATATGTTGGAAGTAGGTAAACATAAAACAAGTGATATGCAAAATATTAAACTTGTACATGGTGATGCAATGAATTTGCCATTTGAAGACAACGAGTTCGATTATGTCACAATTGGTTTCGGTTTAAGAAACGTGCCTGATTATCTAGCAACATTGAAAGAATTAAATAGGGTTCTTAAACCCGGTGGTATGATTGTTTGCCTAGAAACAAGCCAACCTACAACACCTGTATTTAAACAATGTTATAAACTTTATTTTAAGTTCGTAATGCCAATTTTCGGAAAAATCTTTGCGAAATCAAAAGATGAGTATGAATGGTTACAACAATCAACGTTTGATTTTCCGGATAAAGAAAAATTAAAACGCTTATTTAATCAAGCAGGTTTCAGTAATGTTAAAATCCGTAGCTTCACAGGTGGCGTTGCAGCAATGCACCTTGGCTATAAATAAAAATGAATCAACCAAAGGTGATTAGCGTGTCAAAGTTAAATATGAATAATGAAATTAAAAAAATAGAAAAACGATTAGAACTATCTATTAAAAGTAATGATAAAGTACTTGAGGCTGCTTCACACCATTTATTTTCTTCAGGTGGTAAGCGTGTTAGACCTGCGTTCGTAATTTTAAGTAGCCAATTTGGCAAAGAAATGAATGAAGACGTTTATCGTGTCGCAGTTGCCTTAGAATTAATTCATATGGCCACCTTAGTGCATGATGATGTTATAGATAAAAGTGATAAACGTAGAGGTAGTCTAACTATCTCTAAAAAATGGGATCAAAACACAGCCATACTCACTGGTAATTTCTTACTTGCTCGAGGACTTGAACATATTTCTAATATTGAAGCTAATCGTGTACACGCTGTTATATCTAGTGCCATTGTAGAAGTATGCATGGGCGAACTATATCAGTTTCAGGATCAATTTAATGGACATCAAACCATAACGAATTACTTGCGCCGTATAAATCGAAAAACGGCATTGTTAATACAATTATCCACAGAAGTAGGAGCAATTACTTCTGGTGCTGATAAAAAAACAATCCATAATTTAAAAATGATTGGCCATTATATAGGTATGAGTTTTCAAATTGTAGATGATATATTAGATTTTACAAGTACAGAGAAAAAATTAGGTAAACCTGTTGGTAGTGATTTAATGAATGGTCATTTAACCTTGCCAGTACTTCTTGAAATGAGAAATAATGACACGTTCAAACAACAAATTCAACAATTAAGTCCTGATACTAGTCATGAGACATTCATTAAATTGATTAATCAAATTAGAAATTCTGACGTTATCACACATGCGCAAGAAATTAGTGATAAATACTTGCATAAAGCATTGCGTTTAATTGACGAGCTAGAAAATGAAGATTCAAAACCATTATTTAAAAAATTAATAAAAAAAGTCGGCAAAAGAAATGTGTAACTTATGTGAAAACCATTGAAAGCGCTTTAATAACCTGTTAATATGTTAATGTGATTCAAAACACATTTTGATTTTGATGCATATTTGTGTACTTTATATTACTTATTATAAGTACAACGATACATAACAAACAGGGGGAGACACATATAATGGAAAGAACATTTCTAATGATTAAACCAGATGCAGTACAAAGAAATTTAATAGGGGAAATTATTTCTCGAATTGAAAGAAAAGGACTAAAACTAGTTGGCGGTAAGTTAATGACTGTACCGCAATCACTCGCAGAAGCGCATTATGCAGAACATACCGATAAACCGTTCTATAAACATTTAATTAGTTTTATTACTTCTGCACCAGTGTTTGCGATGGTCGTAGAAGGCGAAGATGCTGTTCATGTAGCTCGACATATTATTGGTAAAACTAACCCATCTGAAGCAACACCAGGTACGATTAGAGGAGATTTAGGCTTAACAGTAGGACGAAACATTATTCATGGCTCTGACTCAGTTGAATCAGCCAATAAAGAAATCAATCTATGGTTTAATACAGAAGAATTAAGCGAATATACCGAACCAAGAGAACCTTGGTTATACGAATAATATTTATTAATAAATACGATTTTTAAACTGATTAGATTACAGTATCTAATCAGTTTTTTTGTTCGCTAAATTAAAAGCAATAATTTTATATCAGTTCATATATAACGGACTAGATTTAATATAATTCGTTTAGCGCAAGTGTTACACTAGTAAATAATGATATTTGAAATAAATTTTATTAATGTTCATCTTTTATTATTTTACTGTTAATTTGAACAAATGAATATGATAAGATATAGAGCATATATTAATTTAAAGTACTAAAGAACGGAGTGGGTAAAGTATGAGATATTTAACTTCTGGTGAGTCACATGGACCACAGTTAACAGTCATTATTGAAGGTGTGCCAGCTAATTTAGAAATTAATGTAGCTGAGATAAACGAGGAAATGTTTAAAAGACAGGGAGGCTATGGTCGTGGTCGCCGTATGCAAATTGAAAAAGATGCTGTAGAAATAGTTTCAGGTGTAAGAAATGGGTACACGCTAGGCAGCCCCATTACTTTAATTGTTACAAATGACGACTTTACACATTGGAAGAAAATCATGGGTGCGGATCCTATCAGTGAAGAAGACCAAGATAATATGAAACGTGTTATTACTAAACCTCGTCCTGGCCACGCAGACTTAATTGGAGGTATGAAATACAATCACAGAGATTTAAGAAATGTGTTAGAAAGATCATCTGCAAGAGAAACAGCGGCTCGTGTTGCTGTTGGCGCAGTTTCAAAAATACTCTTAAAACAATTAAACATTCATTTTTACAGTAGAGTAGTGGAAATTGGCGGCATTAAAGACGATATCGAATATGACCTTGAAACAATTAAATCAAATATAGATAAGAATGACGTGCGCGTTGTTAATGATGAAATAGCACAAACGATGCGTGATAAGATTGATGACGCTAAAAAAGCAGGTGATACAATCGGAGGTGTGGTACAGACTATCATTGAAGGAGTTCCAGTAGGCATAGGTAGTTATGTACATTATGATCGTAAACTAGATGGCAGAATTGCTCAGGGTGTTGTTAGTATCAATGCATTTAAAGGTGTTAGCTTTGGCGAAGGTTTTAAAGCTGCTGAAAAACCAGGCAGTGAAATTCAAGATGAAATATTATACGATACTACAAATGGATATTACAGAGGTTCAAACCATTTAGGCGGTTTCGAAGGAGGCATGTCTAATGGTATGCCAATCATTGTAAATGGTGTAATGAAACCCATCCCAACATTATACAAGCCATTAAATTCTGTAGATATTAATACCAAAGAACCGTTTAAAGCTTCTATTGAACGTTCCGATAGTTGTGCTGTACCCGCAGCAAGTGTAGTAGTTGAAAATGTAGTTGCCTTTGAATTAGCGAAAGCATTGCTTGAAGAATTCCAATGCAACCATATAGAACAACTACAAGCGCAAATTGAAGAGCGTCGCTTATTAAACATCGAATATTAAATAGTGATCAAAATATTATGGAATAATCAGGTGATAACATGAAATTAGAAACTACTTATCAATCTAATAATTATCCAATTATTGTAGAACATCAAGCATTAGATCAATTGCATCCCTTTATCAAAGACTATCAAGATGTGGTACTCGTTGTTGATGAGCATGTCTATAATGATTGGCATGAAACGTTAGATTTTATCACTACTGAAAATAAAGCACATAAACTTGTCATTCCTTCTGGGGAAACAACAAAAACTTTATCTTATTATGAAAAAATCATTGAAAAACTACTGGCAGAACAATTAACACGAAACACATGCTTAGTTGCAATTGGTGGGGGAGCTACTGGAGATTTCACAGGATTTTTAGCTTCAACTTTATTAAGAGGCGTTGATTTCATACAGGTACCAACAACTATATTGGCACATGATTCAAGCGTTGGTGGAAAAGTCGGTATAAATTCAAAGCATGGTAAAAATTTGATCGGGGCTTTTTATAGACCCAAAGCAGTCATTTATGATCTCAATTTTTTAAATACGTTGCCTTATACTGAAATTTTAAGTGGCTATGCTGAAGTATATAAACATGCTTTATTAAACGATATTGCATCAGTTAAAAATATAGAAGCGCAATATCCTAACGAACAAGCACTCGCTTCTTTAAAGGACATCGAATATTATCTGTTTAAAGGTATAGAAACAAAGTTAAATATTATAGTTCAAGATGAAAAAGAATCTAATGTACGCAAATATCTTAATTTAGGACATACTTTTGGCCATGCTGTTGAATATCAATTTAAGATTCCACATGGTCACGCAGTAATGATTGGTATCATTTATCAATTTATTGTCTCTAATATATTATTAAACACCAATTACGATATTTTGCATTATATTCAGTATTTAAAATCATTAAATTATCCTTTGGACACTATCCAATCATTTGAATTTGAATCCTTGTATCAATTAATGTTAAAAGATAAAAAAAATAACCAAACAGGCGTTCAAATGGTACTTTTAAATGCAATTGGAGATCCACAGGTGAAACATGTAGACAAAGCCGTACTTTCACAGGCTTTCGAGGCATTCATAACATATTTTAAAAAGTAGGTGCTTGAATATTGTCAAAAACAAAATTAGTAGAAATCAATGGACCATTAGTTGGGGAAATCGAAGTACCTGGCGATAAATCAATGACACACAGAGCCATTATCTTAGGTTCTCTAGCTAGTGGTAAGTCAACTATTTACAAACCGCTTCTAGGTGAAGATTGTCTTCGTACAGTTGAAATTTTCAAACTATTAGGTGTTCAAATTGAGGTGAGTGAAGATAAAATATCAATTGATTCACCTGGGTATAAACATTTCAAGACACCACATCAAGTATTGTATACAGGAAATTCCGGTACAACGACACGTTTAGTTGCTGGATTATTGTGTGGGCTTGGCATCGAAACGGTTTTATCTGGAGATGAATCTATTGGCAAAAGACCAATGGATAGAATAATGAAGCCTTTGGAACGTATGAATGCAAATATCACTGGTATCAATGATAATTATACGCCACTTATTATTAAACCTGCTTCGATTAAAGGAATTACATATGAGATGGAAGTAGCAAGTGCTCAGGTTAAAAGTGCTATTCTGTTTGCCAGTCTGTTTGCCAGTGAACCTACAACAATCAAAGAATTAGACACAACGCGTAATCATACCGAAACCATGTTTGAACATTTCAACATTCCCATTTCGGTAACAGATCAAGCCATTGAAATGCCAAGTCGAGGCATCGAACACATCAAACCATCCGACTTCCATGTACCTGGTGACATATCATCCGCTGCATATTTTATCGTTGCTGGCTTGATAACACCGGGTAGTGATATTACAATACACAATGTTGGCATTAACCCCACACGTTCAGGTATTATAGATATCGTGACACAAATGGAAGGGAATATAACATTATTTAATCAAACTGATCATCCCGAGCCAACAGCTTCTATTCGTGTACAATATTCACCCGATATGAAACCAATTCAAATTGATGGAAACCTTGTACCTAGAGCGATTGATGAAATACCGATTATAGCATTACTTTGCACCCAAGCTAATGGGACAAGCATTGTAAAAGAAGCAGAAGAACTTAAAGTTAAAGAAACAAATCGCATTGATACAACTGCAAATATGCTTAATTTATTAGGCTTTATGTTACAACCGACGAATGATGGTTTAATCATTCATCCATCGGCACTAGAACAAACTACGACTGTTAACAGCTTTACTGATCACCGTATTGGCATGATGTTAGCTATCGCATCCTTACTAACAGATGAGGCATTATCAATTAAGCAATTTGATGCGGTCAATGTTTCTTTCCCAGGATTCTTACCGAAGTTAAAACAATTAGAAAAAGAGGGATAATAGTATGGAAGATATCTATAAACTCATAGATGATATCAACTTACAAAAATTAGATAACTTAGACACACGTGTAAATGATGCATTAAGCTCTCCTAAGGACGATGCTTTATTCATACTAGGTGAAACGTTATATAACTATGGTTTAATGCCACAAGGCTTAGAAGTGTTCCGTACGCTTTACCACAAATATCCTGATGAAAGTGAACTTTTAATCTATTTCATTGAAGGATTAATGTCTGAGAACCATACCGATGAAGCATTAGAATATCTGAACGAAGTGGAAATATCTACCGAAAGATTAATGTTAGAAGCTGATCTTTATCAACAATTAAATATGCTTGAAGTAGCAATTAGTAAACTTGATGAAGCTATAGATATTGAACCAAACGATCCGATTATTCATTACGCATTAGCAGAGTTATTGTACTTCGATGGGCAATATTTAAGAGCTACTTCTGAATACGAAACCGTTCTTGAAACAGGAGAATATGAAGTCAACGGTGTGAATTTATTTTCTCGTTTAGCTGACTGTAGTTTACAAAGCGGAAACTACAGTGATGCTATCAAAATGTTTGATGAAATTAATGAAGACGAAATGGATTCCGAAGATTATTTCAAAAAAGCAATCGCTTATGAAAAAAATGAACTTACTCAAGAAGCAATCAAGTTGGTACAAACATTATTATCAAAAGACCCTGATTTCTTACAAGCCTATTTTTATTTACAGCAATTATATGAAAATGAACATAACCATGCTGATGCAATAGAAATAGGTAAAGAAGGATTAAGATTAACGCAGTTTTATAAAGAATTAATGGTTTCTACAGGTACGATACAAATTGAGCATGGTGATGCAAATGAAGGTGTACAATTACTCATCCAAGCATTAGAAGTCGATAATGCATATCAGGAGCCATTGTTGATACTAAGTGATTTATATAGACAAGAAGAAGATTATGAATCACTAATAGGATTACTTCAATATGTAGATGAAGAAGATTTAGATCCTGTATTTATGTGGCATCTCGCCTACGCACTTGGCCAAGAAGAACGCGATAGAGAAGCACAACATTTCTTTGAATTAGCATATAATACCCTGCAATCACAATCCGCATTTTTAAGTGATTATTATTTCTATTTAGTAGAAATTGGAGAAACACAACAAGCCAAAGTAATTTTAAACCAATTATTAGAATTAGAACCAAGTAATGATACTTGGCATGACGAAGCAGAAAGATTGCAATCTTTCTAGAACAAGGAAGGTGAGTTTGAATGTCCAATACGCTACAACAATCAAAGGCAACTTTTATTGAATATCTTCTTTTTCATTATCAGTTTAAATCTAGGATTAGTGTGTGGATATTGAACTTACTCAAATCATCACCAGAATTATTACAACAAATACACTTTGTAGATGAAAGTATTCCTGGCCATAATACATTAGCATTAGCTATGGTTAATGCGGTAACACCAGTTGCAATTAAGTATACATCAGACAATCAACAAATCATAAATAGCAATGAAATTTTTGAAGTTATTGCTAATCATAATGAATCTTTTGATATAAAGATATATTTTGATAAAACACAAAAGAGAGATCAAAAACTAGATGACTTATTGTTAAAACAATTACTTCAATCTCCTTATTATGCTGTATATATGCAAGATATATACAGCATTCCTTTATCAAAGCAAAGTGAGACTTCTATTATTTCTTATTTACAAGATAATATTGATTTAAGCTTACAATTACAAGATAAAGTGTTGTTTTATCAACTCTCTCAGATTCTTAATACATTTAAATTAAGAAATGTAAACACAACAACGAAGGACTGAAGTAAATGAATATAAAAATATTATGGCAGTCAATGATCTATCATAAAGGAATACTGTACTTTTTACTCTTATGTAATTTATTAGGTACGCTTTATGGTTATATATGGTATAGTAGTCAATTGAGTGTTACTGATTTGCAGTTCAAAGCATTTGTACCTGATAGTCCAACAGCATCATTATTCCTATGCATTGTTATTTTAGCTTATATATTGGGTAAACAAATACCGATAGTTGAAGCTTTAGCCTTTGTATCACTTATAAAATACGGTGTATGGGCAGTCATTATGAATATTATTATGTTTATTCAATATGATGAAATAACAATTACAGGTTGTATGCTCATATTGTCGCATGGTGTGATGGCAATGGAAGCATTTATTTTTTATCCAAGATTTAACATATCTATCACGCCGTTCATTATTGCGATGATATGGGTGTTCCATAATGACATAATAGATTATGTTTTCATGCAATATCCTTACTATGATTTTATTGCAAGTCATATTGAAGGTGTCGCATACCTTGCATTCTGGTTAAGTGTAATTCCATTAACTCTATATTTAAATTTAACTCGATTTAAAAAGGATAAAATATTTGACCACTAGTGAAGGACACAGTAAAATGTTTATAAAGGAGTGAGGTTTTTGTCTTTTATCTATATGATATTATACTTTGTTATATTAATGGTATTACCTCTTTGGGCACAGCACAAAGTAAAATCTAATTATGAAAAATATTCACAAGTCAGATCTACAAGTGGCAAGACTGGTCAAGAAGTTGCATTAGAAATACTTCATGCTAATGGTATTTATGATGTTGATGTTGTAGAAGGACAAGGGTTCTTGACGGATCATTACGATCCTCGTAAAAAAGTCCTTGTACTTTCGCCAGCTAACTTTAGTAGACCTTCAGTTGCAGGAACAGCAATAGCTGCACACGAAGTTGGACACGCAATTCAACACGCACAAGGTTATTTCTTCCTAAGATTTAGAACATCCTTAGTACCGCTTGCAAATATCGGCAGTTCAATTGGTTACTTAGCTGTTTTTGCTGGTATTATCTTAACAAGCCTACAAAGCACTTTAGGTTCTACAGCTTTATGGATTGGTATCGCGTTTATGTCATTTGCAGTGTTATTCTCTATCGTTACATTACCAGTAGAGTTTAATGCTAGTAGTAGGGCGATGAAACAAATTCAAAGTTTAGATATTGTTAATGAAAAAGAATATCGTCATGCTAAAAAAGTACTTACTGCTGCTGCAATGACTTACGTTGCATCAACTGCAGTTGCATTAGCTGAACTTGCAAGATTTATTCTTATTGCTAGATCAAGTGAGTAATACAATATATTCCCAAACATCTTAAGATGTTTGGGTTTTTTTATGTCTTAAAACTATAATAATTATAAAATTATAGCATTCAGATTTAAAACGTATTTCCAGTCAGTCTTAACAATTACGACATACACTTAAAATATCTAAAAAAGCAATATTTCCCACCCTATAATTTAATAATAGAGTTTATTGTTGACTACTTAGTTTATAAGTCATAACTGTTGCAGGAATAATGCATGAAACATAAAATTAGTCTATACTAGAAAAGAAATCGTTAGAAATGAGAGGCGTATATTATGAAGTCTATGAAAGATATGCAAACCGAAGTTGATGACTATATCGGTCAATTTAAATCAGGTTATTTTTCCCCGTTAGCTAATCTTGCACGCTTAACAGAGGAAGTTGGAGAACTTTCAAGAGAAATCAATCACGTATACGGTGAAAAAAAGAAAAAAACTTCCGAATCAGAAAATACAATTAAAGCTGAATTAGGAGACAACTTATTTGTCTTAATGTGTATTGCCAATTCTTTAGACATTGATTTGACAGAAAGCTTTGATGAAACTATGGAAAAATTTAATACACGCGATAAAAATCGCTTCGAACGAAAATAAATTAAGAAGAATGAGAAAGGGTGTTACCGCCTTATGAAAATAGGCATCACTTGTTATCCATCTATGGGTGGTTCAGGCATTATAGCTACAGAATTGGGTATCAAACTCGCTGAACGTGGCCATGATATTCATTTCATTACATCAAATATACCATTTAGAATTCGCAAACCCTTACCGAATATGACTTTTCATCAAGTTGAAGTAAATCAATATGCTGTTTTTCAATATCCGCCTTACGATATTACTTTAAGTACAAAAATTGCTGAAGTTATTAAAGAATATGATTTAGATTTATTACATATGCATTATGCAGTCCCTCATGCTGTATGTGGTATTTTAGCTAAACATATGTCAAATAAAGATATTAAAATCATGACAACTTTGCATGGTACTGACATCACAGTACTAGGTTATGATCATTCTTTAAAAAATGCGATAAAATTTGGTATCGAAGGTAGTGATGTAGTTACAAGCGTAAGCAAATCGCTAGCACAGCAAACATACGACATTATCGAGACTGATAAAGAGATTGTACCCATTTATAATTTTGTAAGGGAAAAAGAATTTCCAACCAAACCCAATATACCAACACAAAGTGACGAAAAATTAAAAGCGTGTTATGGCATTCAACCCGATGAAAAAGTGTTGATTCATGTATCTAATTTCAGGTCAGTAAAACGGATTGATACTATTATTGATACATTTGCAAAGGTACGTAAATCTATTCCTTCCAAACTCATCTTACTTGGTGATGGACCAGAGCTGATGGATTTGAAAGAAAAGGCACGTCACCTTAATTTAGAAGATGAAGTGTTATTTTTAGGAAAACAAAATTGGGTTAGTGAATTTTATCAAATATCTGACTTAGTCTTATTACTGAGCGAAAAAGAAAGTTTTGGATTAACTTTACTTGAAGCAATGAAGTCGGGCGTTCTACCAATTGGTTCTACTGCAGGTGGTATCAAGGAAGTTATTAAGCATGAAGAAACAGGGTATATTGTAAATATCGGAGACAGTACAGCCGCAAGTGAATATGCAATTAAATTATTATCTAACTCAGAACTTTATAATACAATGCAGACACGCATGTTAGAAGATGTTGCTAAAAGATTTTCTTCTGATTTAATTGTAGACCAATATGAGTATTATTACAAAAAAATGTTAGAGGTTAACAATGACTAATTCTTTATTTGAAACAGCCAAACCAATTTTAGAAACATTACAAGCACACCATTATCAAGCCTATTTTGTTGGAGGGTCAGTACGTGATTATTTAATGAATAAACCTATTCATGATATAGACATTACTACAAGTGCGACTCCTGATGAAATCGAAGCTATTTTCGATAAAACCATACCTATAGGTCGAGAACACGGCACGATTAATGTGGTTTACAATGGAGAACAGTATGAAGTGACAACGTTTCGTGCCGAGGGTGACTATGTGGATCACCGTAGACCGAATGAAGTGTTTTTTGTAAGAAATCTATATGAAGACGTAAAACGTAGAGATTTCACGATGAATGCGATTGCTATGGATATCAATTATCAAACCTTTGATTATTTTGAAGGTCAAAAAGACATCAAACAACACATAATTAGGACTGTTGGCAACCCTGACGCGCGTTTTGGTGAAGATGCATTAAGGATTGTTAGGGGCTTACGTTTTCAGTCACAATTTGGATTCCAATTAGAAGAAGCTACTTTTAATGCAATGTTGCATCATATTAGAGATATTAAATATTTATCTATTGAGCGTATCGTTGTTGAACTAGAAAAATTAACACTAGGCAACTATGTAGAGAAAAGTTTTAATAATTTAAAACTTTTCATGACTTTTAAATATATTCCATTTTTTAAACACTTTGACTTGTCCAAATTTTCTTTGACCAAAGCAATGTCTTTCACAATGTTTATTGCATTTTTAATATCTCAGCAACGGGAAGTAAATTCTAATATTACTGATTTAAAATTGAGTAATAATGATAAAAAATATATAAAAAAATTAGTTCAATTAATTGAACTAATAGACAAAATACACACAAAAAAACAATTAAAATTATTTGTTTATGATTATGGAAAAAAAGATATACTAGAAGTACTAAGCTTTTTAGATGTCTTGGAATTAAATCAAATCACTTCTATATCACCATTAATACTAAACTATGAATCTGTAAATGAAGTAGCCAAACAGTTACCAATTAGTTCTAGAAGCGATATGGATATCAATGGAAAAGATATATTAGAAGTAACGAACACAACGAGCGGACCATGGTTAAAGACGATTTTACGTGAAGTCGAATGTGCCATAATATCAGGAGAAGTATGTAATTTCAAACCTGAACTTAAAAAGTGGGTGAAAACACGTGTCTAAATATAGTAAAGCAGTAGTCCATATATTATATCAATATGAACATGAATACATCTCAGGACAATTTATTGCGGAGCAACTGTCTATTTCCAGAACAGCAGTTAAGAAAGTCATTGATCAACTCAAAGTAGAAGGCTGTCAAATTGAATCCATTAATCATAAAGGACATCGGTTAATTCAATTACCGAATAAATGGTACAGTGGCATTGTAATACCTACGCTTCAATCGCAACAATTATTTGACCATATTGAAATAATGGAAAATGTAGATTCTACACAATTATTAGCAAAACAAAATTTGGTCGGCAATACGGATACATTTTTAATTCTTAGTGATGAACAAACTCAAGGAAAAGGGCGTTTCAATAGACCTTGGGAATCCGCAAAGGGACAGGGACTATGGATGTCCATGGTATTGCGACCAAATGTTCCTTTTGACATGATTACTAAATTTAATTTATTTATGGCCCTTGCTATAAGGGATGCCATCCAGCAATATAGTAATAGTAAGGTTGCTGTAAAGTGGCCAAATGACATCTATATTAATCATCAAAAAGTCTGTGGTTTTTTAACAGAAATGGTTGCTAATAGCGATGGCATTGAAGCTGTTATATGTGGTGTCGGCATTAATATGAATCAAACACCTTCAGATTTCAACGACGAATTGATTCAGAAAGCAACAAGTATCCGAATACATAATCATGCTGAAGTGAACCGCTATGCGTTTTTACACGCGCTAATTAAACAGATTGAGTATCGATATGCACAATTCCTTGAAGAACCATTTTCAACAATTCGTGATGAATACATAGCCGCTTCTAATATATGGAACAAGCAGCTACGATTTACTGAAAATAATAAACAATTTAAAGGTGAAGCTATTGATATAGATGCAAACGGCTTTTTAATCGTACTTGATGAAAATAATAAACAACATCAATTGATCAGTGCTGATATTGAATTATAGTACAAAAAAATGAAAGGAGGGATCAGAGTGACAAATCCTTGCTATGCAGTTGTAGACCTAGAAACAACGGGAAACCAATTAGATTATGATGAAATTATTCAAATAGGCATAACATTTGTGAGAGAAAATAAAATCATTGGCACATATCACTCAATGATTAAAACAGATTTAGAAATTCCTCCTTTTATTCAAGCATTAACTTCAATCGAGGAGGATATGTTAAATCAAGCACCTTATTTTCACGAAATTGCTGAAGATATCTATAAACAAATAGACGGTTGTATCTTTGTAGCACATAATGTGGCCTTCGATTTAAATTTCATCAAGAAATCTTTTAAACGTTGTAACATCAATTATCGTCCAAAAAAAGTTATGGATACCTTAGAACTGTTTAAAGTTGCATTCCCTACGGATAAAAGTTATCAGCTAAGTGAATTGGCAGAAGCGCATGGTATTGTTTTAACTAATGCTCACCGGGCAGATGAAGATGCAGCTACTACTGCCAAATTAATGATTTGTGCATTCAAAAAATTCGAATTATTACCTTTAGATACGCTCAAACAATTATATTATTTGAGTAAAAATCTCAAATATGATTTACATGATATTATATTTGAAATGGTGCGAAATTATGATAATCAATCATTTAGCGATCGATTCGAGCAGTTTGAGCAAATTATTTATAAAAAACAGATAGACTTTAAAGCGCCTACTGTTAATTTTGATGGAAACTTAAAAGAACTATACACGTTAGTAACTAAGGCGTTGGACTTAACTTATCGACCACAACAACTATATTTATCTGAAATCATCTTAGAACAACTTATGCAGAGTGAAAAGGCAATGATTGAAGCACCTTTAGGAAGTGGTAAATCATTTGCTTATTTACTTGCATCACTCATGTATAATATCGAAACAGGCAAACATGTCATGATTTCTACAAATACAAAATTATTACAAAACCAATTATTAGAAAAAGATATACCTGCGCTCAAACAAGCATTAGATTTTACAATTAATGCTACGTTGATAAAAAGCAAACGAGATTACATTGCTTTGGGTTTAATTAGTCAAATACTTAAAGAAGAATCTAGTAATTATGAAGTTTGTATTTTGAAGATGCAATTATTGATCTGGATTACTGAAACAGATACAGGTGATATTCAAGAATTAGACTTAAAAGGTGGACAAAAAATGTATTTCGAGCAAAAGCTCGAAACCTATGTTCCTGTTCGCAATGATATAAATTATTTTAATTTTATTAAACGTAACGCTAAAAACATTCAAATTGGCATTACAAATCACGCTCATTTAATACATGCTGCTCACGATAATTCTATTTATCAATTATTTGATGATTGTATTATTGATGAGGCACATAGATTGCCTGATTATGCTTTAAATCAAGTTACAAATGAACTTAGCTATGCCGATATCAAATATCAGCTAGGTTTAATCGGTAAAACAGAAAATGAAAAATTACTTAAATCTATTGATCATCTCGAACAACAGCGTATTCTTGAAAAATTAGACATTCCGCCTATAGATGTTTTTGGATTAAAAACAACAGTAAATGAATTACATGATTTAAATGAACAACTGTTTACTACAATGTATGATATAATTCATGCCTCTGAAATTCAGGATGATGAAGTACATAAAATTCATTTCGTGTATCATTTTGATGTATCACCTATATTAAATGACTTGCACGCTATCATTCACAAATTAAATATGACATTAGAATTCTTTAATGGCATGAGTCACAAATCGATTAAATCAGTACGTAAACAATTTCTATATATTAATGATCGTTTTAAGGATATAGAACAAAGCTTTAAAAATAATCACACAAGTTATTTATCTATTAAAAATTTAAACCAGAAATCTACAATAAGGCTTAATGTAAAAGATTATGATGTTAAAGAAATTCTCACAAAGCAAGTATTAGACAAATTCAAGTCACTCACATTTATTTCAGGGACGCTAACGTTCAATCATTCGTTTGATAACTTTAAGCAATGGTTTAATAAAGATATTGAATTTAACACGTATGAAATTGACTCGGCAATGATGTCACCATATCAAACGACAGTATTCATTCCTAATGATGTTTCTTCTTATAATTATAAGAATATAAATGATTATGTTAGCTCAATTATAAATTATGTGATTGAATATATTTCTATTGTCGAATCAAAATGTCTCATACTATTTACAAGTTACAAAATGATGCATATGGTGCAAGAATTAATGAACGAATTACCTGAATTTGAAGATTACGTCGTTTTAACGCAGCAACAAAATCAAAATTATAAAATCGTTCAACAGTTTAATAGCTTTAATAAAGCCATATTGTTAGGTACAGGAACTTTCTTTGAAGGCTTTGATTTTCAATCAAATGGCATTAAATGTGTGATGATAGCTAAGTTACCTTTTATGAATCAGAATAATACGAAGTATTGGCTTATGGAGTCTGAATTCACTTCTACATTTAAAGAATATGTGTTACCAGACGCCGTGACACGCTTTAGACAGGGTCTGGGT
Organism: Staphylococcus edaphicus; assembly: GCF_002614725.1. GTDB lineage: Bacteria > Bacillota > Bacilli > Staphylococcales > Staphylococcaceae > Staphylococcus > Staphylococcus edaphicus. Next base: position 29,360 of record NZ_MRZN01000015.1, on the reverse strand, counting down.
AGATTGATTCGTGGTGAAAATGATAAAGGAATCATTGTATCATTTGATGATCGGTTAATTCGTAGTAACTACAAACAATTTTTTGAGCAATCATTAGAAAGTTATCGTCAAAATAAAGGTGATATTAAACAATTTTCTACAATACTTAAAAAATTAAAAAAAGATACAGCTAAGAAACAATAAACATAGCACACGCAACTAGAACTTATATAGGTATTTTGTTAAAATATATAAGGATAACTGAAGAAGAAAACACTATAATAGGAGACTGGTTATGAATATAACGATAAAAGAAGCAAAACAGTATATTGGTCAAGAGGTTACCATTGGTGCTTGGTTAACTAATAAACGTTCAAGTGGAAAGATTGCTTTCTTACAATTAAGAGATGGCACAGGCTTTATGCAAGGAGTTGTTGCTAAAGCAGAAGTCGATGAAGCGGTTTTCCAAAAGGCAAAAGAAATCACACAAGAATCATCATTATATTTGACAGGTGTAATTAGTGAAGATAATCGTTCTGATATCGGCTATGAAATGCAAGTTAAAGCAATTGAGGTCATATCTGAGGCGCACGATTATCCTATCACACCCAAAAATCATGGTACAGAGTTCTTAATGGATCATCGTCATTTATGGCTACGTTCTAAAAAACAACATGCTGTTATGAAGATAAGAAACGAAATTATTCGTGCCACTTATGAATTCTTTAATGACAACGGCTTTACAAAAATTGATCCGCCAATCCTAACAGCGAGTGCCCCTGAAGGTACAAGTGAATTATTCCATACAAAATATTTCGATCAAGATGCATTCCTATCTCAAAGTGGTCAGCTATATATGGAAGCGGCAGCAATGGCACATGGAAGAGTATTCTCTTTTGGACCTACATTCCGTGCTGAAAAATCTAAAACACGTCGCCACTTAATTGAATTCTGGATGATTGAACCAGAAATGGCATTTTGTGAACATGCTCAAAGCTTAGAAGTACAAGAACAATATGTGACACATGTTGTACAATCCGTATTGAATAATTGTAAATTAGAATTAAATGCATTAGAAAGAGATACAACAAAACTAGAAAAAGTAACAACACCATTCCCACGTATCACATATGATGATGCCGTTGTATTCCTAAAAGAAGAAGGTTTTGATGATATTGAATGGGGTGAAGATTTTGGCGCACCACATGAAACTGCTATTGCTAATCACTATGATTTACCTGTGTTCATCACAAACTACCCAACTAAAATCAAACCATTCTATATGCAACCAAATCCAGAAAATGAAGACACTGTTTTATGTGCTGATTTAATTGCACCGGAAGGCTATGGTGAAATTATTGGTGGCTCTGAGCGTATTAATGACCTTGAATTGCTTGAACAACGTTTAGCTCAATTCGAATTAGATGCTGAAAGCTATAGTTATTATTTAGATTTACGTCGTTATGGTAGCGTTCCACACAGTGGATTTGGTTTAGGTTTAGAGAGAACAGTAGCATGGTTATCAGGCGTTGAACATGTTCGTGAAACTGCACCATTCCCACGTTTATTAAACCGTTTGTATCCATAGTAAATATAAACAATTTTCAATTTCGTCCAGTCTAGTAATCAATGGCTGGACGTTTTTATAACACATTTTACAGAACAGGAGGGGGTTATCTTTGAATAGCGAACAACTGAAAATACGACCAGTCCTCATCAGACGTGAACTGTTAGATCATTATAATCAACTAGGAATAAACGAAGCTGAATTGGTTATATTAATTAAACTATTACATGCCTCTGAAACTTCAAATAAACAACCTTCTATTGAATCATTACAACAAGGAACTACACTTGGCTCAAGAGAGGTTACTACGATTATACAAAGTTTAATACAACATGATTTACTTGAATTAAGAGTCAATAAAGATGAAGAAGGTAAATTTACTGAGTATATGAACCTTGATCAATTCTATGTGAAATTATATGAGATAATGGAACAAATGAATATTAAAGTAGAAGAACAAAATACAGAAGTCGAGTTTAATACTTTATTTCAGCAAATTGAACAAGCCTTTGGACGACCATTATCTCCATTTGAAATTGAAACATTGAACCAATGGTTAGATATTGATAAACATGACGTAAATGTTATTCAAGCTGCATTAGATGAAGCTACAAGTCAAAATAAACTAAGCTTCAAATATATCGATCGCATTCTATTGAATTGGAAAAAAAATAATGTAAAAACCATTGAAGATTCCAAAAAAATTAGCCGTCAATTTAATCAACCTAAAATGAAACATACTATTAAAAAAGTACCTAAATTTGACTGGCTGAACGGGGAGAATCCAAATGATAAGTAATAAAAAAGCACTAGAAATGGTTGATGTCATCGCTCATATGTTTCCGAATGCTGAATGTGAGCTAAATCACGATAATCCATTTGAATTAACCATTGCCGTACTATTATCTGCACAAACCACAGATATCTCAGTTAATAAGTTAACAAAAGATTTATTTCAAAAATATAAGACACCAGAAGATTATATAAATGTAGATATTTCTGAATTAGAAAGTGATCTACGTACGATTGGCCTTTATAGAAATAAGGCAAAAAATATTCAGAAATTGTGTCATTCTTTATTAGAGCAATTTGATGGTAAAATCCCACATACACATGCTGAATTAGAAAGTTTGGCAGGCGTAGGTAGAAAAACTGCCAATGTCGTTATGAGTGTTGCTTTTGATGAGCCTTCTTTGGCGGTTGATACACATGTGGAAAGAATATCCAAACGGCTAGGTATCTGTAGATGGAAAGACAATGTGAGACAGGTCGAAGATAAATTATGCCACGTTGTACCTAAAGACCGCTGGAATAAGACACATCATCAACTTATATTTTTTGGCCGATATCATTGTCTTGCTAGAAGTCCAAAATGTGATGTGTGCCCGTTATTTAATGATTGTAGAGAAGGACAAAAACGCTATAAAGCCAATTTGAAAGAGGCGTAATGTGATGATTACTAAAGAAGCATTTATAGAATTAGAAGAACAAATTGATTACTTTGCTAAAGCTAAACAACTAAAGTCACCTGATGCAAAATTATTATTAGATCAATATTTTGATTTGATTGAACAATATTTTAAACAAATCAATAATGTTCAAGTCATTGAGTTTTCAAATTTAGATGCATATCCTGTTGTGCCTATGAATTTTGAAGAACGGTATCATTATATAATCGCTAGAAAATATCATTTTATGGGCTACAGTCAAATGAAAACTTTAAAATCTGAGCTTATAAAAATGAATGCCTCATACCAAATTAGACGTAAAAACAAACACTCATAATTCAATTGATAGAATTAGAATGAGCGTAATATCAATTGTCCTTATTTTAAAGTTTATTATAATATCAAAGTCACTCATAAAAATTCAATTATGGCATAACCATATAAATAAAAAAGCTGAAGCATTCATACATAATGTTTCAGCTTTTTGTATTTAATTTTTTCGTATTTAAATAATCTAACTTCATAACAATCCATTACAAACTGACATGGTACAAAGTATCAAACTTGCAATCAAAAACCCCCGATATCCAAATAACTATGGATATCGGGGGTTGAGTATAACTGAAATAATTAACGTGCTGCGCTTTGTTGATTACTTGATGAATTATTGCTGTTTGAATTAGAAGATGATGAATTATTACTACTGCCACCTTGGCCCTGTGGTTTGTTAGTCGTTGTATTATCATCTGGTTGACCTTTGACTGATAAAGCATCTTTTGAATCTCCAGATACAGAATCAGGTTTAGAGAAATCTTTTCCATCTCTAGGTGAAATGTTATTCATTACATCTTCTAATAAGTATTGTGGGTATTCTTGTTCTTCATGACCTACAAATGAATTTGTACCGCCTTGTTTAACTTCATTGAATCCCATCCATACTGACATACTATATTTAGGTGTAAATCCATTAACCCAAACATCTTTTGCCGCATTATCTGGTAGGTTATATTGTTGGTAAGTTTGCTCACCGTAAGTTCCCGTACCAGTTTTAGCAGCTAAATTAACGCCTGACACGCCATGACCATAAGCAGAACCATACGCTTCAAATGTACCTTTAAGTACTTCTGCTAACATATATGACGTAGAATCTTTCATAGCTTTCTTACTTGTATGATCGTATTCTATTGTTTCGCCATCTTGTTTAACAACCTTTTTAATTGAGTGGGCATTGTTATACTCACCACCATTTGCAATAGAAGCAAATGCTGAAGCTAATTGTGTAGGTGAGAATTCTGATGCTGAACCACCTAATACTTCAGATGGACCAATATCTCCTTCATAGTCTAAACCTACTTTTTTAGCAAAATCTTTTGGTGCGTCATTACCTGCATTTTCTTTTGTTGACTGCCATGCTTTGAGTGCTGGAATATTAAAACTTTGACGTAACGCATCATAAAGTTTTACTGTTCCATGACTCTTAGTGTCATAGTTTCTGAATGTAACACCATCTACTTGATAAGACTCTTCATCTTGAATTGCATGATTCGTTGCCCAAGACATATTTTCAATAGCTGGACCATATGCAAGGAATGGTTTTAATGAAGAACCAGTAGGGTGGGCATCTGTTGCTAAGTTTCTATCTACAATATCTTTGTAATTTCTACCACCAGATATAGCAACTAAGCCACCCGATTCACTATCTACAATTGAAGAACCAACTTGTTGATCTTCATTTTTATAGTAACTACCATTATTCACTCGTTCTTGTAATGTTTGTTGCACATCTTTGTCCATATTCGTATAAATCTTAACGCCGCTATTTAATACAGAACCTAATTCTTCGTCTTTAAATTCTTTATTGTTCATAAGTTCAGATTTCACAAAATTTACATATGAATCATAATCTTCGTTTGAGTTATCCTCACTTACTTCACGATCCTCAGATGAACGTTTGACTAAATTGTCTTGTAAAGATGTATTCTGAGCTTCTTCTTTTTGTTTCTTAGTGATTCTATTATGATATTCCATTAAGTAAAGCACAGTATCTTTACGAGACTCAGCTTCTTTTGGATGATCATAAACATTATAGGTATTTGGAACCTGTGGTAAACCAGCAAGATAAGCCGACTCTGCTAAATTTAAGTCTTTTAAATCTTTATCAAAGTAATATTTAGCGGCAGCTTTTACACCATATACACCATCAGAGTAGTAAATTTTATTTAAATACATTTCAAAAATTTCATCTTTACTGTACTCTTGCTCTAATCTGTATGACAGGTAAGCTTCTTGTGCTTTACGTGCAATTGATTTTTGGTCTGTTAAGAATGAACGTTTAACTACTTGTTGAGTTAATGTTGATGCACCTTGTGAACCAAAGCCACCAGTAACGTTCTTAGCTACAGCGCCAAATAAACGTTTGTAATCCAATGCGCCGTGATCATAGAAACGGTTATCTTCAGTAGCTAAAACAGCTTCTTTCATTGTTTTAGGTACTTCGTCTAAATTGACATGTTCCCGGCGTTGCCCGTTATCTATCGTTTTAATTAAATCGCCGTCTTTATCATATATCTTAGCTGGCACTGGATCTTTCAATTTCGCTTCATTAAATGCAGGAGACTTCCATGCATAATAAGCAAATAACAAGATTCCTATTAAAGCTAAAACGATAAAGGCTATGATTAGAAAACCAAAAATCTTAATTATCGTTCGTTTTATATTCCTATTCTTTTTTTGCTCGGACTTTCCATTCTTATTATTAGATTGAGAAGTCCTCTTTTTCTCCGTCATACGCGGTCCTCACTTTCATCTAATATCAACTTATCAACTGTTTTGAGATAATTCAATCGTGGTTGATACTGATAAGGAATATAGTAACCATTTTTTCTTATTTCTTCAACCGTTATCGACTTTTTAATTTCTTTAACGTGTCTTTCCCAAAATTTTTTAAAATTTGAATAGGGAAGTAAATACACTTCATCAAGCGATTTAAAGCGAATTAATAAAAACACAATTCCATGTTGTTGATAACATGCTTCCATATGTTTTACTTGGTGTTCATGCATGTTATTTAAAGGAAATGACGTCTTGTTTTTCGTTTCCTTCGCCTCAAAATCTAAATAACGGCCATGATAAATGCCGTTATAATCTGTTGTCGACGGCGTTCTAAAATAAGCCTCATTTATTACTGCCTTACTTCTCATAGGATAATGAACATTCACAATCTGAACCGGGGTGGGTTTCTTATGTATTACAGCCATACCGCGATCCAAATAAAACGTATTCGATAGCTCAATATCTTTTTCAAGTGACATACCTCTGCCACCATAGTCAATTTTACTCGTTTGTTCCTTATGAGTTCGTCCGACCTGAGACTTATTTCTATTAAATGGTTTTCCATTAGGATAATTCATTTATTTTCACCACTTTAGTTTGGTAATCCAAAACTTGTTTCATTATACATGACTTTGGCAAATTTTTCCAAACTATAAAATATGAATCAATGTATTTATATATACATCAAATACATTTTAACGTGCTTTGCCCAATTAAACAATATTTGAAACAAAATAAAGTACTTAACGATATAAATATTAGACGACACTTTAAACATGACGGCTAACACCTTTTATGGTAAATTTGTGATGTAGGGGGTATCCTCATGCAACAACTATTAATGCTACTATTAGATAATGTGTCAAAAATGTCCGAAAAATACGAAAAAGCTAAATCTACTGGAGAAGATTACGATTTTTACGTAGACGTGGTACCATTTACCAAATACATTGACCAACAACTTAACCATCTCATTACATATGAACAATCGATACTTCAACTACAATATATGAATAAACAAAAATTTGATTTATTAATTTCAAATATTGAATCCTTATCTGTAGAGTGCCACTTTAAACGTACGAGTAGAAAACTATTTAATGAGAAAGTAAAAGCAGTACAATATGATTTAAGTTATATACAAAGAAATGAGCAATGTCTATGATTAAGACTGTTTACGTTACTGGATACAAATCATTTGAACTTAATATATTCAAAGATGATGCGCCTGAAGTTTCCTATTTAAAAAAATTTATTGAACATAAATTAAATCAATTGATTGAAGAAGGCTTAGAATGGGTATTAATACAAGGGCAGATGGGTATAGAGTTATGGACAGCAGAAGTCGTAATCGCGTTAAAAGAAACCTATCCGGATTTAAAATTAGGAATTATCACACCGTTTTATGGTCATATCGATAGATGGAATGAACAGAACCAAGCAAAATATCAACATATTGTACAAAATGCTGATTTTGTAGATAGTGTCTTTCATTCATCATATGAGGGTCCTCACCAATTTAAGCAAACAGATCAATTTATGTTAGATCATTCTGATTCAACGCTATTAATTTATGATGAGGAACAAGAAGCTAGTCCAAAGTTCTTTAAGCAGATGTTAGTTGATTTTATGGAAAAAACAAATTATACTTGTGATATTGTGACGTTCGATGAATTAACAGAATTTATCAACGACTTACAGTGGTCTCAAGAACAAAGTTTCGAATGAGGTGGAGAAAAATGTCAGAAGTTTCATTAAAGTTATCAGCAAAAGATATATATGAAAAAGATTTTGAGAAAACGATGACTCGTGGTTATAGAAGGGAAGAAGTAGATGCTTTCTTAGACGACATCATAGCTGATTATCAAAAAATGGCAGATTTAGATAGTGAAGTGGTTAAACTTTCAGAAGAAAACAACAAATTAAAAAAAGAACTTGAAGAGTTAAGATTACGTGTAGCAACATCGAGACCACAAGAAAATAAAAATTTCTCTTCAAATAGTAACGCAACTACTAACCATAATAACAATAATAATGTCGATATTTTGAAAAGAATTTCAAACCTAGAAAAAGCTGTATTCGGCAAATAATCATTTAAAGTGATGTTATTAACCTAGACATAATATCACTTTCCATAAAGATAAGTTTTGACTTTGCTCAGAACTTATCTTATTTTTCATTTGTTTACCTTTTGAAATAATGATATACTTCTAAAGATGGTATTTCGGGTAATCGCTATAGCGATATAGAGGAAAGTCCATGCTCACACAATCTGAGATGATTGTAGTGTTCGTGCTTGATGAAACAATAAGTCAAGGCATTAAGTTGACGGCAACGAAATAACCTAAGTCATACGATATGGTTAAATTAGTTTGAAAGTGCCACAGTGACGTAGCTTTTACAGAAATGTAAAAGGTGGAACGCGGTAAACCCCTCGAGTGAGCAATCCAAATTAGGTAGGAGCACTTATTTAACGGAATTCAACGTATATATAAGACATACATTAGATGTATGTAGACAGATGGTTACCACCTGCGTACGAGTGTTTCTAGTACACGTTAGCAGTACAATGGTACAAAACATGGCTTACAGAAATATCATCACTAGACCCAAGCTCTCCCATTTCGGAGAGCTTTTTTAATTGCTATACACATATGATTAAAAAAGCTAATTATTTCTATGTATGATTAGGTCAATGTCATATCTATTTAAAATAACTTTTGATAAAATAAAAACAAATCAATACAAAGAAGGAGCAATACAATGTATCAATTATTAGCTGTATGCCCAATGGGACTAGAAGCAGTTGTAGCCAAAGAAATTCAAGAACTAGGTTACGACACAACAGTTGAAAATGGCAGAATATTTTTTGAAGGCGACGAAACTGCAATCGTGAAATGTAATTTATGGTTACGAACTGCAGATAGAATCAAAATTGTTGTTGGCCAGTTTAAAGCAACAACTTTTGATGAATTATTTGAAAAAACCAAGGCATTACCTTGGGAAACACTCATTGAACAGAATGGTAACTTCCCAGTGCAAGGTCGAAGCGTTAAATCTACTTTGTTCAGTGTGCCTGATTGTCAAGCAATCGTAAAAAAAGCAATCGTAGAACGTCTAAGACAAGCATACCAAGAACGTGGATGGTTAAGTGAAACAGGTGCTAAATATCCAGTTGAAGTTGCAATTTTAAAAGACAATGCACTTTTAACCATAGATACTTCTGGTTCAGGTTTAAACAAAAGAGGGTACCGTTTAGCACAGGGTGAAGCTCCTATCAAAGAAACACTTGCAGCAAGTCTCATTCGCTTAGCAAACTGGACAGGTGATACACCTTTAGTTGATCCATTCTGTGGTTCGGGTACGATAGCCATTGAAGCCTGTTTAATCGCTCAGAACATCGCTCCTGGATTTAATCGTGATTTCGTTTCTGAGAACTGGGATATTATGCCTGATCGTTTATATGATGAAATGAGAGATGAAGCCGACCAACAAGCTAACTATGACCGTAAATTAGAAATTTATGCTTCTGACATTGACCCTGAAATGATTGACATTGCTCGTAGAAATGCAGAAGAAGTGGGCCTAGCAGATATCATTCAATTTAGTGTAAAAGATGTTAATACACTTACTATTAAAGAAGAAAAACCTATGGCATTAATTGGTAACCCTCCATATGGTGAGCGTATCGGTGATAGAGACAAAGTAGAAGAAATGTACCGTTACATTGGAACACTCATGCAGGAACATCCGCAATTATCTACGTATGTCCTTACGAGTAGTACTGAATTTGAATTTTTAGTAAATAAAAAAGCAACTAAACGTAGAAAACTATTTAATGGTTATATTGAATGTACGTATTACCAATATTGGGGAGATAAAAAGCCTCGTACTTAGTATCATTTACTAAATTGAATTTTAGAAAGCGGTGACTCAATTGAATACAGAATTTAAAAAAGGGATTGTCTTTGCGTTCGGAGCATATTTCCTATGGGGCATACTTCCTATTTATTGGGATTTAATCAGTGATATTGGTGCATTTGAAATATTAGCTTTTAGAATTGTCTTTTCATTGATATTTATGCTATTCATGTTAACTTTATCTAAAAATACCGCTCCGTTTAAGCGAGATGTGAAACAACTTATTGCCAATCCTATTCAACTTGTTGCTATTATTGCGGCGGGATATGTAATAACAATTAATTGGGGCACCTTTATATGGGCAGTTACGAACGGCCATGTACTTCAATCAAGTTTAGGTTATTATATTAATCCACTTGTGAGTATTTTACTGGCACTTATATTTTTAAAAGAACGTTTCAATAAATTGGAGTGGGTTGCAATCGGCCTCGCAGTTATTGGTGTTCTTTATATGACCATAAAGATAGGAGTATTTCCAGGAATTTCCTTATTACTTGCTGGTTCATTTGGTGTATACGGATTAATTAAAAAAATCGTACCTATCGATGCAATCAGTAGTATTACAATTGAGTGTATCGTTACAGCTCCAGCAGGACTTATTTATTTGTGGTATATATGGCATCATGGAGGATTATCCTTTGGGTTGAACAGCTCTTCCTTCTGGTTAATTTTCTCAGGAGCGGTGACGGCTATACCACTTATCTTATTCTCAGCTGGCGCTAGACGTATTCCATTGTCATTAACCGGGTTCATACAATACATAGGGCCTACGTTAATGTTTGTATTAGGTATATTTTTATTCAAAGAGCCATTTGATATGGACCAGTTAATCACGTTCATATTTATATGGATTGGTATTATTATTTATAGTATTTCTCAATATTTTAAAATTAAGAAAGATAAAAATCCCATAATAAAATAATCGCATCACAATTAAGTCTCTATTCATTATCATGAATAAGAGACTTTTGTTGTTATAAATGTTTAAAGTTAATTTATAAATGCGAATTGATTAATAACGTTTAAGTATTTCGTAATAGGTAACTATAATATTGTGAGTGTAAAAACGTAAGAATAAACAGAAAATGTGAATTTTGAAGCATTTAAAACTATAATGTTAGATAAAGTAATAAGTTAAAGCATTACGTCTTGCATAATAATAGCAATAAAATTGAATTGGAGTGATTAGATGACTAGAGTATTAATATTAGGAGCAAATGGTGCAGTTTCTAAAGCAGCTATCAACTCGTTTTTAGAAAATACATCGTATACCTTGCGATTATTTTTGAGAGATGCAAATCGATTACCAGATTATGCTTCTGATCGCATTAGAGTAAGAGAAGGCGATGCAACAAACTTTGAGGATGTAAATAGTGCAATGGAAGATGTTGATATTGTCTTAGCTTCATTGTCTGGTGAATTAGATAAAGAAGCACAAACGATTGTAGATGCGATGAATGCAAATAACGTAAAAAGACTTATTTTCGTTACTTCACTAGGTATATATAATGAAGTTCCAGGAAAATTTGGTACATGGGTTCAAGAACAAATCAGCGAATACTCAACAATATATAGAAAGGCCGCTGATATTGTTGAACAGTCTGATTTGGATTATACAATCTTCAGACCAGCTTGGTTGACGCACACGAATGAAATTGATTATGAAATAACTAAAAAAAGCGAAGCTTTTAAAGGTACAGAAGTTTCTAGAAAGAGTGTGGCCGCTATAGCAGTACAGATAGCTAAAGACCCTACACTCTATTCAAAGGATAATATAGGGATTAATAAGCCACAAACGAATTTTGAAAAACCAAGATGGAAATAAATTAATGCTTACAAACAAATAATTAACTATTTCTAAAAGTCATGCCAATATTTATTGGCGTGATTATTTTTATGAATGCTTTGTCAAATACAGAAAAAAGGCATACACGTACCTAAATCTTATGTTTCTTGAAAAGCATTAATTATTATTTTGCTTATGTAGCATATTTCCACATAAGCATTTTTCTTTTCATATATAGCTCCGTTTAGGGAATTGATTTTAAGAAAGGTATATCACCACTTAGTCTATAACATGTTCAAAAGTAATCTATATAATTGGATAAAAATCCCATTGAAACTATTTTATTTCAAATACTCACTTTAGACATGCACGCATTTGTTATACAATGAGTAGTAATTACATATAAGTAATAAAGGGGATACGAAAGATGTCTAATACTGCGCAACTCGATATTTTATATAAATTAAAAAAAGAAGTAGAAAAATCTAATAACGGAAGACTTGTCCATATTATTAATCAAGTTATTAAAAAAGTTTTTTTAGAACAATATACAGCCACTTTTGTAGGTCATTTTTCGGCTGGTAAATCAACTTTAATCAATTTATTATTAGAAGAAAGCATTTTACCAAGTTCTCCAGTACCAACAACTAGTAATACAGCGATTGTATCTGTAGCTGAACAACCAGGTATCATTGCCAATTTAAGCAAACAACAATACACAATCTTAAATAACTATGACGAAGTTAAACAGATGAATCGCGAAAACTTTGATGTAGAATCCGTTGAAATTAAATTCCCATCAACTAAATTCAACAAAGGATTCACGTTGCAAGACACGCCAGGTGTTGATTCAAACGTTGCAACGCATCAATCTAGTACAGAAGAATTTATGTATACAAGCAATATCTTATTTTATACCGTAGATTATAATCACGTACAATCTGCCTTGAATTTCCAATTTATGAAGCAACTTAATCAAGCGGGTGTTCCTGTTGTATTTGTGATTAATCAAATAGATAAACACAATGAAGAAGAAATCAGCTTTGAAACATTTAAAGCTCGTGTAGAAAAGTCTATTAAAGAATGGGAAATTGAATTAGATCATACATTTTACGTTTCAAAATATGATCATGAATATAATGAAATAGATTCACTTTCTAGTTATTTAGTAGATAAAGATTCAAATCGCGAATCTATAGAGCAATATGTAAAACGGATTGTTAAATTTATTACTGATGAACAATTATCTTATGTGCAATATGAAATTCAAGATTTATTAGATAAATTAGATATTTACGAAGCGGACTTTGATCAAGCTTATCTTAACTTCAAACAACATCAAGAGGTAAGTGAAGAAGCAAAATTACTTAATAATCCAGAAGAATTATACGAATTTTTAAAGCAAAAAAGAAAAGCAATTATTGAGAATGCTTATATTATGACTCATGATACAAGAGAGACAATTAGAATATATTTAGAAAGTCGTACAAAAGACTTTAGTGTTGGTGGTTTGTTTAATAAAAAGAAAAAAACCGAAGAAGAACAACAAAGACGATTATCTGCAGTTCTAGACCAATTACAAGACAAAGTTAATCAGGAAGTGCGACAACCCTTGAGAGAGGATATGTCATTCTTAACAAGATTTATCAATTCATCTGAGATCAATGATAAAATTTTAAATCAACATTATATCATTCCATCATATCTAATTACCGATTTATATCAAATGCAAATAACAATTAGTAATCAATATGTATTGACTTTCTGTGACGATTTAATGAAAGCACTGAAACAATATATAGCTAAAGAATCAGACCCATTATTTAAAAAGGCTATAAACCATGCGCAAGCAAATGATATTGGTGCAGAACAAGTAGATGATTATAATGATTATGAAAAGTTTATAGAAATGCGCAACTTAAGAGAATCTCTGGAAACACAAAACTACATGCATTACTATATTCACATTGATGATTCTCTTGATAAACTTATAGATAGAAAAGAAATTACTTATACGCCGAAAAGTAATAAATCTGCTGAAAATAAACAAGCCAACTCCAGTGCAACGAAACAATTGAATCATACGGATAATACACAAAATATAAAACATGCACTGCATGCAATTAAAGACGTACCTTTATTTGAACAAACAAAACGAGATATAGAAGAAACGCTTAATAGATTAGATCAAAAAATTATAAAAATCGGTGTTTTTGGTACATTTAGCGCAGGTAAAAGTAGTTTAATCAATGCATTATTAGGAGACAATTATTTAGTTAGTTCTCCAAATCCAACGACTGCTGCAATGACAGAATTAACTTATGGTCATGATAGCCAAATTACTTTAAAATCAGCGCAACAACTTTTAGAAGAATTAAATCATGTGTTTGAAATCGAAAATAAAACGTTTAATAGCATTGATGAATTTCTATCTAAAAACACAAATAAATTAAAGGCTACATTAGAGAAAAATAAATTAGCTTTTGTGAATGCTGTTGAAAAACACTACACTATGTATCAAGAAATGTTAAAAGAGGGACAAACACATACCATTGCACAAGATGACATTAAAAAATGGAGTGCGGAAGATGAGTATGCAACATTTGTTAATACAGTCCACTTAAAATTACCTTTAGCATGGTTAAAAGACAAAATTATTGTTGACTCATTAGGACTTCATTCAAATAATCAGCGTCATACAAATGAAACAGAAAAAGTGCTTACTTCTTCTGATTTAATACTTTATGTTAGTTATTTTAATCATTCATTTACCGAAAACGATAAACGTTTTATTGAACATATGAAAGAAATGAATCAACTTAATGACAATCAGGCATTTAAAATGATCATCAATGCGACTGATTTAGCTGAAACGGAAGAAGATCTCAATGCTGTTATTGAATATGTAGGTGGCGCTTTAAGTCAAGTAAACATGGAGTCAGATATTTTTGCTGTATCAAGTAGAGAAGCGTTAAAATCTGGTGACGTAGGCATAGAACGATTACAAAGCAGCATTCAGCACTTTACGCAAGTTGAGTCCAAAGATATACTACAGCAGCAAATGTTAAATCAATTACAACATATTTCTGAAGCATATGAACAGATGATTGAAGAGTTTAAAAATAATAAAGAGCAAATTGAACAAAGAAAACAAAAATTACAAAGATATAAATCATCAACTATTTTCAAAAATAATCTGCTTCAAATTGCTGAACAACGGTCTTCAAATGAAGTAGAAGATCAACTTTATCATTTAAATGAACGGCTAAAATTACAATTACAAGATGAAGTTAAATCAATTTACAATGGTCAAATGACTAAGAATAACAATTTTAATGAAGAAAAACGTCAATCTACAAAAATTTATTTAGATCAAATTCATCAACGATTATATTTAGAACAAACGCTTTTAGTAGAACGTATAAAAAAATATTACCATGAACAATTACATTCAGAAATAGCACCTTTAAAGCAACGACTTGAACAATTACATGTCTTTATACAACCTGAATTTAATAAGCAAGCAATTGAGCTAGATGACCCAATTTTAAAAATTGAATTAGAAACCATGGTTAATGCTTTACCTAAATCTCTATCTAAGAAGAATATCTTACAACCAAAATCACAAAGCGCAATTCAAGAACAAATAACTTATGAAACCGTATCACTCTTAGCTCCTTGTATTGCCAGTTTAAGAGAAGCCTTGAATAATATTGTTTCTAAAATGAATGATAATGCAGATTCTAGATTGCAAGTATTCGAAAAAGAGGCACATTATCAAATACAAGAATTATTAGCATTTGATATAGATGATGCGCTTATCAAACAATTACAAGAAACAAATGCAGATTTAAAAGCAATATTGCAAATATAGAAAGAGGTACGCAAAATGTCTAAAAAAATATTACTAATAGATGGTATGGCTTTATTATTTCGCCATTTCTTTGCAACAAGTTTGCATAAACAATTTATGCGAAATTCATCAGGAACCCCTACAAATGGAGTACAAGGATTCATAAGGCATGTGTTTACAGCTATCAACGAAATACAACCTTCTCATGTCGCAGTATGCTGGGATATGGGCAAATCAACATTCAGAAATGATATGTTTGATGGATATAAACAAAATAGACCTGCTCCTCCTGATGAATTAATTCCACAATTCGATTATGTTAAAGAGGTATCGAATCAATTTGGGTTTGTAAATATTGGTGTACAAAATTACGAAGCTGATGATGTTATAGGGACGCTAGCTCAATCATATTCAGAACAAAACCAAGTTTATGTCGTAACTGGTGACAAAGACATTTTACAATGTATTAACGCTAATGTTGAAATATGGTTAACTAAAAAAGGGTTTAATATTTATAATCGCTATACACTCGATCGCTTTCAAAGTGAATACGGGCTAAATCCTTTGCAATTAATAGATGTTAAGGCATTTATGGGAGATACAGCTGATGGCTATCCAGGCGTAAAAGGCATTGGTGAAAAAACAGCTATAAAACTTATTCAAACTCATGGTTCAGTTGAATCGGTTTTGGAATCACTAGATCAATTGACAGTTGGTCAAAGAAGTAAAATCGAAACAAATATCGATAACTTGAAGTTGTCAAAAACATTAGCTGAAATTCATACAGAGGTACCTTTAAATACGACTGAATTACTTGATAAAATGCGCTATGGAACAGAACTTACTCATATCCTTAATATATGTAATGAACATGAATTATATGTTTCTGGTAAGTATCTCTCAACGCATTTTAGTTAAATTGTTAAAGTAAACATCATAAAATTGGAACACTAAATAATCCAGGCCGAACATCATTCGTTCGGTCTGGATTAATACATAAACAGTAGATAATTAATATAACAATGTTTGTACCACTTAAAACAGCTTCTAGTGACACTTATAATCGCTGTGCCATTCGCGCTCTATTTTATTATGGTATAAGTGTATATTACTTTTTGCTGTGTTTAATTATTTTATATAAAGTATTTTTGGCATGATGATTTGCTTCTTTATTTTGACTTCTAGGTACCCAACGAACAAATAACAAGTCAAATTTTTGTTCAAGTTTTATAATTTCATTATAGTAAGGCTTAAATTTTTCATTTTTTACATTACCTCTATTAACACTGTCTTCAATCAACTTAGAATCAGTATAAACTAATCCAGTTGAAATATTATGTTTAAGTGCACATTCTAATGCAAATTGGAATGACGCCCATTCAGCACTATGATTATCCATTTCACCTAAGTGTTTCGTAAAATGAAACCGTTCATCCTCTGTAATGATTACAACTGCACAAACACTTTCCCCTGGGTTACCAGCTGTTGCAGCATCAAAATATATTTTTGCCATAAATACCATCCTTCTTACCATATTTACATTTATATTAACAAACAAATGACGGTTGTACTATATAAGACCAATGATGACGTGATATTTAGACAACAACATATGAAATGATGTATAATATATAACATACTATAAAGGTCGGAATTAAAAGGAGTTTGATATTTTGAAAAAAATGTTTATTATACATGGTTACCAAGCTCACACTAACAGTCATTGGTTTGAATGGTTAGCGACACAAATGAAATCATATCACTATCAAACAGAAATTGTTTATTTACCTAATACACATAATCCTGATTTAGATGCTTGGGACACAGCAATTCAAAACAACTTAAAAAATAATTTGGATAGCGATTCAATTATTATTGCACATAGTTTGGGAGTTATTTCTATTCTAAATTATTTATCAAAAGAGGATGTGTTTTCGAATATTAAAGGCCTATTTTTAATTTCAGGATTTAATGAACGCTTACACAATCTTCCTGAGCTAGATCAATTTATCAATCAAACGCATGTTCAATTTAAAAATATTAATGCGCAACATATAGTAACAATTGGGGGAGATAATGACCCAATCGTAGATATCAACGCTACAAACAGATTATCTCAGCATTTAAATACGACTACGTTAGAATTACAGCATGATGGTCATTTCCAAGATAGTGATGGTTATCGTAGTTTTGAATTTCTTAAAAATCAAATAACCTCCATTTTAAATACAAAAAACTCTGAAATTGGAATTTAACCAATTTCAGAGTTTTTTTAGTAACCTTCATCTAATTTATTAATTTTTCCTTTGCGATACATTGATTTTGCCCAGTAACCAAAAGGCACATTAAATATCGTTGATATAACTTTCAATAAGTAAGTGGTTATGAAAATCTCAAATACTGCAGCATTAGGCATAGATCCATAAAATGCAATAGTTACAAATAAGGCGGTATCTATAATATTACTAATGATTGTACTACCATAAGCCCTAATAATAAATGTTCTATCTGAACTAAATACTTTTTTAATCAAAGTAAACAATAACACGTCCAAGTGTTGTCCAATAATATATGCCACCACTGAGCCTAAAGCGATTCTAGGTACAAGATTAAAAATCGATTCTAATGCTTTTTGTGAAGTATCAATAGGTGATGGTGTGAAATATAGAGACATTTGCATAACAATAATCATAACGAGCGTTGAACTAAAACCGATCCAGACCGCACGTTTAGCTACTTTTCTTCCATAAATATCATTTAAAATATCAGTAGCCAGATAAATTGAAGCAAACATGACATTGCCTAAAGTGGCTGAAATGGTAAAAATATCTATTGTTTTTAATACTTGAATATTAGCAAGTACGGTTCCAATTGCAATCCATGCAATCAAACCATGTTTCCCAAATAACCGGTACATTGATACTAATAGTAAAAAAGTAACTAAAAATGTGATTACACCAAATATTTCATTAAACAATTTAAATTCCTCCTAAATTTTGATGATGCGGGAGTTTAGAAACCGCAAAATAAACAACTAAGTAATTTTATCAGAATAAATTAAAAATACAAGACCATTCTCTATAAATTATATAAATCGAAAAATATCCACTTCTATGAATTTAAAGATTAAACAATCAGAGTTACAAATGATATAATAACTTCAAGTGTCAAAACTTTAAAAATAAATATAACAATAGAGTTATTTAAACAATCTAGGAGCGTGACAAATATTCTAACCTATTCTGAAAAAGAAGCAATGGCTTCTATTGATTATTTAATGAACACTTATTGCAAAGAATGTTTGCTCAAACATCATATAAGAAAAACAGAAGGTAAGACACAAGCACATCATTTTTGTATAAATGAATGTTCTGTTGGTAAAGAAATTAAACAATTAGGAAACGAGTTACAATAAATAGGGGGCAAATTTTTATGGAGATCTTAGAAGTATCACAAACACCAAATCCAAATACAATGAAAATTGTTTTGCAACTATCAGGCGAAGACTACAAACCCAATACATTTACGGCTGTTAAAGACAACCAACCTGAATTCATTAATGCAGTATTACAAATTGAAGGTATCAAATCGATTTTCCAAGCACTAAATTTTATCTCAGTAGATAAACAATCAGATTATGAATGGGAAGCGCTATTACCCAAAGTAACTAACGCCTTAGAAGAAATATAAAAAGGAGTTTTCTTAATGGAAATTGTACGTGTCGAACCAACGCCTAGTCCCAATACCATGAAAATTGTATTGAGCGAGACAAGAAAAGATAATAAATCGAATACGTATACATCAATTCTTGATGAACAACCGAAATTTATAAATGATGTATTAGCAATAGAAGGCGTAAAATCTATCTTTTACGTAATGGATTTTTTAGCTATAGATAAAAAACCAAAATATGATTGGGAAATATTATTGCCTGAAGTTACAGCAACTTTAAATGACGAATCTGAGACAATAGACACACCAATCCCAGACGAACATTTTGGTGAGGTAAAAGCTGAAGTGCTAAAGTTCAAAGGTATTCCTTATCAAGTAAAACTGACGTCTAATTCAGATGAGCAACGCAAGCAATTGCCTGAAATATATATCGATAGTATGCTTGCAGCGCAAAGAGATGATGATAATATCGTATTCCAACGAAAATGGGAAGATTTAGGTGTACGTTATGGTGACCTAAACGATATTATGTCCGAAGTGTTCGATGAAATATTAGCACTTTACCCTGAAAATGAACTAAACTCTCTTGTAGAAGATGCATTAAATACAGATGTTGTAATACCAGAAAAAAAATATAAACATGTTACACTTGAAACCTATCAAGCAACAGATGATTGGAAAGCACGTTTAAGAATGCTAAAATCTTTTCCAACACCAACTGAACAAGATTTTCCACTATTAGGAGACGCTGTTAGTGAAGAAGAGAAAGTGCCATTAAGACGTGAAGCTATTGTATTACTCGGCATGATAGAAGATAATGCTGTATTACCTTATTTATATAAAGGACTACATGATAAAAGCCCAGCAGTTAGAAGAACAGCTGGTGATTGTTTAAGTGATTTAGGGTTCAAGCAAGCCTTACCAGAAATGGAAAAAGCCTTAGACGACCCTCAGAAGATAGTAAGATGGCGTGCTGCCATGTTTATTTTTGATGAAGGTGGACCAGAACAACTTGAGTCCCTTCGAGCACATGAAAATGATTCAGCTTATGAAGTTAAACTGCAAATTGAAATGGCAATAGCTAGAATTGAAAATGGCGATGAAGCATTAGGTTCCGTTTGGAAACAAATCGCAAATAGAAACAAATCATAACATTTTGATTTAAAGGAGATTTTTAAATGAATGCATATGAAGCTTATATGAATGAACTTGCTACCCAAATGCGTAGTGAATTAACACAACGTGATTTTAAAAGTTTAGAAACTGCAGAAGCCGTTTCTGACTATATGAATCAAGTAGGAAATGAAGATACAACATTTGTCGTTATTAACTCCACATGTGGGTGTGCTGCAGGTTTAGCAAGACCAGCAGCTGTTACTGTCGTAGAACAAAATGAAAAAAAACCTACCAATAAAGTTACAGTGTTCGCTGGACAAGATAAGGAAGCAACTGAAGAAATGCGTTCTTATATTCAACAAGTACCATCTAGTCCATCATACGCACTTTTTAAAGGTCAAGAATTAAAACATTTCATACCTCGAGAACACATTGAGGGAAGAGATATTCAAGATATTTGTATGGATATTAAAGATGCATTTGACGACTATTGTTAATTTAGAATACGTAAGTTCATCAACCGAAAATTTATTAAATGTTATAGCGTAGCACAAAATCAGTTTAAAAGATTATTATGCCAACTTACTATGTTAAAATAAGCCATTGAGCCATAGTAACGTTGGCATTTATTTTACAAAAAAGATACT
Organism: Staphylococcus edaphicus; assembly: GCF_002614725.1. Taxonomy (GTDB): domain Bacteria; phylum Bacillota; class Bacilli; order Staphylococcales; family Staphylococcaceae; genus Staphylococcus; species Staphylococcus edaphicus. The sequence goes on along the minus strand of NZ_MRZN01000015.1, from coordinate 8,539 downwards.
AACGCTTATTAAAGTTACAAAAAATGATGTATAATTTACTCAACGTACATTATTTTTACACAATCAATGTTAAATCCTTTATCTTATAACTATTATCAAATATGATAAAAACAAAATGAAGTTTGGAAGGAGTGGACTATGATGTTAAATGCTTTTGATCAGGCGTATCATAATTTATGTGAAGAAATATTAGAAATTGGCCAACAAAAGAATGATCGAACAAATACGGGTACAATTTCAAAATTTGGTCATCAACTAAGGTTTGATTTAACAAAAGGATTTCCGTTACTTACGACTAAAAAAGTATCTTTCAAATTAATTGCAACAGAACTCTTATGGTTTATTAAAGGTGACACAAACATTAAATATTTACTTCAATATAATAATAATATATGGAATGAATGGGCTTTTGAAAAATTTGTGCAATCCAAGGATTATACAGGACCCGATATGACAGATTTTGGTCATAAAGCACAGAATGATGCCTCTTTTAATGAAATATACAAAAAAGAAATGAATAAATTCAAAGAACGTATTTTAAACGATGACGTTTTTGCTGATAAATACGGAGATTTGGGTAATGTTTATGGTAAACAATGGCGTGATTGGGAAGATAAACATGGTCATCATCACGATCAATTAAAAACTGTCATCGAACAAATTAAAGCTAATCCAAATTCTAGACGCCATATTGTATCTGCTTGGAATCCTACTGAGATTGATACAATGGCTTTACCTCCATGTCATACCATGTTTCAGTTTTATGTACAAGATGGCAAATTAAGTTGTCAATTGTATCAAAGAAGTGCAGACATCTTTTTAGGCGTTCCATTCAATATTGCAAGTTACAGTTTATTAACACATTTAATTGCAAAAGAATGTGGCCTAGAAGTGGGAGAATTTGTGCATACATTTGGCGACGCCCATATTTATTCAAATCATATTGATGCTATCGAGACACAATTAGCTCGAGAAAGTTATGAACCACCTATACTCAACATAAATACAGATGTATCAATTTTTGATCTTAATTATGAAGATTTAGAAATTAAAAATTATACATCACATCCAGCCATTAAAGCACCTATTGCTGTTTAATGTGAAAATAACTTAAATTCATAATCATTTTACTATATAATTATTATGGTGTTTCATTGTATACAGCTTTCAAATCAATATTAGGAGGAATATTATGACACTTTCAATACTTGTAGCCCATGATCAACAACGCGTTATCGGTGTCAATAATCAGTTGCCTTGGCATTTACCAAGTGACTTAAAGCACGTTAAGAAGCTGACTACAGGACACACGCTCGTAATGGGTCGTGCAACTTTTGAATCTATCGGGAAACCTCTTCCTAATAGAAGAAATGTTGTGTTAACCAAAAATAAGTCGTTTCATCCAGAGGGTGTGGATGTTATACACTCTTTCGAAGAAATTTATGACTTACCTGGCCATGTTTTTATATTTGGTGGTCAATCCTTATTTGAAGAAATGATAGACAAAGTTGATGATATGTATATTACTGTAATAGAAGATAAATATAATGGAGATACGTTCTTCCCGCCTTATACATTTAAAGAATGGGAAGTATCAACTTCAAACAAAGGTGAATTGGATGAGAAAAATACAATTCCTCATACTTTTTTACATTTAGTTCGTAAGGAAACTTCATAGGAGGCAATTTATGATGAAAAAGAAAATCGTGACTGATTCAACATCTGATTTATCACATCATTATTTAAGTGAAAATGATGTCCATGTGATATCACTTAATTTAACAATCGATGGTGAATCCTATATTGATCAAGTAGATATATCATCAGAAGCTTATATTCAAAGATTAGAGGAAAATGCGGATACGAAAACGAGTCAACCTGCAATTGGCAAATTTATTGAATTATATGATGAATTAGGTGCGGATGGTTCTGAAATCATAAGCATCCATATGACTTCTGGTTTAAGTGGTACCTATCAAACCGCATTACAAGCCAGTGAAATGACTGATAGCAATGTTACCGTTATTGATTCAAAATCTATTTCATTTGGTTTAGGTTACCAAGTACAACACATTGTTGATTGGAATAACGAAGGACTACACACAAATGAAATCGTTGCAAAAATTTCAGAATTACAGAAAAATATTAAACTTTATGTTGTTATTGGACAGTTAAACCAGTTAATTAAAGGCGGTCGTATTAGCAAGACTAAGGGACTCATTGGCAACATGATGAAAATTAAACCAATTGGAACGCTAGAAGATGGAAAAATTGAACTAATACACAATTCTCGAACGCAAAATGCAAGTGTTCAATTTCTAAAAAAAGAAGTAAGTGCCTTTATTGGAGATAAAAAAATTAAAGCTGTCGGTATTGCACATGCTAATATCATTGAATTTGTGGATAAAGTTAAGAAACATTTTTCAGAAGAATTCAATATTTCGCAATTTGATACAAATGTCACAACACCTGTTATTACAACACATACAGGCCAAGGTGCCATTGGCTTAATTGTATTACGATCATAAACAATGCCTACTAAGTGTGCTATGAAGATACTTCAAATGCTTTTTGTCTTATTTATTATATAATCAATTTCATAGCAAATCTCTTAAAATAGTGGTAACTTTATGACAAAATAGATTTAGGAGGTATACTATGGCTTATGCGACATTAGCAGGAGGTTGTTTTTGGTGTTTAGTTAAACCATTTACTTCCTATCCTGGGATCGAAAATATTGTTTCTGGTTATAGTGGTGGACATACAGATAATCCAACTTATGAAAGTGTAAGTACAAATCAAACAGGTCATGTCGAAGCAGTTCAAATTACTTATAATCCAGAAATTACTACCTTCGAAAATATTTTAGATGTTTATTTCAAAACATTTGATCCAACCGATAATGACGGTCAATTTTTTGATCGTGGTGAACATTACATGCCTGCTATTTTTTACCATGATGCAAATCAGAAAAAGGCAGCAGAAGCTAAGATTCAGCAATTAAATGAACAAGGTATCTTTAAAAACCCTGTCATTACACCCATTAAACCATATAAAAACTTTTATCCAGCTGAAACGTATCATCAGGATTACTATAAAAAGAATCCATTGCATTATGAACAATATCAACGCGGATCAGGGCGTAAAAGTTTTATAGAAAAACATTGGGGGAAACAAAATGATTAAAAAAAATAAAAATGATTTAAATGAAATGGAATATCTAGTTACGCAAGAAAGTGGTACAGAACCACCATTTCAAAATGAATACTGGAATCATTTTGAAAAAGGTGTTTATGTAGATAAAATTTCAGGAAAACCATTATTCACCTCAGAAGAAAAATTCGAATCGGATTGTGGATGGCCAAGTTTTTCTAAAGCATTGGATGATGAGGAAATTGTCGAACTTGTGGACAAGACCTTTGGTATGGTGAGAACTGAAGTACGTTCCGAAGATGCAAATAGTCATTTAGGACATGTATTCAATGATGGTCCCAAAGAAAGTGGAGGCTTGAGATACTGTATAAACTCTGCCGCTGTACAATTTATACCATACGAAAAATTAGAAGAATTAGGTTATGGCGATTTAATACCACATTTTGAAAAATAAGGAGCGAACATATTATGTTTAAAAAATTATTCGGCAAAGGCAAAGAAGTAAATAAAGAAAGTGCGATTTATGCACCTATTACAGGAGAATATGTAAAAATTGAAGATATTCCTGACCCAGTATTTGCTCAAAAAATGATGGGTGAAGGTTTTGGTATCAACCCAACAGAAGGTGAAGTTGTTTCGCCAATCGAAGGTAAAGTTGACAATGTCTTCCCAACTAAACATGCCATTGGGTTAAAGGCTGAAAACGGCTTAGAACTACTCGTTCATATTGGATTAGATACAGTTCAATTAGATGGACAAGGGTTTGAAATCTTAGTTGAAAGTGGCGACGCAGTTAATGTAGGAGATCCGTTGCTAAAATTTGACTTAGACTATATCAAAGAAAATGCAAAATCTGTTGTTTCACCTATCATCATTACAAACTCTGACAACACATCATCAATTTCACTTGCTGACGTAACAACGGTTACTAAGGGAGAAACTAAAATTATTGATGTGACAATGAACTAATGAAAGACCATTCATTTTATCGTTTTGCACTTACGGCACGAGGTCGTAAAGATGAAAAAGGTGAATTAGCAGAAGAAATTTTTGACGATTTATCCTTTCCAAAACATGAAAAAGATTTTCATATATTGTCAGATTATATAGAAACTCAAGGAGATTACACCATTTCGTTATCAGTTTTTGATGATTTATATGAAGAATATACAGAATGGCTAAAATTTTAAGTACTATAACATTTGAGTATACAGATTAAAATATATTAAAATAATACAGTATCATTTGTTGCTGGGATTAATCTAAATGGTTCAATCCCAGCTAATTTTATTTCTCAGGATTTAAGGCAACATTAATTTTTTACATAAGTATTGGAAGTGATTAAATGTCAGACCGTAAAGACATAAATGAATCGACTCAAGAAGGCAATGAAAACCAATCGACTCAATCATCAAATAAACGAATCCATTTTAAGCGCAGTCACTTTATATTAATGTTGATAGCAACGATTGTTGTGACGGCTGTTATTGCAGTATTCGCAACGATTGGAATCAATCATTGGACCAGTGGTCTAAATAGTGATCAACGCGCTGAAATGAAAAAAGTAGAACAAGTATATAAAACCTTAGATGATGAATATTATAAAAAAACAAGCTCAGAAAAGCTGGGTACAGCAGCCATCGATGGTATGGTAAAAGAATTGGACGACCCTTACTCAGACTATATGACAAAAAAGGAAACAAAATCATTTAATGAAGATGTTTCGGGCGATTTTGTAGGTATTGGGGCTGAAATGCAAAAAAAGGGAAACAAAATTGAAATCACGAGTCCCATGAAGCAATCTCCAGCAGAAAAAGCTGGCCTTCAGCCTAAAGATGTCGTAACCAAAGTAAACGGCAAATCAATTAAAGGACAACCTTTAGAAGCAATTGTTAAAAAAGTTAGAGGTAAGCAAGGTACAAAAGTAACTTTAACTATTGAACGTGGAGGTCAACCGCATGATATCACTATTAAACGAGATAAAATACATGTGAAAAGTGTGGAATATAAAAAGCAGAATAATGTTGGCATCTTTACAATTAATAAATTCCAAAACAGTACCTCAGGTGAATTAAAATCTGCTATTATCAAAGCACATAAAGATGGCGTTCGTAAAATTGTATTAGATTTGCGTAACAATCCTGGTGGTTTATTAGATGAAGCAGTTAAGATGGCAAATATATTTATAGATAAAAATAAAACGATTGTACAATTACAGAAAGGTGATCATAAAGAAGACATTAAAGCTTCAAATGATGCTTCCAAAGAAGCTCAAGATATGAAGGTCTCTATTTTAGTAAATAAAGGTTCTGCAAGTGCTTCAGAGGTATTTACAGGTGCCATGAAGGATTACAATAAAGCACAAATTTATGGTTCAAAAACATTTGGCAAAGGCATCGTACAAACAACACATGAATTTAAGGATGGTTCATTATTGAAATTTACAAACATGAAATGGTTAACGCCAAAATCTCATTATATTCACGGTAAAGGTATTACGCCTGATAAGAAGATAGAAGAACCCACATATCAGTCTTTAAATGTGATTCCAAGTAATAAAACATATCAGTTGGGTGATAAAGGTAAAAATGTTAAAACAATGAAGGTAGGTTTAAATGCTTTAGGATATCATGTAAATAATGAATCTACTGAATTTGATACTGAACTAGAAAAGGCACTTGAATCCTTTCAAAAGAACAATAATTTGACAGTAAATGGACAATTTAATAAGAAAACAAATGAACAATTTACACAACAACTTGTGGTTAAAGCAAACAAAGAAGACACGGTCTTAAATAAACTTTTAAAAATACTAAATTAATTTAAGAGGAGTAATAGGTTTATGATTAGAAAAGCAAATCAAAATGATTTATCTAGCATCTTAGATATTGTTGAAGAAGCAAAAACAATTATGCAACAAGACAATAATGATCAATGGGACGAACACTATCCTTTAGAAGAACATTTTGAACAGGATATTGAAACAGGCACACTTTTTGTTCTAGAAGAAAATTCTATCATTTATGCTTTTATAGTTGTCGACCAACAGCAATCAGAATGGTATGATGAAATAGAGTGGCCAGTCGACAGAAAAGGCGCCTATGTAATTCATAGACTTGCTGGTTCATCTGAATATAAAGGGGCTGCAACACAACTATTTGACTTCGCGGTAAATTTAGCACTCGAGCATAATATTCATGTATTGTTGACGGATACGTTCGCTTTAAATAAGCGAGCACAAGGACTGTTTACTAAATTTGGCTTTAACAAAGTGGGCGAAGCAAAAATTGACTATCATCCATTTAATAAAGGTGAACCATTTTATGCCTATTATAAAAATTTAGAAGAATAGAGGTTATACTATGACGAAAATCGCATTTACCGGTGGAGGTACAGTTGGGCATGTTTCCGTAAATCTAAGCTTAATTCCAACTGCTATAGAAGAAGGCTATGATGCCTTTTATATCGGCTCAAAAAATGGGATTGAACGTGAAATGATTGAATCGCAAATACCATCAATAAAATATCACGCAATATCTAGTGGTAAATTAAGAAGATATATCTCATGGGAGAATATTAAGGATATTTTTAAGGTGTTAAAAGGTGTGCTAGACGCTAGACGCGTTCTTAAAAAAGAAAAACCTGATTTGTTATTCTCAAAAGGAGGTTTCGTTTCAGTTCCAGTAGTGATTGCAGCTAAATCCTTGAAAATACCAACCATTATACATGAATCAGATTTAACCCCAGGCTTAGCAAATAAAATTTCATTAAAGTTTGCTAAAAAAATATATACAACATTTGAAGATACCTTACAATATTTACCTAAAGAAAAAGCAAATTTTGTAGGTGCTACAGTAAGAGAAGATTTGAAAACTGGAGATAAACATAGAGGTTATCAACTTACAGAATTTAGTAATGATAAAAAAGTATTATTAGTCATGGGCGGTAGTTTAGGTAGTAAAAAATTAAATGATATCATAAGACAAAACCTTGATACCCTTCTAGAAACATATCAAGTCATTCATTTAACTGGTAAAGATTTACTAGATGCATCGTATATTGATAGAAAAGGTTATATACAATTTGAATTTGTCAAAGACGATTTAACTGATTTGCTTGCCATTACTGATACTGTAATAAGTAGAGCTGGTTCAAATGCGATTTATGAATTTCTAGCCTTACGTATACCAATGTTATTAATACCATTAGGATTAGATCAATCACGTGGTGACCAAATTGACAATGCTAAACATTTTGAAGCTAAAGGATTTGGGAAAGCAATTCCTGAAGATACATTGACAGAGCATGAATTAAAAATGCAATTAAATGAAATTGAAACAAATCGTGATGATATTATTAAACAAATGGAAACATATAAAGAAAGCTACACACGTCAAGATTTATTCAAAAAAATTGTTGAAGATGCATTAGACTAACGGGAGGTGCATGCAATGAGTCGTTGGAAAAGAATATCATTACTCATCATTTTTACATTAATATTTGGCATCATTGCATTCTTCCATGAATCAAGGTTAGGTAAATGGATTGATAATGAAGTATATGAATTTATTTATTCTTCGGAAAGTTTTATCACTACTACTATTTTTCTTGGAGTGACTAAAATTGGAGAAGTTTGGGCTATGGTTTGTTTATCACTCTTACTCATTGCTTACTTAATGTTAAAACGATTAAATATTGAAGCTTTATTCTTCGCAATTGCAATGAGTTTATCAAGTACGCTAAATCCATTATTGAAAAATATCTTTGACAGAGAGCGTCCAACATTACTTAGACTTATTGATATCTCAGGGTTCAGCTTTCCTAGTGGCCATGCAATGGGTGCTACAGCGTTCTTTGGCAGCACCATATATATAGCCAATCGAGTCATGAATGGTAAATCTAAAGCTTTCATGATAGGACTTTCAGCTTTATTTATTATTATGATATCTTCCTCAAGAGTTTATCTTGGCGTACATTATCCGACAGATATTATAGCTGGTATCATTGGTGGTGCTTTTTGTGTTGTACTATCAACATTGATTTTAAGACATAAATTACAAATTTAAATTATATAACAAGTCTAAGCGCTATATCGTAAAATGGTTATTATATTTACGAATCGCTTAGGCTTGTTGTTTGTCGTTTTACTTCTTCTAAACAAGTATATGCGAACTAGCATTATTATAGAACCTATTTATGATAAAAGTGACACTTTATCGTTATAAGTAAAAAGCAGTTAGATGAATTTAACATCTAACTGCTTCAGACTGTCGACAAAGTCTACGACTTTGTTGGCAGTTTTTTTATGCACGCTTTCCGCGGGCACTGCCTTAGCCTGTAGTCTTCGGCTAGTGCTATTCCCGCAGGAGTCGGCATAAATCACTGC
>NZ_MRZN01000014.1 GCF_002614725.1 Staphylococcus edaphicus | reverse complement strand
ATAAGGTCTTTTTATTTTGGTGTATGTCTTGAACGACTTGTTCCATTGAATGATTATCATAAAATTCCAAGTTTCCTATAGAACCACCTTGAGCTAGGCTTTCCATATACTCGGTTAAATCACTCGGACTAATAAATTTATGCGACCCGCTTAATAATTCAGATTCATATTTGTCTAGGATACGTTGAGAGCTTTTCTTTGTCTCCCTTTCATATTCCTCAATGGTTCTTAATACATCATCATATTTATGTATTCGATCACGTAAATCACTTACAATAGCACGTACAGCTTCGGGTTGAATCTTTATCTTCTTACCCGAACCACCAGAGCCACCATTTCCTTTTTTGGCAGAAGCATCTGAATCCCCTTTAACACTTTTCGATGATTTACTTGTAGATTTAGAGCCTTTTTTGGTTTTTGATGCTTTATCAGCTTTAGCTTTTTTATTAAGTTTTTTGATAAAAGCACTTATTGTATCATCAAGTCCTGCTGGATCCTTATCATTGGAAAATAATTTGAACTGATTAAGTATTTTCTTTGTTTTTTTATATGAAGCTAATTCAATTTTTGACATCTTTTTTGCATTACCATTTTTATCAAAGTCATCATAAGTCCCAATAAAATGTTGCCCTACAAAGGGTAACGCTGTTAAAAAACCATCATATTTAGGCGCTTGGATTATATTAGAACCGATTTTGGGGTTCAAGAAATCCAAACTATTAACAATGTCGTCATCATGTCCCACATTTTTAATTCTTCCATTATACCGTCCTTCACTTATGCCTTTTTTAACATTTCCAGAAAAAGCTCCATATGAATTGGGTGCAGCAAATGTAGTTGTATTTTCAAAATCAAACTTAACAGCATTATATTGTGCTAAATACCCACCTAAACTGTGACCTCCGCCATACAACTTACTATTTGGATATTTATCTTTAACAGCTTTTGTGAACGTGGCACTTTCATCTATTTGACTCGGCGTACCTTTCGTCGCAATATCATTTGGTCCAAAAGAATGCGTCATTCTTTTGGTTACCATTTCACCTAAGTTATCCATCGAATTGAGTATATCATTATCATCAGTCGGCTTATTATATTTTTCATTAATTGTGGTATGTTTTAAATTTTTATAATGATTATCAATTTTTAAATTAGTTGTGTTATTATGAAAAGGAAGATTTACATTGGTTTTCCAATCTTTCATACTAGTAAATTCTGTACCTGCATAACCCATAACAATATTATTCGTGTCTGGTTTTCCATTAACAATCGGTGCAAATGCGTAAGCACGAAGACCATTTTTTGTGTCATCTCGTTTTTCTAGTATTTCAAATGTACCAGATGGTGTGGAAATATTTCGTCCTTTTTCAATATTATAATAACTCTCTTGAGATAGTTTTCGCTTAGTTGCATCTGTAATCTGCACTTAACTCATCACCCTTTTTTAAATAATTTAGGAGGCCATTATGAATAAAAATAAAATAATATTGACCACTACATCTATTATCATTATAATATCAATAATAATAGGGGGTGGCTACATGTTAAATGAAAGTAAACGTCAACATTACGTAGATATTCAAAAAAAGCGTATCGAATTATTTTTCAAAGAAAATATAAATAATTATCAAAATATCAAGATAACAGAAACCGGGAAGACACCTATGGGCGGTTACACAATAAGAGGGTATATAAACAATAATAAAGAGTTAGATTTTATTGCTACTATGAATGGAGAAAATGGTTTTCAATTTGATGATGAAATTAATTATTCAAAAGCATTAAGTCATGCTTTCAATACAAAAAATGCATCTAATAAGTTCCCTAGTCAAATTATCAAAGAGAAAAAATTAAACAAAGATGACTTTGAAGCTGATCCACCTTTTATATTTGGATTCTAAAGTGCATTAATAATTGTCAACTTTTCATTTTCAAAGGAGATCTCATGCGAAATAAAAATAAAATATTCGTCCTTATTTCTATCATAGTAATATTGCTCTTAGTTGGACTATATCTTTCCCACAAGAATAAGAAAGATACTTATTTTGAAACTCAAAAAGACAGAATTGATTTATATTTCAAATATAATCTTAAAGATTATCACACTTTGAAAATTACAAAATTCGAACAAAACCCTATGGGTGGTTTTTTTGTTGATGGTTATATAAATAATGATAAAACTTTAGAGTTTGAGGCCTATATATCAAGTGCAGATAATCATCAGTTTACTGGAGATGTAGGATATGATACAGATGGCGTAGGTAAACTTTTCAAAGAAAAAAATGCTAAAGATAAATTAACACCAAATGATATTATAAAAAAAGAAAACTTAAATAAAAAAGACTACGAAGCAGATCCCCCTCTAATCTGGGGCTTTTAATATCAGAAAAGCACTAACTACTCAACCGAATGAATAGTTAGTGCTTTTTGTTTTCATCATTAATCCCCACCATCCCTCCTCTTAGTTAATCAGAAATGATGGACGACCTGAGGAGGAAGGTTACTGACAAATAATCGTATTTGCATTGGGACTACCACCCCAATTGTGTTTTTACATTTCTACAACTAAATATAACTCAACTTATTATACTTTTCATTAATTGTGGTATGCTTTATTTTTTATAATTATTATCAATTTTTAAATTAATTGTGTTATTATAAAAGGAAGATTTACATTGGATTTCCAATCTTTCATACTAGTAAATTCTGTACCTGCATAACCCATAACAATATTATTCGTGTCTGGTTTTCCATTCACAACTGGCGCAAATGCATAAGATCTTAAACCATTTTTAGTGTCATCACGTTTTTCAAGAACTTTAAAATTGCCAGATGGAGTTTGTATTGTGTCATTTATCGCATGATTATTATAGCTCTCTTCCGATAGTTTTCGGTTTATTTCATCTGTAACATTCATTGTTTTTCACCTTTTATTACTTAGTTTTTTGGAGGTTATTATGTTTAATAAAAAAATTATATTGTTTGCTATATCTATAGCAATAGTCTCACTTATTATTGGAGGTTTCTATGTGCTACATGAAAAAAAACGTGAACACTATATAGATATACAAAAAAAGCGTATCGAAATGTATTTCGCAGAAAATGTTAGTAGTTACCACAAGATAGAAATAACAAAAACTGAAAAAAATCCTTTAGGGAGTTATTTAATTAAAGGATATATTAATGATGATAAAAAATTATATTTTACAACTACTATAAATGACTCTAGTAATTATCAATTTGACAACCAAATTAGTACATCCGAAAAACTTTCGAATATGTTCAAATCACAAAGCAAACCTAATAAATTCCCTAGCCAAATCATCAAAGAAAAAAACTTGAATGAAAATGACTATAAAGCTGATCCTCCTTTTATATTTGGATTCTAAAGTGCATTAATAATTGTCAACTTTTCATTTTCAAAGGAGATCTCATGCGAAATAAAAATAAAATATTCATCTTTATTTTTATCATAGTAATATTGCTCTTAGTTGGACTATATCTTTCCCACAAGAATAAGAAAGATACTTATTTTGAAACTCAAAAAGACAGAATTGATTTATATTTCAAATATAATCTTAAAGATTATTACACTTTGAAAATTACAAAATTCGAACAAAACCCTATGGGTGGTTTTTTTGTTGATGGTTATATAAATAATGATAAAAGATATGATTTTGAAGCATTTGTTTCTAGTGCAGATAATCATCAATTTACCGGTGATATTGGATATAATCCAAAAGTTTTTGGGAAACTATTTAAACATGATAACCCAAAAGATAGAATAAAATTAAATGAAATTATAAAAAAAGAAAAATTAAATAAAAAAGACTACGAAGCTGACCCACCTCTAATTTGGGGATTCTAATATCAGAAAAGCACTAACTACTCAACCGAATGAATAGTTAGTGCTTTTTGTTTTCATCATTAACCCCCACGATCCCTCCTCTTAGTTAAGAGGAAGGTTACTGACAAATAATCGTATTTGCATTGGGACTACCAACCCAATTGTGTTTTTACATTTCTATAACTAAATATAACTCAACTCATTATATTTTTCATTAATTGTGGTATATTTTAAATTTTTATAATTATTATCAATTTTTAAATTAGTTGTGTTATTATGAAAAGGAAGATTTACATTGGTTTTCCAATCTTTCATACTAGTAAATTCTGTACCTGCATAACCCATAACAATATTATTCGTGTCTGGCTTTCCATTAACAATCGGTGCAAATGCATAAGCACGAAGACCATTTTGAGTATCATCACGTTTCTCAATAACTTGATATTGGGCATTGTTAATATCAACATTATCGCCCTTTCGGAAATTATCATATGCTTTCTCTGATATTGCTCTTGAAATTTCATCTGTTTTTCTCATGTTTCGCGCTCCTTAAATATTATGGCAAAGTGAGGTACTAAATATGATAAAAAGAAAACCACTATTTTATATAATATTAATAATTATATCATTCATTTTAATAGGAGGCTATGTTTTGAACAAGCATCAAAAAGATACATATATTGACACTCAAAAGGCTAGAATAAATTTATATTTCACACATAATCTAAAAAATTATAAATCTTTAGAAATAACTAAGATAGCTAAAAATCCAATGGGTGGTTATTTTATACATGGTCACATTAATAATGATAAACGATACTATTTTAGCGCTCAGATTTCAGAAGTTGACCGACATCAATTTAATGGTAACTTGAGCTATAATTCTAAAACTTTAGGAGAGTTATTTAATCATACCAATCCTAAAAATAAACTAAAGCCAAATGAAATCATTAAGAAAGAGAATTTAAATAAAAAAGACTACGAAGCAGACCCACCTCTAATTTGGGGATTTTAACATCAGAAAAGCACTAACTACTCAACCGAATGAATAGTTAGTGCTTTTTACTTTCATCATTAATCTTCCAACGGAACATCGTCTATAATTTTAGTCGTATTAGAGTACTTTTTTTGGTTACTTCTATACATATTCTAGTTGTTTGAGTGCAATTGATTCAGAACGTTGTGCTTGTTCGAGTTGTGATTCTAGTTGAGATTTTTCTTCTTGTTCTTGCTTGATTTGTTTTTTTAATTCGCGCAATTCTTTAACTGTCATCTCATCAGGTGTTTTAGTTTCACCTTTTGATGTTATGTGTTCTTTAGTGCATTCCGGTTCAGGTAGTGTTGCTATTTCATATAAGGCTTTGAAACCTTAATTGTGCCCCGTGGCATAATTTGAATTTAATTCATTTACAATTTTCATTGTCCTAGTAGCAAAACTTCTATCAAGTCCAATGTTTTCAAGCCATTTACCAAATTCTCCATGCGCTAAGTCATTCTCTTTCACATGTTTCAATCTTCTGTCAATCTCAAATATCGATTGCCCAGCAATGTTTTGATAACTTCTGACATCTATATTTATATGTATTGATTAATATTATTAAATTAATAAAAGATACCAATTAAGATAGCTTTTTTAATAAATTATCAAATATCTGACCAATTCTACCTGCATTCACTGAAAATACATTCCCGATTTCTTTGTATGAATATCCCTCACTTAACAACCAAAATATATAATGCTCTTTATCTGTACCAACTTCTTCTACAATTTCTTCTAGTTCATTATAAAGTATTACATCTTCTATATTATTATTTTCACGAAAGTCTGTTACCACTTGATTATTAAGTTCAAAGAAATCATCAATGTCATCATTAGATTCGGTTATATCATTGCTTTTCTGTACACTATGATAGTTAAATATAAATTGCTTTAATGTAGCTTTATCATATTTCATATAGTTATCACAGTCCTTACACTACAGTTGTACTTCTATGAACTCTAGCACTATTGATTTGGTTACAATGTTTTATTTTATATAAATCTCTTTGCAACTTATCAATCGTCTCAAATGCTTTTATACGACCATTAGAAGGTATATAATCCATTACTTCCTTTTGTTCTTGTTTTGTATATTCACTAACAATTTGCTTTAATAAATTCATTCTTTTAACACTATTCTTTTTAAAACGATCTAAATCTTCTTGCTTTTGTATAATCCAGATAACTAATTTTTCTATGGGTATGATACTGATATAACACCACTAACTTTATCACACACTATATGTGACACATTTAAATGATAACCTTCATTTATTTGTTCTTGTATCAAGCATATCCTTTATTGATAATAGTCGTAGTGTATTTTATAAGAAATTCATATTCACTTACTTTAGGTATATATAGATATAATAAATTAGCAGTTTACTGTTATATATATCTAACAAGTAACGTATACTATCCCTTTTAAAATAACTTTTCAGATGATTCAAAGGAATATGGTGAATCGAAACACCTTACTATAATAATCATCTTAAATTAAGTGAGTTTTTTATGTATTAGAGCAAAAATTGGTTTAACAAAAATAAAAAGCCCACAACCACAATGGTTGCAGACTCTATAGTGGAGACGGCGGGAATTGATAATAGCGATTATCTATAAATTTTAAAATCGCTATAAGTATTGTTATATCAATGTTTACATTGCCTTACTAGTTGAGTGTAAAATGTTAAAATTGCAAAAACAACATAAATTTGTGCACTCTGAACGTATTCATTCCCGTATGCGTGAGATACTTATTAATTAGGTCGGGTTGTTTTTCAAAACAGTTTTTCATATAATTATTACCAAGACTAGAAGAAACTCTTTTCAAATATCGCCTCAAAAACATTCCATCTTGAGTAAAATAAAAAATGAAAAAAGGAGCAATAAAAATGAATATTATTGTCTATTGTGGAGCCAGCAAAGGAAATAAAAAAGATTACGAAAACAGTGCTATTCAATTAGGAGAATGGATAGCTGAAAACAATCATACTTTAGTTTTTGGCGGTGGCAATGCTGGGTTAATGGGTACACTAGCAAATACTGTAATACATAATAACGGAAAAACAATCGGTGTAATGCCTACTTTTCTACAACAAAGAGAATTAGCACATGATAAATTAGACGAATTAATAATCGTAGAAACCATGTCTGAGAGGAAAGAAATCATTTTAGAAAAAGGCGATGTGTGTATAGCTTTACCAGGAGGTACTGGAACACTAGAAGAAATAACTGAAGTTGTTTCTTGGACAAGAGTTGGTCAAAACGACAATCCTTGTATTTTCTTCAATACAAACAACTATTATTCACTTATTGAACAATTTTATGACCAAATGGTTTCAAATCAATTTTTAACTCAAGAAGATAGAGACAAAATATTATTCTCAAAATCTTTTGAAGAAATCGAAGAATTTATAAAAAATTATAAAGTGCCAAAAGTAAGAACTTATTAATTAAAACCTCTTTATTCCAATAGCTTTATTGTCATTGATTCTCGGAACACACCTAAATGGATAGGTGTGTTTTTTTTATGGACGTGAATACCTTACTTTCCATTTCTCGATGCAACACAGAACGTTTATCTGCAAAAAAAGTCCACTTATTAACGTGAGCTAAAAATAAATTACTTATTGTTATTACTATTCGCATATATTATTAATGTACGCCACATTCTTCACCTCACATTAATTACAAACAAATTCGTCCACTTCTATCACCTTTTTTTAGAATGTACTTTTACATATTGGCTTCTGAAAATTAAGTAAGTAAAACTTATTATTAAGCCATATAATTTACGTTGACGCAATACATATCTCTCAAGAATTGCTCATAACTATCAAACAACCTCAATTATATTTCTGACATTCATTCTCTGCTGCATCGAGAAATGAATAAACGTATAACTATACATTTGATTGCTGATATTCGCTTTTTAAAATACTCATGTGAATATCAGTTTCATACTTCCCATTAATACAAGCTCCTTCTCTCTCTTCACCTTCAATTTTGAACCCTACATTTTCATACGATTTAATAGCTCTTTTATTATAAGCAAGTACCTTCAAATAAATTCTGTGAAGGTTTAATTCAGAAAAACCAAAGTTCAATATTGCATTTGAAACCTTTGTTCCAATCCCTTTATTCCAATATTGAGGGTTAAATATACCTATCGCAAATTTCGCTTTATTATTTTCATTGTCTATGGTTAATCTAACTTGTCCAATAAACTTTCCTTCATATTCAATAGCCCATTCATAAGGGGCTGCTTTTATCCCATATACTAATAATCGTGCTTTTTCTAATGATTTTTCTGTGTCTGGATTCATATTAGAACCATACATTTCCAATAATACTTTATTGAATGGAATTTTAAGATATTCTTTTGCATCCTCATCAAACGCATCTCTTAACTTTATACTTTCATCTACTATCATTGTCTCCTTCATCTTCATCATCCTGTTCATAAAATTTCATATGTGGCTTTTCTTTTTTATAATAATCTAACCTATCTTGTAATGTGCCTGTATGTAATTCTAATTTGTGGCCATCTGGATCAGAGAAATATATTGATTGTTTAACTTAAGCATATCATTCTAATACGCTCACATTAATTTTAATCATTTTTTATTGATTTTCTAGTAAAGATTGCCATTAATATTAATATAAAAATCATAAATCCAAATGAATAAAAGGTAATACTAACAAAAATCATTATGAATGATTTGAATAAATAATCGATAAATTCAATTATAGGTATAACTTTATTATTTCCGAAATTCCATTTTCCAATAGCATTAAGAATAATATTTAATAATATTGGGAACACAAAGAACATAATTCCTAAAAGCATATTCATTAATTTATATTTCTTATTCTTTGAAATAATCAACCATCTAAAGAATGTAAAGTTAGAATTAAACATTCCCATGTAAAATATAATTGAGATTGTACCTGCTATATTAATTGAACTAACCCACAATTCCGGAGGTTCTTTTGAAAACATTTGAACTATCGTTGCAATAAAAGATAGTACTAATATACTTGCTATTGAATTGGTTGTTGCTTTAAGTAACTCTGGATATTTTTTTAAATCTTCGATCAAAAACCCTCCACTAAATAATATTAATTTTAATTATTTTATCACTCACTATTAAAATCTTAACTTTTAAAATGTCTTTATAGAAAGTTATGGATTCTTTAATATTCGATACTGAATAAGTAACATGATTTATAGATTGAATCATAAAATAGTTACTCCCGGCTTACAATTTCTAGCTTTATTCTATTTGGATCTTCAAAGTAAACAGCATAATGATTTTCACCACCAGCATAGGGGTGTTTATCTTCGTACAAAATATTTATGCCGTTATCTAATAAAATATTACTTATGTAATCTACTGTATTTCTATTTGAAACACTGAAAGCTATGTGATTTAATCCAATTCTTTTTCTATGGTAACCATATTTTTTATACCCTTCATCGACTTCTACAAGAACAATATAAGTTTTATCTAATTTGAAACTAAATCCATTTTTCCAATCTTGGTAAAGCTTATAACCTAATTTAGGTAATAACCATTCATAAAACTTTCTAGTTTTATTTATATCTTCTACATATATTTCTATATGATGTATAGCACCATTCATTTCAATCACCTACTATTTTTATTAAATTTATCTTTATTTAATTCACAGAATATTCTAACATAAAAACACTTAAAAAAAACCCACCTATTCATTTAGGTGGGCTTTGGCGTATTCATATAAATTAAAATAAAAATCATTCAATTAACTAAAAATACACTTTATTTTTTCTTTAAAAAGTGGGAAATATACGTATCGATATCCTTTTAAAGTAGGATGAGCATCATCAGCAAATAGTGTTTTATCGTATTTTTTTAGATCATTAGCTTCCATATTATTCCAAACATCTAATATCTCAATATCCCACTTATCTTTTAATTTATACAATACATTTATTAAATGTTCGTAATAAGGGTCTGATTTTCTTATACAAGTATAAAATAAAACAGGAGTATTCCATGTATTTTTGGCATAGCTAATAATATATTCCATTGCACCAATTGTCGTTTCTGTATTAAAATTTTCTAACTCATAATCTAAACTAATCTCACCTAATGCTTTTTTAAATCTACTATCATTGGTTGATAACTGACAAATTATTAAATCATAATAATTCTTTTTCAAATCCTCTTTCTTAATTCTTTGAACATATGAATTTTTTTCTAACCCTGCTAAAGTGGTACCTGATATCGCTTCCTTTGTAGTATCAACCTTAGACTCTTCTTTTAAAAACTCAACAAATGATACACCATGAGAAGCTGCCCCATAAGTTATAGAAGAACCTAAAAAAAGAATTTTTTTACCATTTAACTTATCATCTTTCTCTAAATATAAAGCATTAGGATGGAATTTACTTTTATTCCCTTTTTTTATATCATTTAATATACTAAAAAGTGTTGAAAATAAATTTTTCGCTATATATAAACCAATTAGAGCAGTTAATTTTTTCAAAGCTATAACTCCTTTAAAATAAATAATATTAATTAAACAAAGTATATCTAAAAATATAATAGAAATCATTCAATATGCTTAATTTAAAATTTCATTTTATTTCAGTTATTTCAGTTATTTCACTTAATTTTATCTTAATTAATCCAGTTTCTTCATATAAATGTAAACTTTGTTCATGAGTATCTACCTTGTGTATAAATCCATTTATCTTCCTTATATAGCCACCTTCAAAATAGCTCACTTCAATTTGCGGATCATGAAACATTTTATAAGCTAGCTTATCATTTATCTCACTCAATTGGTGGTCACTTAACTGTTGCTTATCTATCTTGTTCTGGTCTTCCGTGTATTGTTTTAGTCTCTCATGTTGTTCGGGGATTGTGGCAAAGGGCGCCCACTTAACCTTTCCTCTGCCTTTCGGTATGCGTGGATTAAGATATTCACGTGGAATGTTACGATAATCCATTTCATATTTATATTCATCTGGTGCGTTTGGATTTACTACTTTCATATAATCACCTCATGAATATAATAGAACATTTGTTCGTATAAGTAAATAAAATTAGTAAGTATAAACAAAACTTAAAAATTTTATGATATACTAATTTTAAAAAAATAACTAAAGGAGCTACATATTATGAAAAGAATTATTCCATACATAATATTTTTTATGGTTGGTTTTTTAGTTGCGTGTGCATGCAGTTATTACTTTCAAAGAACTCCAGATGAAAAAATAAAAGGTGTTTGGGAGTATAAATATAATGATAATCCACAACAAACGCTATATCTCAGATCTAGTAAAAATGGTATGGATGTTGGCACTATAGGTGATAAAGTTACTGTTTTTCCTTTAAAAAAAGGTGCCAATCCTGATGGTTTTTATTTTGTATTAGAAGAAGATAAAGGTAATTATGAGTATTATGTAGAAAAAAAAGATAAGAAACATATTACGATTCAGCCTGAAGATAATAGTAAACCTTCTTTACAAGAACGATTATTTGGCACTGAAAATTTAAGTAAAAAAACTAGTAAAGAAAAAACTAGTACATTAAAAAAGAGTAAGTAGAGTAAGTAAAGTAACTAGGGTGTCTACTTAGGTAGATACCTTTTTATTTATAAAAAACACCCACCAGTTAATTGGTGAGTGTTAGTTTTCATCATTAAATACAAGTTGTAGTAAACAACATAGTATAATATTAATTATAAGTCTTTAAAGTTTAAAATATCGCTAAATGTATCGGTTAAGCATCCTACTTTTTCATATATATGCTTCTTATTAATTGTATGCATTTGTTTAGAATAATAATCTATATGTTGATCCAACTCTTCAAGCAATTTACTATAATCTCTTTTATTTAAAAAGAAAATTAAAAATAAAATCATATCAAACAACTTTGATTGTAGATTATCATTCACTATATTTATATTTGAAATATCATTATAATTACTTATTAGATTAAGTGACTTCACACGTTTTTTCAATTTAAAATCATAAAGCCTTTCTTCATGAGCACACACATTTCTAAAAAAGTTAACTTGTTTTAGTACCGATTCCACATCTACACTTTGTATATTAACTTGCATCTCATATTGTCTATTAAATTTTTCAGAATAGTTACTTGCGACTTTCACCTTAATTTCTTCATCTAATATTTCATATAAATGGGACACATTCCCAACAGTTAGATAATTCATTAAAATCCAAAAAGGTACTCCCTTATGATTTTTAATATAGTGATCCACTGGTTCGATGTTTTTCTTTGTCATTATATTACTTAAAACAGCAACTGTCTTTACAACACTTTTAGTCTTATCACTATTAGAAGTATAATTTTGAAAATATAAATATGAATGTGGCTCTTTGTATTTTTCACTAAAAAAATAAGCTATTCTAGATTTTAAATGTGTTTCAAATACTAATAAATACTCTAATAAAGTATTTCTCAATCTTCTATCAAGTTTATATAATGCAAAGATTTCTTCAAAACTTGCACCCTCTACAAATTTTTCTGGTATCATTGGCTCTTTTGAATCAGGTTTCAACTCTAAAAACAAATCTTTATACCCATTAATCACATTGTAATAATTTTCATTTTGTAAATCATAGATTGTATTCTCATCAACTATAAGCCCACGTGACTTTAAAATATCAACTTGTTCTTCATATGTTTTAAATGGTTTCATAATATCCTCTTTAATATAAAAAATGCCATACTCCTAAATAAATAGGTGGTATGGCTTGATCGATAGATAGAATATACACTATTTTTCTTCATTTGTAAATAATTTAGCTGAATTTCTTTCCCTCTTTGGATAACTTCTGTAAATATTATAAATACGTTTTATAGTAAAATAACCACCCAGTGACATGTGTGGGTGGTTGAAAGAGTTCCACATATATTCAAGATATACTAGAACCCTCTAATTAATCATTATGTATGGAGGTTTCGAGCGCTACCCGTCAGCAACAGTCACGCCAACCAATATCCGCAGAACATGGCGACCTCCGATGTGAAATTTTGATGAGCGCTAAGGCTCTTTGTATTTACATTATAACACAAAAAATAGGGCAAGCACATAAGTGCCTACCCTGTAGATAACAAATATTACATTTTAAAATTTTACAAAATAAAAATAAATCTTTTTTAATAGGTTATTAGCGATTCTCTAATATTTTCCATAAATATATTGAAACAATAACAATCATTCCATTTGCTAAACTGACTAATATGTTTCCGAAAGTATTATCTAGAAATTTAAATATTAAAAATGAAATAACCAAAGATAAAATGAGAGCTGTTATAATAATTAAAAATGTTCTCATAGTTCTCTCCTTTCAAAATATTATCTTATTGCCATCCGACTGCTAATGTTTTCTTAGATACCAATCCGACTTTAATCCATGCGCCGCCTTTAACTGAATTTTGTGCTAGAAATCCTATCAAACCAGCTGCAGCACCAGATACTACAGGTGTAGCGATTTGACCTAAACCAGGTATTGCATTAACTAGAAGACCAGCCGCAGCTCCGGCTGCCCCACCACCAGTAGCTGCCAAGGCTTTTGCAACTGTTTTATTAACTTTTATTACTACAGCTCCTTTTCCCGTTACACTCACAGAATTCACACCATTTTTAGCTTTATACATATTTATGCCATTATTTTCTTTTTGAATTTCTTGTTCAAGTTTATTAGCTACCTCATTTTGGCCATTTTCTCTTAACAATTCAACATATTCTTGATCAGTAATATTATAAGAAGTACTACCGTCATTATTTTTTTGAACCGTATAATGTGAATTTTTCAAATCATTTTGCGTAGGTAAGGATTTACTAATCGATTTCTCACTTACACTAGTATTATTATACTGCGAAGTTGTAGCATCTGCATAAGCCCCTGTAAATCCAATAATAGTCGTACATGCTACTGTTCCGATAATCAAATTTTTAAATTTCATTTAAATACCTCCAAAATATTTTAATAATTAGTTGTTCACATCATTTTTATCATAAAATTTTTAATTTGTTACAACATTAATTAAAAGTTAACAAAAATTGAACATACTTAATATCTTGAAGTATTTCTAAACAAAACGTAATAACATCTATTTAAAAATTAATCGAAATATTTCTTCATATTTAATATATTCTTATTTATCATTGATTCTAGCATTTGCGCAGTAAAAATAACCTAGCTAAGAAATACTTAATCTCATGTTTAGTAATAATAGATAGAAAATAAAAAGCTACCAAATTAAGATATCTTGTTCAACAATCCATCAAATATTTGTTTCACTCTACCCTCAGTTACATAAAAAACATTCCCAATTTCTTTGTATGAATATCCCTCACTTAACAACCAAAATATATAATGCTCTTTATCTGTCCCAACTTTTTCTATCATCTCTTCTAATTCATTATAAAGTATCACGTCTTCTATATTATTATCGGCATAAAAGTCTGCTTCCACTTGATTATTAAGTTCAAAAAAATCACTTAAATCATTATTACATTCATTTACATCATCATTTTTCTGTACACTATGATAGTTAAGTATAAATTTCTTTAATGTAGCTTTATCATAATTCATATATTTATCACAATCCTCACACTACAGTTGCTTTACTATGCTTCTTAGCACTATTATTACGGTTAGAATACTTAAATTTGTATAAATCCTTTTGTAGTTTGTCAATCGTCTCATAAGCCTTTATACGTCCATTAGAACGCATGTAATCCATCACTTCTTTTTGTTCTTGTTTTGTATATTCTCTAAGAATTTGCTTTAATAAATTCATTCTTATAACACTATACTTTTTAAAACGATCTAAATCATCTTGTTTTTGTATAATCCAGATAACTAATTTTTCTAATGGGTATGACACCGATATAACACCACTCACTTCATCACACACTGTATGACTAACATTTAAATGATAACTTTCATTTATCTGTTCTTGAAGGGAGTATATCTTTTTATTGATAATAGTCGGATTATATTTTATAAGTATTTCATATTCACTTACTTTAGGTTCATCAAAATACAATAATACTGATTCAGCATGTTTTAAAATCATGGCATCCTCCCTATCAAATAGAAATCAGATGCTAACACTTAAGTTAGCATCTATTACTTTATTTTGCTCTAGCTTTAAAGTCAGGATACTTTATTACTGATTTACCCTTTCCTTTTGCAGACAGTAAACCAATCGTTTTATGCCACATGAACGCACTATAAAAACGTTCCGAGTCATAATAGGTTTTCTCTCCATTTACAATAGGTTTAACTAGCTCATTAACTGACTCATAGTTGTTAATTTCACCTATATACTCGTTATTCAATTCAATCTTCGATTGTATTTCTTCAATTTGTGTTTTTAGTTTACGATTTTCATCTTCAACTTTTTGAATCACTTCATTAGCCTTTTTATCTTCTTTTTCTGTTAGTTTTTTCAGCTCTTCAATTGAATTAATACCATTAGGTAAATTTAAAACAACTCGACCATTTATATTAGGGTTCGTAGCTTTTTCACGTCTTAAATCATCAATTTCATTTACAATATTATCGTATTCATTTACAGTCAGATTGCCATTTTCTAATTGATCAAAAAGAACATTAATTCTTTCTTGATATGAATCTTGATTTTTTATCTCCTTATTTTGTTCTAGCATGTTTTGTATCAAATCAATGTGCACTGGAAAAATCTCATTCACATTAGGTTTTTCGGTATTTTTTAAAGCCATAATTATCTCTCCTTATTTATATCTGTTGTATAATCTTTTGATTTTATTTACTGGACTACTATCTTTTGTTTGATCCATTAAATCATTTACCATATTTTCAAGAACACTTAATTCACGTAAGACATTAGTCAGATACCTATTTTTATTTCTATCAATTGTATCTAATTGCTTAGTTTCATCAATTTCTTGTCGAATTTCTCTAATCTTACTCTTTACTTTGTTCCATTCAAAAATATTTATATTGCTCATTAGAACATCTCCTTTGTTTTATTTAATTTAATCTTGTTAACCATTTAGTTTGTCAGCGCAAGATTGTAAATTTTCCTAACATCTTTTCAATACATTGATTATAAATAGTCAGTTGACGGTTCATTTGTTTCATTCTGTATGTTTTCTTTAGGCAATAAATCTGTTAATTGTTTGATTACTCTTTGATAAGATTGATCGCGTGTATTGTATAGACGTGCAATAGGTCTTTCTCTTTCATAAGCCGGCACATTTTGAGATTGTTGAAACAAATCATATTCACCATTCTCTTGAATGTCCTTCCACATGTAGTTAAGCATCACTCTGTTACGTGCTGCTTGCTTAATAAGCCCTTGTGCTACCTTTAACTTTTCATTTGGTAAGTCTTTATATATCTCTAGTAATCTTTTCTCTTCTTTAGCTACTAACTTATCACGCGCTTTACGTTGTTCTTCATTTAATTTCATTAATCTACTCCTCTTTTAATATAGGTGGTGGGGGTATAGGGTTGTATGCGTAAATTCTTCAAATTCTTGCGAAATCGAGACCACCCGCCGTTCTCCTAGTATCGAAATATTCTTGATTTGTTTTGATGGGGGGCGGTTCACCCTGCATTTACTTATTTTTCATATCTAAATAACTTTTGTAGTTTATACCTTTTAATACCTTTGCAGATGATTCGCAATATACTAAGTAACGTGCCAACAATTTGCTATAAGTCATAACGCAACATCTCCTAATGTAGTAATGCTTCCAAAGTATTGCCTAGTTTTAATTCAACGGGTAACCAACGTATGTCTGAATAATCAAATGGATTTGACATTAAAGGTAAGTCTAAATACATACCATGCCTTGCATATGTTGTTACATCTGTTCGTTCTAGTTCAAGTTGTTCTGATGTTAATAGATCACCAACTATACTAATCACTTCATTACTCCAACCATGCCACAACACTATATTGTTATTGTCTACATGTACGAATGTAAGCTCACCTTGATATTCAATATGCAATGATTCAAACAGTTCTTCTAAATCAATAAAGGTTACATTGTTATAGTATTTAATATAGTTGATAATATATACTTTCAATTCATCTTTAGACATGTCATTCTCCCTTATGCTTTGACTTTGTTTACATTGTTCTTCACATGTTTAATAGGTGATACATAACCTACCTCTCTTTCGATGTACTGCATACTGTTACCTATTCGATACTGATACCAATATGCATTACTACGGCTCATCACATTCAATTCGTTTATAAGGAACTCTATTGTCTTTATGTCTGCTCGTAAGTAGATAGTCATATGCCCCACACTTGTATAGTTGAGCTTAAGGTTGTATCCCTTTAACCATGTGGTTAATAGTTCCATGTTCAGCTTAGATTGTAGATATGCCTGACCTTTACTTGATAAGCACCAGTCACATGTGATGAAGTCTATTTCTAAATAGTGATACTTGCCATGAGTTTTATAGATGTGGCAGATAGGCTTGTTGTTAGCCTTTAATTGATTAATATCTATATGATTCAGTCTTTGTTTATTTAAAGTGAATGTTTGTGTTGGTCTCTTGTGTATCATATTCATCATCCTTTTTTCCTTTTAATATATGTTAGATAGTTCTTCAGCCTTGCCATTACCAATTCAAAGTTGCCTTGTATTATATATATAGATATAATAAATCGTTAATATCTATTAGGCGTTCAAACTAATCATGCTGTAGGCATTTGTTTCCTATCAAATGCAATATCACGTAATATACTGTTTATATATTCCATTGCTTCATGAATACTTTTAAAATTATGATTTTTTTCGTTATGCTTTTCATTTAATGCTATGAGCTTGAATCTGTAATACCACAGTTGGATATGGACAAATTCTCCTTCAATACCAAAGTTATAATACAATTCGATATCAGCAATATTTTCATCAATGATCGCTAGAAAGATTTCATTACCTGTTTCACTTTTTTGTTTAACTGGTACTTTGGATTCTTCCAATAATTCTACTAATTTATTCCATTTTTCTTTAGCAATTTTCTTTTCAAAGGTGATTCCTTTATTAAAAATTGGTCTGTGTATAGTTAACATTTTAACCACTCCTATTTTAAGTTTCTTTTTACACTTAAACTATTTGGATACAGCAATTTTACAATGGTTACAACGGGTAGTATTTTTCTTGTATCCAATAAAAGCTTGATAAAACAAAGCTTAAAGATGATTATTTTACTTGGATACAAACCCATTTTTTTGTTGTATCCAATCCGGTTTCAATAGTGGCAAGAGTTTAACCCTATTTGGATACATCGAACCATTCCCTAACTTTATAACCCTATAAGTTTTCAGAAAATGGTTAACTATTTAAAAGTTTCAAGCTTACAAATGTATCCCTTTCTCTATACCCCTTGTCACAATGATGTTCATTGAGGATACAACAATTTTCATGCGGTGTATCCACCCTGTTTTCACCCCTTACAAGCATTGATCTAATGCATTTTATGTGGATACAAGATTTTTAATAAGTGCTGTATCCTCTGTATCCAACTGATTCATCTATAATTTGGCATGCCTTTTTCATCATCTTCAACAAAAGGTGCTTTCACTTCATTACTTGGTTCAACATTGGGTTCAATATCAAGTTTAGAACGTCTATTACTTTCCTCCCATACGGAAGGTGTCCCACATGTCCAAAGTTCCAAATCTGAATTTTTAACAAACATTCGATATGTTTTCCGTTCTTCTCTATCCCTAATAGCTTTACTTCTGACTAAATTTCCTTTGTACTCTCCGTTAACATTTACCTTAAACCCTTTTAAATCCACATCAAACATTCGTTTTATCTCTTGTGATACTTGTTGTATTGGCATATCAGCCAGTGAATTATCCCAGCACCAACGCATATAATCTTGGTATATCTCTTTGAGCGTAAAACCTAATATGTCGTAATAATTAAGTTCTTGAAGATAAGCGACTGCTGTATTATTAGCCTCATGATATGCTTTATTAAATTCATAAATTGTCTTAGATTCACTAAAAATTTCGGTTTCATATAATTTATTAAGTGACTGTATCGCTAACATAGTTAGATAATCAAGTGCTTCTTCACTTCTTAAATCCTTATGGAATTTAGAAGATTTATTTTGTAATTTTTTAGTCAAAGGTAACCAAACTACACGACGTTTGAACGATTCACCTTTTTCAAATGAGCGTAAGATATGATTAGATGTATAAACACCAGTTGCTGAAATGATGGTACTTTCGCTTTCTTTATATAGTTTTCTTATATTCACCGTGTCAGCAGTTGCCATGTTTTTGATTGTTTTCATAACTGGTGCATTTATTGGTTGGTCTTCAATATCATCACCTAAATTTGCAAGCTTACCTATCATAATAGTTGTACGTCTGCCATCTTCAAATTCATGTATGGAAACATTTGATACGTTTTCAGCACCTAATAACATAGAAATTAATTTAAGTAGTGTCCCTTTACCTGAACCGCCATCACCAACAATGAAAAACACTTTTCCCTTTCGCTCTTTAAAATCTAAATTTGTATTAAATATATAACCCAACATTTCAATAATATATTTTCGATAACCTTCATCACCTTGAGCGACGTGATCTAAATATTCATCAACTGCTTTAACAGGTTTTGCAGCAGGATTATAACGTCTATTAATAAAGTGTGGACTAAAAGGCAAATCATCAGTAAATGTAAATTGACCATCTTCTAGATAACCATTCGTAAATACAATAGGAAACGCTTGCCCTCTTTCTTGTTCGACTAAATCAATCATTAATCTTTTATATACTTCATCTACTTGTTTAATACTCCTAGTTCTAGGGTCTTCTCTTATAATACGTTTTAATAACATTTCATCTGCTTTGTAATTACTACCTTGGTGTTTGTAATAAATTTCACCTTTATATTTCACAGGCTGTAACATAGCCTTCATTCGAGCAACTACATCATCTTCTTTATCAGTTTCGTATCCATTCATACTTTCTTGATACTTTTGTTCTCGATATTCTGAAAGATTTTGCAAAACATCATCTCTACTCGTCATTTTTTAGCTCCTTTCTCTGTATTTTTCTTGTGTTTATTGAATATAGAATTAAACGTATGATTGACTTCCGTTTCATTTATTGGTGGGTTACATTGTTGTGACCATGCGCTAACTAATCCGTAAACCAATTCAGGTTCAATATACCTACGTAACAATAATCCTACTAACGAAGCTAAAGCTTGGTTACGTTCACCCTCTCCAACTCCAAATGCGATATCACGCCAATAAGATGAATCACGTTTTTTATATTGGTTTGAGTAATTGATGGTAATTGGTTTATCTCTTTCCTTAGAGAAATTTCTCGATAACTTGTGTAAGTTCTCATCTGTAATTGCAGGTGCATCATTACATTTAAAAATGTAAACTGCATCTTTATTACGTTTAACTGGTAGTGCCATCACCTGTGACGGTACAAAACTAGCTTCATCTACTTCATAACCAATATTACTTGCTAAAGCACTACTGTATTTTCGATAATCCTCTGCACTCACTGACTCCTTTAATGGCACCATTAAGCGTATACGTGGCTTATCAGTAGTATGTGAATGTGTGGTATGAAATGCCCATGCATAGTTTTCTAATTGCTTATTGATAGCATTATATAATCCCTTGAAATCAGCTATAGAATCGTAATCAAGTGAAATCACTGAACGATTAATAATGTTGTCATCCTTACGGTATTTTTGAATTGTTTCACCGTCTTTCACTTCATCTTTAACATCACCATAAAGTACTAAACCACGTTTATATTTATCAGTATTATTCATAGGTATTTGCAGTTTATTCAGCCAATCAGACCATTTCCATGAATCAAATGCTCTAAATGAGTTAGCATATAAGTTTTCGTATTGTATAATATTTATATTGAAATTATTATTTAATTCTATCTTTTCAAATTTCATATATTTTCATCTCCATACTGTAAATACAGAGCACAAAATGTTATAATAAAGTAAATAAGCATTAAGTGCTTTGTATATTATATTTCTGTTACGCGTTATCTTCGCTTTGGTCGGCTTGAGATAATGCGTTTTTTTCTTGCTCAAATATTTCATTCAAATCATGATTGGCTCTTACCTCTAATTCACAAGCCTCGTTATAATTTTCAGAAACTTGATTTAGTAGTGAGTTTAAAACAACATATACTTCACTATTATTTTCAACTTCATCCTTCTTCTCACAAATTAGATCAACTATATTTCTATACGCCGATAGTCTCCCACCGTAATGTGCCATTTCTACTAATACTTTGCCTTTAGTAACAACTTCTGGTCTAACGTTTTTCATATCCTATTCTCCTAACTCAAAGTTATTATTTAATTCTTGTACTGCCCATTGCATCATCGCTTCTAAATGTTCTTCACGATTTTTAGTTTCAAACCAATCATTACTACCATCTTTTATTTTGTACTTGTATTCCGTTTGTTTATTATCAATAACTACTTCAAATGTGTTTAAAATATCGTCTAATACCTCTAATTGTGTTTGGTTCAACTTACTCAACCTCCAAATTTGTAAATTTAATTCCATATCCTGTTGCAACTATGAATACCGCAAATGCTACGAAAATATCACTTAGTACACTTATACAAACTGTATCTATCGATAGTATCAACATGTAGATCATGTAGTTTTTCATATTATCTCTCCTATTGTCCTACTTTGATTGAATTACTAAATAACTCATCAATAGGCATTCCGTATAAATCTGATAAAATTTTCGCTTCTGGTAGTGTAAAATTTGCTTTGTTCAACTCTTTTAGCGAGTATCTTTCTTTAGAAATCCCTAATTTATGAGCAACAAAAGCCTGATTATGTCCATGTTCTTTACGTGAAATGTAAAGATAGGGATACGCTAATTTTTTCACTCTGTTTCACCTCTCTTTATTAATATCTATATCGGCGATATTTGAGTTTAAAAAAATATGAACTTTATATTTTTTATATCATTATCGGCGATATAATTATATCATAAACTAAAACAAAATCACTTGCAACCTTTTAATTTAAAATAATTCTGATAGAATGAATATAGAGGTGACTTAATAATGAATATCGGCGATAATATTAAAAAAATAAGAAAAGAAAAAGGATTAAAACAAACTGATTTTGCAAGATTATTGAATATTTCTCAATCATATTTAAGTGACTTAGAAAATAGTAGAAAAAATATAAGTGTCGATACAGCAAAACAAATAGCAAAAAAATTAAATGTAACGATGGGTTACTTAACTAGTGGCAATAAAATGTATGGTGATTTAACTGATGAAGAGAAGAAAGATCAATTTTTAAAATTAAATAAAGAATTAGCTAAAAACAACACAACCAGAGAACAAAATTTAAAGAACAATTTACTAGAATTAATTAAAGCAGATTTACAGTATTTAGATGTACATTTTTTAAATAACACATACAATTTTTATGAATTAGAAAAAGATAATGAAGATAATTTGTTATTTGTTTCTGTTTTATTGCAACAATTATATAATTATAAAAGTTCTGGAAACAAAGAAGCGTTTGACGATATAATGAATGACTTTAGTGATTTCTTAAAAGAATACTTAAAAATTAAGTAGGTGAGCCATCATGCAACATGACTTAAAGCTATCCCACAACATCTATAAAGATGCTAAACGTGGTACATATTATTTCCGTATCACATACTATGATAAGACGAATACACGTCAATTTATTACACGTAAAGGTTTTAAGCAACGTAAGGAAGCAGTTAAAAAATGTAATGAAATAATGGATGAAATCGAAGGTATAGGTAAAATTAATAAATTACCATTTGATAAGCTAGTAGAAGAGTACATTGATTGGTATTCTGCTAGACGTAAGGCATCAAGTTTAAAATCA
The DNA here is from genome assembly GCF_002614725.1 of Staphylococcus edaphicus. Lineage (GTDB taxonomy): Bacteria > Bacillota > Bacilli > Staphylococcales > Staphylococcaceae > Staphylococcus > Staphylococcus edaphicus. Next base: position 49,949 of record NZ_MRZN01000014.1, on the reverse strand, counting down.
CTTAAAACACATGCAAATAATCATTTGATACCCTATTTTAAATCAATGGACGTTTTCAACATGACTACACAAGATGTAATGAAGTTTCAGAATAAGAAAATGAAAGAAGGTCGTTCGGGAGAATATTTGAAAAAGATGCATGTATTTTTAGTATCTATATTGAATCATGCTATGAAGTATCATGATTTAAAGCAAAATGTTGCATCATTAGTAGGTAACTTTGAAATTGAAACGCAAAAGCGCTTAAATTATTGGACGTTAGACCAATTTAATCAATTTTACGATATATTACCAAATATACAACAAAAAGTATTTTTTAAATTATTATTTATTGGAGGTATGCGTAAGGGAGAATGTAGAGCGCTCACATGGGATGATATTAATTTCAATGAAGATTTTATCCATATAAACAAAACGGACTATCACGGTATCGTGACAGCCCCTAAGACGAAAGCGTCCATACGTGATATATACATGCCAACTCACATGATGGACGACTTACAAGAATATTTAAATTGGTATAAAGATAATAATATTTACAAATCTAATTATGTTTTATTCGGCACATTTTTAAAAGCATTTAGTGAAGGTACAATTGATAGATGGTTTAATAACGCACTTAAAAAACTAGATGATGAATTACCAGATGGTGAAACCTTCCCACGTATTGTTATTCATGAATTAAGGCACTCGAATGTATCTATGTTAGTCAATCATGGTGCTAGTCCTATGATAATTGCACAGCGATTAGGTCATTCATCTACAGAAGAAGTTACATCTAGATATGGTCATTTGTACCCTAGTACACAGAAAGAAATAATAAAATATTTATGAGGTGAATAAATGAATAAAATTAATTACTTATTTATTGGCAAAGATCCATATTTTTTTAATACGGAAAAGATGAAAGTTGATGAAAATGCAGAATATAAAAATATACAGTTGAAAAACTATCCAACAGAAAATGTTGCATTTTTTCCATATTACACTGATGGAAAAAGAGAAAATAATAATGAATGGTTAAATATTGTAACGTTTCGCAGAATAATCGGACTACTTTCAAAAAAACAATTATCATGCATAGATGATTTTCATACTACATTTCAAAAAAAACCTGAACAAATAGCTTTTGATTATCAAAAAAAGGGTGTTTATTTTTGCAATTTAAATGAAATTAAAGCAAACATTACTAAGGAAAGTATTAATAGTTTAATAATTGAAAATGATAATAAGTTTTGGGAAATTGATACTAACACTAAAGTTCTATGTTTTGGAAGTGATGCCATTAAATATTTCAAAACAAAACAACTTTATAAAAATCACTCTTCAAACTTAGGCACTTTTCCCCACCCATCTTCAAATAACTATAATGTATTTTGGAAACATTATGATAAAGATTTTAATCCTATAATACACAACCTCGATATAGACTTATTACCACCTACACCCTAAAATAAAGGGTGTTTTTTATTTGCTGTGCATTATCTGTGCACTTTCTGTGCACCCAAAAATAAAAAGCCCACAACCACAATGGTTGCAGACTCTATAGTGGAGACGGCGGGATTCGAACCCGCGTCCAGAGGTTCTGATACTAGCACTTCTACGTGCGTAGTCTATCAATGAATTTCGCATAATGGGAGGTGATAGACATCCGTCATTATGCTAGTTTGATTCATCTCTTCTAGGCAGACTTCAAACGGCAGTGCCTAGCGTATCCTACTAAAGGTTGAATCGCGTTAACGGCACATAGGAGATGCGGTTAGGCGATGCAGAGTGCTATTACGCAGCTACTGCGAAATTATTGTTTTCTTTGCCAGTTATTATAACTGTGTGTGTTAGTGACGGAGACAACCCTCCGACACGCTTAACTAGCTCATGGAACCCCTGTCGAATCCAAAAACGCCCCCTGAATAATATTAAATGTACTTTCTGGTACGCTGTATTGCAAACAGACTTTTTCAGAAAGCACATATTATATTACCAAAGATTGATATCTTTGGCAATATATCCGCTTAATAACGGGCTTTCATCTCTCTAGCCACATCACGTTGCACTGCTTTTTCTTTCAATGCTTGACGTTTATCGTATTTTTTCTTACCACGTGCAACGCCAAGTAAGACCTTACAGTGCCCATGTTTCAGATAGAGTTTCAAAGGTATGATAGAATAGCCAACTTCACGTGTACGCTCTCCTAGCTTTGCTATTTCGCGTTTGTGTAGTAATAGCTTACGTGAACGTCGTGGATCGTGGTTAAATCGGTTACCTTCTTCATAAGGTGCAATGTGCATATTGTTTAGAAACATTTCGCCACGATTAACTTGCGCATAACTATCTTTCAGGTTTGCACTACCACGACGAATCGACTTTATTTCTGTTCCTTGTAACACAATGCCCGCTTCAATCGTATCTTCTATATTATAATCATGTCTGGCCTTACGATTTTCCGCTAGTGTTCCTGGTGATTTTTTCTTTGGCATTGAGTTTCACCTCTTCGTTGAGTTATTTTTTCTTCTTACGTGCTTTATTTTTTACATTTTTATCTTTATAAAATGGCTTGTGTTTTGTATTGCCTTTATTTTGATCATTGTTGCGTTTGTTTTTACCTTTACGTTGTTTTTGCTTCGTACGCCCGCCTTTACCACTTTGATCATCTTTAGATTTATCTAATGATTTACCACGTGTCTTAGCTTGTATTGTCTTACCACGTGCTGGTCTTTGACCACGATCATTTTTTGGTAATGGCATACCTACGATTTGAAAATCAATCATGCGTTCATCTACATCTACATTAATGACTTTAATTTGAACTGGATCACCGATGCGGAATACTTTTGCTTGGCGCTCACCTATCATGGCCATTTGGCGTTCATCAAAGTGATAGTAATCATCTGTCATATTAGATACATGTACCATACCTTCGATTGTGTTCGGTAATTCTATGAACATACCAAAGTTTGCAACTGAACTAATAATACCTTCGAATTCTTCGCCGATATGTTGCACCATGTATTCTGCTTTTTTCAGTTCATCTGTGTCACGTTCAGCTTCTATTGCTCTACGTTCTCTTTGTGATGTGTGTTCTGCAATTTCAGGTAACAAAGCTTCCCATTTATTTATTTCTTTTCTATCCATAGATTGTTCAATGATATATTTACGAATCAATCTATGAACAATTAAATCTGGATATCTACGTATAGGTGACGTAAAATGCGTGTAGTATTCAGCTGACAAGCCAAAATGTCCTAAATTCACATCATCATAACGTGCTTGTTGCATAGAACGTAACATCATAGTTGAAATAACCATTTGTTCTGGTTGACCTTCAACTTCTTGTTGAATTTTTTGTAATGTAGAAGGATGAATATCTTCACCTGTTCCTTTAATCATTAACCCAAAATTAGTCACAAAATCAAAGAATTGACGTAAACGTTCTGATTTTGGTTGCTCATGGACACGATAGATAAATGGTACTTCTAAACGGTCAAAGTGTTCTGCAATGGTTTCATTAGCTGCAAGCATAAATGATTCAATTAAACGCTCACCTTCACCGCGCTTTCTCATTTCTACATCTGTGGGAATGCCTTCTTCATTAACAAGCACTTTAGCTTCATTAATATCAAAGTCAATTTCACCACGACGTCTTCTCATATTGATTAAGCGTTGAGATAGGTCTTGTGCCAAATCTAGCATTGGTGTGACTTCACTGTATTTATTACGTGTCTCAGCATTTTGATCAGTGATGATTTCATTCACTTCGTCATAGGTCATACGATAATTGGAATGGATGACACTATCAAAAATTTCATGTCCAACCACATCGCCACGTTCATCCAGCTCCATTTGACAACTTAATGTAAGTCGATCAACGTGTGGATTTAACGAACATATGCCGTTACTTAAACGGTGTGGAATCATAGGTATAACACGATCAACTAAATACACGCTTGTCGCACGGCTATAGGCCTCTTTATCTAGCGCTGAATCTTCAGTGACATAGTAGCTAACGTCAGCAATACTGACTGTTAATTGTGTATGGCCGTTGGTTAATTTTTTAACACTAATCGCATCATCTAAGTCTTTAGCGTCTGCACCATCAATAGTAATCGTTAGTTCATCACGCAAATCACGACGACCTTCAATTTGCGATGGTTCGATATAATCTGGGACTGCTTCAGCCTCTGCTAACACATTGTCTGGAAATTCAATTTCAATACCATGTTGATAGATGATTGATAGAATATCAACACCTGGGTCATTTTTATGGCCTAAAATTGCTGATACGATACCTTCAGGGTTATCTGTACCATCTGCGTATTTAGTGATTTGCACTAGCACTTTATGACCATCTATGGCACCTAGATTTTGACCTTTAGGGATAAAGATATCTTGCATAATGCGTTTATCATCCGGTAACACAAATCCGAAGTGGCGTGCTTCACTATAAGTACCAACAACCTGTGTCACTGAATGTGTTTCAATCGTCTTAACTTCGCCTTCTAACTTACCTTTGTGTTCACCTTTAGATTGGTGTACTTCCACTAGGACCGTATCGCCATCCATAGCTCTATTGATTTTCGTTGGTGGAATGAAAATGTCATCCATTTCCTCTTCTTCTGGACGTAAGAACGCAAAGCCCTTTTTATTTTGGCTTAGTTTACCTTTGATCAGTTTGGATTGATTGGACTTTTGATTTTCCTTACGCTGATATCTATCTGTTTTTGTTCGTTGAATCAAACCTGTTTGTTCTAATTCAACAAGCACCTTAATTAAGTCTCTAAATGAGTCGGCACTATTTAAACCTAATGCATCTTGAAAATCAGACACAGACATGGGTTCATAATCTGGTTGTTTAATTATTTCTTCAATGGATTGCTTTAAATTCATTATGCCCCTCCTTTCTATTTTTAAATACTTCTTAGTTTTTTAATGAGACCAATCTAATGACTCTAAGAAATTGTATACATCTTCGAATACTAATTCCTTTTCTTTATCGATAGTGATGACATGTCCTGAATTCGCATACCATTTGATATCTTTGTCATCAGATTCGCTCTCATTGTATATAACGTTTGCAGAATCTGTATTAATCATTTGATCTTGTTCTGCTTGTACGACTAATAATGGATCCATCACTTCATCTATGTGGTCTCTGACGTCCTGAATTTGTCCTTGTAGCTCTTTTAAAGTATCTGTTGGTTTAAAGTTATCCATCTCTTTTTCAATGGTCGTTTCATCTTTACCTTCATACTTTTTGAAATTTCGAGCGTATTCTAGAACACCGTTGAACATTGACCCTTCCGTCTTGATGAACATAGGTGAACACATTGTTACAATACCCTTTACATCTCTGTTTAAGCTTAGTTTTAAAGCATAACATCCACCCAGTGATAATCCTGCGACTACGATTTCATCGTATCCTTTTTCTACTAAAAAATCATAACCATCTAACGCATCTTTATACCATACAAAAGGACTGGACTCTAGTATCTCTTCAGGTGGTGCTGCATGTCCTTCATATTGTGGTGCATAAGATGTATAACCTTTTTTCTGTAGGTAACGACCTAATTGTCGCACGTCTGAGGAATTCCCTGTAAAACCATGTAACAATAATACAGCTCTATTGCTTTCTTCAAAGAAGAAAGGTTCTGGAAGTTTGATTTGCATTGTCTTTCAACCCTTTCGATTATGCTTTGAATATGTGTATTCTATTTAAGTTAGCCTTATATTTACCTCAATTATTTTTAAAAGTCATATGAACTATTATAAATAAAAAAGCCCGACTTTAACATTGTCGGACCTTATAAACCAAAATAGCTTATGCCTAACATTAACAAGAAGAAAATGACAGACAATACAATTGTTAATCTATGCAAGAATAAATCAATACCGCGTTGCTTTTGTTTACCAAATAACTGCTCTGCGCCACCACTAATTGCGCCTGAAAGTCCATTACTTTTACCTTCTTGGAGTAATACAACAGTTACTAATGCAATACAATCTAAAATCAAAAGTATCATTATTAATGTATGCATGAAAATTGTCCTCCATTCATTATATACGAAACGCATTATATCATACGTTCGTCTTCTTTAGCAAACTTCTATCTATTGAACGTGCTTTTACGCTTGATTGAAACGATCAGCATATATACCGCTAACACAAACGACATAACAAGTACAAGTGTTAATGGAATGATGTTTAAGCTTGATTTTATATCTAATATCGCCCCGTAAACTGCACCGATGTTAATTAAATTGTACAGTATTTGCGATACAAACACTGCAAACATAAACCACCATAAATATGTGTGTCTGTTCCAGATGGCGAAGATACCTGCTAAATTAGCAAAAATGTACATAATACCAGTGAATTGGAAACTGTTTTTAATCGTACCGACCGCGTTTTCAGATGTTGATTGACCGCTATTGGATAGCAGTTGTTTAATCACACTATCATCAAGCACTACGAATAAATGTATTGCAGAGAGTATCGCAATAATTAATGAACTATATGCAATCAGATGAGCCGTTTTAATTTCTTTTGACTTAGGTTTTACTTCCATAATTCGTTAAGACTCCTTCATTGTTTTACATCTTTAATTATATCAGTTTAATCACAAAAGATGAACAATTTACATAAACCAGATTATAGTACCTTGCATAGTGTCTCTATAGTAGGATTAACGAAATTCATTCGGTTATTATTTCTTATGTCATCACCCTAGCGATTACATTAGCCTACGCTTTATTGAAAAAGTAGAACCGGTGGCAGTGGCTGTCTAATTTGAAAAATGTCTTCCTATTTTACTTTTTCAATTCTAGACGTCCTTGCCGATACGGTACAACAAAATTACTATTTCAGAAATTTTTATTTGGGGATAATAGATTACAATCGCTAACGCTATTGCAAAAGTCCACTAACTTAATAAATTGAGAAGTAGGGCTTTAAAAAAACACGCAAGCCATTAATGGCTTGCGTGTTTGCGCGTGAACACTTAAATTTTAATGCTGTATTATTTAGATAAGTTATAGAAAGATTTAAGTCCGTCGAACTTACCTGTTTCGTATAATTCATCTTCAATGCGTAATAATTGGTTGTATTTAGCAATACGATCAGTTCTTGATAATGAACCAGTTTTAATTTGACCAGCATTTGTTGCAACAGCGATGTCAGAAATAGTTGTATCTTCTGTTTCACCAGAACGGTGAGACACAACTGCTGTGTAACCTGCTTTTTGAGCCATTTCAATAGCGTCAAATGTTTCAGTTAATGTACCAATTTGGTTAACTTTGATTAAGATTGAGTTACCGATACCTTTTTCGATACCTTCAGATAATTTAACTGTGTTTGTAACGAATAAGTCGTCACCAACTAACTGTACTTTATCACCGATACGATCAGTTAATACTTTCCAACCGTCCCAGTCATTTTCATCCATACCATCTTCGATTGTGATGATTGGATATTTATTAACTAATTCTTCAAGGTAATCAACTTGTTCTTCAGCTGAACGTTTAGCACCGTTTTCACCTTCGAATTTAGCATAGTTATAAACGCCATCTTCGAAGAATTCAGAAGAAGCACAGTCGAACCCTAAGAATACATCTTCGCCAGGTGTTAAGCCAACAGCTTTAATTGCTTCTAAAATTGTTTCAACAGCATCTTCAGTACCTTCGAATTTAGGAGCGAATCCACCTTCGTCACCTACTGCTGTTTCTAAACCACGATCTTTAAGGATTGATTTTAAGTTGTGGAAGATTTCTGCTCCCCAACGTAATGATTCTTTGAATGATTCTGCACCTACAGGCAATACCATAAATTCTTGGAATGCGATTGGCGCGTCAGAGTGAGAACCGCCGTTAACGATGTTCATCATTGGAACTGGTAATTGTTTACCATTGAATCCACCTAAGTATTTGTAAAGTGGTTGGCCTAATAAATCAGCTGCTGCACGAGCTACCGCGATAGAAACACCAAGGATAGCGTTCGCACCTAATTTACCTTTGTTTTCAGTACCGTCTAATTGAATCATCATTTTATCGATTGAAACTTGTTCTAATACTGAAAATTCACCTTCAATAAGTTCTGGTGCAATAATTTCGTTAACATTGTCAACGGCTTTAATCACACCTTTACCTAAGTAACGTGATTTATCGCCGTCACGTAATTCTACTGCTTCATGTTCGCCAGTAGAAGCACCTGAAGGTACAAGTGCGCGTCCGAAAGCACCACTCTCTGTTAATACTTCTACTTCAACTGTTGGGTTCCCACGAGAGTCAAGGACTTCGCGAGCGTAAACATCTGTAATAATTGGCATGTTTATAATCTCCTTTATAAATAAGTAGTTTAGAAATATTAAATTTCATCTTCATTATAGCTTTAAATACTATAAATACAAAGTAATTTAATTCTCTTGTGTTGTTTATATGATGCTATCTGCTTAAGCGAAAATTCTCATATGCTTAAGCAGATTACATTTCAATCTTGCTCATAACAATAATGCTTTTATTAATGATGAATCAATGATTCACCAGTCATATCGTCTGGTTGTTCTACGTTTAATAAATCTAATAATGTTGGTGCTAAATCACCAAGACGACCCGTTTCACGTAAAGTAATACCATCTTTTGTAACGATGACTGGAACGGGATTAGTCGTATGCGTCGTCATCGGTTGATCATCATCTGTGAGTACCATATCTGAATTACCATGATCGGCAGTAATGATTGCATGACCGCCCATTTCAATGATCTTATCAACAACTTCGCCTAAACATTCGTCTACTGCTTCAATTGCTTTAACAGTTGGTTCCAACATACCGCTGTGTCCAACCATATCTGGGTTAGCAAAGTTTAACAGAATTAAATCCAAGTCACCTTGATTTAATTCTTCAATTAAAGCATCTTTCACTTCATACGCACTCATTTCTGGTTTGAGATCATATGTTGCAACTTTAGGTGAGTCGATTAAACGGCGGCGTTCACCTTCAAATTCATCATTACGACCACCACTCATGAAATAAGTCACATGCGGGAATTTTTCGGTTTCAGCTATACGTAATTGTTTCAACCCATTATCTTGAGCAACTTCACCGATTGTATTGGTTAAATCGACTTTTTCAAATACGATTTCTGCATTCACATTATCGTTATATTTAGTAAATGTTGCATAGTATAAATCATTGATTTGTTCTACTTTAAAACCATCGAATGCTTTATCCGTAAATATTTCAGACAGTTGTCCAGCTCTATCGGGACGGAAGTTATAAAAGACAACAGCATCGCCATCATTTACTCCTTCATTCTGTTCTTTAACGATAAATGGTTCAACAAATTCATCTGTGAGATCTTTATCATAATTTGCTTCAACACCCGCTTTTGCTGATTCAAATGTTTCTCCACCGAAATTGCGAATCGCATTATAAGCTTTTTCTTCTCTGTCCCAGCGTTTATCACGATCCATTGCATAGTAACGACCTGAAACAGAAGCAAATTGACCAATACCTAGTTCTTTGAATTTTGCTTCAGTGTCTTCGATATATTTAAGCGCTGATTTTTGGTCAACGTCACGTCCATCTAAAAAGGCGTGTACATAAACTTTTTCTAGACCTTGTTTTTTAGCTAAATCTAATAGCGCAAAAAGGTGTTTATAATGGCTGTGTACGCCACCATCTGACAATAAGCCAAATACATGTAGTACTGAATCATTCTTCTTAACATGATTCATTGCATGATTGAGTACATCATTTTCAAAGAAATCGCCATCTTCAATAGATTTATTGATACGCGTTAAACTTTGATATACGACGCGTCCAGCACCAATGTTCATATGCCCAACTTCTGAATTACCCATTTGACCTTCTGGAAGTCCAACATCTAAGCCGCTAGCTTCGATTTGAGTCGTTGGATACTTACTGTAGTAACGATCAAAGTTAGGTTTATTAGCTAGTTTCACAGCATTACCGTGTTCGCTTTCTCTGTTTGCAAAACCATCTAAAATAATTAATGCAGTTGGTTGTTTAGCCATATTATTTTGCACCTTCTAACAATTGTACAAAATCATCCACTTTAAGAGATGCGCCACCTACTAATGCGCCATCAATGTCTGATTCTGCCATGTATTCTTTAATGTTGTTAGGTTTCACACTACCACCATATTGAATACGAGTTGCGTCAGCTACAGTTTGACTTGATAACTCTGCAACTGTTTGTCTAACGAATGCACACATTTCATTGGCATCTTTAGCTGTTGATGATTTACCAGTACCGATAGCCCAAATTGGCTCATAAGCAATTACAAGTTGTTGTAGTTGTTGTTCAGATAGGCCTTCTACAGCTTTTTTCACTTGGTTACCGACAACTTCATTCGCTTTACCACTTTCACGTTCTTCGTCTGTTTCACCAACACAAATGATTGGTGTCATACCGTGATTAAAGATTGCGTGTGCTTTTTTGTTAATTTCTTCATCCGTTTCATGGAAGATTTCACGACGTTCTGAGTGTCCAATAACTACATATTTAACACCTAAGTCAGCTAATGCAACTGGAGATGTTTCACCAGTGAATGCACCGTTATCTTCAAAGTAAGCATTTTGAGCACCGATTTGTAACCCTTGTGCTTTGCCATCATTTACTAAAGTAACTAATGCATCTAACTGAATTGTTGGTGCACAGATGACAGATTCTACTTCTTTAGTATCTGGTAATGTTGGTAATTCATTGATAAAATCTTTTGCTTCTTTAACTGTTTTATTCATCTTCCAGTTACCTGCGATAATTGGTTTTCTCATTATATTACACTCCTATTAGTAAATTATGATTAATTGTGTCGCCACTTATAATCATGGATTGCCGTTGTTAGTCGTGCGCTTATTTGTTCGCAATTGCAACTACACCTGGTAGTTCTTTACCTTCAAGATATTCTAATGATGCGCCGCCACCTGTTGAAATATGACTGAAGTCATCACCATAGCCTAATGAAATTGCTGCTGCTGCTGAATCTCCTCCGCCAATAATCGTATTAGCCTCTTTTAATTCAGCGATTGCTTCACAAACACCGATGGTACCTTTAGCAAAATTACTTAATTCAAATACACCCATTGGTCCGTTCCATACTACTGTATGCGCACCTTGTAATTGATCTTTAAATAATTCGACTGTTTTTGGTCCAATGTCCATAGCTTCTTGATCAGCTGGAATATCATCTACTGAAACTTCTGTAATTTCAGCATCATTTGAAAATTCTTTTGCAACTTTACAATCAACTGGTAAGACAATTTGATCTCCTGCACGATCTAATAATTCTTTTGCAAAATCAACTTTATCTTTTTCTAATAAAGATAAGCCAATTTCTTTACCTTGTGCTTTAAAGAACGTATATGACATACCGCCGCCAATTAGAACTTTATCAGCAATTTTCAATAAGTTAGTAATAACGCCAATTTTGTCAGAAACTTTGGCACCGCCTAGAATTGCAACTACAGGTTTATCAGGGTTTTCAACTACGCCACCGATATATTTAATTTCTTTTTCCATCAAGAATCCTGCAACGGTTTCTAAATTAGAAGCAATACCAACGTTTGAAGCATGCTCACGGTGAGCAGTACCAAATGCATCGTTTACAAACACATCACCTAATGATGCCCAATATTGTCCTAATTCAGAATCGTTTTTAGATTCTTTTTTGCCATCAACATCTTCAAAACGCGTATTTTCAACTAATAGCACATCACCTTCATTAAGGTCTTCAACGGCTTGTTCTAGTTTTTCTCCGCGTGTTTCAGGTACGAAAGTAACTGTTTGACCTAATTTGTCAGTTAATGCATCGGCAACAGGTTTCAAAGTTAATTCTGCTTTATCACTTTCTTCTTTCACTTTACCTAAATGTGAAAATAATACAATTTTCCCACCTTGTTCAATGATGTACTTGATTGTTGGTAAAGCTTGTACGATACGATTATCGTCAGTAATTTCTCCGTCTTTCATCGGTACGTTAAAATCTGCGCGAACAAGTACAGTTTTACCTTTTAATTCTAAGTCAGTTACAATTTTTTTAGCCATGTATGCTTCCTCCTCTGAATGAAACAATAAATTAAAATAAGCGGAGAAGCGTTGTGCTCCCCGCTTACTCCTAAGCTTATTGTTTAAATTTAACAGCACATTAAAGTTGTTAAATTAATTTTTTACATTGAATTATTTAGCTTGAGTTGCTAAGTGTTCTAATGTACGAACTAATTGTGAAGTGTAAGACATTTCGTTGTCATACCAAGCTGCTACTTTAACTAATTGGCGGTCGCCAACTGTCATTACACGTGTTTGTGTTGCATCAAATAATGAACCGTAAGTCATACCAACAACATCAGATGAAACGATTTCGTCTTCAGTGTAACCAAATGATTCGTTTGATGCATTCTTCATTGCAGCATTAACATCGTCAACACTTACACTTTTCTCTAATACAACGGTTAATTCAGTTAATGAACCAGTTGCTACAGGAACACGTTGCGCTCCACCGTCTAATTTACCATCAATTTCAGGAATAACTAAGCCGATTGCTTTGGCAGCACCAGTTGAGTTAGGGATAATGTTTTCAGCAGCTGCACGCGCACGACGTTTGTCGCCTTTAGCGTGTGGCGCATCTTGTGTATTTTGGTCACCAGTGTAAGCATGAATTGTAGTCATGAAACCTTCTACTAAACCAAAGTCATCATTTAATACTTTAGCAACTGGAGCTAATGAGTTAGTAGTACATGAAGCACCTGAAACAACTGATTCTGTGCCATCTAACTCTTGGTGGTTTGTGTTATAAACGATTGTTTTCAAATCACCAGTAGCCGGAGCAGAAATTAGTACTTTTTTAGCTCCTGCATTTATATGAGCTTCTGCTTTTTCTTTGTCTGCGAAGAAACCAGTACATTCTAATACAACATCAATGTCTAAGTCTTTCCAAGGTAATTTACTTGGGTCTGGCTCAGAGAATGATTTAACTTCTTGTCCGTTCACACGGAATCCGTCATTTTCCACTTCAACTTCTCCTGTGAAGCGTCCTTGCATAGTGTCATATTTTAATAAATGTGCTAACATTTCGTCATCTGTTAAGTCATTTACTGCTACTACATCGATTCCGTCAACGTTTTGAATTCTTCTGAATGCTAAACGACCAATTCTACCAAAACCATTAATTGCTACTTTTACTGCCATTTAAATGGCCTCCTTTAATAATGATATTTAAAAAGTATAATCACTTTTTATTACTATTGTTTGCAAATACGCTTGCTGCACCTTCGTCTGTAATTAATACAGTGTTTTTTGGAGCAATTGAAAGATAAGCTTTAATTGCTTCTCCTTTAGATTTACCCCCAGCTACAGCAAATATAAACCTTTTCGACTCAAGATCTTCTAATTGTAGTCCAATTGTTTTCACTTTATGGACGATGTCGCCTTGATCATCGAAATAATATCCAAATGCTTCTCCCGAGGCATTGTGATGTTGAAGTTTTTCTATAACTTCGTTAGGTGATTGACGTCTTCGCGCCATCTTCAGCGCATCACCAATGCCGTGGATAGTAATATTGGATTCTCTAATTTTTTCTAAGGTGTGAATAACGGAAGGTTCTAACATCAGTGTATTATATGTCGACTCACTCACGTTATCTGGAACGTATAATGTTGTATAATCACCATTCGTTTGTTGTGCCATACTTGCTGCAATGGTATTCGCTTGATATACAACATTTTCTCCAAGTCCACCTCGTGCCGGAACAAAGAACACATCATGCGGTTGTTTATGCATTGCTTCACTAACATAAGCCATCGTTGAGCCGCCTGTGACAGCCACAACAGCATGGTCATAAAGTACATCTTCAACCAGCTGTCCTGCTTGTCGTGACAATTCAATTTTCACTGTTTGATCAATATCAGAATCACCTGGTACTACGTAGACCTCTTTGATGCCGTATTGTTCTTTTATCATTTGTGAGAGATGGTGGTCATCAGATAAAACATTAAAGTAACTATTTAATTGACGAACCGTTGTCTCACCTTCTGCAGTGATTTCCATGCCTGTTGGTTTAACCTTGATTAAAGCTTGGTTTTTCAATGTGTCTGTTTCGGAACGAAGTACACGTTCAGTTAAATCCATGTATTCACTTAAACTACGTCTACCTACAGGTTGGTGCTTAGCAATAGTAGTGAGAATTGAAAAACGTCGATCCATTTTTTCAACAAGTTCTGGCACCAGTTTTTGTTGAATTTTCATCAAATCATTCACTACTATCCTCCTCCGTTTCTTTATAAAGGGTCAAGTTCCAACCATAGATTGACTTTTTACGTCCCTATCGGGACAAAAAAATACAACCTCTTATATTCGTAATAATACTACTATCAATTTAAAATTGCAAGAGATAAACGTTTCACTATAATTTTCAGCTATTACTTATAATTATAGGTCATTTAACTGAAATGTCTTATGTTTATGTTATACCCATTGCACAGTTCATTAATCATTTGTTCTTGGATTTCATTTTTCATCGCTACAATAGTCGTTCATATATTATCAAACTTCAGTTTGTTTCATGTGCTATATATTGCTTACATTATCTTTAGTCTTTAAAATAGAATTATCATTAATCAATCAGGGGGAATACGTATGCCACAAAATAAACATCCAGATGTCATCGATCCAAAAGATCAACGCTATAAAGATGATGACTATTTCAAACGCACTAACCAAAGCAATCCTTTCAATTCTAATCAAACATTTCATTATTCTAGAAATATGAGTTGCGGTTGTGGTCCTTTGGGTTGTCTTAGTGGCTGTATTACACTCATATTATTATCTTCTTTGATTACTTTCTTATTAAATTTGTTTTTTTAATAATTATTTTCCACATATTATAGTCCAACAATGACATAACTGTATGTGCTTTCAAATAAAAAATAAGACCCGAAATCTACTCAACTAAAATAGATTCCGTGGTCCTATAGGTTAGTCATCTTTAGAAGATGATGATTCAGCACTTTCCTTGGAGCTTGAGCTATTGTTGTTATTGCTTGGTGCTGATCTTTCTTGAGTATTGCCCTGTGAACTTCTTTGTTGTGTTGAAGGTTCTGGTTTTTTCTGTTCAGTAGATGGCTCGGTTGTTTTTTCTTCAGTTGAAGGTTCAGAAGTTTTTTCCTCTGTTGAAGGTTCTGGCGTTTTCTCTTCTGTTGTTCTTTCTTCAGTTGTTGCTTCTTTCGTTTTTTCTGGAGATTTTTTTTCTTCAGTTGTACGCTCAGCCGTGGCTGGTTGTCGTGATTGTTGCGTCTGTCTTTGTTGTTGTGTTTGCTGCGTTTGTTGTGTCTGCATTGTTTGCTGCGTTTGTTGCGTTTCTACAGTCTGTTGTGTTTGTTGTGATTCTTGAGTAGACTTTTCTTTATCTTTTTTGTCTTTGTCTTCTTTTGTCTTTGCTTTATCTTTCTTGTCTTTATCTTCTTGCTTTTGATCTGCTAAACGTTCATTCGCTTTGTTTGAATGATCGACAAATGCAAAAATAGCAAAAATCAACCCACCTACTAATAATAGTACAATGAGTCCACTGACAATTTTCGCAAAACCACTCATTTTCTTGTTGTTTTGATTATGGTCTGGCATATGCTCCCCTCACTTCAATTTATATCATAACATTTGTTTTCATTTGTGCGTATATTTTCAATATCAAATGTATATTTTACACTATTTCTTTTACTAATTAAACTTATTAACTATTTTTTTATCTGTATGTTATCTTACCGTCATAAGTATAGTAAAATACAAGTATAGCTAAATCGTTCATCGTATAGTTTCATATTAATCTATAGCAATCTTCTTTTTCAATACTTTTATATCATTTTATAATTAAAATTAATTAGTTTTAACATTAATCTAACAGGATGTGTATTATAAATATGAAAAAGCATGATCCGTTTAACGACTTAGAGCAACAAAAACCATATCAAAAAAAGGGACTACGTCAAATAATGACCAATAATGATGATTACGAATCGCATGGCCAAACCAAAAATAAATTACCTTACTTTATCATCTTGATTATATTGTGCCTGATTGCGTTTGTCCTTATTGCTACCCTTATCTTCTGAGCACGCTCGACCTCATGTCGTTTTTAAATAAATTATTCTCCAATGTAAAAAGATAGTTACGAAACAAAAATTAGGTTAACATATAAATATAGGCCTATACGCTATGCGTACAGGCCAATACTAAAGGGAGTCAAAATTTTACCTTCGTTAGTATATTATGGGGTATACTCGAAATAATTAAGAGATGATTAATTAATATCGAAGGTATCTCTATTATAATTCGAGACAACTTTATTTTAAATAGTTATTAGTACGAGTAAATGACATATTATTGAACAAACAATGAAAATATTATGACCTTCAAATGTGATACGATTGATTTGTTGTTAATCATTGCAATATTAGGCATTACTATTTATGAGGTGATAAAATGAAACATTTTTTAATTACAGGTGGTACAGGTATGGTAGGATCACAATTAGTCAAGGCTATCATGCAAAGTGACGCTCATATAACGATTTTAACAAGACAAGATAAGGATTCTTCACATCCTAAGATTTCATATGTCAATTGGTCTCAACCGGGTTGGGAAGATGATATTCCTAATATCGATATCGTCATCAACCTTGCAGGTGCAAGTTTAAATAAACGTTGGACAAAATCATATAAACAAACGATTATGCTAAGCCGTTTACAAGCTACACAAGCCTTATTTGAACTATTTAAAAATCGTGAGTATCAACCAGAAGTGTTTTTCAATGCAAGTGCTGTCGGTTATTACAAACCGGATTTAGATCGCACTTACACTGAATTATATAAAACATTACCTTTTGACTTTTTATCAGAGGTTGTGTACCAATGGGAGCGTCTTGCTCGTCAATTCGAAACACTAGGTACACGCGTGATCATCGGTAGATTCGGTATGGTGCTATCAAACGATGGTGGTGCATTACCAATGATGAAATTGCCTTATGACTTTTACGTTGGTGGAAAATTAGGTTCTGGAAGACAATGGTATTCTTGGATTCATATAGATGATTTAGTGAGAGCGATACTCCATACAATTAATACAGACCGTGCCCAAGGGGTATTTAATTTTACCGCTCCTATCGTAGAACATCAGAATATGTTTGGTTACACCCTTGCACGTGTTTCTCATCGCCCGCACCACACATGGGTACCGTCATTAGCAATAAGATTGGCTTTGGGTCAGATGTCCACTGTTGTTCTTGACACTCAAAAAGTGATACCGAATAAATTACAAGCCATCGATTTCAAATTTAAATATCCGGATTTGAAAATTGCACTCGAAGATTTAGTACATTAAAAAAAGGATAGGAAGCGATATTAATCATGAAAACAGATCGTCTAACACATGTCTTATTATTAATCGCTGGATTGTTGTTATTCGTAAACGGCATATGTGCTTTTGAACAAAGTTTACCCATGCTGTTAATATCATCACTACTACTTATTAGTGGTGTATGTGTATCAGGCATTGCCGTTAAATTGTTTTGGTTTAACAGTAATCATCGTAACGTTAAGTTAGAAGAAGATGCGTGATATTGAATCACAAAAAGCCAAGCTACGTGATAGCTTGGCTTTTTGTGATTGCAATTAATTTTTATGATTCTGGAACCATCACTTGGTCAACAAGACCGTATTCCTTAGCTTCTTCAGCTGATAAGAAGTTATCACGATCTGTATCTTTCTCAATCTTTTCAATGGATTGGCCAGTACGTTCTGCTAAAATTTGGTTTAGTTTAGCACGTGTTTTAAGAATATGATTAGCTGCAATTTCAATTTCAGTCGCTTGTCCTTGAGCGCCACCTAGTGGTTGGTGAATCATTACTTCAGCATTTGGCAATGCATAACGTTTACCTTTTGCGCCAGCAGCAAGTAAGAATGAACCCATTGAAGCTGCCATACCGATACAAATTGTTTGAACATCTGGTTTGATGTGTTGAATTGTATCATAAATTGCAAAACCAGCAGTTACACTACCACCTGGTGAATTGATATAAAGATAGATATCTTTTTCTGCATCTTGTGCTTGTAAGAATAATAATTGAGAAACAATAGAGTTTGCTACATTATCATCGATTTGTGAACCTAACATTATAATACGGTCTTTTAATAAACGTGAGTAAATGTCATATGCACGTTCCCCACGGTTTGTTGTTTCAATTACTGTAGGTATTAAATTCATTAATATTGCCTCCTTATTTCTAACTGATAAATTTATTTTAACCTAAAAGTCAAACATGGTCAAAAAATAACGCTCAAAAAATTTAATGAAAGTTAGATTATTCTTATTGACCGTTTCCATTAAGATTTGTAAACTAATATTAATATGTTTTTTAACCCCTCGTAGTGTAACGGATAACACATAAGATTCCGGTTCTTAAGATAGGGGTTCGATTCCCTTCGAGGGGACTATCATCATATATTATATTCATCAAAAGAAGCCACCTGCCAAAGTGAATGGTGCCCCACAGTTGCTTTAGAATTACAACTTTGGAGCTATTTCGCTAAAGGGGCTTTTTATTTATACTTAAATACAAAACGAAATGCGTTTTACAACCGTTATTTCGCACTATATTTTCTTATTGTAGTTGCTGATCATACCAATAACACTATAGCTTGAATACATTTTATTACAATTCGCTCGCTATCTATAACACGAAATTAAATATCTAATTATCATTATCGCTTGTTAATTCCAAATAAATCATTTTATTTTCGCTAATTCATATTTATAAATGTACTACCTAAGACATCACGCACATCATGTATAACAAGAAATGCATTTTCATCTACTTCATTCACGAGTTTCTTCACTCTCGTTACTTGCGACTGTGGTACAACGACATATAACATATGTGTTTCGGTCTTGCCATAACCGCCTTTACCAGTCAATATCGTTGAACCTCTACCGGTAAACGCATTGATCTTATCACTAATTAAATCGCTTTTATTAGAAATAACAGTAACTGCTTTTTTCGGATTAAACCCTTCAATAATAAAGGCTGTAGCGCGTTCAGTCACGAATAACATAATAATTGTAAACAGCACATTCTCCAATGGTAAAACCATTAAAAACGAAAGTACGACTAACGCATCTAATATAAAAATACCCTGGGATGTTTTCAGTTCGGAGTATTTATTTACAATTTTGGCAATGACAGATGTCCCTCCAAGTGTACTGCCGGTTGAAATTACTAAGCCAGCACCAATTCCAATCACTGCACCACCAAACAAAGCATTAATAACAAAATTATCTACACCAAGGTTGATGTTTTCAGTTAAATGTAAAAAAAGTGATAGTGCAGTATTAGAAATAACTGTATAGATTGCTACCGTTTTACTTAAAAATTTCCACCCTACAAAAACAACGATTGTATTAATAATAAATGATGTCCATGCAGGTGATAGACCAAATGCATACATCAGAGACAACGAAATACCTACTGTTCCACCATCACCGAGATTTGACCCGAGTAAAAAGCAGTTTACACCGATTGCATTAATAAATGTACCAATCAAACAAAATATAATGTTTTTATAGTGTTTGTTTATAAAGTCTGCCATAAATACCTCCCTATTTACTATGTCATATAATCATTTCAAAAAGTATTGCACAATAATAATTAATCCATGTCTATATATTAAAAAAGACACCTACTTGAGGCGTCAGTAATCACAATTGTAAGCTTTCAATTATATTAGCATATTTATTTTAACTGTGACTAGAAAAATTTAAAATTATACTTAAATTTATTTCTAACTAAGCAGTGATTTCACGAAACCTTTCATCATTATCTTAGTTTAAAGTTCGATAGATTCACCGCTTCTCAATTTATCAGCCATTTCATTTAATTTTCTTAATCGATGGTTTACTCCAGATTTTGATATTTTACCGGTAGACATCATTTCACCTAATTCTTTTAATGAAACTTCTTGATGTTCTATTCTCAATTTAGCGATTTCACGTAATCTGTCTGGGAGATTGTCTAAACCAATTTCCTTATCAATTAAGTGTATGCTTTCTACATGCTTCATTGCCGCACTTACGGTTTTATTTAAATTAGCCGTTTCACAATTAACTAGTCTATTCACAGAATTTCTCATATCTCTTACAATGCGAACGTCTTCAAATTTTAATAGCGCTTGATAGCCACCAATTAAACTTAAAAAGTCAGATATTTTTTCCGCTTCCTTTAAATAAGCGATACTCCCTTTTTTACGTTCGAGGTGTTTTGCATTTAGTTCATATGCATTCATCAGTTGTGTGATACCTTCTGAATGATCTTCATATAAAGAAAATATTTCCAAATGATATGAAGACGTTTCAGGATTATTAACCGAACCACCAGCTAAAAATGCACCTCTCAAATAACTTCTACGCATCTCGTCCTCATGAATCATTGCTTCATCTATTTCATGTGTAAAAACGCCATCTTTCAAAATACCTAATTCATCCAATATCTCCCTAGCTCGTGCTTTAATTCGACAAATGTAGATATTGTTCTTTTTCAGTTTCATTTTCTTTCTTACGAGTAGTTCTACTTCTACATTAAACACTTTTTTTATTAACGAATATATCCGTCTTGCAGTTGTTGCATTTTCGGTTTGAACGTTAATAACAAATTGTTGATTAGATAGACTGAGCGCACCATTCATTCGAATAAGCGCACTGAGCTCTGCTTTTGCATTTTCTTCATCTACTTCAATTCGAGTGAGTTCGTTTTTCATATCTGATGCAAAGCTCATAATTTAATCAGTCCCTTCTTAAACGTTATTGTCTCACCTATTCATTGCTATCTCTATCTCGCTTAAATTCAATTGTTTCCGTTTCACTCATAGCAATTTCATATATCATTTTTGACAGTACCTCAGTATTATGGCGCACGTGATTTTCTTCAGATACTTCCACTAAATCTGGATGCGTGAACACCTTAATATCTTTAGCTTCCATATCAACCATATTACATTTTACAGGTTCTGCATTTTCTTCTCTATAGCGTGCTAATACATTGCCGTGGAATGTTTGTGTGCTACATATGGCATAATTAATACATTTCCCACCCATATGATTATGAATCGCATTGACATGGTCGACGGCAGAATAATTATTGGTCTCACCTGGTTGCGTCATTACATTCGAAACATATAATTTAGGTGCATCTACTTTCAGTAATGTCTCTGTTATACCTTTCACACATAAATTAGAGATGACACTGGTATATAATGAGCCCGGTCCCATGACGATTAAATCTGCCTCTTCAATCGCTTCAACAGCTTCTTCCATTGGTTTTACATCTTCAGGTTCTAAAAATACACGTTCTATTTTTTTATTTTTTTTAGGAATTTTAGATTCACCATATACAATTTCGCCATCTTCCATCACTGCATTTAAACGGACACTTGTATTAGTTGAAGGAATGACACGACCTCTAATATTTAAAATTTTACTTAGCTCCTTGACTGCATGACCAAAATCATCGGTGATATTCGTTAATGCGGCAATGAGTAAATTGCCGAGTGAATGCCCTTCAACTTGATTCTCTTTAAAACGATATTGAAAAAGCTGCTCTAACGTTGATTCTGTTTCACTTAATGCTGATATTACATTTCGTATATCTCCTGGGGCAGGTATATCCATTTCGTTTCTGATTTTGCCCGTACTACCACCATCATCAGCAACAGTGACAATTGTCGTAATATCTATTGGGTAATCTTTTAACCCACGCGCTAAAACGGATAAACCTGTACCTCCACCTATTAGTACAAGTTTAATTCTTCTCATATTTATTTTTCACGCCACTTTCGACATGCGCATCTCTATGATGCACATAAACATTATAATCAAAACTCTCTTTAAGCTCTGCTCCGATACGTTTGGCTAGTGCGACAGAACGGTGTTGACCACCAGTACATCCAATTGCGATAACCAGTTGTGATTTACCTTCTTTTTTATAACCGGGAATCATAAATTTCAATAAATCTATTAATTTTTCATAAAATATATTTGTTTCTTTCCACTTCATAACATACTTATAAACTGCTTCATCTTCACCCGTTAACGGTCTTAATTCATCAACATAATGTGGATTCGGTAAAAATCTAACATCAAATACTAAATCTGCATCCATTTGAATACCATGTTTAAAGCCAAAACTCGTCACATTAATATTAAATGTTTGCACATTGCTATTATTGAAATAATCATCAATACGTTTACGTAATTCCTTGGGTTTCATTTGTGTAGTATCTATCGTATAGTTAGCTAAACTTTTAATTTCTGTTAATAATTCGCGCTCTTCCTCAATCGATTCTATCAATGAGCGTTGTCCATTTTCATTTAATGGATGCGCACGCCGTGTTTCTTTATATCTTGAAATTAAACGTTCATTAGATGCCTCCAAGAACATCATATCCACAATAACATTAGAGTTGCTTTTAATTAAATCCATTTCTTGAATCAAAGATTTGAATAATTCTTTACCTCTTAAATCGATTGCAATTGCAACTTTTTGCAAAGATGGGTTACCTTGATCCATCAATTCTACAAATTTAGGTAAAAGTATTGGCGGTAAGTTGTCTACACAAAAATAACCAATATCCTCTAGACTTTGAATGACAACAGATTTCCCCGCACCTGACAAACCCGTCACAACTAATAATTCACTTTTTACTATTTCTTTTTCATCCGGTTGCATCTTTTCACACCATCCGTTGATTTTTTATTCTTAAAATGTTTCTACGCTGTTAGCAGTTCATATTTTAATGTTATGTTATTCAATTCACTTAAAGTAAGTATAACAATCTCATGCTATCATATTTCATTTTACATGAAAAAGGACTGAGGTAGTAGTCTAATACCTTGTTTTTAAAAGTAACTTACAACAATGGCTTGATTAGCCTAACATCCTAATCACGTTCCCATAGTGATATATACATCTCACTATGTAAAAAAATAGAACAAGATGCTTATGTTTGTGAGCATCTTGTTCTATTTATGATTAAGTCTTTTATATAGTTGTCACACTAAATTTATGCTTCAATTGTATCTTTGATGTGTTCTATATAAGCAATTGCACTTTGTGCTGCAATACTACCGTCTCCTGTTGCAGTCACGATTTGACGTAAGCCTTTTTCACGTACATCGCCTGCTGCATATATACCAGGAATACTTGTACTCATGTCTTCATTCGTTAGGATATAACCTACTTCATTTGTGATACCTAAATTTTGGAATGGTACTGTTAATGGTTTCATTCCAATATAGATGAATACACCATCAGCATCCAATGTTTGTTCAGCACCATCTTTAGTAGACTCTAAAGTGACTGAACCTACTTTACCGTCTTTGTCGTTAATTGTTTTAAGTGTGTGACTCCAAATAAAATCAATTTTGTCATTTTTAAATGCACGATCTTGTAATATTTTTTGCGCACGTAGCTCATCTCTACGATGTACAATTGTAACGCTATCAGCAAATTTTGTTAGGAATGTACCTTCTTCAACAGCTGAATCACCGCCGCCAATTACAAATAATTTTTTACCTTTAAAGAATGCACCATCACAAACTGCACAATAACTTACACCACGACCACCAAGTTCTTGTTCACCTGGTACGCCTATTTTTTTATATTCTGCACCTGTTGAGATAATCACTGCATGTGCAGTAATCACTTTGTTACCGAGATTGATTTCTTTAAAAGTGCCTTTGTCTTCTACTGATTTAATATCACCATATTGATATTGAGCACCAAATTTTTTCGCGTGTTCAAACATTTTTGTAGATAAATCAGGTCCTGTCACCATTTCAAATCCCGGGAAGTTTTCAACTTCTTCTGTATTTGCCATTTGTCCACCTGGCATACCACGTTCTATCATTACAGTACTCAAATTTGCACGTGATGCATATACTGCTGCAGTCATACCTGCTGGGCCTGCCCCAATAATTGCAATATCAAAATCCACTTGTTCAGCCATGTTACTTGCCTCCTGTTTATTAATTCATTATGCGAAGTATATATGATTTCTTGCATTCTATAAACTTATATGCTCACTAAATAATCTATCGTTTTGTTTAAGCGATAAGATGAAATTTCGAACCACGCTAACACTTGCTGTTTTGTAACTTTAACTTCAGAATTGCGAAAATACATATAGACAAACGCAGCTACGTAATCATTAACGTTTGTAAGATCAACTTTTTCTGAAATAATCGCTTCTGCTTGATCAATCCATACAATAAACAAATCTTCATTATTTTTCAACACATCTACATCATAGAGCTTTAGCATACCTCTATGAATAAAATCTAATTTGTTTAATTTTAAATCTTGGATTAAATAAGTTAAATAAAGCTTCTCATAGTCGTTCATAGATTCTAATACGGACCATATTTCTTGCGTTAGTAATACTTCACGACCTTTTAATTGATTCAATAAAAAGATACCATACAATCTATGGTGACTATCATCGTTCAACAATAAGGGTAATACTTGTTGGTCAAAATACGTTTTACTTTCTTCAATAACCCAAGGTGCATGCCCAACATCTACTTTAGATATTTCTTGTAATTTAGACCAAAAATATTTGCTCTCTTCAAGATTACCTAAATTATAATAATTATAGCTGAGCGCGTTATACATTTGAATAGAAAGGAATTTCCCTTTTCTATAGAGCGGTTGCAGAATCTTTTGTGATGCTTCGAATTGTTTCAAGTAACAAAGTACGATACCTAATTTAAATGATTCATCATCATTCATCGGCATCACTTTGTTTAAACGTTTTAAATAGCGTTGGTACTTTTCACTGTCATTTGTGTTATAGAGTAACAATGTGTAATGACATAATGCATGTACATCTGTGTTGTCCTCGCTTAACAAACGCTCAAACATGTCTTTCGCAGTTTCATATTCATTTAGATATAAATAGCACATTGCTAATAAATTACGCACGACTCGATGTTCTTGAATATCAGCACTTTGATTTAAAATAAAATTTCGAGCCTCAGGTAAGCGCCCTTGTGAAAATAAATATTGGAAAATAAGTTGAATTGCAAATAATTGACTTTCTGTTTCAATTTTTTCAGGTGAATGATATGAGACTTCGAACATGTCTTCGAGCTCTTCTTTATAATCTTCATCACCAGATATTGTTACGTAATTCATACCGAATAAGAACGCTTTATTGGCATCATTCAACGTTATATTTAATTGACTTAATTGATAGTAACATTCTTCAATTTCTTCACCTTGTGCAATACTTTCATAAAAAAGATGCTCAGCCTTACTACCTATACCCAGAATAACCAAGCATTCCGAATATTTTACTTTTATTTCAAAATCCTGAGGTGACATTTCAAGCACTTTTCCGTAATATGTCGCAGCTTTTTTATATTCTTGTTGATGAAATTTTTGATCGCCTAATTTTTTATAAAATGGACTATCTAATTTCATTGGTATTACATTGTCTTTATGCGCCATCCATAGCCACCTCCTCAATAGTTCTTTATTTTTTAATTTGTATGGGGTTCCCATACGCTAATGCATTATCTGGAATATCTTTAGATACAACAGCGCCAGCACCAATCTTAACATGATTGCCAATTGTAACACCTGGTAATATGGTTACATTAGCACCAATCAATGTGTTGTCCCCTATTTTAACTAGTCCAGTCGTAAATGCATCAACCAAAAATTCATGGGTCAAAATCGTTGTATTATAACCAATTACACAATTTTCACCAATAGTAATATACTCAGGATACATTAAATCAGGAACTACTTTAAATGCAAATGCTGTATGTGTACCTATATCCATCTTCAACAATTTGCGATATGCCCAATGCTTCAATTTTACATCGGGTAAATACCGGCAAAGTTCAATAATAATTGTCTGTTTAAACATTTTAAATCCTTTGACATAACGATACATATGCCACAGCGGATTGCTACCATGTACTTGTTGTTGTTTTAAATTACGCATGACTCACCATCACTTCGCATTTTCTCTTGTCCACGCTAACGGGCCAACATCCTTATAACGCGGTGCGCCATATTTAACGCGTCTAATAATCATAATCGCGATACCTACGATAATTAATACAATGGACATTAATTGTGCGACTCTTATATCGCCAGTGAGCATTAAGCTATCTGTACGCATACCTTCTACAAAGAATCTGCCAATCGAATACCAAATTAAGTAGAGACAGAATGTATCACCAATGCGTAAATGTTTTCTTAATAAGATTAAGATGATAAATCCTAACACATCCCAAATAGATTCATAAAGGAATGTTGGTTGATAATATTGCCCATCAATATACATATTATTAATTATAAAATCAGGAATATGTAAGTTTTCAAGGAAAGTTCTAGAAACTATACCACCATGTGCCTCATGATTCATAAAATTGCCCCATCTGCCGATACCTTGACCTAAAATCATACTCGGTGCAATGACATCACCAATTTGAAATGGGTTAATATTTTTTTGCTTACATATAATAATACCAGTCACAAATCCGCCAATAAGCCCTCCATGTATGGCAATACCGCCTTGCCAAATCATTGGAATTTCAATTGGATGTTGCGCATAATATGGCCATTGAAAAATGACAAAATAAATTCTTGCAACAATAAATCCAAATATCGCACTCCAGAAGATAATATCAACTAAGGTATCTTGATGAAAACCGATACGTCTCACACTTGCTTGTGCAATAAAGTACCCTAACAGTATGCCCATAGCAATAATAATGCCATACCAGCGCACTGAAATCGGTCCGAGTTCAAACGCAATTGGGTCGATATAGCTTAAGGTCATCATTTATTATTCTCCTCGCTATTGCTACCATTACGTAAAATTTCAGCATTTAAACGGTCATTAAATTCTTCAGCTGTGTTTATTCCCATAATATTTAATCTATAGTTCATTGCGGCAACTTCAATAATAACTGCCACATTACGGCCAGGTCGCACTGGAATTGTTTTTTTCGTTATTTCTGTGTCTAAAATGCGTAATGTTTCTTCATTCAAACCTACACGATCGTATAACTTTTCTTTATGCCAATTTTCCAAATGAATATTTAGGCGAAGTCGCTTTTCAGTTAAGATTGAGCCAGCACCGAACAACGTCATAACGTTAATAATACCTAGACCTCGAATTTCAAGGAGATGTTCAATTAATTTAGGCGCTCGTCCTATTAATTCATCTTTACTGATCTCTCTAATTTCAACATTATCATCTGCTACGAGTCTGTGACCACGCTTTATTAATTCAAGGGCAGTTTCACTTTTACCTATACCTGAATCGCCTGTAATCAAAACACCTACACCATAAACATCAACAAGCACTCCATGTAATGAAGTCGTTCTAGCTAATTCATGTTCTAAAAAAGTTGTTAAACGACTCATCAACTGAGTAGTTGCAATCGTCGAAGCAATCAGTGGTGTTTCATTTTCTTTCGCAGCTGCTATGAGTTCCTCTGGAGGTTCTAAGTCCCTCGTTACGATAATGGCTGGCGTTTCTGGGCGACATAATTTTCTCATTCGTCCCTTACGCTCTTCATCTGGTAATAAATTATAAAAAGATAATTCTGTAGTCCCTAATAATTGAATACGGTCAGAAGCATAATGAGAGAAATAGCCTGCCATTTCTAATCCGGGTCTTGAAATATCTGTGTTTTTAATTTGCTTATTTAAACCCGCTTCACCCGCTATTAAATCTAGTTTAAAGCGTTCTACTATACTTTGTGTAGTTAACATGCGTTCACCTCTAACATTCTTTCTTCTTCATTTGTATTATGTTCATATCATATCAAAAAGCAATGATAATCTATATTAAAAAGTGCAAATGAATGATATTTTAATAAATGTCCTATATTAATTATATACGATATTCCTTATTAAAAGCGTGTTGATTTTAAAAATAGCTATAATCTTTAGATTGAATGTGTTCATCATATTTATCAGACAGGACAACAATCAAAAAAGCTCCTGACACACACATTCTAAGTGGTGTAACAGGAGCAAAATCTAGTGACTCGCAAAATTAAGAACAATCGAGTTAATGTTATTTTATGGTATCTCTTTCTAATACTGGTCGTAAATATTTGCCAGTATAACTTGCCTCAACGCCAGCAATTGTTTCAGGTGTACCTGTAGCAACAACCGTACCGCCACCATCGCCACCTTCTGGACCTAAGTCAATAATATGATCTGCCATTTTGATGACATCTAAGTTGTGTTCGATAATAACCACCGTATCGCCATTCTCAACTAATTTATTTAGCACTTTTAGCAATCTACTGATATCATCTACATGCAAGCCAGTTGTTGGTTCATCTAGTATATAAATTGATTTACCCGTTGAACGTTTGTGTAATTCTGATGCTAATTTCACGCGTTGAGCTTCACCACCAGATAATGTCGTTGCGGGCTGACCTAGTGTTACATAACCTAAGCCAACGTCTACTAACGTTTTTAATTTTCGATGAATTTTCGGAACATTTTCGAAAAATGCCGTCGCCTCTTCAGCAGTCATTGCTAGTATGTCTGCAATGTTCTTCCCTTTATAGGTCACTTCAAGTGTTTCACGATTATATCTTGTACCGCCGCAAACTTCACATGGTACATAGACATCAGGTAAAAAATGCATTTCAATTTTGATGATGCCGTCGCCTTTACAAGCCTCACAACGTCCACCTTTGACATTAAAACTGAAACGACCTTTCGTATAACCTCTGACTTTAGATTCATTCGTTTGAGCAAAGATATCTCTGATATTGTCAAAAACACCCGTATAGGTTGCTGGATTGGATCTCGGTGTACGTCCAATAGGCGATTGGTCAATATCTATTATATGTTCTAATTGATCAATGCCATCAATTTCATCATATTCACCAGGTTTCACTTTAGACTTATTAATTTGTTTGGCTAAAGATTTGTATAGTACTTCATTGACTAATGTACTCTTGCCAGAGCCAGAAACACCGGTAACAACTGTCATCGTTGACAAAGGAAAATCAACATCGATGCCTTTTAAATTATTACTACGCGCACCTCTGACGCTAATTTTGCGGTCTGTAATTTCTCTTCTTACTTCAGGTACAGCAATACGTTTTTTACCACTCAAATATTGTCCTGTTAAAGAGTGTTTGTTGCTCATCACTTGTTTAGGTGTCCCACTCGCAACAATTTCACCACCATGCTCTCCAGCGCCAGGGCCAACATCCACTAAATAGTCTGCTGCTCGCATTGTATCATCATCGTGTTCTACAACGATTAATGTATTACCTAAATCACGCATTTCTTTTAACGTGTTGATCAATCGATCGTTGTCTCTCTGGTGCAAGCCTATTGAAGGCTCATCTAATACATACAGTACACCTGAAAGTCTAGAACCGATTTGCGTTGCTAAACGGATACGTTGTGCTTCACCACCAGATAACGATCCAGAAGCACGATTTAACGTTAAGTATTCAAGACCGACGTTATATAGAAACGCTAATCTAGAATTAATCTCTTTTAGGATTTGATTAGCAATTTTTTGGTCTTGTTCTGAAAGTTCAATATGCTGATATGCTTCTAGGGCATCTTTAATTGAACGCTCAACCACATCACCAATATTTTTTCCAGCGACATAAACTGATAAAGCCTCGCGACTTAATCGTTTACCCTGACACGTTTCGCAAGGCAATTCTGTCATGTATTTACTCATCATTTCTCTCACCAATTCGGATGGAGAATCATGGTATCTTCGATTAATGTTATTTACAACGCCTTCAAAAGCCATGGTACGTGTGCGTGATTGACCGTTACGCTGTGTGAAGGTAAACTCTATCTCTTTTCCTTTAGAGCCATATAGTATAATGTCTTGTTGTCTGTCCGTTAATTTTTTAAATGGTTTGTCCATGTTAATCTTATACACTTCGCAAACTCGTTTTAATATTGTGGGATAAAAATCAGAACTTGATGATTCCCAGGCAACAATTGCACCTTCATTTAAAGTTTTACTTGTATCTGGTACGACCAACTCTAAATCGACCATTAATTTTTGCCCTAATCCATCACAAGTAGGACAAGCGCCAAATGGACTGTTAAAACTAAACATACGCGGTTCAAGCTCACCAATAGAAAAACCACAAATTGGACATGCATGGTTTTCTGAGAATTTCAATTCCTTGTCGCCAATGACATCAACAATTAACGTCCCCTCTGACAATTGTAAAGCTGTTTCAATTGAATCAGCCAAGCGTGTTTCAATACCTTCTTTTACGACAAGGCGGTCAACTACTACCTCAATGGTGTGGTTTTTATTTTTATCTAATGCCGGCACTTCATTTACGTCTGATATTTCTCCATCAACTCGGACACGTACGTAACCTTTTTTAGAAATATCATCTATCAGTTTTTCTTGCGCGCCTTTTCTGTGAGAAACCACTGGTGCTAAAATTTGAATTTTAGCACGTGTTTCTAATTTCATCACTTGATCCACCATTTGCTGAACAGTTTGTGATTCTATTTCAATACCATGATTCGGACAAAACGGTTTACCTATACGCGCATATAATAAACGAATGTAATCATAAATCTCTGTTACCGTTGCTACCGTTGACCTTGGGTTTTTACTAGTCGTTTTTTGATCTATTGAAATCGCAGGTGATAGCCCTTCAATTGTGTCTACATCTGGTTTATCCATTTGCCCCAAAAATTGTCTGGCATATGCGCTTAGTGATTCAACGTATCTACGTTGTCCTTCAGCATATATCGTGTCGAAAGCTAACGATGACTTTCCTGAACCGGAAAGTCCCGTCATAACGATTAGTTTATCTTTAGGTATTTCAATATCTACATTTTTTAAATTGTGGGCACGTGCCCCTTTAACTACAATGGATGGTTGCTTCATTTGTGTCACCCTTCTGCTTTTAATTCAAATAGCATATCTCTAAGCTCTGTGGCTTTTTCAAAATCTAAGTCTTTTGCGGCCTGCTTCATTTCTTTTTCTATATTTGCAATTGTTTTTTCGCGTTCTTTCTTAGTCATTTTCTTAGGTACTTCTGTTTGTTGTTGCTCGTTTGTTTCATCGTTATCGACGGTTGCGCTAATAACATCATGTATTTTTTTATTAATTGTCGTCGGCGTAATGTTATATTTCTCATTATACGCTTCTTGTATCGTACGACGACGTTCCGTTTCATCAAGTGCATAACGCATTGAATCGGTAATTTTATCGCCATACATAATCACTTCACCACGACTATTACGTGCTGCACGCCCAGCTGTTTGCACAAGTGATCTTTGCGAACGTAAAAACCCTTCTTTATCTGCGTCTAAAATAACAACGAGAGATACTTCTGGTATATCAATACCCTCTCTCAGTAAGTTAATTCCGACAATGACATCGTAAGTACCCATCCTTAAATCTCTGATTATTTCTATACGTTCTAACGTTTTTATTTCAGAATGCAGATAATTGACTTTTATGCCCGCTTCTTTTAAATAAGTCGTTAAATCTTCACTCATTTTTTTAGTTAATGTTGTGACTAATACACGTTCATTTCGATCAATTCGATCTTGTATTTCACCAATTAAATCATCTATTTGATTTTCTGTTGGACGCACTTCAATTTTAGGATCTAATAATCCCGTTGGTCGGATAATTTGTTGTACCATTTCATCTGTGTGTTCAATTTCAAATGGTCCTGGTGTTGCCGATACATATACTAATTGTTTGGTTTTTTCCTCAAACTCTTCAAATTTTAAGGGTCTGTTATCTAACGCACTCGGTAAACGGAACCCGTGATCAACTAACACTTGTTTACGCGCACGGTCTCCATTATACATACCTCTAATTTGTGGTAGCGTAACGTGAGACTCATCAATCATAACGAGCCAGTCATCTCCAAAATAATCGAGCAATGTATAAGGTGTTGAACCCATAGGGCGTAAGGTTAAATGAACGGAATAATTTTCTATGCCAGAACAGAATCCCATTTCTCTCATCATTTCTAAATCATAGTTTGTACGTTGTTCAAGTCGTTGAGCTTCTAATAATTTATTTTCAGCGTTTAATTCAGCTAAACGTGCTTCTAATTCATTTTCAATTCTTTGAATAGCTGATTTCATTTTCTCTTCACGTGTTACGAAGTGAGATGCTGGAAAAATCGCAAAGTGATCGCGTTCTCTCAATACTTCACCAGTTAAGTAGTTCACTTCACGAATACGATCAATCTCATCTCCAAAAAATTCGACGCGAATGCACATTTCTTCTCTTGATGCAGGAAAAATTTCGACTACATCCCCTCTAACTCTAAATGTACCACGTCTAAAGTCTATATCATTTCTGGTATATTGTACGTCCACCAATTTTTTAAGCAATTCGCTTCTATCCATCTCCATACCTGCACGTATACTAACTACTAAATCACGGTATTCTTCTGGATTACCTAAACCATATATACAACTAACACTTGCAATCACAATGACATCATCTCTCTCAAACAATGCACTTGTAGCAGAATGTCGCAATTGGTCAATCTCATCATTAATGGAAGCATCTTTCTCTATAAATGTATCTGTCGAAGGTACATAAGCTTCTGGTTGATAATAATCATAGTAGCTGACAAAATATTCCACTCGATTTTCAGGGAAAAATTCTTTGAACTCACTATATAATTGTCCTGCTAGTGTTTTGTTATGTGCAATAATCAGCGTTGGCTTGCCAACTTGTTTAATCACATTACTCATCGTAAACGTCTTACCAGTACCTGTAGCACCTAGTAACGTCTGATGCCTCTTACCTTCCTCAACACCATTTACGATTTTTTCTATAGCTTCTGGTTGATCCCCTTGTGGTTCAAATTCAGAATGTAGCTTAAACGGATAATGTTCCATGGCGACACATACCTCCTAATTGAATTCTATTTCTCTCACTTCGAACCCACTGTTTAATGTGCATGTTTATCATTTGTCACTTGTCAGTCATGCATTGGTTATTTTGTTTAAGGTTCTTATACTCGTTATATATAGTAACAGATTTATAAACAGAAAAGCAAACATTTGTTCGTAGCAAAAATACTGATTTTATATAAAGAAAAAACAAACATAGTATGTCACCATGTTTGCATTAATTTTGATTTTTATCATAAATCCTTCTATAATTTTTGAAGTTATATAATTATAAATCTCTTATTTAATTATAGCAATTAGGTTGCTCAATACTTATTATTCAGTCATCTTCCTGTTTATGCAACTCTAATTGGTCGATGATTAGGTACCCTGCTAACAATGAGACCACATCTATAAATATAATCCATTCACTATGGAAAAAACCCTTTTCAACGGATGCCCCTATAAGTATCAATGTCAAAATTGTGCCTACCCATTTACTTCTTGTCAGTACACTAAATAATACAACTAAGACACATGGGAAAAAGGCGGCAAGTATATACCAAATCATAGACTTCACCCATTCCTATTATTCAAAATTGCCATTGTTGTTTCACGCAATTCTGATCTTGGAATGAATTTTTCTGTTAACATTTCCGGGATAATATTGTCGATAAAATCCTGTACTGAGCTAAGGTGATCAAATTGCATAATGGTTTCTAATGACATTTCATAAATTTCAAAAAATAGTTGTTCTGGATTACGTTTTTGTATTTCTCCGAAAGTTTCATACAATAAATCAATTTTATCGGCAACGGACAATAATTGACCTTCTAAAGAATCATCTTTTCCTTCTTGTAATCGCTCACGATAAATAGCCTGATACGGTTCTGGAATCTCCTCATTTATAAAGTGATCTACCATCTCTTCCTCAACTTGAGAAAATAATTTTTTTAATTCACCGCTAGCATATTTAACTGGGGTTTTAATATCGCCCGTAAAAATTTCGGCGAAATCATGATTTAATGCTTTCTCATACAGACTTTTCCAATCTACTTCATTACCATGATATTCCTCAACTGTACCTAAATATTGAGCGATTTTTGTCACTTTGAATGAATGGGCAGCGACGTTATGCTCAAAATATTTAAATTTACCTGGCAATCTAATTAATTTTTCCAAATCAGATAAACGTTTAAAATACTGATGTACACCCATGACATCGCCTCCTAATTTATTAACCAATGATTATACTTGATTTTATAATATCACTCAACTCCTAAAATGTCTTATCAATATCATTGAAAGTCAAACATCGTTTACTTTAATACACATCATAAAATTTTAATTTAGATTAAAACAAGTGTAACAACGGTAAATACTACTGCTCACTTAAGTCTGATATCGTCAAAACAATTAAGAGCCCGAGACAATGATTGATGTCCGGACTCTTATAATGGTAATCATTATTTGCGTGCGTTTGTATTTAAAATAAATGCTAATTCATTTCTACCAGCCATATTCATTTACTTTAGTGAATATAATTATATTGACCTGTATTATGTATTGTTCTATAAGATTTTTGACCTACACCTTGCCAATTCATTTCAGATACGACAATTGAACCGTCCGCATTTTTACGTTCAACAACACCGACATGGCCATAACTACCCGCAGTACTTTGGAATATAGCGCCCACTTCAGGAGAATGGTTAACTTGATAGCCATTTTGTTGTGCTGCAGAAGCCCAGTTATTCGCATTTCCCCATAGGTTACCTACTGATTTACCTAATTGTTGTCTACGGTCAAAAGCATAATATGTGCATTGACCCCAGTCATAATAGTTACTTCCATTTGATGCATGCGTAACGGGACGATACGATTGCTTATCTGAAACACTTTCGCTAGAAGTTGAGACTTGTTGTACATTCGAAGATTGTCTATCAACTTGTTGCCAAGTTTGTACTGTGCTTGGTGTTACCTTAGCTGATGTGCGAGCATGTTCCAAATCACCCGTTTCTCTCACTTGACTTGTATGCGCATCATTCACTTCGGATTGTTGCGTAGTTTGCACTTCTTCTTGACTATTGAAAATACGATGTAATTGGTTGTTAAGATGAGCAGAGCCTTTTTCTGATACGGCGATTAATTGTCCTGGATAGATTACTTCACCTAAATTCGGATTTAATTGATACAGTTGAGTTACTGACAATTGATGTTGTTCAGCAATCCCTTTCACTGTATCTCCTACTTTAACTTCTACAATATCAGAATCTGGTAATACAAGTGCTTTACCATTGGGAACTTCATCACTTTGCTGTAAGTGATTGAGATTTTGTATTTCTGTAGTTGTCGTCGCAAATGCCTGTGCTATATCTGTTAATTTAGCATCTTCTTTTACTGTGTGTATTTGGTCCGCTGAAGCACTTTGATTTAAACCAAAAAACAATGCTGCCGAAGTTATAGAAAATGTTAAACCTTTCTTCATTGTGTTTCCATCCTTTACTATATTAAATTTATCAAGCATACTATAGCATAATGAAAACAAGCATTTTCTATTGTTATCGTTTTGTAATATAACAGTCAACTTAGCCTTTCACACCTAGGTTTTATGTGGTGACTAAACCGTTGAAACAACTGATATAATAATGTTTGTCATCAGTTAAAATCTACTTTAAAAAATGACGCGTAATATTTTATAATGCATTTTACATACTTTTTAGTATTTATTATGAGCAAGATAAACAAAAGGTGCCAGATAGAAATCTCAACTTGCTCAGAAGATTTCATGGTCCAGCACCTCATATTCAAATACATTTTCTATATATAGTTTGTTTATTGATTCAATGCTATTTCATTAGTTGTCACTTCGATCCATTTGTCTACGTAAATAAGCTTCAATAAATGAGCCTATATCTCCATCCATAACAGCATCTACTTTAGCAGTTTCTTCATTTGTACGGTGATCTTTTACCATTGCATAAGGGTGAAACACATAAGACCTAATTTGACTACCCCAGCCTATTTCTTTTTGTTCACCGCGAATTTCTGCCATTTCTTGTTCTTGCTCTTCAATTTTTAATTGATATAACTTAGATTTTAACGTTTTCATTGCTGCTTCTCTGTTTTTGATTTGGGAACGTTCGTTTTGATTATTTACCACTATACCGGTTGGATGATGTGTAATTCTTATCGCCGATTCAGTTTTATTGATATGCTGACCACCAGCACCAGATGCTCTAAAGGTGTCTACCGTTATATCATCTGGATTAATATCAATTTCGATTTCTGTATTATTGAATTGTGGTATGACATCACACGAAGCAAATGATGTATGTCTTCTGCCTGAAGAATCAAAAGGTGAAATACGCACGAGTCGATGTACACCTTTTTCGGCTTTTAAATAACCATAGGCGTTATGTCCTTTAACGATAAGCGTAACACTTTTAACACCGGCCTCATCGCCAGGCAAATAATCGGCAATTTCTATGTTAAATCCTTTCTGTTCACAATAACGCTGGTACATTCTTAAAAGCATATTTGTCCAATCTTGCGACTCTGTTCCGCCAGCGCCTGGATGTAATTCTATGATTGCATTGTTAGCATCATACGGCCCATCAAGTAATAATTGTAGTTCGAACTGGTCTAATTCATTTTTAAATGCTTGAACACTTTGCTCTAAATCTTGTTTCATATCTTCATCGTCTTCATCGAGTAACAAGGTTCTAGTCGTATCCATATCTTCAAGTTTAGAGGCTAATGCGCTATAAGCATTCACTACTGATTTCAATACATTATTTTTATCAATGATGTCTTGCGCTTTTTCTTGATCATCCCAAAATGATGGGTCTGTCATCATTTCTTCATACTCTTGTATATTCGTCTCTTTTTCTTCTAAGTCAAAGAGACCCCCTAAGTTGTTCTAACTTCCCGTTATACGTATCTATATTACGCTTTATTTCTGACAATTCCATCATGCATCTCTCCTATGATTGTTTGAATGAAATATTAAAGTATGCCGCATTTCATTTATTATTAAGTAATAACTCTATTCTACAGAAAATTGCGTATTAATTACAACTTTATCTGATTTAAAGTAATGTACGCTTCAGTTACAAATTAAAATAAAACCGGAAGTTCATGATGACTCATCGAAACTCCCGGCTTATTGACTATCACGTAGCACTATGAGCCGTGACAGTTTTTATATTTTTTTCCACTACCGCATGGGCAAGAATCATTTCTACCAATATGTTCATCTTTAACATATGGTTCTGCTTTTGCTTTTTCTTTGCCATCTTCAGCTGAAACATGCTCTGCTTTACCAAAGTCTGTCGTTTTATCTCTTTCAACATCATCTTCAACTGAAATAACAGATTTCAAGATATATTTACTTACGTCTTCTTCAATATTTTGCATCATCGTATCGAAAAGTTGATGGCCTTCATTTTGATAATCTCGTAATGGATTTTGTTGACCATAAGAACGTAAATGTATACCTTGTCTTAATTGGTCCATCGTATCAATATGGTCTGTCCAATGTGTATCTATAGAACGCAATAAAATCATACGTTCAAATTCATCAAATTGAGTTCCTATTTTTTCTTTTTGATCTTTTAATGCTATTTCAACTTTATTCCAAACAAATTCGAAGATATCCTCTTTGTCTTTCCCTTTAATATCTTCAACGTTAATGTCGCCTTCATTCAAGAAGACATCGTCCACATAATTTATAAATGGTTCGTAGTCTGG
This sequence comes from Staphylococcus edaphicus, assembly GCF_002614725.1. GTDB lineage: Bacteria > Bacillota > Bacilli > Staphylococcales > Staphylococcaceae > Staphylococcus > Staphylococcus edaphicus. The sequence goes on along the minus strand of NZ_MRZN01000014.1, from coordinate 12,229 downwards.
ATCATCCGCTTCTTCATTAATATAGTAGTCAACACTGCGCTCAAGTGTTGAACGTAGCATATCATTAACTAAACTACCGCTTTCATCACTATCAATAATGCTATTACGTTCACCATAAATAATTTCACGTTGCTTACGTAACACATCATCATATTCAAGCACGCGTTTACGCGCATCAAAGTTATTGCCTTCAACGCGTTTTTGTGCAGATTCAACCGCGCGTGAAACCATCTTAGATTCAATTGGTGTCGAATCATCCATTCCTAAACGGTTCATCATATTTTGCAAACGTTCTGACCCAAAACGGACCATAAGTTCATCTTGAAGTGATAAGTAGAAACGACTATCCCCTTTATCACCTTGACGTCCAGAACGACCACGTAATTGATCATCAATACGACGTGATTCGTGACGTTCTGTACCAATGACTGCTAAACCGCCGAGTGCTTCAACGCCTTCATCTAGTTTGATGTCGGTACCACGGCCGGCCATATTTGTAGCAATCGTAACAGCACCACGTTGACCAGCACCTGCAACAATATCTGCTTCACGTTCATGATTTTTAGCATTTAACACGTCATGGCGCACACCATTTTTCTTCAATAAATTCGAAATATATTCACTGGTTTCCACTGCAACTGTACCTAAAAGTACTGGTTGACCCGCCTTATGCTTTTCAATCACTTCTTGGACAACAGCGTCAAATTTACCTTTTTGACTAATATAAATTAAATCTGGTTTATCAAGACGTTGTATCGGTTTATTGGTAGGTATTTGTGTCACCGTCATATTATAGATGTTTCTAAATTCTTCCTCTTCGGTCTTGGCTGTACCTGTCATACCAGATAATTTATTATACATTCTGAAATAGTTCTGGAATGTGATTGAGGCCATTGTTTTGGATTCGTTTTGAATTTTCACACCTTCTTTAGCTTCAATTGCTTGGTGCAATCCTTCAGAGAAACGACGTCCTGGCATTGTACGACCTGTAAATTGGTCAACGATAAGCACTTCACCGTTATTAACCATATAATCAACATCTCTTTGCAATGTAACGTGTGCACGTAGTGCTGTATTAATATGGCTAATAACATCCACGTTGTTTACATCGTATAAATTATCGATTTTAAACATTCGTTCAGCTTTGTCTATGCCTTGTTCTGTTAATTGTACTGCTTTTGTTTTTTCATCATAATTATAATCATCTTCACCTTTTAGCATTTTTGCAAAAACATTTGCTTGTGTATAAAGTGAAGTAGATTTTTCTGCTTCTCCAGAAATTATCAATGGTGTACGTGCTTCATCAATTAAGATTGAATCGACCTCATCAATAATCGCAAAATTTAATGGTCTCATAACACGTTCTTCTGCATAATTCACCATGTTATCACGTAAGTAATCGAAACCTAATTCATTATTTGTACAATACGTAATATCGCAGGCATACGCTTCACGTTTCTCGCTAGTTGTTTTACTATTTAAATTTAATCCCACTGACAGACCTAAGAATTCATATAGTTCAGCCATTTCTTGACTTTGTACACTTGATAAGTATTCATTCACTGTTATCACGTGTACGCCGCGACCAGTTAACGCGTTCAAATATACTGGCATTGTCGCTGTTAATGTTTTACCTTCACCAGTTCTCATTTCAGAAATATCGCCACCATGAATTGCGATACCACCCATAACTTGAACTTTATATGGAATCATATTAAATACACGTTTTGATCCTTCTCTTACCAGTGCAAACGCTTCTGGTAAAATATCATCCAATATTTTGTTTTGTTTTTTTATATCTTCTTCAGCTTGTAATTTTTCTTGGAAAGCGTTTGTTTTCGCTTTAATTTCTTCATCTGTTAATATCGACATATCCTCTTCAAGTGCTAGGACCTTGTCGGCTAATTTACCAAGGCGTTTTATTTCTTTTTTATTGCCATCTGCAATTTTTGATAAAAAACCCATTCTGTTCGCTCCTTTAGCTTTATAACTCTTCGCTTACAACAACTTATGATATCATTTATAAGCTTAAATTTACACTTATTGACTTATTTAAAATACTTCGATTGAAATTATCCTTCATGCTTATTTACATTTCTATTTATATTAAAACGTTTGATTATCATCTTGTTCAATAAAAATATACACAAATACCTACATCACTTTCAAATTATTTCATAGTAACATAGCAAAAAATGAGCGTCCACGATTTAACATAATCGTGAACGCTACAATACAGAAACTACTTTAATTAAAAGTATTATTCAGTTGTTTCTATCAAACCATATTTCCCATCTTTTCGTTTATATACGATGCTTGTACCATCTGTTTCTCTGTCTGTGAAGATAAAGAAATCATGTCCTAACAGATCCATTTGAAGCACTGCCTCTTCGGAATCCATTGGTTTTAAACTGAAGTTCTTCGCACGAATGATTTCAATTTCATTGTCCGTGTCATCATTTTGAATTTCGATTGCTTCTTTTTCTTCTGGTAGTGATGCAAATGCTTCTTGCTCACCACGATTTCTATTTCTACGATTTACACGTGTTTTGTATTTTCTAACTTGTCTTTCAAGTTTATTGTTTATTAAATCAATACCTGCATACAAATCATCGTTACGTTCTTCAGCTCGTAATGTAACATTTTTCAATGGAATAGTTACTTCGATTTTAGTCGCTGAATTTTGGTACGTTTTAACTTTTACATGTGCTGTTGCATTAGGCACATCGTTAAAATAACGTTCTAATTTACCAATTTTCTCCTCAATATAGTTGCGAATCGCATCAGTAATAGTGAGGTTCTCTCCGTGAATTTCAAATCTGATCATAATAATCGACTCCTTTAAAACCGCTATATTGGTAATATTGCTTACTAGTATCATACCACGTTTGACCTACCGTGCAAACGTAAACACATCGAATTTTCTGATTTTTCTCACATATAATGTGTCAATCGCGTGATGAACCGTTAAGCCTGTAGTGTAAATGTCATCAACAAGCAAAATGTTTTTATCTTCCAAGTTAATGTTTTTAGAAATTTCGAATGGATTATCTAATCGCGCTCTGTGTAGTTTGCCTAATAAGGATTGTTTAGGTCTTACATGCGTTTGTAAAATGGACAGGTATGGTACTTTCTTTTTATCTAACACGCAAACAACTGGATTGAAGGTGCGATTAATGTCTCTTTCTAAAGGTGACGGTACAGGGATGATTAAATCATACTGCTCAGTGGGTAACCTAAGACGATCTGCCAGAATTTCACAAATTGCAACATCCTTCAAAAACTTATATTGGTGGATAAGCTGTTTCACAACACCTTTATATTGATATTGACAATATAATTGATTCATTAATTGAAATTTAGTAGCTAAGAAAGCACAATCTAAACAATCATGTTCATCTTGTTCAAGTAATTTTAAACATCTTGGACAACGTCCATCTGTAGTTATTTTGTTTTCTTCCCATTGTTGTAAGCAATTCTCACAAATTTTCAACGATTTTTTATAAAAATTAAGTGCATTGAATGTTTCTATAATATTATGATCGCATTGTATACATCTAGCCATCAATCCACCGCTTTTCAATTGCTAAACGGTTCATTTTTAAAATATGCTTCCGAGCTTTGAGCATATTCAAGGTTATACCTTCATGTAAAAATAATACAAGTCCCGTTGGATCAGATTTCATTCGCCCAACTCTACCAGCCATTTGTATCAATGCACTCATATTAAAAAGTTGACTATTACATACAATGACATCTAAGTTGGACATCGTAAATCCGCGTTCTAAAATCGTTGTGGTGAAAACAACTGAATACGTTCCTTTTCTTAAATCATTTATTTTTTCAAATCTTAGTGCATCTTCACTATGTACATATGTTAATGCATTTATTTCTTTTTTGTAGTTTAGATACACTGCTTTCATCAAATCGATATTATCGAAAAATACAAGGGTATATCGTCCAGCCTCGATTTGTCTATTTAAAATGTTTAACAGCGTATATTGTTGTTTATGTTGCTTTAATTTGAAATATTTAAAACGAGGCACAGGTAATGGGTGCCTATGAAACCTAGCGGGTAAAGTGATGATATCTGATTCATTCATTGTCTTTAATAAATGACGGGGCGGTGTAGCAGTCATAAATATATGAGCGTGTCTAACTTTTGAAGCATGCTTCACTGCTGCTTGTAACGATAAATCCATTGTTAATGGAAATGCATCTACTTCATCCACAATAATCAAATCGAAATGTCTCTTGAAGCGATATAACTGATGCACTGTTGCAATGACAAAATGCCCATCAAAGCGTTGCATTTGTCCCTGATAAAGTACATCTATCTGTTCAAAAGAAAAGGCTTTTTTAATTCTTATACTTATTTCAATCACTACATCTACTCTAGGGGATACAATGGCAATGTTATAACCATGACTACGCGCATATTGAATACCTTCAAAAACCATTTCTGTTTTACCAGCACCAGTAACTGCATAGAGTATTTTGCATTCATAGGCTTTGATAGCTTGTACAATTATTGAAGATGCAAATGCCTGTTGTTCAGAAAGTTGAAAGTCCAAGTGATATATTCCCTGGGAAATAACATTTTTTGATTTAACGAAAAAGATAAGATTTATATTATCCATTCTTCCTAAATTAATACAATGTCTACAATATACTATCTCTTTATTTAAAAATGGTGAATTATATTTATAAAAATGGTGTGACTGTTTCGTATGACATTGCAAACAATTCCAAACACCATCCTTTTTTATAACACCTGTTGAGATTTTGTCGATGATTTCATTAGTCACTAGCGTTTTATCTGAAATAAGTCGCCCGTAATATTTTATTTGTCTTACCTCCAAAAAAACATGCCATACCTAATACGGCATGACATGTCTCCATTTTATTTATCACTTAATCTGTACGAATAGTGCTTCCGATATAACCTAAACCAATACCACCAGACCCTAAATGTGCGGCAATTACAGGTCCAAAGCTAGAGCGATAAAGTTTGTATTGAGGATAATGTTCTTCTAATTCTTGCTGAATCCAATCTGAATCTTCTGGAATATCACCTTCAATTACAAAAAGTGTAACTTCGTCAAAGTCTTCCACCTCATGTATCACTTTTTCTATCATTTTGCGTAAAGCTCTTTTTTTCGTTCTCACTTTTTCGTCTGGAACGATTTTACCATTGTCGAATTTCAGTACTGGTTTCATCTTCAACAACGTTCCAATCCATGCTTGCGCACCTGTTATGCGACCACTTTTTTGTAGATTTTTCAAATCGTCTACCATTAATACTGCACCCGTAACTTCTCGGATTGAATGTAGTGTTTCAATGATTTCCTTTGGCTTAAAACCTTCTTCTATCATTTCTATTGCTTTAAGGACATAACCACCTTCGACCATTGCAGCTAACTTAGAGTCAAAAGTATGCACATCAATGCCTGTCACCATTTCCCCAGCTTGTGTCGCAGTTTGATAACAACCACTGATTCCAGAGGACAAGAATACACAAATCACATCTGTGTATCCTTCTTCACGTAATTGCTCAAAGTTTTCTAGAAAATCTCCGATTGCGGGCTGGCTCGTAGTTGGAATTGTCGCAGATGTCTTCATACGTTCATAAAATTCATCTGTAGATATGGATGCATTCTCAACATAATTCTCACCACTATCAAATGTTACGCTGAGTGGTGCAATTTTTATATTATATTTGTCAATTAACGTTTGAGATAGATAACTCGTTGAATCTGTCAAGACAGCAATCTTCATCATAATCCTCCTCAATTATACTCACAACCATATTACCTTATTTTTAGCGAAAAGAAAATTTATTTTAACATTTATTCTACATTTCAATACAGTGTATAATACTAGATAATAATTTAAACAAAGTTAAATTAGAAATTACACCACTAGCTAATTGGAGGGTTACACATGGAAGACGCAATTGTAACGATTAAAGCAGAACATTCAATCGAAAATGTCATAAGTAAATCTCGCTTTATTGCACATATTAAACCTGTTAAATCGGAAGACGAGGCCAAAGCTTTTATTAATCAAGTGAAGACACAACACCGTGAAGCAACCCATCATTGCTCTGCATACACAATCGGTGACCAAATGAATATACAAAAAGCCAATGATGACGGAGAACCAAGCGGTACTGCTGGCGTACCCATGTTAGATATTTTAAAAAAATTAGAAATTCACAATGCTTGTGTCGTTGTTACACGTTATTTTGGTGGTATTAAATTAGGTGGAGGCGGTCTTATTCGCGCTTATAGTGGTGCTGTTAGAGATGTTATCTATGATATCGGCCGTGTAGAACTAAGATCAGCTATACCTACATATGTAACGATTAACTATGACTTAACAGGAAAATTTGAATACGAACTTGAACGTACGCCCTATTTATTAAACACACAAAGTTACACAGACAAAGTACGTTATCAAATAGATGTCGTCGCGTCTGATTATGATGATTTTATTGCATTTTTAAATAGGACAACGTCTGGGAGTTATGATTTGAAGGAATACGCAATGATGCGATTGCCTTTTGATATTGTAACGGAGTAAACAACAGAACAAACTCTGTCCCTATTTCATTTTGAGGTAAGCAACTCAATGACTAAAAAACCGACAATCCAGCTATGACTGAATTGTCGGTTTCAAATTTCATCGCATTATTATTCATCTTTATTGTGCTCTTTATTTTCTATTAATTTTAACAATGGTCTATAATCATCATCGATTAATCCTGTAAATTCAACAATTAACTCAATTGTAATTAAAATCAGAATTAACATCATGAGCACGCCCCACGGTTGCGATAAATATAAAATAATACTGGAAAGACTAAAGAGTATCGCTATGGAATAAATCAACATAACCGTTTGTCGATGTGAATATCCTAATTCTAAAAATTTGTGATGTAAATGAGATTTATCGGCTTGCATAATATGCTGACCTTTCTTCACTCGACGAATCATCGCAAATAGTGTATCAATAAATGGTACAGCTAGGATAACGATTGGGAAGAATAATGATACAAATGTAATATTTTTAAACCCAAGCAATGATAGAAATCCTACAATAAATCCTACTAATAGTGCACCACTATCGCCTAAAAAGATTTTTGCTGGATGGAAATTGAAGAATAAAAATCCGAGTAGTGCTCCGATTAAAACACTACAAATCATCATAATAAATATATTTGCTTGTAATATTGCTATAAAGCCAATTGTCATCAATGCAATCATAGACACACCAGATGCTAGACCATCTAACCCATCGATTAAATTTATCGCATTCGTAATGGCAACGATCCAAATCACTGTAATTGGAATACCAAATATACCGAAATGTATCGTTGGACCAATTGGCAGTGAAATAAAATCAATCGTCACACCATAGTAAACAACGACTAACGCCGCAATGACTTGGCCTAATAATTTCATAATTGGTTTCAAATCATAGATATCATCTATGAGACCGACCAAGTAGATTAATACAGATCCAATAACGAGAGGCTTGACCTCAGTTTCTATAGGATGTCCTAGCCAAATTCCAACTAAAAATGACAAGAGTATCACAGTTCCACCAAGTACTGAAATCGGCTTAGTATGTACCTTCCTAAAATTCGGTTGATCTACAATCCCTAATTTATGCGAAACTTTTATAACTATTGGTGTAAGTATTAAACTGACTATCATTGAAAAAATGATTAATAATAATGTATACATCAGTTCACCTTCATTAATATGGTTCTTAATTATTTTAAATTTCAAAGTCTTATGTTGAAAATATTTAATTCATTAACTCATAAATATTTGTGTTTTAAATAGAAAACTACTTTAATATTTCCTAGTAATCATAAAGTCATATACACAGTTGACGATTTTTACATAACTTAATAATACCCTATAGGCTTTTACTTATACAACTAGAAGTGCGATAATAAATGAGTTATATAACCGGATATTATTTAATTTATCTCAGTGAATGTCTCATATGCTCACTAAAAAATAATTCTAACATGAATATTAAGTGAATGTTAGAAATTTCTATTCACCTTATGATGACAAATTGTAAGTTTTCACTTACAATAACTAAGTGCTTATTTAAAGGAGTGTAAATAAAAAATGTTTGAAGCTATTATCTATAATATTTCTGTTACCGTAGCTGGTATTTATTTATTCCATCGACTACAGTACTCAGAAAATAAAATTATGGTATTTTCAAAAGAATATGTCACTGTTTTAATGACGATAGTAGCACTCTTACTATCTGCGTACCCCGTACCTATATTAAATGAGTATACACTCTATTTATCCTTCGTGCCTATTTTATTTTTAGGTAGATATACGAACATGTTTTACACTATATTATCCGCCTTCATCGTAGGCTTAGTAAATGTTCTGATTGGGGATTACACCATCATTACTGCTATGATATTCATTGTAATTGCAGGCATCATTGGTGCTATCGGACCCTTCTTAAAACAAAGTGATATTATTTCGCTACAAATACTTAATACGATTACATTAGTTATTTTTGCAATTTTATCATTAATTAGTCCATATTACGAAATTACAGAGGTATTATTTTTAATCCCTATCTCATTTGTATTAACAATAACGTCGTCCATTACGTTTGTTGATATATGGCATTTCTTCTCGTTAGTCAATCGCTATGAGAATGAAGATAAAGTTGATTATTTAACTGGATTAGGTAACGTCAAAGAATTCGATAGACATTTAAATGAAACGGCGCGCATTTCTGAAGAAAATAATCAAAGTCTAGGATTATTACTTATCGATATCGATGGGTTCAAAGATGTAAACGATACGTATTCACATAAGTCTGGCGACGCTGTATTGAGACAAGTTGCTCAATTGCTAAAAAACTATGTACCACAACAATTTAGTATTTATCGTAATGGCGGTGAAGAATTTTCTATTGTTTTGTATGATTATACTTTAGATCAATGCGTCAAATTAAGTGAAAGTATTCGTGGTGGTGTCGAACAATCAACGTTCCACTTACCTAATAAAGAAGTGATTAAATTATCTGTATCTATTGGTGTGGGTTATCTGACAACAGAAGATTACAAATCTCAACGTAAAGTATTTAAGATTGCAGATGATATGCTACATATGGCTAAGAATGAAGGACGTAATCAAGTTATGTTTAACCCCATTGTTAAATTATAGCGATTAAACGATAGGTCCAGAGATGTAAAGTGACTACCAACAAGTGATGTAAAATTTGTTGGTAGTTTTATTTTTTACCTATTGTTATTACATCATTGATTACATTGATGCATCGCTCATCATGATTTACTTAGCTATGCTTCATAAAATTTAAACTAATGCGCTGAATCATTATTGAAATGAAAATGAATTTGTTACAATATATATTGGTATATTAACAACGTCAGTCACGCTATTGAAAGTTTTCATTCGACAATGTAAACTTTCAGTTGTTCTATATACAATTTAGGAGGTGCAAAGCTATGTCAGATTCAATTACGATTATTGACGAAGATAAGGTCATTGATGTCGTACTAATTGCAGGCAGGATTTTACTTGAAAGCGGTGCTGAAACATATCGTGTAGAAGATACAATGACAAGAATCGCTGCAAGTTATGGTTTAGATGATACATATAGCTTTGTAACATCAACAGCAATTATTTTTTCACTAAATAACCGCACTAATACACGGCTCATCCGAATTCGTGAGCGTACAACAGATTTAGAAAAAATTGCATTAACTAATAGCTTATCTCGTAAAATATCTAGCAACCAATTAGATATTGATCAAGCAAAATCTGAACTTATACATTTACATCATGCTTCTTTGCAATATTCATCTATCACGAATTTTGTTGCAGCTGCTATTGCCTGTGGCTTCTTCTTATTCATGTTTGGAGGCGTCATTAATGATTTTGTTTTTGCTATTATCGCTGGTGCTGGGGCATTTTTAACATTCAGCTATGTCCAACGCTACATACAAATTAAATTCTTTTCGGAATTTATCAGTGCCGCTGTTGTCATTGCTATAGCCGCCTTTTTCACTAAAATTGGATGGGCTCATAATCAAGATATTATAACCATTGCTGGTGTCATGCCCTTAGTACCCGGTATATTGATTACAAATGCCATCCGTGATTTAATGGCTGGAGAATTAATCGCTGGTATGTCACGCGGTGTTGAAGCGGCCCTCACCTCATTCGCAATTGGTGCCGGCGTTGCTATCGTCTTATTAATCTTTTAGAAAAGGAGTGTTGATATGGGCATTGTCTATTATTTTTTACAGTTTATCATTAGCTTTTTTGCATCAATGTTATTTTCTATTCTTTTTAATGCACCTAGACGCCTCCTTTTAGCTTGTGGGTTCGTTGGCGCAATGGGATGGATTATTTATAAATTATCCTTCGATGCTGACTTAGGTAAAGTGCTAGCTTCATTTCTAGGTAGCTTTATTCTAGCAATTATGAGTCATATTATGAGTAGACGTTATAAACGTCCCGTCATCATCTTTATTGTTCCAGGTATTATCCCCCTAGTTCCAGGTGGCTTAGCTTATGAAGCAACACGCTTTCTTGTAAGTAACCAATATACACATGCCGTTAACACCTTTTTAGAGGTCACTTTAATCTCCGGAGCAATTGCGTTTGGTATCTTATGTGCAGAAATCATATATTATATCTATACGCGAATTAAACAGCATTATGGTAGAATGAATGGTAAAACATATAAAAAATCTTATAATATGAATAATAGAGCTTAAGGGGTGTTTTAATGAAACAAGATATAATTGAACGACTAACAAGATATGTCACAATCGATACACAATCTGATCCAGAATCTACAACAACGCCTTCAACAGAGAAACAATGGGACTTGTTAAATTTATTAAATGATGAATTAACTGACTTGGGATTAGAAACCGATATCGATGAACAAGGGTATCTATTTGCTACTTTAGAAAGTAATGTAGCTATCGATTTGCCTACTATCGGATTTTTAGCACATGTGGATACGTCACCAGATTTCAACGCTACAAATGTAAACCCGCAAATCGTTGAACAATACGATGGCACGCCTATTCAACTAGGTCATACCAACCGCACATTGAGCCAAGATGTATTTCCTGCCATGAAAAATGTCGAAGGTCATACCTTGATGATTACAGATGGAACATCATTGTTAGGTGCTGATGATAAAGCCGGAGTTGTTGAGATTATGGAGGCGTTAAAATACTTAACTTCACATCCTGAAATCAAACATGGTAAAGTTCGTGTAGCCTTTACACCAGATGAAGAAATTGGAAGAGGCCCACATGAATTTGATGTTGAACGTTTCAATGCTGACTTCGCGTACACGATGGACGGTAGTGCGTATGGTGAACTACAGTATGAAAGCTTCAATGCTGCAGAAGCCATTGTGACATGTCACGGCGTTAATGTTCATCCAGGGTCAGCAAAAGATGCTATGATTAATGCTATCTTATTAGGACAACAGTTTAATGCCTTATTGCCACAAAATGAAGTTCCTGAAAGAACAGAAGGTTACGAAGGTTTTTATCATTTAATGAAAATAAATGGCGATGTTGAAAAAACAACCTTACAATACATCATTCGTGATCATGATAAAAACGAATTTGACTTACGCAAAAAACGTCTTGTTGAAATAAAAAATGACATTAACACACATTTTGAAGACGATCCTATTGAAGTAGAAATCCATGATCAATACTACAATATGGGTGAGAAAATCGAACCAAACCCACACGTCATTGATATTCCGAAACGCGTTTTTGAAAAACTAGATATCCCTGCAAATACTGCCCCTATTCGAGGTGGTACAGATGGTTCACAACTTTCATATATGGGATTACCAACACCAAATATTTTTACTGGTTGCGATAATTTCCACGGTCCATTTGAATATGCATCTATTGATGTTATGGAAAAAGCAATCCAAGTTATTGTCGGCATTGTAGAAGAAGTTGTAAATACTTACGAGGATTAATTTAGTTTGAAACATATGCTCCATTAAAAAGCGGCTTGTGATACGTAATCACAAGCCGCTTCAGAACGTTGACAAACCTTTCGCAAATTAATGCGTAAGGTTTGTTTATTTTTATTTATATAGTTATTTTTCAAAAAGTAGTGGTCTTTCAGACCATTACCGGAGCTTTTACTAACCACATTGC
>NZ_MRZN01000013.1 GCF_002614725.1 Staphylococcus edaphicus | reverse complement strand
AAACAATATAAAATGCGAAGTCAAACAATAGAGAGAAGATTTGGTGATGCAAAAGAGCAGCATGGTATGCGATGGACGAGATATAGAGGACATGACAAAGTTTCCATGGATACCACGCTAATTTGTGCTGCCATGAATCTTAAAAAAATCGCAATGTGGCTAGTAAAAGGCCCGGTAATGGTCTGAAAGACCACTGCTTTTTTGAAAAATAACTATATAAATAAAAATAAACAAACCTTACGCATTAATTTGCGCAAGGTTTGTCTACGTTCTGAAGCAGTTAGATGAATTTAACATCTAACTGCTTTTATGTGTCAAAATTTATTATAAACACCGATTTTACAATGTAAAACCGGTGTTTATATTCACGTTGTCTCGCAACGTTAGTCTTTTACGGGCATATAAAAGGGGATATTTTTGAAAATGATCAATCCAAATAAGAACGAAATATGTGTGGGGGGGAATGTCTTATTTTTGGTATTGATAATCATTTTCAATTACATTATACAACACTGAGAATGATTGTCAATTGAATTTCAATAATTTTTTCAAAACTTTATGAAATACCTTTTTTAGAAATTAGTTGCACTGATTGACTTACTGTTTTAAAACATTACGTATTTTTTTATACAAAGACTTTCTACAAAGCGGTATTTAATATAATATATAATTTGAGGTGCTACATATGACAAAAATCTTAATAGTGGAAGACGAACAAAATCTTGCACGATTTATAGAACTTGAATTAAAACATGAAAATTATGAAGTGGATATTGAATATGATGGAAAGTCCGGTCTAGATAAAGCATTATCAAATACGTATGATTTAATCCTGTTAGATTTAATGTTACCTAACATTAATGGTTTAGAAATTTGTCGACAAATACGTCAAAATCAATCAACACCTATTATTATAATCACTGCTAAAAGTGATACATATGATAAAGTTGCTGGGTTAGATTATGGTGCCGATGACTATATAGTTAAACCATTTGATATTGAGGAGTTGCTTGCAAGAATCAGAGCTATGTTACGCAGACAACCACAAAAAAACATAATCGACATCAAAGGTATTATTATCGATAAAGACGCTTTTAAAGTTACAGTCGACGGTCAATCTCTAGATTTAACAAAAACAGAGTATGATTTATTGTTTTTACTAGCTGAAAATAAAAATCATGTGCTACAAAGAGAACAAATTATTACTGATGTCTGGGGATACGATACAGAGGTAGAAACAAATGTTGTTGATGTATACATTCGCTATTTAAGAAATAAATTGAAACCATTTGGCAAAGATAAATGTATAGAAACTGTCCGTGGTGTAGGGTATGTGGTAAGACAATGAAACAGCGTAAACTTAAAACTAAATGGATGATGATTACAACAACTATTACATTTTTAACAATTTTTCTTTTTAGTATAATTATCATTTACTTTCTAAGTAGTTCATTAAGACATAACGAATTAAATGAAGCTGAGCGAAGCTCCGAAGACATAGTTAAATTATTTGAATCAAAACAAATCGAACATATTACACCTTTAGATTTAAATGCTTCCTTAGGTAATTTCCAAAAAGTTATGTTATTTAATGAAAATGGCCATAAATTAATGGAAACGTCTAATGATAACGCTATTACGTTTTCTCCGAATATTGTACCTAAAGATGTTAATCATGTAGCAATTAAAAGTAATAATAAAACAGACTATCTCATCATCACAGACCATATTGAGTCATCTAAATTTAATGGATATAGTGTAATCGTACATTCTTTAGAAGATTATAAAGCACTTGTAAACTCATTATATTTTATAGCATTAATATTTGGAGTCATTGCAACTTTTATTACAGCGATTATTAGTTACTTTTTTTCTTCCCAAATTACTAAACCTTTAATATTAATGTCCAATAAGATGCAACAAATTCGAAGAGATGGTTTCCAAGAAAAAGTTGAATTAACTACAAATTATGAAGAGACGGACAATTTAATTGTGACATTTAATGAGATGATGTTCCAATTGGAGGAGTCGTTTAACCAACAAAGACAATTTGTAGAAGATGCGTCGCACGAATTACGCACGCCATTACAAATTATCCAAGGTCATCTCAACCTAATCAATCGTTGGGGAAAAAAGGATGCCGCAATTTTAGAAGAATCTTTAGATATTTCATTAGAAGAAATGACTAGAATAACAAAACTAGTAGAAGAACTGCTGTTACTTACAAAAGATAATAACAATAGTAGAGACGGAGAAATCGAAAATGTAGAAATCAATCAGGAAATCGCGTCTCGCATTAAATCATTAAAACAACTTCATAAAGATTATACTTTGAATTTGATGCTTATCCTAAACCATTAAATATAAAAATAGATCGATATCAATTAGAGCAAATGCTCATAATATTTATTGATAATGCAATGAAATATGATCAAATCAATAAATATATTAAAATACAAACTAAATTGAGAAACAAACAAATATCTATTGAGATTACCGACCACGGTGTTGGTATTCCTAAAAAAGATATTGAGTTTATCTTTGATAGATTTTATAGAGTAGATAAATCACGCTCTCGTAAACTAGGCGGTAATGGACTCGGTTTATCTATTGCCAAAAAAATTATAGAGCTTAATCATGGGTCTATACATGTGGATAGCGAAGTAAGTAAATATACTACATTTAAAATCACATTTTAATCTTCAAAATTAAATCCATTCAAGATTATTGTTCAAGAATATTATATGTTACTCTAAATTATATAAAACTTAGTAGCAG
This sequence comes from Staphylococcus edaphicus, assembly GCF_002614725.1. Lineage (GTDB taxonomy): Bacteria > Bacillota > Bacilli > Staphylococcales > Staphylococcaceae > Staphylococcus > Staphylococcus edaphicus. The sequence goes on along the minus strand of NZ_MRZN01000013.1, from coordinate 70,354 downwards.
AACCAAATTAAATGTGGTTCTGCTTTTTTTAATAAGTGAGTTATTGGTACTTTAATTTGTATATAATAAGTGCTATTATTGATTTGTAAGCGTTTCAACTATTTTGTGGAGGGTGTAATATGAGCAACGAAAGTCAGGTTTCCGAGGCACCTGTAAATTTTGGAGCAAATCTTGGTTATGTTTTAGACTTATATGACATATATCTAAGCGATCCTAGTGCAGTTCCAGAAGATTTACAAGTCCTATTTAGTACTATTAAAAACGGTGAAGCAAACATCGCAACAAATACAGATAGTCAATCAAATGTGACTAAAGGTGATAGCACGATTAAACGTGTGATGCGCCTAATCGATAATATTCGTCAATATGGGCATTTATTGGCAGATATTTATCCTGTTAACCGACCTCAAAGAGAAAACGTACCCAAATTAAACATCGAAGACTTTAACTTAGATAAAGAAACACTAGAATCTATTTCAGCAGGTATTGTGTCTGAACATTTTAAAGACATATACGATAATGCTTATGAAGCAATTGTACGTATGGAAAAACGTTACAAAGGCCCAATCGCCTTTGAATATACGCATATAAATAATAATCGTGAACGCGTATGGTTAAAGCGTAGAATTGAAACACCATACAAAGCAACATTGAATGATAATCAAAAAATTGAATTATTTAAAAATTTAGCTCATGTTGAAGGTTTTGAAAAGTATTTACATAAAAACTTCGTAGGTGCAAAGCGCTTCTCTATTGAAGGTGTAGATACTTTAGTTCCAATGCTTCAACAAACATTAAGAATCGCTAGTGATGAAGGTATACAAAACATACAAATTGGAATGGCTCACCGCGGTAGATTAAACGTATTAACACATGTATTAGAGAAACCATATGAAATGATGATTTCTGAATTTATGCATACAGATCCAATGAAATTCTTACCTAAAGATGGTAGCCTTCAATTGACTTCAGGTTGGACCGGAGATGTTAAATACCATCTTGGTGGTGTCAAAACAACGGAATCTTATGGTAGTGAACAACGTATTTCATTAGCGAATAATCCAAGTCATTTGGAAATCGTCGCACCAGTAGTGCTTGGCAAAACACGTGCCAATCAAGATACAACTGATAAACCAGGTGAAGTGACCACTGAATTCAAAAAATCAATGCCAATTTTAATACACGGTGATGCTGCTTATCCAGGTCAAGGTATCAATTTTGAAGCTATGAACCTAGGTAATTTAGAAGGTTATTCAACAGGTGGTTCACTTCATATTATTACAAATAACCGTATTGGATTTACAACAGAACCAGAAGATGGTCGTTCGACAACTTACTCTTCTGATGTAGCTAAAGGATATGATGTGCCAATTATGCACGTCAATGCCGATAATGTTGAAGCAACGATTGAAGCGATTGAAATTGCAATGGCATTTAGAAAAGAATTTAATAAAGATGTAGTTATTGACTTAGTTGGCTATCGTCGTTATGGTCATAATGAAATGGATGAACCATCTATCACAAACCCACTACAATATCATGAAATACGCAAACATGAATCCGTTGACATCCTTTATGGCAAGCAACTCGTAAATGAAAATATAATTTCTGAAGACCAGATGAATCAAATTTTTGATGACGTTCAAAAAACTTTACGAGCAGCTCATGATAAAATTGATAAAAACGACAAAATGGATAATCCAGATATGCAAAAACCAGATAGCTTGGCCGAACCTATCCAAAGCGAAGATAAAGCAGTTAGCTTTGAACATCTTAAAGAAATAAACGATGCATTATTGTCTTATCCTTCGGATTTTAATGTACTAAAGAAACTTAATAAAGTATTAGAAAAACGTAAAGAACCATTCGAAAGCGAAGAAGGACTAGTTGACTGGGCTCAAGCAGAGCAATTAGCCTTTGCAACGATAACTCAAAATGGAACACCAATACGCTTAACTGGTCAAGACAGTGAACGTGGTACATTTAGTCATCGTCATGCCGTATTACATGATCCTGACACTGGCGCACAGTATGTTCCACTACACAACGTCCCAGACCAAAAAGCAACATTTGAAGTACGCAATTCACCATTATCAGAAGCTGCAGTTGTTGGTTTTGAATATGGTTACAACGTCCAAAACAAATCATGTATGACAATTTGGGAAGCACAGTATGGTGACTTTTCAAATATGGCTCAGATGATATTCGATAACTTCTTATTTAGTTCTCGTGCAAAATGGGGAGAGCGTTCAGGATTAACATTATTCTTACCTCATTCTTTTGAAGGACAAGGACCAGAACATTCTTCTGCACGTTTAGAGAGGTTTTTACAACTTGCAGGTGAAAATAACTCAACAATTGTAAATTTATCAAGTTCTAGTAACTATTTCCATTTATTACGCGCACAAGCTGCCAATTTAGGTACACAATCAATGAGACCTTTAGTCGTTATGTCTCCTAAGAGTTTATTGCGTAATAAAACTGTTGCAGACCCTATCAATAAGTTTACATCTGGTAAATTTGAACCAATCTTACCAGAAGAACATGATAAATCATCAGTTAAAAAAGTTATTTTGGCATCAGGAAAAATGTTTATTGATTTGAAAGAGTATTTGGCGAAAAATCCAAATACGTCTATATTACTTGTTGCAGTAGAAAGATTGTATCCTTTCCCAGCAAATGAAATCGATACATTGTTAAACGAATTGCCTAATCTAGAGCATGTTGCTTGGGTACAAGAAGAACCCAAAAACCAAGGTGCTTGGTCATTCGTTTATCCTTATCTAAAAGAACTAACAACAGACAAATACGATTTAAGTTATCACGGTCGTATACAACGTTCAGCACCTGCTGAAGGTGACGGTGAAATTCACAAACTCGTTCAAAATATGATAATAGAACAAAGTACAAACATTAACTAGGGGGAAGTTAAGCATGCCAGAGGTAAAAGTTCCAGAATTAGCAGAATCAATTACAGAAGGTACCATTGCAGAGTGGTTAAAACAGGTCGGTGATAGTGTTGATAAAGGAGAGGCTATCGTAGAATTAGAAACTGACAAAGTTAACGTTGAAGTCGTCTCAGAAGAAGCTGGTGTTCTTCAAGAATTACTAGCGAATGAAGGCGACACAGTGGAAGTAGGTCAATCAATCGCTGTAGTAGGTGAAGGTAGTGGTAATAACGCTTCAGAAGCGCCTGCTAAGCAAGATGAATCTAAAGAAGAAACTAATGCATCTACTAGTGATAAACAATCACAATCTGCTGAATCAACAACAACTAATTCTGATGATAAATCGCAAGATAACAACCAACGTGTCAATGCAACACCATCAGCGCGTAAATATGCACGTGAAAAAGGCATTGATTTATCTGAAGTAGCTGCTGCATCTAATGATGTAGTTAGAAAAGAACATGTTGACCAAAGTCAAAATCAGTCAAACTCACAACAATCACAACCAGCTGCTAAAGAAGAAACTAAAAAACCAGCACAACAAAATCCATCAAAACCAGTCATCAGAGAAAAAATGTCTCGTCGTAAGAAAACAGCTGCTAAAAAGTTATTAGAAGTATCTAATAACACAGCTATGTTAACAACATTTAATGAAATTGACATGACAAACGTTATGAATTTACGTAAACGTAAAAAAGAACAATTTATTAAAGATCATGATGGCACAAAACTTGGTTTCATGTCATTCTTCACAAAAGCCGCAGTAGCTGCATTGAAAAAATACCCTGAAGTCAATGCTGAAATCGATGGAGAAGATATGATTACAAAACAATACTACGATATTGGGGTAGCCGTATCTACAGAAGATGGCTTGCTTGTACCATTCGTTAGAGATTGCGATAAGAAAAACTTTGCTGAAATTGAAGATGAAATTGGCAACTTAGCTAAAAAAGCACGAGATAAAAAATTGGGCTTAGATGATATGGTGAACGGATCGTTTACAATTACGAATGGCGGCATCTTTGGTTCGATGATGTCTACTCCAATCATCAATGGTAGTCAAGCCGCAATCCTTGGTATGCACTCCATTATTACACGTCCAATTGCTATCGATGCAGATACAATTGAAAACCGTCCAATGATGTATATAGCATTAAGTTATGATCATAGAATTATTGATGGTAAAGAAGCAGTAGGATTCTTAAAAACAATCAAAGATTTAATTGAAAATCCAGAAGATTTACTATTAGAATCTTAATCCACAACACAAAATAGTTTACTAACCCTAATACAACGACGCTCAGCGTCGTTGTATTTTTATGTATTTATGCATTTCTGAGAATTTGCCCCAAAATTGTCCTATAGCATGATTGTTTTCAGTTATAGCAATTTAAATAAATAGAATCTCATAATAAAAAGCACCTATAAAAAATAGGTACTTTGAGCATAATTATTGAACTAATCTTAATTTTTTATTTTCGCTAGCATTATTTTTAAAGTCTTTGTCATATGCTTCTAACTCATTAATCAAGTTTTTAGCCATGTTATCAGTTACATGTGTGTATATCCTTAATGTCATATTGCTATCAGAATGATTCACACGCTCTATAGCCGTTATATCACTCATATCGCATACATCACGCACATACTTAAACACTGAAATTAATCTATTCTCATGTGATTTCACTCGTGATTGACTAACAGTATTAGCCCATGTTCGGTATGATTTTACAGTGCTTTGTTTTTAGTTATCAGACTTCACAGCACGTTCTAATCAATCACTCATGGCATCATGTAGAGTAAGGTTTTTCAATTCTATAGTGCTTCTATTATTAAATTTCACCTCTATTTTCTTCTGTAATAGCTTTTTTTCCTCATTTTGATATAGTTTGGTATCTTTTGTTCATGATTATAGAAACTCCGCGCCATTTGCTTGTGAGTGGGTCAATATACTTCTCATAGAACTCATAAAGTTTTATCCCAGATTTACTTACTTTATCTTTTACATAAGATAGAACATACCCACTTCAATAAAGGAGCAAAGGAGGTAATATATATCGAAATAGGCATCATACATAACGACGATTTATGTACAGTGTACAACGATAGAAAATGTATTGAATTGGATAAGTGAGATTATAATGATGTTAGTGACGTACTAGAAGAATCCATCAAAGATAAAGTACGTCAGCAATTCAGATTACCACAAACTACTTTGGATAAGTTGAATTTGTACAATGAGAAGAATACATATTTGTATGCACCTCAAAAAAGCAAAGATACTACTAAACCAGTGAACATAAACAAAATTCAGTACATTAGTGCTAATCGTACACCAGACGAAGAAATGGAACTACAACATCAGTTAGCACAAAGTAATCGTGAAACAAGACAACGAGAGCAACACGCAATTGAAAAGAGTAATGGTAATCAAATAAGAGTAAATACTCATAGCTTAAAATAAGGAGGGCAACCATGAATTATAGAAGTATGAATGGTGGTAAGGTTACGATTAATGGACAACAAACACCAGACATTTATAAAAAAGGTGAGCAAAAGCCCGTAGTTAGGACACAAGCACCACAATACATTGATAATAGGAAAGATACACCAATTCAATATTTGAACTAATTATGACGCCTCACATTAAGTTGTAGGACTTTTATTTAAGGATTTATATTTTGTTATAAAAAATAAGCATAATACAACAGTTATGAAATAAAATCAAACACTTAGGAAATAATAAATCGCTTACATTATAAAATTATATAATATATTTGAAATAAATAATTAAGTAGAGGAGATGGAATGATTTTGAAAAAATTATTATTCGCAACTTTGGCTACAGGCGCTTTAACACTAGGATACGCAACTGCTCCATATGCAGATGCAAAAGAAGGAGAAAACCCGTCGCAAGACGGTCAGTCTACAAATTCTAAGATGCAATATTTTTCAAACCAAGATTTATTTGACCAATTAGAGAAAGACGGTTATGATATTAACGATATTTATACAAAAGAAGAAATTAAACAGTATAAAGCAGAAGACCAATTACGCGCTGGAAAAACTACTTTTGTAGACCACGGTAACGGTAAAGCTACACTATACTTATCATCAGCATATACTAAAGCTATAGCATGGTCAGGCGCAGCTGTTACCGGTGCAATATCAGGATTAATAGGCGGTCCTTTAGGTGGTTCTATTGGTAGTTTCCTAGGTGCTATGGCTAGTTCAGCCCTAGACACAAGTAAAGGTGTTTATATAAATATGAAATCTGTAAAAAATGCCGCTGGTAATTACGTGTTTCAAGGTACTAATTGGGGTTATCAATAAAAAAGAGGTGATTTTATGACTCTTAAAAATTCATTGAGGTTCGGTATAATTATGGCATTAGTTATGTGTACAATGTTTTATATTTTCCCAATGCCTGAAACGTTAGTAGGGAGAACGGTATTTTGCCTGATAATAGTTGGTGTTGGTTTATTACTATCGTATTTTATATTAGGAAAAGAAAATATGAAAAGAAAATGACACATTCACTTTGAAGTTTTTAACCACGTTATTAAATAGAATAGCGTGGCTTTATTATTAATAAATGTATTGTATGAATATAGACAAGTACAGAAGTGTTCACATCTAAACGCAGATTTGCGTTATGACTAAATCAAGACATTATTTCTTTGCCCCATAGAAGGCATTAATCATGGATATTCATACACATTCATTTATGAAGTAGCTGATTAAAAACCGCTTCACATCAACTTTTTAATATGTATAACTATAGAATATATTCTATCTAAATCCAGAAGATTTACTATTAGAATCTTAATCCACAACACAAAAGAGTTTACTAACCCTAATACAACGGCGTTCAGCGTCGTTGTATTTTTTAGTTTTTAGTATCTCCAAATAATAAAACAGTTATGTATTCAAATTAATAACTAAGGATTATTGCAAACGTTACAACATATAAGTGTTATATTTAAGATAAACAACGCGTTAAATCTGAGTAAACGAATGTTATGAAAGTTTATTATTCACAACAGTGATAACCAGTACTTTTACATCTTCGTAAGATATAAAAATACAATCACATATAACATGTATTTTAGATTAAAAATTATTTAATGAATTGGAAAAAGGTAGGAGGATCTATTGTAGTAAAATCCTCAAATATTAATATATTTGAAAATTAAAAAGCGTTCAACTATGTGGAGTTTCTATAATTATAAAAATAGCACACGTACAGGCGATATATAATGCAGAAAATATAAAGCACAGCTAAAACATTAAACTTTTTAGCTGTGTTTTATATTAAGAGTATTAAGAAAGTAATTAAAAATTCAAAAGCGATTACAATAAAAATATATCCTGCCAGTTTATTTTGCTTTTTAAAATAAGTATAGCTAAGAATAAACATAATAAAAAACAAAAGAATACTTGATATACATTTTTGTACGTATATCACATTAAATACTATGAGCAAGTTTATTACAAATAGTATTAATGAAATAACTAATAACAATTTTTCAAAATTATTCAATGTTCTTTTTTGTTCCATTAAAAACTCCTTAATAATATTAAAGTAGCAAATGTTTATATACATGCTAACATAATACTTTAAAGAGTACCGATTCGCTAAAATAAATTTTTATTTAAAGCGCTTTATGCTTCAATAAATGTGTATTTGTTCAAGTTACATATCTATATAAAACATACAGAGTGTCTATACCAAACTGATACGAAAATTCATGGTATTCTTGGTGCATAAAAAACTAATCCTTTTTACCAAATTGCATATATAATTCATTGCGCAATTGTTCGCACATGTAGATTTATATTAACTTATCCATAAAAAAAGCATCAACGACAACAGAGATTGACGTTGATGCCTTCATGTTTAATAATGAATCACCATATTTAATCGAATTGAGTCATCATGTTCATTAACATAATTATGAAACATATTCGCATTAAACTTTATAGACTCATCCTTTTTAATGATGAATTGCTCATCTGCTATTTTAAGCTTTAATGTGCCATCAAATACAGTTATGTATTCAATCGTACCAGATCCGTGCGGTTCACCACGCATTGCGCCTCCAGGTTCAATAATAACCATATAACTTTCGAATTTTTTCTCAATGTCAAATTTGAAAAAGGGATAAACTCTGTATTTAGCATCATCTGATGCTAACGGCTGTATATCATGCATTGTTATTTTTCTTATAATCTCACTGTTATCTTGTGTGAGTTCAGTAAATGATATTTTTAAACCATTAGCTATTTTCCAAAGTGTCGTTATAGACGGTATAGATTCTTTACGCTCAATTTGTCCTAACATCGTTTTACTCACATCAGTAAGATATGATAGATGCTCTAATGAATACCCATTTTGTTTCCTGTAAAGCTTTAAATTTTCAGCAATGATATCATTAATTTCTTTCATTATTAAAATACCTCCCTTTACAATATAACGTACACGAAGTACACTATAAAGCACAAACGTTAAAACGTCTTTTCGTGCTTTATAACGTTTCGTACAATAGGGGGGAGCTGTATCGTATTACTTAATATGATAATTTTTGGTGTTATAGCAAGTTTCACACTAGCCCCAAATAATATTATGGCTTTGTTTTTCTCACAACATATAATTTTTAAGAAAACCTTACGCATTTCATATGGAGTTGGTTTAAGATTTTTAGTTTTACTGTTTTTGTCTAATATATTCAACGAATCACGCAATACAGTTTTTCTAAAATTGAAATGTTCATGAAAACTTTTGCCTTCATCTATCTGCTTTATTTAGCTTATAAAATGATAAAAAGTTCAATTGGTGGCCCTAAAAAAGCATTTGATGCTAAATATAGCAGTATCAAATATGCAATGCTACTACAATTCATTAATCCTAAAGGCATCATCTATGCATTAACTGTAATATCAACTTTCGTGACACCTCACTATATAACTTGGCTTTCTCAAATATCTTTAGTCATTATATTAGCGTTGGTTGGCTTTCTTGGAACGCTTTCTTGGGCCTCTGTAGGTTCTCTATTAAATAAATGGATAGCGAAACATGAATTACCCTTTAACATCGTCATGTCCTGCTTCTTAATTTATATAGCATTTAGTATCGTTTTACATTAACTGGTAACGCACTTTATTTTTACTTTTTATTATTTTGACTGACAATTATCTAAATATGTTGTGATAATCTTACCATATCTTTTAATTGTTGACCTTTAACCATAATGGGCGCTTCATAATTTCTCACAAAAAAATCTTTGTCGATTGATATCATTCTAAACCCACATGCCTGATATAACATAAGTTGTTCTACACCAAGGCTACCAGTACCGATTTCTATCGTGTGAAATCTTTCTGACTTTGCATAGTTGATTGCAAATTTAAGCAATTGCTTTCCATAACCTTGGTGTTGATTTAGTTCATCTACTGCAATATTCACAATTTCTATTGTTTTTGGTCTCGTTTCAATCAACGCAATAATACCAATGATTACTTCACGTTTAATATAAACGAAGCAAATGCTTCTATCTATATATGATTTAATCAATGTTTCAGATGGATCTGCCAATAAGAGTAATTTCATTGGTAATTCATCTTTATTAATTAACTGTCTAATCACTGTTAATCCCTCCGAAATTGTTTTAAGCGCACTTTACATAATTTCCACTTAATCACTTTGAAATGCGATCACGTTAAATGTTGTTTAAAATAGCTACTCGGACTGCAACCATAAAATGTTTTAAACCTTCTATAAAAGTTAGAATAATCGGTAAAACCACATTGCATTGCAACTTGTTGTGGATTGTGACCATTTTTTAACATTCTTTGTGCATTTTGAAGACGTTTATGCAATAAATATCGATACGGCGGATAACCGACTAAACGTGTAAAATGTTGTGTTATTTTATAACGACTGACAAAAAATTTCTTCTCAAGATCCTCTAATGAGATTGGATCGGCGTAATGTAATTCCATATAATCTAATACTTGTCGTACGAGTTGTGCTTCTGGATCATCATCTGTTCGTGTTTCATTTTCAATAGACACTCTATTTAATAATATAAAAAATTGAGTTAATATCGCTTCTTCTGCCAATACTTTTCCGAATTTTTGACTATCTTGTTCATTTAATAATCCTTGCAATAAATAGTATAATTCTCTTTTTTGTGATTCAGAGCATTGTAATAAATTTTTGAATTTCGAAGATTGCGTATTAAAACATTGCGCTAAATCAATCGTATTTTTAGATAATCTTTCTAGTAATTGCGCATCAAAACGCAAACCGATGCGTTCTGCATGTCCATCCATTTGTTCATTTAATTGATGAAATTCATATGGAGCGATGATAAGCATTGAACCAACATCTAGTTGATATTTTCTGCCTTCAATTGTATAAAGCAAGTCCCCAGATAATGAAAAAAATATTTCATAGTGATCGTGATAGTGTAATTCATTCCCAAAATGGCCATCACTTATTTTATGCCAAGCTGTGTATTCTCCCTCAAATGGTAGCGAAATCGAGTCAAATTTAAATTTCAGTTCTTTTTCTTCTAGCAATCAGAATCCCTCCAACTCAAAAAACAATCTTTTTTCAAGTTTTTACAATGTTGTTAATTTTCACATAAATTATAATTATATTATACCACTTATAGAAATTAATTATGAAAGGATGATTTCTGTTGACCAAACCTCAAATTGGTGTACAAATGATGATGCTTAAACAGAAAGTAGAAGAAGAAGGAATCTATACAGTTTTACAAAAATTAAATGATTTGGGATACAATGCGGTAGAAGTTTCACAAATTGAAATGACAACACATCATATTGCTGAAATGCAAAGAGCTATTAATGACTTCGGAATAAATATTGCTTCTATGTCTTGTGGTGTTGAAGATATATCAGACGAACAAAAATATCCTGGAGACACCTTACAAAATGATTTTGAAAAAATTGTGTCAGATTGTAAAGCCGTAGATTGTACGATATTAAGAATTGGTATGTTACCAATGAATTATATGGGTTCTAAGGAAAAGACTTTGAATTTTGCCAAAATCTGTGATGAGTATGCGACACGGTTGAAAGAAGAAGGCATTGACCTTTATTATCATGCACATAATTTAGAATTTGTCCGTTATGAAGGACAATTTATGTTGGATTTAATGCGAGATCACACAAAACACTTAGGTTTTGAATTAGATGTGCATTGGATATGGCGTGCTGGTTTAAATCCAATTGAAGTTATACCTAATTATGCAAATAGAATTCGTGCAATTCACCTCAAAGACTACCGAGTTGGTGAAATTGATATGAATCAGTATCCTGGAGAAGGTCATGAAAAACTCTATTATATGCTACATATGATTACACAATTCGCTGAACTGGGTGAAGGTACATTACCATTGAAAGAAATTATAGATGTAGGCAGAAAAAGTGGCAGTGAGTATTTCTTTGTAGAACAGGATGAATTATATGGCGCTGACCCTTATGACTGTCTTACTACGAGTCGGGATCATTTATTAACGTTAGGTTATAAAAGTTGGTTTTAATATATAGTTTGCAGTGGAATATCTTATACAACGATTTGGAAACGTTTACAAATCGAGAATCTATATTATAAAGGAGGAAAGCTTTTGTTAAAAAATATTGCAATCTCAGGATTTTCTGATGAAATATCATCTGATTTAGAAACACAGTTACAAACAGTCCATGACCTAGGTATGCATTTTATCTCTTTACGCGGCATCGATGGCGAAAACATCGGTAAATTTACGGTAGAGAAAATCAGAACAGATGTCTTACCAAAATTAAGAAAATGGAACATTCAAGTTTCATCAATTGGATCACCTATAGGTAAAATTTATATTCAAGATGAAGTGGCTTTTAATGAACAATTAGCTACATTAAAAACAATGTGTGAAATTGCAAATGAACTGAAATGTAAATATATAAGAATTTTCAGCTTTTATATTCCAAAAGATGAACATTTTGACGATTACGAAACAGATGTCATTTCTAAATTAAAGCAATTTACAGAAATAGCAGAACAACATAATATAATTTTATTACATGAAAATGAAAAAGATATTTTTGGTGATTTGGCACGTCGTTGTAAGGTCATTCTTGATAAAGTAGGTTCAGAAAATTTCAGAGCTATCTTTGACTTTGCTAATTTTGTGCAATGTGGTGAAGATACACAAATGAGTTATGAACTCTTATTGCCTTATATTGAATACATACACATTAAAGATGCTGTTTATGAAGATAGTATCAATGTTGTGTGTGGTACGGGCGATGGCCAAATAGAGTCTATTCTAACACAAGCAATTAATGGAGGTTATCAAGGTTTCTTAACTTTAGAACCACACCTTGTCGTTTTTGATGCTATCAAAGATTTGGAATTAGAACATGCAACAGAAACAATTCAAAATACTGCTGCCAAAAATGGTGCAGAGGGCTATCAAATGCAATATGAAGCACTTTTAGATATTTTGAAAAATATTGAGCAAAAGGAGAATATGTGATGAACAAAGTTCGTTTAGGTATTATCGGATTAGGCGCACAAGGCGGAACTTATGCAGCTTTTATTAATGAGGGTAAAGTAGCAAACTTAGAAATTGGTGCAATTTGTGATATTGATCCAGAGAAAAAAACACTTGCTGCTGAAAAATATCCTAACGTACCATTTTATGAACATTATATTGATTTGTTGGAAAGCGGAGATGTTGATGCTATCGTAACAACAGTTCCACACTATTTACACACTGAAATTGGAAAAGAAGCCTTGTCTAGAGATATTCATGCACTATTGGAAAAACCAGGCGATATTTACGCAGAAAAAGTAAAAGAAATTAGTGATTTAGCCGCTTCAAAACCTGAATTAACATTTGGTATATTTTTCAATCAACGAACAAATCCACTTTATCAAAAAGTAAAATCATTAATCGACGATGGCGAAATAGGTGAAATTCGTCGTACAAACTGGATTATAACTACATGGTGGCGCCCACAAGCGTATTATGATCAAAGTTCGTGGAGAGCAACATGGCAAGGAGAAGGTGGTGGTGTATTAGTAAACCAAGCCCCTCATCAAATTGATTTACTGCAATGGCTTTGTGGTTTACCTGAAAAAGTCTATGCAAATGTAAAATATGGTTATCAAAGAGACTTAAACGTCGATGATGATGTGACTACTGTACTAGATTATGGTAATGGAGCAACAGGTGTATTTATTACATGTACACATGACATCATTGGCACAGATCGCTTAGAAATCACTGGTGATAAAGGGAAAATTTTAGTTGAGGATAGTAAAAAAATTACATTAAAACGCTTAAATAAATCAGAAACAGAAATGAATCAAACAATGACTTGGGAACAAGTAGCTGAGCTATTCAAAGGGAATGGTATGGGCGAAATATATAATGAAGAATCGTTTGAATTTGAAAGCGTTTGGGGCGAACAACATATTAATGTCTTAGAAAACTTTACAGCCAATATCTTAGATGGCACGCCACTCATTGCACCTGGTAGCGATGGTATCAATGGCGTAAACTTTGTTAATGCAATGTATCTATCTAGTTGGTTAGGTGAAGCCGTTTCGCTTCCTGTAGACCCTGAAGTATTTAAAGCTGCCTTACAAGAAAAAATCAATTCGGAAATAAATTAGGTCAAAACATGCAATCATTGGAGATGGTCAAATGCTTAATGTAGGTTTAGTTGGACTAGGGGATATCTCAAAAGTTCATATACAAGCGATTCAAAACAGCTCTATGGCTCAATTAGTAGCTATTTGTGATAAAAATGAATTGTTGGGCAAAGGCATGCCACATGTGAATTATTATCATGATTTGGATAAGATGATAGGTTCTGAAACATTGGACTGTGTCCATATATGTTTACCACATTATTTACACGTTTCAGCTACAAAAACATGTGTAGAAAATGGTATTAACGTCTTACAAGAGAAACCATTAGCTATAAATGCAAAAGAAGGGCTTGAACTTGTAAAACTTCAACATAAACATCCAAACGTTAAAATTGGTATATGTTTCCAAAATAGATACAATGATACTTTTCAAACATTGCAAAAAGTTGTCGAAAGTAAGACTTACGGAGAAGTGATTGGTGTAAAAGGATTAGTTACGTGGTTTAGACCTGAATCTTACTATAAAGACAAACCGTGGCGCGGTAAAATGTCAACTGCAGGCGGCGGGGTCCTAATTAATCAATCCATCCATACGCTTGATTTGATGCAAGTATTATGTGGGAAAATCGCATCAATTAAGGGAACTGTATCACAATTATTAGATTACGATATTGAAGTTGAAGATACTGCTTCAGCACATATCAAGTTTGACAATAAAGCAAATGGCATGTTCTTTGCTACAAATGCAAATTTCGGAAATTCAACTGTTGAATTACAAATTATTTTTGAAAATGAAAAGTTTACGATCAAAGATAATATACTTACCCGAGTAAATGAAGATGGTTATAAAGTAAAAATTGCGGAAGATGAAAAAATGACTAGTAGCAAAACTTATTATGGACCGAGTCACAGAAAATTAATTAATGCGTTTTATACATGCATTAATAATGACAGTGACCAATATATTCATCCAAAAGATGCACTTCCTTCGATTGCTATGATTGATGCCATCCAAAAATCATCAGAATCAAATCAAACTGTTCAATTTAATAACATTTAGTATATCAAGCAATAAAAACTGATCGTATCGTTTTAAGTACGATTAGTTTTTATTATTTATTAATAACTTTTACTAGACAGATTAATAAATAAAACATTTAATTGATATTTCAATCATACTTCAATACACTGAGTATAATATGATAGAAAAGAGGTTGTTTGTATGAAAAATATTCCTAAAGTGATATTGGATTTAGCTGTTTCTTTAGACGGATTTATTGAAGGACCAAATGGAGAGATAGATTGGTGTATCATGGATCCTGAAATGAATTTTAATAATTTTTTAAATCAAATCGATGCTATTATATATGGTCGTAAAAGCTATGACCTTTGGGGAACATACGCACCTAATGACGCTGAATCAGATAATGACGATAAAATGATGTGGCAAAACATTCACAGCAAAAATAAATATGTGTTTACGCATCAAACATATTCCAATAACAGTAACACACAATTTATTAATCCTATAGATATAGTTGCTACGATCAACGAAATCAAATCATATCACCAAAAGGATATTTGGTTATATGGCGGCGCTCGTATTATTACCTCACTTATCAAACACAATCTCATTGATGAATATCGCTTATCAGTACATCCTGTTATTTTAGGTAAAGGAAAACCACTTTTCGAAAATATTTCTGAAAGACTTAATCTATCTCACACACAAACTCACACTTATAAAAGTGGTGTTGTGCAATTAATTTATAGTAAACAAACATACTAAGAAGGGAAGCGTACGTGTGAGTATAGCAGTTAATGTAAAAAATGTTTCTTTAAAAATTAATAACAAAGCAATAGTTGATAATCTGTCTGTTGAGATACCGAAAAATTCTATAACGTTAATCAGTGGTGCTAATGGTATAGGAAAGAGTATTACTTTAAAATTAATAGCAAAATTAATTCACCCCAGCAAAGGAAACATTCAAGTTAATGGTCGTATTTGCTATGCTCCCGATAAATTTCCTGACAATTTAAACATCAAAGTCCATACGTTTTTAGAGACAATACAAAACTTAAATAAAGACAATGGACTAAATTGGAAATATTATAGTAAATTATTCAATTTAACTTCATTTGAAAAAGATAAATTAAATCAACTGTCAAAAGGAATCCTTCAAAAAATTAATATTATTCAAGCACTTTTAAAAAATGGAGATATATTAATCTTTGATGAACCATTTTCTGGTTTAGATAAACTAGCAATCAATCGATTTATTATTTTGTTAAAAGATTTATCAAAGTCAAAAACGATTATTTTAACTTCTCATGAAAATGATAGCTTTCAATCGTTTATAACTCACGAAGTCAATCTACAAAATGGAAATTTCACAAATAATCATACAAAACCTTTATTGAAATCTATTACTGTGTTAAGAACCGAAACTACACCGAATACTTTCCCTACTACAGTAGAACAAAAAGTTTATAACAAAAATATCATTAATAATAATTCGATAAAATTATATATAGCGCGTTCTGATACTAATAACATATTGAGTGACTTAATTAAGCATAATTTCAAAATACTAGAAGTAAAGGACGAATAACATGTTACTTACATTTTTGAAGTATGAAAATTTAAAATTTATTAAATCTTTTCAATTTGTTGCACCTGTATTTTTATATTTAATGTGGGTGATTGGTATTTATATATACACTGATATACCTATTTTATCTAGTTATGGCTCAACTTCAGTAGGTTTGTATCTTATTTCAACATGGATTACTATTGTGATATTCAAAGATGATTCTATTAATGAAAGACATATATTTTATATTCAGCTGTCTTCAAAAATTAAATACTTATTATTGAAAATGATATACATACATTTCATTAGCTTAATATTACTTACTATTGCTTTACTTTATCCAATATTAATTGGGAGTTTCGATAAACCTATGACAATCAACCTATTTTTAATAGGGTTCACTACTCACTTTCTTATGGGAAATTTCGGTATTTTATTAGGAAGCTATGTAGCAAACACGGGGCTTTTTTACAAATCTTACTGGTGGTTGATTACTATTTTATTTTTAATAGTCTCAATGATTAAATCTCAATTAGTGGAGGTTTCACCATTTTTAAAATGGATTTTATGGATTTTACCTCCTATTAATAATTTATTATCTAGTTTAACAGAAGATTCATTGGTGATTAATAATACCAATTTTCTCACAATAGTTTTACTATCATTCACATACATATCAATAGCTTATTATTTTTTAACTATCTTATATAAAAAATAATAAGCTAGACCATCTGAAGTTGATGGTCTAGTTTTTATTATTTGCATAAGGCTTGTCAATCAGAAACATAGATTTTGGGCTTTATAATAATAAACTATTTATGCTATATATACAAAAAGTTCTATAATGGCCAAAATTAAAAAGACTAAAAAGACTATACCGTATATATTATTCTTTTTAACACTTTTATCGTTAGCTTTTTTTTGCTTAGCTTTACTATTTAAATTGAAAAAGAAAGTAATGCCAGAATACACTGCAATAAGTACCGTTATTCCAAATACAACCCATATACTAGTCATCTTATACCTCCTATATTAATTTGTTATATTCTACGTGTAAGAAATGTTTTAATATCCTATATACCTATAGTAATACATATTTCCAAAAGGTCCAATGTATAATCTTGAAATTTCATAAAATGGACTTTACTGACAAACTTCATCGTATAAATCATATTGAAAATGCGTTATAATAAATTGAAAAGTGATAAATAAAGGGGTTAATTTAATGAATGGTCTAAGAAGTGTAACAACAGGGACAGATAATTTAGAAAAAACTAAAACTTTATTTAAAGACATACTTGGATTAAATGTTGCTGATAAAGGCAATGCGTTACGTTTTGGCGATGCTGAACTAAGTTCTGGTACCCGTATTCATTTTGTAGAAATTCCAAAGTACCAAAATAATGATAATCATATTGAATCTATTGGACTAAGAATTCCAAGTGATGAAGGTCTAGATGAATATATAAGCATTTTGAATCATCATCAAATTGAACATAGTGACATTACAGATTTAAATGGGCATAAATATTTTGAATTTAAAGATCATAATAATCAATCCTTCAATATTTATTCAAACGAACATAATATTGGGGCGCCATTAGGTATGCCTACATTTGATAGTACTGTTAACCCACTACATCAAATACAAGGATTGGGTCCTGTGTTACTTAAGGTCAACGAATTATTATTAACACAATCAATATTAGTTAAAGTCTTCGGTTTAACACACTTTGCTGAATATGCACCACATCCAGATGCTGATTATAAAGTACAAGTATTTCGCGTTGGAGAAGGCGGTTTAGGTGGAGAATTGCATTTATTTGCGTCCTCTGATGAAATTAAAATGCCAGAACATGGAATCGTTGAACAAATTGAATTTGCTACCGAATCTAAAAAGCAATTCCAAAACGCTTTACAGCAATTAGAATCCATTGGCATTCCTTATCAATCATTAGACCAAGATGGTGAAAAATCCCTTAGAATAAGTGAGAAAAGTGGTATCACTTTCATATTAACTTTAGAAATCAAAGCATAAGTGGAGGTATAAATATGTTACATGAAACATGGAAAAGCAATACACCTAAAAAGAAAATTGAAGTCGTACATACAGATGCACAAAAATTCACGGTATCTGATATGCTAACTGTCGGTAAGCAATATGATGTTATCAACGAAACCGAAGAATATTATCAAATTATAGATAACTCTGGTCTTGTCGGTGGTTATTATAAAGACTATTTTAAAGAAGTTTAAACTTAGCGCAACACGCACAGCTTCATATGCATGTGTATCAATATTTCTTTCCAAATAAGACTAGGGCAAATGAATGGTTATGTATTCGTGCCCCAGTCTATTTTTAGTGATGTGACAACTTACTATCCAATACATTTAACAAAGGAGATGCTATCACAATGTCGAATACGAATTATATTAATAAAGATGAAACTGTATTTAATGATGCCCAGTCATTAATGAGCCTTAATAAAAACATATTACTAAAAGGGCCAACAGGTTCAGGGAAAACAAAATTAGCTGAAACGCTAAGTGAAACTATGAATAGACCCATGCATCAAATTAATTGTTCTGTTGATTTAGATGCCGAAAGCTTACTTGGATTTAAAACGATTCAAACCAATGAAAATGGTACACAAGAAATTGTCTTTATTGATGGACCAGTTATTAAAGCGATGAAAGAGGGCCATATACTTTATATTGATGAGATTAATATGGCGAAACCTGAAACCTTACCTATCCTAAATGGCGTATTAGATTATCGTAGAAAATTGACGAATCCATTTACAGGCGAAGTTGTAAACGCTGCACCTGGATTTAACGTAATTGCCGCAATTAACGTTGGTTATATTGGCACATTACCTATGAATGAAGCATTAAAAAACCGTTTCGTCGTTATCCAAGTGGACTATATTGATGGTGATATTTTAAGTGATGTGATTAAGCAACAAAGTCAATTAAACAATCACAAAATGATACAGAAAATCATTAAATTCAACGAAGATCTGCGTACAATGACAAAACAAGGTCAAATTTCCGAAGAAGCTGCAAGTATTAGAGCATTAATTGATCTTAGTGATTTAGCTACAATCATGCCAATTGAACGTGCGATACAACGTACAATCATTGACAAATTAGAAGATGAGCGTGAACAACAAGCCATTTTAAATGCAGTAGAATTAAACTTTTAGTGAGGGATAATGATGAGTGATCGTTTTATAAAATTTAATGACGAACAACTAGACGCTAAGCAAGTAATGATGCTTCAAGATTTAGCTCGACTTTTATTAAAAAATGATCAAACACAGGTAAAAATACAAAAGTTTCCTTATTATGACCCTATCAATAACACATTAATTACCAGTTCATTTTGGTCTCACAGAGATAGGAAAGTAGAAACGACCGGATTAAAAACGGATGTTATGCTTGCCGCCTATGGCTATCAATTGATGGATGAACAGATTGTCAATGAAGTTATACACAATCAAACATTTCAACATCCAAAATTTTTCCAACAGGTATTCAAATTACTTGAAGATCAACGCATTTTAAATACGATTGCTAGACAACGCCCATCAACTCAGTCCTCTATACAAATGCGCAATGAGATAAGGTTAAATTATACGAAAACACAAATAAATGTATACAAGACAAAAACTACTTTTACTGATTTGTTATTTTTATATTTAGAAGCTTCTTTTATAACAGAAAATTTCTATGATATTCCTCAAATCCATCCTCATATTGATGATATTTTAATCAATATGTATATGTATTTACCTAATTTCTTCTATAATCAGACATCTGAAGATAATATGTATTTAGCAGAAAGAATCATGTATCAAATTGATGATATTTTAAAAGAGGATATGTTAAATGAGTATTATCATTTACCTAAAAAAGTATATGAAGCTATAGAAACACTTAAACTCGATGATTTAACAAGAACAGACGCTAGTAATTCAGATGGTAAATCAGATGAACAAAATGATGATAACTCAGTTAGTGAAGACATAGAATCTAACTATCAAGATAGTGCTTCTCAAGGTGGCGCATATTTAGAAATGGAATTACATGAAGGTGAAAATAGTGATGTTATGGGAGACAACGATACTGCTCGTGAAGGCGATGCAAGTGATGATATGACTGACATGCAAACGAAGAAAGGTAAAGGATCAGCCAATCATCATGACGAGGATGAAGGTGGATCAGTTGGTCATAATCAAGCTTTTGCATTAAAAGGTATCAATGAAAACGTTGAAATTAAATGGCATATTCCTGACATTGAACCCTCCTATATACAAACATATAAAAATGTAGAATCAGATGTTCAATTTGAAACAAAAGATCTAATTCAAATCATTCAAAAGACTATAGATAGAGAGCATGTAGATGAACGTCATAATTTAGCTAAAGGAAGACTGCAAAAGAATTTATTGAATTGGTTTATTGATGATCAGTATAAATTGTTTTATAAGAAGCAAGATTTAAGCCAGTCGTTTGATGCTACTTTCACTTTATTAGTAGATGCCTCAGCAAGTATGCAAGATAAAATGGAAGAAACAATTAAAGGCGTAGTATTATTTCATGAAACGTTAAAATCATTAAATGTCAAACATGAAATATTAGCGTTTAATGAAGATGCATTTGATGCAGATGAAACTAACCAACCTAATATCATTGATGAAATCATTTCTTATGACCATTCTATGTTAGAAAAAGAAGGTCCTAGAATAATGGCACTTGAGCCACAAGATGATAATAGAGATGGCGTTGCTATCAGAGTTGGAAGTGAGCGTTTAATGCGCCGCTCTCATAACCAAAGATTTCTAATTGTATTTTCAGATGGTGAACCTTCTGCATATAATTATAGTCAAGATGGTATTCTTGATACCTATGAAGCGGTGGAAATGGCTCGAAAAATGGGAATCGAAGTATTTAATGTCTTTCTAAGCCAAGAAGCAATTACAGAGGATATCGAACAAACCATTCATAATATTTATGGACAATACGCATTATTTGTAGAAGGTGTTGAAAATTTACCTGCACAGTTATCACCATTACTGAAAAAATTATTGTTAAAATCCTTTTAATTAATTGGAAAGTTATATTTAGCTTTTATATTTTTAAATATTCTGAAATTTATATAGACGGTATCTAATTAAACGTGATAGAATGGATAATATTATTTTATTGGTTAGAAGGAGAACGACATATGAATAAAAATACATGGATTATAGGTTTCACATTATTTGCAATGTTTTTTGGTGCAGGAAACCTTATTTTTCCACCAAATTTAGGCTTCGATAGTGGACAGTATTTCTGGCCATCCATCTTAGCATTTGCTTTAACAGGCATTGGCTTACCTTTATTAGGCGTTATCGTAGGTGCATTGGATAAGCAAGGTTATATTGGCTCTTTAAATAAGATTTCACCTAAATTTTCAATAGCATTCCTAATCATTATCTATCTTACAATAGGGCCGCTATTTGCAATTCCACGTACTGCGTCGACTTCATTTGAAATGACAGTTACACCTATTGCAAATACAAATAGTAGTCTGGCATTATTTATTTTTACAGTAATTTATTTCTTAATTGTATTATATTTATGTATCAACCCCGGTAAAATGGTTGACCGCATTGGTTCATTATTGACACCTTTGCTGTTAATTACAATTTTAGCAATGATTATTAAAGGTTTTGTCGATTACGGTAGTAACTCACATAGTCAAGCAGCAGACGTGTTCACATCTAATTTCAGTGGATTTTCACAAGGCTTTACGAACGGCTATTTAACAATGGATGCTATTGCAGCCATTGCATTTTCAATGATTGTGGTGAATGCCGTTAAAGCAACGGGTATCACACATGCGAATCAGATATTCAAACAAACATTGATGGCAGGTATTATTGCAGCCGTAGCACTTATGTTTATCTATATATCTTTAGGATTTATTGGTAATCATATGGCAGTACCACATGAAAAGATTGAGAGCCTGACAGCTAATGATCAAAACATTGGTACATATTTATTAACAACAATGGCAAGTGTAGGGTTTGGCACTTTCGGTAAATATTTATTGGGTATTATTGTTGCGCTTGCCTGTCTAACTACAGCATGTGGTTTAGTGGTGGCTGTGTCACAATATTTCCATAGAATTTTCCCGAGAATTTCTTACAAAATTTATGTTATTATCTTTACATTAATCAGTTTCATCTTAGCCAACCAAGGTTTAAATTCAGTCATTACGATGTCTGTACCTGTATTAAGCATTGTCTATCCTATTGCCATTACGGCAGTATTACTCATATTATTGGCACGCTTTATACCTACAAAACCAATTGCACAGCAGATACCAGTAGCCATCGTTTCTATTGTATCTATCCTAAGTGTTATTCATACTCAAGGATGGGTTAAGATGAACTTTATCGATAGTTTGCCATTAAAAGCATACTCATTAGAATGGTTCCCTATAGCTGTCATTACAACAATTATCGGTTATATTATGGCTACAATGGTTAAAAATCAAAAACCAATTATTTATGAAAAAGAGTAATATGATAAAAGATTTGCCTGAGCTTAGCTCAGGCATAAACCCCACTAACTCAATAAATTGAGAAGTGGGGTTAGAGGATTACTTGAGCTTAGCTCATGCATAAGTCCCACTAACTCAATAAATTGAGAAGTGGGTCTATAGAGGTAGGGACGAATCAATGATGTCCTAGCCTCTTTTTATTATTTATAAAGCTATTATTAAATTTTAAAAAGTTATTAGATTAAACAATTTTAAAAGTCCAATTGATTAGTTTTCAAAAGTAAGCTATACTCTTTACTTCAAGTGTTTCGTCTTGAATAAACTTTTTATTATATTTTTAAAATTATAAATCGTTTAAGCAATGAGAACTCGAAAATAGAGGAGTCGAATTATATTAAATATTCACATTGGAAAGAAAAATTAGATTGGCCAGTATTCATAATAAGTGGTGGTATTCTCATCTTATTTGTATTGATGTCGTCGATATTCACAAACACCACATCAGCATTAGTTCAAAAAGGATTTCAGCTTTCAATTACATATTTTGGTGCATTTTGGCAAGTATTATTGTTAGCTACATTTGCCATTGGTGCATTTTTAGCTTTTTCCAAATATGGACGTGTAAGGTTAGGCAATGCATCTAAACCTGAAATGGGCTATTTTAGATGGGCAGCTATAGTAATCACATCTGGATTAGGCGCTGGTGCAATATTTTGGGCAGCGGCAGAGCCAATGTATTATTTCATAGATGTACCACCGACCATGGATTCTGACATAAAAAATAGCAGTCCGCAAGCAGTACCTGCAGCTATGGCGCAAAGCTTTACCTCATGGGGATTCACAGCATGGGCTGTATACGGAGCTGTCAGTGGTATCATTATCATGTATGCACACTATAATAAAAATATGAAAATGCGTCCACGTACACTGTTGTATCCAATTTTTGGAAGTAAAATTGAAAAAAATAAAATCGGATGGATGATTGATGTATTTTGTATATTAGGTGCCGTTGCAGGTACAATTGGCACAATTGGTTTCTTTGGATTTCAATTTAGCTACTGGTTACATAGTATATTTGGTATTCCTGATAATATTATTACACAAGTTTTATCCGTTGCTGGTTTAATGGTCATTGTTACCATTTCAGCGACCACAGGCATTGATAAAGGCATACAGTTTTTAAGTAAACTTAATGTATGGCTAGCGTTAGCACTTGCAGCATTTATTCTATTATTAGGACCTGGCCGTTTTATTATTGATACATTTATTTCATCTTATGGTGTATATCTTACCCATTTTTTAGAAATAAGCACGTTTAGAGGAAATGATAAATGGGCCGGAGCTTGGATGTTATTTTTCTTTGGTTGGTTTATAGGTTATGGTCCCTTAATGGGCATGTTAGTTGCGCGAGTTTCAAAAGGGCGTACAATCAGAGAAATATTTTTACTCGTTTCCATAGTAGCAGCAGTTGTATCTCACTTATGGTTCTCAATACTTGGGGGTAGTGGGTTATTTTACGAAACGAAAGATAGTGGGGCGATTAGTAATCCTTTAGCTGATAACGGCCTTCCAGCTGCTGTTATATAAATTGCATCCCATTTACCATTAGGTACCACATTAGTCATCGTCTTATTATTGTTAACACTGATATTTGTCATCACAACCGCTGATACTATGTCATTTTCAATATCGATGTCCGTTACTGGTGAGGGAGATCCACCGAAAATGATTAGACTTTTCTGGGTTATTATCATGGGAGTTATCTCTATTATCTTAATCAATATTGGAGAAGGTAGCATTGACGCAATACAATCTTTCATCATTATCACTGCTGTACCCATATCAATCATTATGTTACCAACAATTTGGACAGCACCTAAAATTGCTCATAAATTAGCTATTGAACAAAACATAACTACTGATAAAAAGAACATGCATACTAAGGATAATATCTTAGAAGAAAAATCATCAGAAAATCATCACTAAATATGTCATCAAATATTGACAGTCATCTATTATGATGCCTTCTTTGCGAAAAGCACTTGTCGAAGATTACAGTATAAGGCTATAGCCGTGAGATGTATACTTATAAACTGTCGACAGTTTAAAACACGGAATTACTATAATCAGTAATTCCGTGTTTTATTATATTCTTTTATTTTTTCTCTTTCATATCTAATAATTGATTTTGTAACTCTGTTTCAAGTACATTTAATTCTGATTCAGCTTGTTTACGTTTCGTGCGGCCTTGCTCTTGAATTTGTAATGTTTGCTCAATTGTTTCAATGATATCATTTTGTGTTGTTTTCAGTGTTTCCATATCAACAACACCGCGTTCATTTTCAGTAGCAGTAGCTAAGGCATTTTGTTTTAATAGCTCTGAATTTTTCAACAATAAATCATTAGTTGTATCAGTCACTGCCTTTTGTGCAGAAACCGCATTACGTTGTCTCATCAGTGTCAGAGCGATAGACATTTGATTTTTCCATAATGGAATACTAGTTAATATTGAACTTTGTATTTTTTCTGCAAGTGCTTGGTTTACATTTTGTATCATGCGTATCTGTGGGGCAGTTTGTATTGCAATTTGTCTAGATAATTGTAAATCATAAATACGCTTATCTAAACGATCAATAAATTGTTCCATATCAGATGCAGCTTGCACATCCATTTGATTCCCAGTCGATTTCGCTTGTTCCCTTAGTTTAGGCACTTCTTTAAGTTGTAAATCAGCTTGTTTCTTTTTAGCAGCTTCAATATATAAAGATAACTCGTCAAAATAATCTTTATTCATATCATATAATTCATCAAGCATATCTATGTCTTTTTTTAAGTTATTCTTATGTTTATCTAACTCAATTGATATACGATCAATTTGTGATCCAACAGATTGCATTTTTGAAAATATTTCATTTACAGATGCTTTTGTTCGTTTGAAAATGCGCTTTAATTTTGATTGGTTTTCTGGATTTAATTCCTCAGGATTAACTGATTTCAATTTACTCATTAAGCCATTTAATGAGTCACCTACAGGCCCAACATCTGTAGTCTTAACTTCGTTTAAAATACGGTGTGAGAATTGTGACATATTAGATTGTGCTTCTGTACCGTAACTTAACAACCCGTCGTTATCCATTGGTTTAATTTGTTCACTCAATTTATCAATTTTTTGTTGATCTTCGTGAGAAAACTGTGTTGTGCTTTTAACGATTTCAGACTCATTTGCTGAATTCTCATCTATATATTTATCCAATGGATGTGAATTAATCGAGTCCTGTTCTCTAACCATAAACTTCCTCTCCATTCTATGTTTATTTGTTTCGCTTCTGCTCAATTTTATTCAATTCCATCTCAATATCTAATTGACTATAATCTTCGTCATTTATTCTTCTTAAATCAGCGACCAGCGTTCGTTTCACTTCATCTAAAGTAATGCGCGTTTGTTCTAATTTTTGCTTTTCTTCTTTAGATTTTTTTGGTGATTTAGACAATCTCGTATACGCTTCAATTAAATTCAAAGCATTATCTATGTGAGAGTAAAAGAAACTTTCAACTTTAAAAAATGCCCCTGGCTGTTGTTTAACAGCAAAATATATTGCGCGAGATATACGATATATCTCATTCACTTGCTTAAAATCTTTAATAGATCTAACATTCACAAAAGATTTGAATATTCTTCTAATTTTATCTTGAGCATTATTTAATTGACTGTTTACAAAATGATAGTCGCGACGTGACAAACCAATTTCTCTTAAATATTTTCTAGAAGTTAGTCGCTGAGTAGGGAAATAAAATACGACAAATGTTGCTACAGATATTAATACATCAAAAATAAAATATATGTCTAGTGCAAAGATACTAGCGAACCATGCAATAACCGCTGCTGGAAAAGCAATAATCATCCCAAAAACACGAGAAATATTATATCTCAAATTTCATCTTCCTTTATATCGTTCTAAATTTTTTCAATGATTGATCATTCTCTAAGTCTTCAATTGTATAGTCTTCAACATGTGATGCTGGAGAGGCACCTTCTGTAACAGCGTTGATAAATTCTGTTAACGATGGCTCATTCCCTTGAGCATAAATATCAACGTAATTGTCAACATTTTCAACAGTACCAACAATATTATGTTTTTGTGCTATTCTTTCCGTATAGTAACGGAAACCCACACCTTGTACCATTCCAAATACTTTAATATGTTTGCGTTGCATGAAAATCACCTCTTAATAACATTATACGAAATTTCACACTACAAAACTAATATTTACGTTTATAATTTAATTGTTATATCGGCCAAAAGTATGAGACAGATAACTTGATTTTGTCTCTTAACCCGTTAGAATATTACACATAGGCAAAAATTGTACGTCTCTGAATTGAAAAACGTCTATCGTTAGTCTTACTAATTTATAGGCTTCATGTAAACATGGGGGACTTTTATTTAGGGTAAATATATCAAAAGTATACATAGGTATATCCAATTTGCACTATGAGTCTAAAATAAAGCACGCGTTTAAATATCAAAAAAATGCAATTTAGACTAATTGTGAAAGGGTGAAATAACATGTGGACAGTTGCAAAAATTCGAGCCGATTACGAAGGTTGGTGGTTATTTAGTGACTGGACTGATCAAATTGTGGAACAGTACAATTTCGAGACATATCAAGAAATGATTACTTTTTATAATTCTTTAATACTAAAAAGTAAAAATGATTATGATAATTACTTAGTTGGCAAATATAATATACATGCATTTTATAATAATTGCGAATTGGGATTTTGCGAAGATTGCGATGAAGATTTACAAATATTCTATAGTTATATTGTTTTAAATAACAATGAAGTTTATTATAATTTACCTATTATTGAATAAACAGTTTATTCACATTTGTCTTGCAATTCACTAACAAATGCTTTATACTGTAAGTCAAGCAATTGTTTTATTCCATATTGCAAAGAATATGCTACAAGTTTTTTGCTATGTTATTGTATTTTTTGTAATATGCGAATAACGCATATTGAATGAATATTAGTCTTGGAGGTTTCACATTTATGAAACAAGGTACAGTAAAATGGTTTAACGCCGAAAAAGGTTTTGGTTTTATCGAAGTTGAAGGAGAAAACGATGTGTTCGTACACTTCTCAGCAATTAACCAAGAAGGTTACAAATCATTAGAAGAAGGTCAATCAGTTGAATTTGAAGTAGTTGAAGGCGATCGCGGTCCTCAAGCTGCAAACGTTGTAAAACTATAATATAGATGCAATATTGACTTATCTAAAGAACCTTGTTAAAGGTTCTTTTTTTTTTGTAGAAATTTTTAACTATTAAGCTACGTCTTCTTATAAGAAGACTTTAAATGTATGTCGTAATTACTAGATTCGGTAACATAATTGATATTTTTAATTGCGTTATATCAATATAAAAAAGATAGCTGTGTTTCCTAAGTGAAACACAGCTATCTTTTTATTTAGTATCGTTTATGATTAATTGGCGTAATGACTGACGCTTAACGACTTCTCTTGCTTTACCATCTTTCAAGAAAAAAACAGAGGGTTTCTGCATTTGATTGTAATTAGAAGCCATAGAGTAGTGATATGCACCTGTAGATAAGATAGCTAAATAATCTCCACGTCGAACTGTACTAGGTATTTTGGCATCTTTGATAATAATATCGCCAGATTCACACAATTTACCAGCAATTGTTACCGTCTCGTCTTTAGGATCATTTCTATTGACTAATAACGCTTCATATTTCGCATCATATAACGATGTTCTAATATGGTCACTCATGCCACCATCGATTGAGACGTATTTGTTAACTTGTGGGATTTCCTTGATTGTTCCAACTTCATATAAAGTGATACCCGCTTCACCTACAATTGAACGACCAGGTTCAATACCAATTTCAGGCACTGGATATTCTGTTTCTTCAGCAATTGCCTTTATAGCAGAAGTAATTTCAGAAATACCCTCTTCAATAGGGAAGCTGATGTCCTCCTCAACATATTTAATGCCAAAGCCACCGCCTAGATTAATCAAATCAACTTGGATATCATTTTCTTTTAACCATTTGATAACAATATTAGCTGTTTCAATCATTGCCTCAGTTCCTTCTATTTGCGAACCGACATGGAAGTGAACACCTTTAAGTTTTAACTTTTTAGAATTACTTACTTTTTCAACACCTTGTATTGCCAAGCCGTGTTTAATGGATAGTCCAAATTTACTATCTTCTTGTCCTGTTTGTATAAATTCATGAGTATGTGCTTCAACACCTGGATTTAATCTAATAACTACATTGACTTCTTCACTCGCATATCGCTCAATAAGGTCTATTTCTTCTAATGAATCAATAACAATATAGCCAACCTTACTTTCTAAAGCATATTGAATTTCATGCTTCGTTTTATTGTTGCCGTGAAAATGTATATGTTGTGACTCAAATCCAGCTTCTAATGCTGTGTACAGTTCTCCTTCAGATACCACATCTAATTCGAGTCCTTCTTCTTGTACTAATTTAACCATTTGTAAACAAGTAAATGCTTTAGAAGCATATGAAATATTATAATTCAGTCCACTTTGTTTAAACGCTTCATGATAACGTCTCATTTGATTTCTAATTTGTACTTCATCATAAACAAAAGTAGGCGTTCCAAAACTCTGCGCTATCGTTTTTAGGCTCGTACCTCCCATTGTAAGTTCACCATTGTCATTATATTCTACTACCATATTTTATCTATACTCCTTTATTAATGAGTCATGATTCATTGCACTTAATTGTTCTGAATTAGCGCCAACACCTTTAAAAGTAAATTCATCGACGCGCATATTGTTATTATATAGTATCACTTCATCTTGTGCATTAACACTATCATCAACTTCTACAAACATATGACTCATCATAAGTGCTCGAATAGGGTAACGCTTGTTATTTATCAATGCTTCATGTTGCGCTCTTGCTTTGAGTATACCGTCTCCATAGCCAATATCAACTACTGCTAATTTAGTATTATTTTTAGTCGCTTCAAAAGCAAAGCTATAACCACAAAAATCACCCGCATTGACTTCGCGCACTTGAATTACATTACCTTTAACTGTCAAAGATTGTTGTATGTCAAATTCACTTATCGATTTATAAGGCCTTGAACCATACAATGCGATACCTACACGCGCATGTGTATGGTTAGATAATACACCCTGTTCACGATAATAACTCGCACTATTTTGGGCATGAATCATGTCGAAATGATAACCTTCATCCAGCAATGTATTTACAACGCTCAACCACGATGTGCGTTCTGTATCATACTCTGAAACGTCAAATTCATCTGCATAACCAAAGTGGGTCCATAAGCCTTTAATACACATTTTTCGTTTATTATTATTCTGAGTATGATGTTGTAGCACTTCTTTTATTTCTTCAATTGTTTTAAAACCGGATCGATGTAATAAATTTTCATATTCTAAGTGAACTTCTATGTCGTATAGTTCATTAATATTTTCATAATAAAAGGAAAGGGAAGGCAATGTCATCTGAATATGATGTTGACGTATTTTATCGAATTCATTAACTGCATTCATTAAAAAAATGGTTGCATTTGGCGCTATGTTACGTATACGAATTGCTTCTTTAAGTGAAGTGGTACTGAAAGTATCAATGCCAATGTTTAAAAATTGTTCAACTGCAAACTCAAGTCCATAGTGATAAGCATTATTTTTCACTACTGCCATGATTGAGTTGTTTTGCTTCACATGTTCAGCATTTTTTCTAAATAGCTGTCGATTCACGGACCATATGGCTGTCATTACGATTGCACCTCGCTATATGATTTTAATATTTGTTCATAGTAATCAGCAATTCGTATCAATATAGATTCATTAAAATTCAAATGGGATGTATGTAAACCGGTAACAAATCCTTGTGTTTCGTCACGAACACCCACAAATACAAAATAGCTTGGTGCAATTTGGCTATAGAAACTAAAATCTTCCCCAAATAAGTATGGCGTAGGTTTATCAATTACTTCAAACTCAGCATTTACTAAGCCATTTTCAACGTGTTTTCTTAATTGAGGATCATTATATGTAGGTGGATATCCTTCTTCGAATTTTACTTCGCAGTCTACATTAAATAATAATTTCACACTTTCGCTAATTTTAGTCATTTGCTGTTTTACTATTTCTAAATCTTTTACGTCATATGTTCGAATCGTACCTTCTAAATATCCATTACTTGGAACCGTATTGATAGCCTCTCCAGCTTCAAAGTGACCCATATGTACAATGTTTCGTTTCAAACCATTTAAATGGTATTGTTGAATTTGTCCTACTTGTGTTAATACATGCTGTAAGGCTTCGCCACACGAATGACCTTGTTCTTTATCCGCAACGTGACTAGAAAGACCATGCAAATAAAATCTATATTCAGTAGCACTCGCTGTCATTTCTTCATCTCTAATCACAACACGACCTTCATTTTCAAATGGCATAACATGTACACCAAAAACCGATTCAATAGGGTATTTATCGAATGCACCTGCACGTATCAAACGATTCGCACCTCCACCTGTTTCTTCAGCAGGTTGAAATATAAATACAATATTTTGAGGAAGTTCGCTTTTATCTGCCATTATTTTACAGCGCTTCACAAATAGCATTAGGGCAGTTGTATGTCCATCATGACCACAAGCATGCATGACATGATCAACTGTGCTTCTGTATGGAACATCATTTTCTTCAAAGATGGGTAACGCATCGATGTCAGCGCGATATGCGATTGTATGTGCACCATTTCCAGATAAATAAGCAATTACACCAGTATCTAATGGACGTTCATATTGAATACCTAATGCTTCTAAAAAACGAACAATATAATTGGTTGTTTCATACTCATGTAAACTTAATTCCGGGTGCATATGTAAATAACGTCTGTGATCTGTTACAAATTCCAACTCATTCATTATTATCAAATCCTTCAAGTTAATATATTAATGCAGTTTATAAAAATAAAAATTCAACTTAATATGTATACTAGTCATTTGTTATTAGTATGAAAATAGGAGGCTAGACAAACTTATCAAATAATAGGGCAATATAGCACCAAACCTTTGATAAACAGAGACATCATAGCAAAAATATAGTGCCTCGTCTAAACCTCCTACATTGTTAAAATGATTAACATGTCTTTATTTGATATACATGACATGCAGTCATAACCATCATTCAAAACGCATTAAATTTCCAAACTAGTCATTTAATTTTCTTAACGCTGAAACGATTTCACGTTTTGAATCTTCAACTTCACTTGTTTGTTTAATTACTTTAGCTGGCGTACCGGCAACTACTGCACCTGCAGGAACATCTTGCGTTACGATTGCGCCAGCAGCCACAATTGCACCAGCACCTACACGTACACCTTCGAGAATTACTGCATTCGCTCCGATAAGAACATCATCCTCAATGATAACAGGTGACGCACTTGGTGGTTCTATAACGCCAGCTAACACTGATCCTGCACCAACATGTACATTTTTGCCTGTTGTAGCACGACCACCCAATGTTGCATTCATATCAACCATTGTGCCTTCTCCAACAACTGCACCAATATTAATTGTCGCACCCATCATGATTACAGCACCATCCTCAATTGTAGCTTGTTCACGAATAAATGCACCGGGTTCTATACGTGCATTCGTATTCGTTAAATCTTTTAACGGAATTGCTGAGTTTCGACGATCCATTTCAACTTCAACATCCTTAATAACAGATTGATTAGACTCATAAAATGGTTTCCAATCCTCTGCTTCACAAAAAATAACTTTAGAATCCGATGAACCAAATACTTTAAAGTTATTAGGGAATACTACATCCTCAAAATCGCCATTGATGTATACTTTAAGTGGTGTAGATTTTTTTGCATCACTTATATATTGAATTATTTCTTCTGCCGTTAAATGTTGTACCATAATTAAATTCGCTCCTTAGGGTTTATAGATTGTCAAAAGTATAAAAACCATTTTTATTTTGTATTAATTTTTCTGCCGCGCCAATTGCACCATTGGCAAATATATCTTTAGATTGTGCACGATGTGTAATTTCAATTGTTTCATCTGTACCTGCAAAAAGTACATCATGTTGACCGACAATCGTACCTCCT
Organism: Staphylococcus edaphicus; assembly: GCF_002614725.1. Classification (GTDB taxonomy): domain Bacteria; phylum Bacillota; class Bacilli; order Staphylococcales; family Staphylococcaceae; genus Staphylococcus; species Staphylococcus edaphicus. The sequence continues at coordinate 37,426 of NZ_MRZN01000013.1, read as the reverse complement.
CGAACGGAATGAATACCAATTTCATCTTGTGAACGTTTTTCAGTAATTTCATGTCTATCGTAAACAGGCGTCGAATAATCACGTAAAGACTCAATAACATCATATAATTTAACTAAAGTGCCGCTTGGTGCATCGACTTTTTTATTATGATGTGCTTCTGTAAGTTCGATGTCAAAATCTTGTAACAAAGGTACAGCCGCTTCTAAAATTTTTGTGAGAGCATGTACACCATAGCTCATATTTGCACTGAAGAATACTGGCACGTTATTACTAAGTTCTTTTAATTTACTAATGATTGTTTCTTTTTCACCAGTAGTTGCAATAACTAAAGGTAAGTTAAAATCTTCATCTAATAAAGATAAGAGTAATTCTGGGTTTGAAAAATCAATTGCAACGTCCGCTTCAGTAGCATCTGCGATATGTTCGAAAGTAGGGTAGGGATAACTTTTCTCACTATTTCTCACAATAATCCCAACAATCTCATGTTTTTTCTCCTCAGCCAATCTTGCTACACGCTGATTCATAGCGCCAAATCCAATTAATAAAATTTTCATGTATTTCCACCTGCTTTAAACTGTTCATAAGCTTGTTCTAATATTTGACGCTCTTTATCTCTAAGCGTAACAAGCGGTAAACGAACTTCATAATTACCGAATCCTTCAACTGCAGTTAGTGCTTTAATTGGTATAGGATTGACATCCACTGATAAGGCATCTAACAATGTTTGAATAGATTGAAATTGTGACTGAATATTTTCTCCATTTTGTTTAGCATCATATAAAGATTGCAAGGCGTATGGAATAACATTGGCAACTACGGAAATAACACCATGACCACCTTTATCAAAGTAATCGACCACATTATCGTCGTTGCCACTATATAATGCAAATTCATCTAAATTGATTCTTTGCTTTAAATCATCTAAATAATCAAAATCGTTTGTCGCATCTTTTAATCCAACGATATATTCATTTTTACTTAGTGTTTCAACTGTTGCTGTTTCGATAGTCATGTTTGTACGAGAGGGCACATTATACAATATAACCGGTAACTTGGCTGCATCGGCAATTGTTGTAAAATGAGCGATTAAACCTCTTTGATTTGTTTTATTGTAATATGGTGTTATCAGCATAATTGCATCCGCACCAATTTCACGTGCACGAACTGAAGCTTGAATTGACTTCTGTGTATTATTCGTACCTGTACCTGCAATTACAGGCACTTGACCATCTACTTCATTAACTACAATCTCTAATACTTGGTTTTTTTCATCATCTGTTAGTGTTGGATTCTCAGCTGTTGTACCATTTACTACTAATGATTGTGCACCGTTATCTAGTAAATATTTAACGTGTCTTCTTAGTGCATCAAAGTCGATTTCATTATGTGTGAACGGCGTTGCTAAAGCAACACCCACACCTTCAAATATATGTCCCATATTATTTTACTCCTTTCAAGCTCATTACTTGTTCAAGTATTTGTACTGCATTCAATGCTGCACCTTTCAGTAAGTTGTCAGAAGTACACCATACATGGAACGTATTATCTAAGCTGTCATCTCTACGAATACGTCCAACAAAAATTTCATCTCTACCTGTAGAATGAATTGCTAATGGATATTCATTATTTTGTGGATTGTCAATGAGTACAACACGCTCATCTTGTTCAAACAAATCTTGAATGGCAGAAACCGTTGCTTCTTTTTCTAATGTTACGCTCATGTGCACGCTGTGACTATCTTGCACAGGAACTCGAACACAAGTAGCTGTCACGTTTAAATTATCATCTTTTAAAATTTTACGCGTTTCATCAATCATTTTTTGTTCTTCTTTTGTATACCCGTCTTCAAGGAAAGTATCTATATGTGGTAACACATTGTTATAAATAGGGTGGGGATATGCTTCCGGTTCTTTACCATTTATACCTTCTGCTAAATCTTCTTTACCTTTCACACCTGAACCCGACACTGCTTGATATGTTGTATACGCAACACGTTTCAATCCAAATGTATCTTGTAATGGTTTCAATGGAACTACAGATTGAATTGTAGAGCAGTTAGGATTTGCAATGATTTTTCTTGCTAATTTTGGTTCGTTGACCTCTGGTACAATTAAATCAATATCTTTAGTCATTCTCCATTGACTAGAATTGTCAATGACGATAGCACCCGCTTGTTCGAAAATAGGAGAATAATGTTCACTTGTACTGCCACCTGCACTCATTAAAACATAGTCAAAAGCTTCACTCGCTGCTTCGTCAGTTAATTCACGAACTGTGTATGATTTACCTTGAAACGTTATTTGTTCTCCTGCTGATCTAGCTGATGAAAATAGTACTAATTCGTCAAAGTTAATTTCTTTTCTATCTATTGTTTCTAACATTTTTCTTCCTACTAAACCTGTTGCACCCGCAATTGCTAATCTAGTCATATACAAAACACTCCATTTTTATTTTAGTTAATTTTAAAAATTATGAAAATTCAGATATCAAACACTTCATATAATGTCTGTACAGCACGTTCACCGTTATTGGCATCAATCACACATGAAATACTAATTTCTGATGTTGTTGTTTGATAAAACGATATATTATTTTCAATCAAGGTAATAAATGCTTTTGAAGCAACGCCTGACATATCTCTCATACCAGATCCAATTAGAGAAAGTTTAACGTAGTCCTCGTTTATTTTAAAATCTAAAGCGCTAAAACTTTCTTTTAATATGTCTAGAATAGATGAAATCTGTGCTACATCTGTGTCCTTAATTGTAAAAGACATTTGCAAGCCTTCTAAATTAACAATTTGAGAAATCATATCTACATTCACAGCACCTTCTTCTAATTTACTAAACAATTCTGTAAGTAATTTATTATCAGGCAAGGGGTAACTAATTGTAACATGCATCATATGAGTATCTAATGCAACACCCGTGACGGCTTTTTTCTCTAAAATTTCTGTTTGAGACATAATCCAAGTTCCTTTCACATTTGATAAAGTTCTACCTAAATATAGGGGGATATTATAGTTATTTGCTAATTCAACACTTCTCGTTTCTAACACTCCGGCACCTAATGCACTCATTTCCATCATTTCTTCATAAGATACATAATCAAGACGTTTCGCTTTTTTATATACGCGGGGGTCCGTAGCATAAACGCCATCCACATCTGTATATATCTCACATGGTGTATTATTACTAGCTGCCAACGCCACGGCAGTCGTATCAGAACCACCACGTCCTAATGTAGTTACCTCTAATGCATCATTAATCCCTTGGAAACCCGCGACAACAAGTACATCATTTTCCTCAAAAGCCTGTTCAAATGTGTTTGGATTAATTTCCGCTATGCGACTTTTCAAATGATGACCGACTGTTTTAATACCAGCTTGATAACCTGTCATCGCTTTAGCATTAATCCCAATGTCATTCAATACCATTGATAAATACGAAACGGTTTGTTGTTCTCCAGTAGTTAGTAAGAGTGCTAATTCCTGATCTTTTGGACTAGTCGTTAATGTTGAAACATTTGCCATCAATTCATCAGTCGTTTTACCCATAGCACTTACGACCACAATAAGTTGTTCTCCTTGTTGAATTCTTAAACTGAGCATCTCAGCTATATTTTTAATTTTAGTAAAATCACTAACTGAAGAGCCTCCAAACTTCAAAACACTTCTTTCCAAATCTATATCCTCCTCATTGAATAGGGGAGAATCACAGTAATATAAAAAAGAACAAGTCCGGAATGCGAACCTGTTCTATAATATATATACAAGTGATGCACTCCATTATTTTAAAATAATGACAGACTCTTAGCTCTTAACCATAAAGTCCAACGTGTTATAAGCTGCTATTATAACTGTTTCGGCATCTCACCCTTTCAAAATTAGCTGCTAGCAGTCAGGTTCTTCTAATTTTTACTAATGATTGATGCGCCTCATCAAAAACTTATTTAATTTTTGTTTATGTTTCATATTATACATAGGCATATATGTACTGTAAACCGCTTTTCACTAATTTTTTAAATTTACTGAAAAATATGACATTTAAAACATACTTTTTACCTCGGAAATGTAAAATCACACACTTTTGATGTGCTATTGTGCTTTTTCCTTACTGTAAACATAAATCAATCCCTTAAAATTCTTCATAAGTGGCTGGATCTTGACCTTTTAATCGACCATTTTGTTGTGTCAATTTGTTAATTTTATCGATATCTTGTTGTTCTAATGTAAAATCAAACACATCTTTATTTTGAATTTGTCGTGCAATAGATGTTGACTTAGGGATAGGGACGACACCGTTTTGTACATGCCATTTCAGTATAATTTGAGGAATCGTTTTATTATATTTTTCAGCAATGACTGCAACGTCCTTATCATTAATCACCTCAGAAGCTCGTCCTAATGGACTCCATGCCTGTGTAATAATCCCTTTTTCATTATGGAACGCAACCATATCTTGTTGATTAAAATATGGATGTAATTCAATTTGGTTAACTACAGGCAATACTCCCGTTTCTTTTTCTAATGTTTCGATATGCTCAGGTAAGAAGTTACAGACTCCAATTGATTTAATAAGACCAGATTTTTGAGCATCAACCATAGCTTGCCATGCTTCTACAAATTTCCCTTGCTTAGGATTAGGCCAATGAATTAAATATAAATCTAAATAATCAACGCCTAAGCGATAAATGGATTCTTGGATGGCAACCATAGCTGCATCATAGTCATGATAACGACCAGGTAATTTTGAAGTTATAATTACTTGATCTCTTGTGACATGACTATTTTCAATAGCTTTACCCACAGTGCCTTCGTTTTCATAATTATATGCCGTATCTAATAATCGATAACCTTGATTCAAAGCATTTGTAATGGCAAAGGCACCATGTGACCCATTAAGTTTATATGTACCAAATCCAATTTGGGGTATTACTTGTCCATCAAGCATATTTAAATTGTCCATTTAAACATTCCTCCTATAATTTAATTAATTATGATTATATAATTCTAAAAATGCTTTTTAAAGCGATCGGCCTATAAAATGCTGGTTAGATAATTAAAAGGCGCAGTACATCAATCAATTTATACTAAAATAATATCAACCAGAGTAGGTTAGGTGTTAGATAATAAAACAGAGGCTAGGACATCATTGGTTCGTCCCAGCCTCTGTTTATATTTTTCAATTCTAGTCATATTTGCCGTGGGGGGCGACAAAATCTTTTTAATAAGTTTAGATTTTTGCCCAATTCCCAGTTTAATAAACTGCTGATTATTTAGATAAAACACCAGATTCTTCTAAATATGCTTCGTATGAGATTTCTTTAGAAACTGCACCAGCAGGGTTTAAATCAATGACACGATTTGCTATTGTATTGATAAACTCAAAATCATATGAAGTAAAGATGATTGAACCTTTGAAGTTCTTTAATCCATCATTTACTGCAGTAATACTTTCCAAGTCTAAATGATTTGTAGGTTCATCTAATAACAATACGTTTGCACTTGATAGCATCATTTTACTTAACATACAACGTACTTTCTCTCCACCTGAAAGGACGCTTGCTTTTTTCTTAACTTCTTCACCACTGAATAGCATTCTTCCCAAGAAACCACGTAAGAACGTCTCAGTTTGTTCATCTTCAGGTGCGTATTGGCGTAACCAATCAACTAAATTCATATCTACACCTTCAAAGTAAGCTGAATTATCTTTAGGGAAGTAGCTACGTGAAGTAGTAACACCCCATCTTACTGTACCTTCATCAGGTTCCATTTCACCAGCCAGAATCTTTAATAACGTCGATTTAGCAAATTCACTATCGCCAATTAATACAGCTTTGTCATTAGGATCCATCGTAAATGAAATGTTATCTAGTACTTTCACACCATCAATTGTTTTTGAAAGGTTTTCTACAAATAATAAATCATTGCCAATTTCACGTTCTGGCGTAAACTTAACGAATGGGTAACGACGTGATGAAGGTTGAATATCATCAAGTTCGATTTTTTCAAGTTGTTTTTTACGACTTGTTGCTTGTTTTGATTTAGAAGCATTAGCCGAGAAACGTGCGACGAAATCTTGCAACTCTTTAATTTTTTCTTCTTTTTTCTTATTTTGATCTTGTGCCATTTTCATTGCTAATTGGCTAGATTGATACCAAAAATCATAGTTACCAACATAAACTTTAATCTTTCCATAATCTAAGTCAGCAATGTGAGTACATACGTTGTTTAAAAAGTGTCTATCGTGAGAGACTACTATAACTGTATTTTCAAAATTAATTAAGAAATCTTCCAACCAACTAATCGCAGGAATATCTAAACCATTGGTAGGCTCATCTAGTAGCAATACGTCTGGCTTGCCAAAAAGACTTTGTGCCAATAACACTTTTACTTTTTGATTATTTTCTAACTCTGACATTGTTTTATCTTGTAAATCCGCTTTAATTCCAAGTCCAGAAAGTAGGGAACCAGCATCTGCTTCCGCGTTCCACCCGTCCATTTCTGCAAACTCGCCTTCTAATTCAGCAGCTCTAATACCATCTTCATCACTGAAGTCTGGCTTCATATAGATTTCATCTTTTTCTTTCATTACAGCATATAAACGTTCATGTCCTTTAATGACTACATCTATAACACGTTCATCTTCAAATGCAAAGTGATCTTGCTTTAATACTGCTAGACGTTCGTTTTTACCCATAGATACATGCCCCGTTTGAGCATCTAATTCTCCAGATAAAATTTTCAAGAACGTTGATTTTCCTGCACCATTTGCGCCAATCAATCCATAGCAATTGCCATCTGTAAATTTAATATTTACATCTTCAAATAGCTTACGATCACCAAATCGTAAACTTACATCAGTAACTTGTAACATGCATTTACTCCTTTTCGTTAATCTACCGCACAAATTATAACACACTTATCTAGTACTTTCGAGCTTTCGCGCTAGACTGATGCTTGTTTATCTATAGCATGTTATAATAAAGAAGAATAAATATAAGTACGAAGGAGAAAAGTATGGCCCAAGATGAAAAAGATATTGTAGGTTCAATAGAATTCCTTGAAGTTATGGGATTAGAAGGATCCACATACAAATTAAAAGGACCAAATGGTGAAGAAGTAAAACTAAACCAATCTGAAATTAGCGACGATGATGAATTACAAATAGGCGAAGAATATAGCTTCTTTGTTTATCCAAATAGATCTGGTGCATTATTTGCCACTCAAAATATGCCAGATATAACAACGGATAAATACGATTTTGTAAAAGTATTAAAAACAGATAGAGATGGCGCGCATGTTGATGTAGGCTTACCAAGAGAAGTATTAATCCCATGGGAAGACCTTCCAAAAGTCAAAGAAGTCTGGCCAGTGCAAGGCGATGAATTATTTGTTACTTTACGTATAGATAGAGATAACAACATGTTCGCTCGTTTAGCAACGGAAACAATCGTAGAACAAATGTATACGCCTGTATTTGATAACGAACAACAGAACCAAATTATCGAAGCGAGACCGTATCGCTTATTAAGAATTGGTAGTTTTCTCTTATCAAAAGATGGTTATAAAATATTCGTTCATGAATCAGAACGTAAACAAGAACCAAGATTAGGGGAGAATGTAAGCGTTCGTATTATAGGCCACAATGAAAAAGGCGAATTAAACGGTTCATTCTTACCATTAGCTCATAAAAGACTAGATGATGATGGACAACACATATTTGATTTATTAGTTGAATATGAAGGCGAGTTACCTTTTTCTGATAAATCAAGCCCAGAAGCAATTAAAGAAATTTTTAATATGAGTAAAGGTGCATTCAAAAGAGCCATTGGCCATCTTTATAAAAATAAAATTATCACGATAGAAAGTGGTAAAATCACTTTAACCAAACATGGCTGGGAAAGAATTGAAAAATAGTTTCTTCTATTATAGTACTGTGCACTTTGTAAATAATATCATTAAAATTTCACATCATAATTTAACTAATTGATTATAATTCTAACGCGTTCATATAACCCAATATCATACAGTACGCGATATTAAAACCTGAAAATACTACTTTTTTGTAGTAAGTTTCAGGTTTTTTTATATGCCTGTAGCGAATGTGTTCTATTTTTGTAATATAAGAACGATAGTAAAACATTGATTTAAAGGGAATTAGCTAAGAAAACGATCTTATTATGTTACAAATATAAATATTGTAAACAATAATAATAATCCCTTAACAAAACATTTACATTATCTATATTTGTATTTAATAAAAGGCGTGTAGTATAGGAACTGTAAGAAATACATATAACTTTTTGGGTTATTCATTTATTAGGAGGATGTTTCAATGAAAAAATGGCAATTATTTGGTACTACAGCAATTGGTGCTTCACTTTTATTAGGTGCTTGTGGCGGCGGTAATGCTGGTTCAAGTAAAGACGGAGGAGAAGTAAAAGGCGATGGTTCATCAACAGTAGGTCCAATCATTGAAAAACTAAACGAAAAATTTGCTAAAGATAATAAAGATGTAACTGTATCAAATGGTACTGCTGGTACTGGTGGCGGTTTCGAAAAATTCATCTCAGGTAGTACTGATTTTTCAAATGCATCTAGACCAATAAAAGATGAAGAGAAGAAAAAATTAGATGATAAAGGGATTAAATATGACGAGTTCAAAATTGCGCAAGACGGTGTAACAATTGCTGTCAGCAAAGATAATGATTTCGTTAACGAATTATCTAAAGATCAACTTAAAGAAATATATTCAGGTAAAGCTAAAACGTGGAAAGATGTTAATCCTAAATGGCCTTCTAAAGAAATTAAAGCTTTCTCACCTGACCAATCACATGGTACTTACGATTTCTTCACTGAAGAAGTAATGGACAAAGGTGATATTAAAGCAGAGAAAAATGCTGATACAAACGTAATTGTTCAATCAGTAGAAAAGAACAAAGAAGGTATCGGTTACTTCGGTTATAACTTCTATGAACAAAATAAAGATAAATTAAAAGAAGTTAAAATTAAAGACGACAAAGGTCAAACAACTGAACCTACTAAGAAAACAATCCAAGATGGTTCTTATGCTTTAAGCAGACCATTATACATCTATACTAATGAGAAAAAACTTAAAGATAACAAAGGATTCCAAGACTTCATGAAGTTTGTTCTTGAAGACAAAGGTAAATCAGCTAACGATGCTGGATTCGTTGCATTACCGAAGAAAGATTACAATGAACAACAATCTAAACTAAAAGATATTATTGGCAAAGACAGTAAAAAAGAAGATAAAGAAGAAAGTAAATAATAGCTTAGGGTTGGGATTCTGGAATTGGGGGACAAAGTTAGATTTCTTAGATACTTTGTCTTCTAATGTCCAGGCCCAACTTTTTTAAATAATTGGGAGTTTACAAGAAGGAAGGAATTCATATGGCGAATAATAACCTCTCCGTAAGTGAAATGATAGCAAAAAATAACGCTAAAAAGAATGGCGCAAGCGATAAAGTTGCACCTATTATCTTAGGCCTAATAGCCGTCTTTTCTATATTAGCTACTGTTGGGATAGTTATAACATTGTTGACTGAAACCATTACGTTCTTTACACGTGTTTCGTTAGCAGACTTTTTCTTAACGATGGAATGGAACCCATTCTCATCATCACCTAAATATGGTATTTGGGCATTAATTCTCGGGACATTAAAGATTACAGCCATTGCTACTATTGTAGCCGTACCACTTGGTTTAGGTGCTGCACTTTATTTAAGTGAATATGCATCTAGTAGAGCGAGAAGTATTATCAAACCAATTCTTGAAATATTATCCGGTATTCCTACAATTGTATTTGGTTTCTTCGCACTGACATTTGTAACACCATTATTACGCTCAATCTTCCCTGAACTTGGTAGTTTCAACTCTATCAGTCCTGGTATTGTCGTAGGTGTTATGATTATACCTTTGATTTCTAGTATGAGTGAAGATGCAATGTCTTCAGTGCCAAACAAGATGCGTGAAGGCGCATTAGGACTTGGTGCAACAAAATTTGAAGTAGCTACTAAAGTAGTCTTACCTGCAGCAACTTCTGGTGTCATGGCCTCCATTGTACTAGCTGTATCTCGTGCAATCGGTGAAACAATGATTGTATCGTTAGCTGCCGGGAGCACACCATCCGCATCACTTGATTTAACTGGCTCTATCCAAACAATGACTGGTTATATCGTACAAGTAGCAACAGGGGATGCAACATTCGGTTCAGACATTTATTACAGTATTTATGCTGTAGGTTTCACATTATTCTTATTTACATTAATTATGAACTTAATTTCACATTGGATTACGAAACGTTTCAGAGAGGAGTATTAATATGGCTGAAGCTAATAATAGTAAAGTACTTGTCGATCAAAACACTGTTGAAAAGAACCTCTCTGGGAGATTGTCGGTTAATAGGCTTAATAAATGGGCATTTTTTGCATGTACGATGATCGGATTGCTCGTCTTAGCGGCATTGATTATTGATACTTTAATCAAAGGGGTCGGTCACTTAACACCATCATTCTTCACAAGTTTCTCATCATCTACACCATCCATGGCAGGTGTCAAGGGGGCACTCATTGGTACAATTTGGTTGATGGTTACGATTATTCCAATTTCTATAATTTTAGGTGTCGGTACAGCCATTTATTTAGAAGAATACGCAAAAAACAATGCATTCACAAGTTTTATAAAAGTAAGCATCTCTAATTTAGCCGGTGTCCCATCAGTCGTATTCGGTTTACTAGGATTAACTATTTTTGTAAGAGGTATGGGAGTGGAATCGTTAGCATTAGGTAATTCTATCTTAGCTGCCGCACTTACAATGTCATTACTTATCTTACCGGTAATCATTGTGGCTAGTCAGGAAGCGATAAGAGCCGTGCCTAATTCGGTTAGAGAAGCATCGTACGGCCTAGGTGGTAATAAATGGCAAACAATCAGACGTGTCGTATTACCAGCTGCCATACCAGGTATTTTAACTGGCTTTATTTTAGCATTATCTCGTGCATTAGGTGAGACAGCACCACTCATTCTTATTGGTATACCAACTGTATTGTTACAATTGCCTTCAAGTATCTTTGATCAATTCCAAGCATTACCAATGGCAATTTACAGCTGGGCGAAATTACCACAAGCAGAATTCCAAAACGTAGCTTCTGCAGGCATTATTGTATTGCTAGTTATCTTATTATTGATGAATGCAATTGCAATTTTCTTAAGAAACAAATATAGCAAAAAATTCTAATTCATAATCTATAAAAAGCATTAAACCTAGGCTAGTAAACTGGGAATATTCGATTTATTTTAAATCGATAACTACTAGTCTTCTATAAAAAAGGAGTTTTAATTATGGCTAACAAACAAATAATTGACAAAAATGATGATTTACAGGCACATACAGACCGCAATGATACACCTATTTCAACTATTGAACCTAATCACACTGAAAAGACTATTCCAGATAGTGAAAAGAAAATTGTTTATTCTACAAAGAATTTAGACTTATGGTACGGTGAAAATCACGCGCTTAAAAACATTAACTTAGATATTTTAGAAAACAATGTTACTGCTATTATAGGACCATCCGGTTGTGGTAAATCAACTTATATCAAAGCTTTAAATCGAATGGTGGAACTCGTACCTTCAGTAAAAACTGCTGGTAAAATTATGTATCGTGACCAGAATATTTTTGACGAAAAACATTCTGTTGAAAAATTAAGAACTAATGTAGGAATGGTATTTCAACAACCCAATCCGTTCCCTAAATCAATTTATGATAATATCACTTATGGTCCAAAAATTCATGGTATCAAAAATAAAAAAGTGTTAGATGAAATTGTAGAAAAATCGTTACGCGGTGCTGCAATTTGGGATGAGTTGAAAGATCGCTTAGACACGAATGCCTATAGTTTATCAGGTGGGCAACAGCAACGTGTATGCATTGCACGTACATTAGCAATTGAACCAGATGTTATCTTAATGGATGAACCAACATCTGCACTAGACCCAATTTCAACATTAAAAGTTGAAGAACTTGTTCAAGAATTAAAAGAAAAATACTCAATCATTATCGTTACACATAACATGCAACAAGCTGCTCGTGTTTCTGATAAGACAGCATTCTTCCTTAACGGCTATGTGAACGAATACGATGATACAGATAAAATCTTCTCTAATCCTTCTGATAAACAAACTGAAGATTATATCTCAGGTCGTTTCGGTTGATCGATATATGGCTATAATCAGACAAAAATATGAAGGCCAACTCGACGGTTTAATAAAAGATTTACGTCGACTTGGTCTTCATGTATATCAAAATATTGAATTTGCATTGACATCGTTAAGTGAAGAGGATCGGAATTTTGCCAGAGAGTCCATTGCCAGAGATAAAATTGTAAACGAACTTGAAACTGAAATTAATGAAAAAGTTATTATGCTGATTACGAAACAGCAACCCATTGCAACCGATTTAAGATTGATGATGGCAGCATTAAAAATTGCATCTGATTTTGAGCGTATAGGTGATAACGCTGCAAATATTGCTGAAATTAGATTAAGAGCAAAAATCATTGATCATTACGTACTGACAAGGCTTAATACAATGGGTAAATTAGCATTGTTAATGTTAAAAGATTTAAATGATGCAGTTAAAAATAATGACGTTACCCTTATAAAAGAAATTATCGAACGAGATAAGGATATTGATGATTTGTATAAAAATATTGTTAATACAACCTACTTAATTGACAATGACCCATTTGTGGCAGGGCAAGCACACTTAGCAGCGCGTCACTTAGAACGCATAGGTGATCACATTACAAACATTGCAGAAAACATATATTTCTTTATAACTGGTAATCGTTATGAATCTTACAATAAATAATATAATAAAGCACAGTGAGCGCGAAATTTTTATTTTCAACTCACTGTGCTTTTTAATTTTATAAATCTGCTTCAATTTCACTGGTTAATTTTTCTAATTCATCAACAAGACTACCGATATAGCCAATTGTTGATTTTAATGGGGCGTCTGTACGAATATCAATGCCCGCTATATCAGCTAATTCAACAGGGGACTTACTTCCACCTGCTTTAAGCGTTTCTAACCAAGCATCTACGGCTGGCTGTCCTTCACTTTGAATACGTTGAGACATAACTGTACCTATAGTTAAACCAGCAGAATATGTGTAAGAATACAAGCCCATATAATAATGTGGCTGTCTCATCCAAGTCAACTCTGTACCTTCAGTTAATTTCACACTATCACCAAAGAATTGACCATACACATCTAGCATAATTTGATTTAAAACAGGCGCCGTTAATGACTCACCGCGGTCGACTTTTTTGTAAACTTCTCTTTGATAGGCCGCCTCAAGTAAATGAGTTACCATATTATGGTAATATGTTCTAGAAATTATTGAACCGATAACCCAACGTTTAAATTTCGGATCATTACTATTTTTAAATAAATAGTTGGACATTAACATTTCGTTCATAGTAGAAGGTGCTTCTACAAAGTACATTGACGCTTCTGATTCTAAATAGTTTTGATTTGCTTGAGCTAAGGTAAAATGTCCCGCATGGCCTAATTCATGGGCTAATACAAATGTTTCAGTCATTTTTCCTGTCCAAGAAATGAATACGTAGGAATGTGATGCATAAGGACTAGCGCAATAGGCTCCCGTATCTTTTCCTTTATTTTGAGCAAAATCAATCCATCTGTCATCATATGCTGCTTCGACCATTTTCAAGTAATCTTGTCCAAGTACCTCTAAAGCACCAAATATATATCGCTTTGATGATTCTATAGAAATTTCCGGCTCATAATTAGGATCTATTGATACTTTTAAATCTTCAAATCCCATTACATTAAGGCCATGTACATGTTTGATTAGCTTAGCATATTTTTGCATGATAGGCGCTAAATCACTCATGATGACATCTATTTGTCTATCAAACATTTCACGCGTAACTTCTTGTTCTTGTAATAAATAATCAATAACTGAGTCATAACCTCTTAAATCAGCTTCTATTTTCTCTTGTTGTACTTGCATATTATAAGTAGCCGCTGTAGTATGCTGATATTTACGTAATGCATTGCTAAAATATTTAAAGCTCGTTTCTCTAAAACCTTTATCTGGATGATCTTCATACTCATTTTCAAATGTAGCGTAATCTAAAGGATATGTTTGGTTATTGTACTCAAATGATTCAAAATCAATATCTAACATTTTTGTTGTCCCATATAAATCGAAAACGCTGTCAAAAGTGGGAGATAAACTAGCTAATACTTTCTCAACTTCTGCAGATAATTTATACGCTTTTTTAGCTTTAATTTTTGTTAAAAAGTGGGGATATTGAGACGTCTTTATTAATTCGTCTAACGTTGTATCTGACAGTTCTAGTATCTCTGATTCTACAAAAGATAATTCACTTGCAATTTTTCCATATGAAGTTGAAAATTTAGCATTTAATGTTTGAGCCTCTTCATTTGCTGTATTAACACTTAACTTCAATTCAGCATAGTTTGCCATACGATCTAGCTGAATTAATATATCAGAATAAGCATTCAGTGCAACTTCTATCATCTCTGCATGATTCAATCGTTCTGTAAATTGCTTATTGAATGCTTTGGCATCATTTAAAGTATCTTCCAATACTTGATAAAATGCTTTATCTGAAGTAAATAAGTCTGTGATATCCCAAGTTTCATTTAATGGGACATCATTTCTAAACGGCAATGTTTCAGTCATTTAATCACTCCTTAATATAAATTGAGGTTTTCCTTAATTATACATGAAAGATGATAACATAACACAATTCTAAGTTTAGTTGTTATTAAAGTGGGGAACATAAATAAAAATTAGATTTACGATTACTTCGTTTGTCAAAATACAATGTTTTAATACTACTGTAGCCCGAAGGAAATTTTGGTTAATTGTAGTATACTAGTAATCATTAGATTGAAATGATAAACAAAAGAATGTAAGGAGTGCAACAAATGACAATATTTGATATGCCTAATTATTTATGGATTTCAGTAGTTGCAGTTATACTAGTTACTATTTTCTGTAATCTTGCCTTAAATAAATGGTTTGTCCCAGCTGTATTAACTATCGTCGTATTAGGAATAGCAGCTTTCTTAATTCCTAATTTTGAAGACATTACATATGAACCATTACTAGGATTTGCAGCATTTATGGCTGTATTAAGTTTAATTATTAGTTTTCTCATTTGGTATTTCACACGTAATTGGAGACGCAATCGTCGCGATAAAAAAGCAAGAAAAGAAATTCGTAAACGTGGTGGAATTCCAAAAGATGAAATAGAAGATTATAGACAACATTAAATAAGAGCAAACAAAAACGAATTGTAGTGATTTAAGTTACAATTCGTTTTTGTTTTACTTTATGTTATTTATTTTGCCCTATATGCCTTCTGTATTTGATCTAGTTGGTCAATCGTCAAACCAATGCCTCCTTCACCAAAATACCAGCTATTTGCTTCAAATACGCTTACATGATGCTGTTTGATAGCTTCAACATTTTTTATAACATCATTGTCCAAGGATGGAGGCAACGCTTTACTTTGCGAGGACGCTTGTTTTGTTCTATCGACAACAAATAACTTATCGGGATTGATCTTATTTAAATATTCATTAGATATTAATATACCACTTGAATTTGCTTGCATATTTTTATCTGCGTGCTTTATGCCTAAATCTTTGTTTAAAAAGCCGCCAAATCTTCCAGTAGGGCCAAAAGTCTTAATTCCTTTATCATCTACATTTAAAAATAGCACAGTTGAATTATCAATGACTTTTCGTGTCGCTGTAATTTTTTTATCTAGTGATCTATTTAAAGCTTTAACTTCAGTTTCCTTTTTAAATATTTTACCGATTTTCATGGTATTTTGTTTAATTGAGTCTATATAATTGTCATTTTGAGGACTAACAAAGATGATTTTTGCATTTGGCGCTGCTTTTTTCATTTCTGCTAACGTTTTTGAACGTGCTTGTCTAAATGATGCAAATATGATGTCAGGTTTTGCTTTTGCCAAATTATTGAAATTGGGTTGTCCGGGATTACCAATATTGCGGTACTTTTTATCCTTAAATTCTTTTAAACTGTTAGGTAAAAATGAATTGCCTTGGCCTTTAGCAATCGCAACGATATTTTTTTGCAATTTCAATGCTTTCATAACATCCAGCGCACCATAATCCATAACAACAACCCGCTTAGGATTAGTAGGGACTTCAAGCGTTTCATTAATAATTTCTCCGTTTTTATGATCTTTATTTTTTTCCTTAAATTCATATGTATTTTTAATTTTCACCGTATCTTGCTGTGATTTAGTTTGATTTGACTCTTTATTACAAGCGGTTAATACTACGATACAGCACAATGTTAAGAAAATAACTAATTTTGTTTTCAAAAAAATTCCTCCTTGTTGTAGAAATTAAGTATATATTAATTGAAAATCATTATCAATTACTGTTTTAAAATAAGTTCTACATAACAAACGTAAATTAAAGGAAGCTACAAATAATTTGCAACCTAATTAGATTTTCGTCGCCATAATAGCAGTGTATGACGCATCGCTTATGAATCAATAATCAGAAACAACATGCCGTTTATAATAAGTAATGATTTGTATAGTAAAAATGCAATACTTTATACATAGGAGAGCCATTCTCTTCAAATACATATAACTTCCTATAATATATATTATGTAAACTAAAATGCAAAATAGATGTTATAACAAGCAAATCATCGTTAATTGCCACTTGTTACGTTAACCTAATAATATAACTCGCATTATTGAATTAATGACTACAATTATTAAATATCTTTATGTTTAACATTGTTTTTGATTCGAGCGAACCAACAATTCTTAACGCATCGTTATGTATCCATTTGATTAAAATAACAAATACTGCTGCACTAATATGTCCTAAATTGTTTATCTATGATTATAGACTATTTATTTGCACTTAGATGAACACTTATCCATGATATTTATTGAAACTGTTCAGAAATCTTAATCTCAGCGTTATCCAATTTTGCTAAAGTTCATTATATCCTTGTAACCATCCTTAAACAGAAAATTTTCCTATTCGTATTATAATATTAAAGATTGATTGTATAATCCCAACAATCCTTAAAAATGGTTTAATTTAAATGACTAATTAGTATAAGTTTACATAATATAATTATGTTCACGTATATTAATTAGTGTTTCTTTTCTTGATTTGGGTATATACTATTTAGAGAATATTTTAGGAGTGAAATGAATGCAACAATCTTCGGGTATTAAATGGTCAAGTTTGCTCATCGGAGTTATTTTTCTAGTAATTGGTGTATTTATTATAAGCTTTCCAGAAGAAAACTTATTTGCAATTACTTGGCTAATTGGTCTTTTATTTATTATTAATGGTTTTATAGAAATTTTTATCCGTCGTGTAATGAAAAAAGCGTCACAAAGCGGCACCAATATACTGGTTATTCTAGGTGTTATTAACATTATAATTGGATTACTCATTCTATTTAATGTCGTTACAAGCACAACATTTATTATTTACCTTTTTGCTATTTGGTTCATTATTAATGCCATTTTCAATATATTTACGGTTACACCGTCTGAAAAATCAAATAAAGTTTTTCATACCTTTTCAATTTTATTAAATATAGTTGAAATTGTTTTTGGTCTTATATTGTTATTTAATCCACTAATGGCAGCTTTATTGATTGCTATATTTATGTGTATCGTATTCTTTATTATTGGTATCACATATATTATCGATGCCTTAAACTAGGCTGATCCATTCTTGACTTATACCTTATATTACTAGGGCGTTTAACTAAAAATGAATTAAAACCACACTATAATTCAATAAATTATAGTGTGGTTTCTTTTGTGCTGTTTTATTTGTTATATTCCATTACAACATATAATAAATATATTTTTTACTAAAGAATTATTATCCGTTAAATATATTGAAAATAAATTAAACTATGCTATAATGAAACATGTGGAGAACAACTAGAATTAACATCTCAGAATATTCCACATTCTAGTTTGTTGTTATATTGGATAGCCATCCTAATATAACCAAATTCAACACAAAAGAAAGCACACTGATCAGGGCTTACAACCAGTATGCTTTCTTTTTTTACTATTTTTTAATTTTCTTTCTAACATTATTCAACGTATTAAATAACCAATACTTAGTTTTCTTGATTGGTTTATAGAAATCTCCAATCAGTTCCTCAATTTGTACATTGAAACCACGTTTAAAGCGATATACGCCATAATCTTCACTATTTTCAGTAAAGTCTCCTGAAAGTCCATAGAAATTATAACGACCATAGCCATGATCAAAACAGTAGTTCATCATGTACCAATGCATCATGTAAGGCCCCATGTATTGATTATATTTTTCTGATGATCCACCTGAGAAATAATTCACTTCATATGCATTTGCAAAATATACACCTGCTGCTAAATTCAATATAGCACCATCCGTTAATCTTAATTCACTGGCATGAAGTAATTCTTTTTTATCATGCTCAATTTGTTTATCTAGTTCAGCAATTTTTTTCAATTGCTTATCAGATTTGTTCTCATTTTGCATCATTTGGTCACGTCGAGCTTCTTTTTCGTTAATGCCTTCTTGGGTATGATTGATATATTCATCTAAATCAATATAAGCCAATGGAATCAATGCTTTATCCCCATAATTATCTATAAAATTATAGAAATATTCATCCGTTTTAGAAACAAAACCTGTACGTTCTTCAGTTTCACGATACAATTCTAAGAATATATCAAATTCGTCTCTTGTTAATAGTCTTACTTTTACACCAAAATTAATCGCCTTATTGATGTTACGCTTCCTTTGACTATCAAATTGTTTTTTCAATGATGTCGGCGTTTCCCCATCAAGATTTAATACACCCATCCATCTAACTTGACTAGACGTATCGTACTCTGTTGTAAATCCATGGTGTATATAATGATGCGATTTAAATAAATTAACTAATGCATCATTCTTATCATGATTCGGCAATGGATTAATATCTTTGTCATAGACTTGATAAATCCAATAGGGATCCATCTTCACATATAAACAATTATGTTGTTGCAAATAAGTGTCTAATTCACGTAAATAAAAATCTACTAACCCTAAATCATTGTAATCCATAACTGGACCACGATTTGAATAATAAACATAGCTTCCCATTGTAGGAATTTTAGAGAAAAGACTAGCAGCAATTACTTGATTATCATCGTCTTTTAAACCTAATAGTACAACTTGAAATCCATCTTCTTCTCTTGTCGCAATATTTTCTTTCACTTGAAAATAATGACTTTCTAATGCTGGATTCTGTACAAAATTGTCATATTCTTTAACAGTTAACTCTGTAAATTTCATTCTAGCTTAGTTCCCTTCTATTTATGTTTAATTCTTTCTATCTTTTATTTTTTTCAATGTCGTATAAATTTTGTACATTGGTTTATTAATTGGTTTAATAAAATCACCAACATATTCTACTACGTCTGCGTTAAAGCCTTTTTTAAATTTAACCACGCCTGCATCTTCTGCTTTTTCAGTAAAATCACCACTGATGCCATAGAAATTATATCGATTTATACTGTGGTCTATCGCATAATTTATCATCTTCCACTGAATAGCATAACTTCCTGCAAAATGTCTAAATTCGTTAGACGTGCCACCTGCATAATAGACTACTTCATAAGGGTTAATAATAAAATATGCTGCTGAAATTGGTAATTCATTGCCATGTTTTTCTTGTAACGCCACTGCTTCGTCTATTTTCTGTTGATTTGCTATAAGCTGTTGTTCTAAATTATCTTTTTTATTATATGCTTTTTTATTTTCTGGTCGTTTCTCAATATCTTTAACTGCTTTATTGATATCTTTACTCAACACTTCACGTTCCGATTTTAATTCTTCAATATATTCGTTAAAGTCCATATAAGCTAAAGGTACTAGAACACGATCTTTATAATATCTTAATCTATTATAATAAAAATCATCATCTCTATCGTCAAAATCTTTCGTTTCAGAAGTGTCTTCCATAAATGAGCGGAATATAGGCAATTCATCTTCACCTAAAAATCTTACTTTCACACCATTTTTTTGTACTTTTTTAGTATTTCTTTTACGCAAACTATCCATACCATTGAGTACATCTTTAGCCGTTTTCCCTGCTAAATCTAAAACGGAATGAAATCTTATTTGAAGAATAGGATCAAATCCAGTTAAAAATCCTTGGTGTTTATAACCGAGCTGTTTCATTTTATCAAAGATCCAATCGTTACCAGCATTTTCTAATATTTCACCATCATGGTTACGATATTGATATGCCAGATAAGGATCTACACGTAAATATAACGCATTATGTTGTTTAACATATTTCGTCAATTCATTAAAGAAATAATGAACAAGTTCTTTATTGTCAAAATCTATAACTGGTCCTCTATTTGTATAAAAATACTTAAAGAATTTCATCACTGGTACCGCTGTTAATAAACACGCTGCAATGACTTCATTTTGGTTGTTTTTAATACCAACCAAGTGGGTTTCTGTACTTTCTGCAATTTTCAATTCATAATTCCCTATCATTTGTGTGAAATGACTATTTGGCATTTTATCGGTAAATGCACCAAATTCTTTTGCAGTTAAATTCGTAAATTTCATTTTTATATACTCCTAGTTATCTATAGTCCTATTTTCGAGTTTAAATCTCAATCTTGATTATTATACAACATTCATTTATAAAACTAAATCAATAGCCTGCGCATCATCTTTCTAATGTAATGATTACATTGCGCTTTATGTATTATTTAATTATATCACTACTTTTATTTTAACAAAGCTTAAGCATTTATTCATATTTGACACCTTAAATCTAAATTATCATCTAATTATAAACTATATAGTTAGTTTCAATGCAATATTCACTATTAATATGCCATTGATATTTACCGCGCAGTCTATTTTGTTAGGCGTATTGTAGCTATATTATACAAATAATCTCACCTTACAATTCTAGACCTTTTAATTTTAAAATACGTTAAACAAAGAACATATACTTATTTTCATCATTCTTCGCATCAGTTACATTAATAAGTGATATTTTTTATGGATTGAACAACACCATTTTATTTTTGCAGTGACACAACTAAACCTTTTGTCTCAAAACAAAAACAAACCCTAAGTGACATATCACTTAAGGCTTGTCTTAGTTCAAACATTGTATTCTTATCCAGTACTTCAGTTTTTTACTTAAAAGTACTTTGTTTAAATTATAAAGCATCTCTGATTGCTTTACCTATAGCTACACTTGATTGTGGGTTTTGACCAGTAATGAATTGTGCATCAGATTCAACATGTTCTGTAAAATCATCATTAGCTACAAACTTAGCACCTTGGTTCTCCAATTCAGTCTGTGTTAAAAATGGAACTTTATTATCTAGACCCATCGTACGTTCTTCATTATCTGTAAATGAAGTTAATGTTACACCGTTCACTAAGAAGTTACCTTGTTTATCTTTGGCACCTACAAAAGCACTTGGTCCATGACATACAGAAGAAATAATTTTATTTTCATCCTTGAAGTCTGCTAATATTTCTGCTAATTGCTGATTGTGCGCAAAGTCAAATACTGTACCGTGACCACCTGGTAAATAAACAGCATCGTATTGTGCTACATCCACATTTTCAATGCTAGGAACTTGTTTTAATTTTTCAACAAATTTAGCATATTGATCTAATTCATCATTTTGAGTAGAATTTGGATCTAATGGCACTTGTCCGCCTTCAATTGAAACCAAATCCACATCAATTCCTGCTTGTGTTAATATATTATAAGGTTCACTCGCCTCTTCTAGCCATAAACCAGTTGGTGTACCATCATCATATTGACTTCTACTTGTTATTATAAATAAAACTTTTTTACTCAAATTTAGTCACCTCTTTTTAAAATAAGGATACTAACCATATAAGTTATTTTGCTATTATCCTCTAATAGATAATTACCCTTATTTTCAATGCGTATACATAGAAATCAAATCTAAACGTTACTTAATTTAATGCATCTCGTATAGTTTTTAAATATTCAATAGTACTTTGTTTATCATTGTTATCAAAACGTTTTACTATTTCACTACCAATAACAACGCCATCTGAAGCTTCGATTATATCTTTAACATGTTCTGCTGTTCTTATACCAAATCCTGCTACCACAGGAACTACACTATGCGATTTTATATTTTTAATCTTATTTTTTAATTCGGGGTGAAATTTTCCATTTTCCCCAGTTGTTGCATTCATCGTTACTGTGTAAATAAAGCCTTCCGCATCTTCAGCAATTTGATTACTTCTAGTTTCTGTAGTAGTCATAGCAATTAATGAAATAATATTTGTTTTGCGTTCTGGATGGCGTGCTTTGAGTTGTTGCACTAATTCATGAGGTAAATCAGGAATAATCAAACCGTACACACCCGCTGCTTCACAAGCATTTAAAAATGCAGTCTCGCCATAGTGATTTATGATATTATAATACGTCATTAACACATATTCGCTCTGAATTTCATTACGGTGTTCAGTAAGTTGATCGAAAATATATTGTATATTCACACCTTCTTGAATTGCCTTATTGCCAGCATTCATAATTACCGGTCCATCAGCAACAGGATCTGAAAATGGTACACCTACTTCTATAATATCTGCACCTGCATCATTCAATGTTTTTACATTTGCGATAAAATCTTTGTCTCCCATTACATAAGGTACAAATAATTTAGACATGTGATTCACCTTCCTGTTTCATATAATTTCTAATGGTTTCCATATCCTTATCTCCACGTCCGGATACTGTAACCACAAGTATCTCATCGTTACGCATTGTAGGTGCTAATTCTTCAACGTAACTTAAAGCATGTGCGCTTTCGATTGCTGGTATAATACCTTCAGCTTTAGTAAAACGAACTAAAGCATCCATAGCTTGTTTATCACTGGCAGTAGCATATTTAACTCTTCCAATATCATGGTAATATGAGTGTTCCGGTCCGACACCTGGATAATCTAATCCAGCAGATATCGAATGAGCTAACTGTATTTGGCCATTGTCATCTTGAATTAAATACATTTTTGTGCCATGTAAGACACCTTCTTCTCCTTTATTTATCGCCAAGGCATGTTTATCCGTATCAATACCATCACCAGCAGCTTCTACGCCATATAGTTTAACATCATCATTTATAAACGGATAAAACGTCCCTATAGCATTAGATCCACCACCAACACATGCAACGATAGCGTCTGGTAGTTGTCTTTCTTTTTCATGAACTTGCGTTTTAATTTCTTGTCCTATAATTTTTTGGAAATCTCTTACAATTGTAGGGAATGGATCTGGTCCTAATGCAGAACCTAATAGATAATGTGTGTCATCCACATGACTCACCCAATATTGAAGTGCTTTATTGACAGCATCTGATAAAGTTCCTTGACCTTCAGTTACCGACTCTACCTTTGCTCCTAACAATTCCATTCTAAAAACATTTAAGGCTTGGCGCTTCATATCTTCTTCCCCCATAAACACAATAAGCTCCATATCAAATAAGGCAGCTACCGTTGCGCTAGCTACACCATGTTGACCTGCACCAGTTTCAGCAACTAACTTGTTTTTGCCCATGCGTTTAGCTAACAATGCCTGGCCAAGCGCATTATTTATTTTATGTGCACCCGTGTGGTTTAAATCTTCACGTTTTAAATATATTTTAGCCCCACCTAATGATTCCGAATATGACTGAGCATAAGTCAATGGCGTTTCACGACCTACATAATCTTTTAAATACCCATCGAGTTCTTCTTGAAATTCAGGATCTTCTTTTGCTGCCTGATAAGCTTGTTTCAGTTCTTGTACTGCAGGCATTAAAGTTTCTGGTACATATTGACCACCATAATTACCAAAGAAACCAAATGCGTCTACTTCAGTTTGTATATTTTTCACCATAATTAATTGTCTCCTTTTACTCGTGCTATTATTGATTGCATTTTACATATATCTTTATCATTATTTGTTTCTATACCACTCGATATATCATAACCTCTGTGTTGTAGGGATAGTTTTTCTATTTTTTTGATATTCTCATCATTGATACCGCCAGCAATCAAAAAATCAATATCTTTTATATCTTCTAAAATTGTCCAATCATATACTTTGCCAGTACCACCATAACTTTGCGATGGGGTATCTATAATAAATTGATCTACTTGATGTGAATAATATTCAATTGCAGTCAGTAATGATGCACTATCTTTAGCAGGCAATGCTTTAATAATTTTTATATGATCATGCTTTTGCCTGATATATGAGATTGTTGTTAACGCTTCATCACCGTGTAACTGAATAGTTGTGATTCCAGTTTGTTCTATTATACTATCTAGCACATGATATTCAGGGTTCACCAGGATTACGACCTTTTCCTTATCATCAGGAATAACATCTGTAAATTGCTTGATGGTTGGAATATCGACAAAGCGTTTGCTTTTTGGAAAATGAATGAATCCCATCGCATCAATATTTAAATCTTTTGCTTTTTGTACATCCTCTAGATTGCGAAAACCACAAAATTTTAATTTCATCTTGTCACCTTAGTCATTTTTAATCCCGGTAAGAATTGGCTTAAATCATCGCATTTCATCAAAGATTCACCAATTAATAAACCATCTATACCAGAAGCTACTATATTTGCTACATCTTCCTTATCGCGAATCCCACTTTCAGAAATGTAGTAGAAACCATCTTTTTTATTTTCTAAAATCTCATTGGTATGCAAGACATCTGTAACGAACTTTTTAAGATCTCTGTTATTCACACCAATTATTTGTGGATTTAGGTCATAGGCACGCGCTAATTCTTCTTTATCATGTACCTCTACAAGTACCTCTAAATTTAGTGATGTAGCATATTGATATAATTCTTTTAGTTGTTCATCGGATAACACATTGACAATTAATAGAATAATTGAAGCGCCTGCTTTTTTTGCAACATCAATTTGTACTTTATCTACTACGAAGTCCTTACATAATACAGGCAATTCAGTTTGTACGGTTAAAGATTGTAAACGTTCATAACTGCCACCAAAATATTGCTCATCAGTTAATATCGAAACTGCATTAGCACCATATGCTTCATAATCCTTAACTTGCTGCACTAAATCTCTACCAGGCAATTCATTTAATGTCGGGCTTTTTGATTTTATTTCTGCAATTACTGCTAAACAATCTGAATCCTCTATTTGAGTTTCAAATGACGTTTTATGTGAAATATCTATATCTTTTAGTGTTTTTAATTTATCTTCATAATAGCCTTGTTCTATTAAATCTTTTTTATATAATACAATTTCATCCAATATAGTCATATGTTTTACCTCCCATTTTGTTGTATTGTGCTAATGCTTCGCCCTCATCAATCAATTTCTGTGCCTTATACACACCTTCTTGAATTGTTCCCACTTGCTCTGATGCATACAATGCAATACCAGCATTCAATACAACTACATCTCGCCTTGCACTTCGATCATTACCATTTAAAATGTTTTTAGTAATTTCTAAATTTTCAGCTGGGGTGCCACCTTTAAGCTCTTCGTTTGACGCATAATCTAAACCAACATCTTGTGCATTTAAAGTGTATGTTTCAATACCTTCATTTGCATTTATCTCATATAACAAATTATCTCCAGACAAGGTAGCTTCATCCATACCATTAGCCCCATACACTACAATTGCTTTTTTACGCCCTAGATCTGCTAATGTTTGTGCAATTTTATCTAGTTTTGACTTTTCATATACTCCCATAACTTGATAATCCAATTTAAAAGGATTTATCATTGGTCCAGTTATATTAAAAATAGTTGGATTGCTCATATGCTTTCGTATAGGTTGTATTTTCTTCATAATTGGATACGTTTCTGTCGCATTTAAAAACACTAACCCTTTTTCATTCAATTGATTGGGCGTCTGTGTTACAGCGGTCGTTTGAATTTGCATTGCATTTAGTAAATCCGTACTTCCTGATGAAGAAGTTACACTCTTATTGCCATGCTTTATTACTGGCACGCCTGCACTAGCAACTACAAATGAGACAGTTGTAGATATATTGAAACTGTTTGATTTATCGCCACCAGTACCACAGACACACATACTCTTTGGATAATATGGTTGTTGATCATACATAGAATGAATTAAACTGTTCGTAATGTAGGTTAATTCTTGTTGTGTAATTTCCTTCTCTGAAAATGACGCTAAATAATCTATTTTCACATTCTCTTGCACATCTTCGGAAATAAGTAATGCGATAAATGCGTTCATTTGTTGCTGATTTAATGGTTTATATTGATTAAGTAATGTTTGTAATTCCATGATTTTTAACCTCCTCTACAATGCCTAAAAAGTTGTTAATAATTTCTTTGCCAAATTCCGTTGCAAATGATTCTGGATGGTATTGAATGCCATAATGTAATAGCTGTTTATGTTCGAATGATTGTATACAATCTTCAGTTTCAGCTGTAATCATTAAAGATGTCGGCATCGTTTGCGGATTGCTGATAAGTGAATGGTATCTCATTATTTCAGAATATTCTGGAATATTAGTGTATAGTTTTGTTTCTTTTATGATTTGCATTTGATCTTTTTTACCATGCATAATGTTTTCACTTTGAATCACATCCCCATGATAATAACAAGTTAATGCTTGTGCTCCTAAACACACACCTAATATAGGCTTTTCTTCATAATGTTTAATAATATGCATTAGGTTCTCTGTATCTAATGGATGACCAGGACCAGGAGATATTACTACACCATCAACATCTAAATGATAAATACTCGGATCATCAGGATACTTAACGATCACTTCGTCTTGTGGTGCTATCATATTCACTAAATTATAGGTGAACGAATCATAGTTATCGACTATCAATATCATGGTGACACCTCCAATAAACTTTTTGCTTTCAGTTTTGTTTCTTCCAGTTCTTTTTCAGGTACAGAGTCATATACTACGCCACAACCAGCTTGAACATTCACATATGTGTCATCAATCATCATCGTCCTGATTGCCAAAGCAAAATCTAAATCATGATTGCAATTAATATAACCAATACCACCACTGTAAACACCACGTTTATGTGGGTTTGATTCGTAAATTCGTTGAATTGCTCTAAGCTTTGGTGCTCCAGATACCGTACCAGTAGGTAACAAACTTGCAATCACAGTCATTGGAGAATAATCACTTTCTAATTGACCAGTCACTTCACTCACAATGTGCATCACATGTTCATATCGTTCAATCGTCATCAGTTTTTGAATTTTTGAGGTTCCTGTTTGACTTATTCTGTGAATATCATTTCTTCCTAGATCAACAAGCATACTATGCTCACTCAACTCTTTTTCATCATTAATGAGCAGCGTTTCATTCGCGTTATCTTCTTCTTCGGTCGCACCCCTTTTTATAGTTCCAGCAATTGGGTTAGTCATTACTGTTTGTCCTTTTACTTTTACAAAGCTTTCTGGTGAACTACCTACAATAATTGGGCGATCCATATTCATGTAGTACATATATGGACTTGGGTTTTGTCGTTTTAAATTTTGGTATAGTTGATAAGATAATTGTTGCAGTTGTTGACCAAAATAATGTTCATAACTATAAATAATAGATGGTACTACTTGGAACATATCACCTTGTTGAATAAGTGTTTTCATATGTTTAACCGTTTCAATAAATTGTGTTGGCGACATATTAGATTTTATATGCTTCTCTGTTGCAGTATGTTCAATTTTTGTTGGATAGATTTTTATTTGTTGCAATTCTGCCACACGACGTTGCACACGTTCCTGTAATTGTGCATCATTATCATTAGAAAATATGTTAGTGGCTATAACATATAAATGCTCTTTATAATGGTCAAACACATAAACATCTTCTACCATATGAAATTTTGTATCATGTTGTGAATGATCTGCTAATTCAATTTGTTTTAAAACTGGAAATTCATGTCTCACTAAATCAAAACTACATGACCCAACGAACCCTGAGATAAACGGTAATTGCGCCAATCTTTCGTCTTCTATTACCGTCTTGTATTGATCAATAAGTGCTTTCATTTTCTCATAGGGCTGATCATGTTCTATATTATTTCCACCTGGTGTTGATACAGTCATAGTATCATTATCTAAAGTAATAGCACCGTATGTGTCAAAAATAACAATAGAATAACGCCCTTTTAATTTGGATTGATCTGAACTTTCCAAAATGATTTTATTATCTTTTAATCTAGCTAAGGCTTCTGGGGTAACTTCAGCATTTAGTTTTTGATATTGTATTTTCACTTTACTTTCCTCCTTATAAAAAAATCAGCATCCTTAAACATTGTTAAGGACGCTGACGCGCGGTACCACCTAAAATTAGTAGATATTTGAATTATTGAAATTCATCTACTCTCTCTTTATTTTATTCTTTTTTAATCCAACAAAACCCAATTTCAGTCTATGTAGGTGTTAGTTCACATCAACCACTAACTTTCTGCCACTACCTAATCATCACTTACTTCATTTTGTCTTCCAACATAAGTCCATTTCAATACAAAAAACACCACACTAACGCATACTGTAAGGACGCGTTACCGTGGTGCCACCTTAGTTAACAAATTCATTGTTCACTTTAATTGCTATTTAATTTTCATTTAAAAGCCCAATTCACAATATATGCAGTGCTAATTTTCATCAACCATTAGCTTTCTTTTTGCTACATAACATATTTGCTACGTTATCTTTCAAATGGCAACGAATGTATTTTCTGTTGCAATAAGTAATTAACTAGAATCGTACTAGGATAAATTCAATTTGTCAACACTTAACCCGCACATTTATCTAATTTCGTTTATTTAGTACCTAAAATCAAAACGTCTATTGCAATTTATCTGTATTATTTTGATATTTTTCATAAGTATCTTTTGGTGCGACTTTCCTAATCAGATTAGCTCCTATTGCAAACAAAAATAAAAATACAATTGGATGATAAGCAAACTTATGCTCTCCAAATGTAACATATCCAGCATATAACAATATTAAAATCCAAAATATAGTTAGTAGAATCGTTCTTAAGCTTGGTTTTTTCATATATTATGATCTCCCAAATTTTATTTATAAATTTTTTAGTCACATACATTTTTACATATTCAATTAAATCGAATCTTTTTTTCAATGTATTTAGAATTATTTTCCGATTTTATCTTGCTTTTTTTGCGCACTATGCCATTGACCTAAGAGAAATAGCAGTCTTATAACCCCGAGTATTATAGTGCCCAATATATTTAATCCTAATTTTTCCGTTAGAAATAAATGAGTAAGCGTAATTATAAAAAAGATAGATACAACTGCTTCTAATATTTTATTTCCTGTTTTGGATAAAAAATATTGAATTGCCAATAAAACTGCATATATGATTACTCGTAATAATGCTGTTAGAATGCTCATATCAAACCAAGCTTCTCATTACATTATCTTTAATTATTAATGAAATTGAATTCATATTTGCAAATAATAATTGCAATTTATCCTTATGGAGAGCATCAGTCATAAACGATATTTTCCACAGATACTCCAAAACATTTAGCATCATATTAAAACAATTTATTCAGATTTTTCGAATTTTTTCTTATGAAATCTAAATTATTGTATGGGTGCTAAACAATATGCTTGTAACAAAGCCTGTGTTGCTTTGATAGAATCTATATGTGTACGTTCGAGTGCATGTGAAGATTCTATGCCTGCGCCAAATAAACCATGTCTGATATCAGCACCTGCTTTTAACGCTGCAGATGCATCTGAGCTATAATATGGATAAATATCTACTTTATAGGGTATTTTATTAAGCTGGCATAAATGAACTAGCTGTTCACGTAATACTTTATGATAAGGTCCTGAAGCATCCTTCGCACAAATAGATACTGTATATTCATCGGACGCTTGACCATCACCTAATGCTCCCATATCGAAAGCGATAAAATCAACAATTTTTGGCGAAATTGAAGCATTCGCACCATAACCAATTTCTTCATTATTTGAGATATAAAATTGTATAGTATGAGGCAAAATTAAATTTTCATTTTTAATTACTTTTAAAAACTCAATAATCATTGCAACACTTGCTTTATCATCTAAATGACGTGACTTGATAAATCCAGAAGATGTGATTTGAGTCCTTGGATCAAAACTTATAAAATCTCCTACACTTATACCTAAACCTTCAGTGTCCTCTTTTGACATTACTTTTTCATCTAATCTCACTTCCATGTGTTCAATGTTTCTTGATATGTCGTCATTATTACGATACACATGTACACTTGTCTCATGTAAACAGATGGTTCCAGTATAGGTTTGTCCTGCTGAAGTTTCAATTTCACAATATTCTCCTTCAATAGCGTTATAACTGAAGCCACCAATTAAATCCAATGCTAATCTGCCATCTTCCTTAATTTCTTTTACCATTGCACCAAGCGTATCAACATGTGCAGTGATACATTTTTGTGCTTCATCGTTCTCACCTTTCACAGTTATCAACAATGCGCCTTTATTCGTCAACGTTGTTGTATAACCTAAATGTTCGACTTCATCTTTAACGTAAGCAATTGCTTTTTCTGCGTGTCCTGATGGACTATTGATCTCAGTTAATGCTTTTATTGTGGTGAAAATTGATTCCGTCATGCAATCCCCTCCTAGTCTATTTATGCCTATTCTAACTTTTCTCCTCGAAAATTGGTACAATTGTACGAAAATACTTGTCATATTAACACACAAGATTAAAAATTGACTTAAATATATTGAACAATTTCATAAAACAACCTGGTTATTACTTAATTGAGTTTAATATCCTTTACTGAAATCAACTTGATTCTCTAGTGATTCATTGTTCTCTATTTTCTTCAATGTATTATAAAAACAAGATACGGCATTATCTATATCTGTTAATGCTGAAATATGTGGCGTAATCGTAATATCTTCCCTTTCCCATAATTCAGAGTCCTCTTTTAAAGGCTCTGACTCAAAGACATCTAATACAGCATACCTTAATTTCCCTTCATTTAAAGCATTTAACAGGTTCTCCGTATCTACTACCTTTCCTCTTCCAACATTAATAAAAAACACATCATTTAAATGGTTAAAAAATGATTGATTCAATAGTTTCTCTGTATCTAGTGTTAACGGTAAAGTACTAATAATGTAATTCGATTGTTCAAGTGTTGTTGTCGCGTTTTCCATGTTAGTTATGTAATTAAAATATGATTTATGTTCACCATTGTTCGAAATACCGTTTACAGTTGCTCCAAATCTTGAAAATACTTCGGCAATCTTTTGTCCAATTTCTCCTGTACCTAATATTGTTACAGTCTGCTCTTTTAACGAACCTGGCGATTTAACTGCCCAAACTTTCTCTTTTTGCTGCGCTTTGAATCTTGCGTGATATTGTAAATCAGCTAATATATAACTTAAACAATAGGTACTCATTTTTTCTCCGAAATCACTAATTGTTCTAGTTAACAATGTATCTTTCCAACCAGAAATAGCTAAATAATTATTCACTCCTGCGTTAAACGTGTGCACCCAGTTGAATTTAGCAGGATCAAAACTTTCATTCGGAGCGAATCCTACGTAAACATCTGCCCAATCCATATCATTTTGCGAAATGGCATCGATTGATTTAAAGCGTAAATGATACATCTCTAATTGTTTCAAATATGGATGAAAATCAAGTTCGTGTTGGCCCGCAATTAAGATGTTCTTTATTTTCATACTATCTACTCCTTTTATTTTCTAGGTGTCTTAACTCTTTTGTTTTATTTTATTTTGATACTTTGTTTCTCTTACTTCAACATAATTCTATTTGCTTCATTGTCTTATTTTTCACTCTAAATAACATAATGTTACCTATGATTATAAAAATAGCCACACGTGTGCGAAGGTTGTCACTATCATTATAAATTAAGTAAAAAACCTAACACATATTGCGTATTAGTAGCACCTACTATACAATATTACTATTCTGAAAATTTTGATAGAGGTGGTTTACTAAATGAAACAAATCCTTTTCGTTGGCTTAGGTCTTATCGGCGGGAGCTTGGCGAGTAATTTAAGATATTATCATGATGATATTGAAATAACCGCCTTTGATGCGGATACGTCACAACTAGATAAAGCTTTGTCTATTGGTATTATAGATTATCAATCAACCGACTATAAGACAAGTATTGAAAATGCCGATATTATTATTTATGCCACTCCAGTACAGCAAACAGTTAGATACCTACAAGATTTGCCAAACTATCAATTAAGAAAACATGTAATCATTTCGGATACTGGAAGTACAAAGTCGACGATTCAACAATATGAACATTTCCTTTTAGATTATGATATTCATTTAATTGGTGGCCATCCTATGGCAGGAAGTCATAAATCTGGTGTATTAAATGCTAAAAAGCATTTGTTTGAAAATGCTTTTTATATACTCGTACATAATGAACCTGCTAATGACCATGCTTTTGAAGAAATCCAAGACTTATTAAAAACGACTGATGCTAAATTTATTTCAACAACTGCAGAAGAGCATGATTTTGTTACCGGAATAGTTAGTCATGTCCCGCACATTATCGCTTCAAGTTTGGTCCATTTAAATGCCCAACATGTAGATGATTCTGCTTTAGTAAAAACATTAGCTGCGGGTGGTTTTAGAGATATCACAAGAATTGCAAGCAGTAACCCAGTTATGTGGCGTGATATTACAGTTGAAAACAAAGACACTATACTAGGTATCTTAAAGGAATGGAAAGACCAAATGGGAGATGTTATATCGTTGATTGAACGTAATAACGCTGAAGATCTCCACGCTTTTTTTAATGATGCTAAAATTTATCGAGACGAACTCCCCCTTAAACAACAAGGCGCACTATCTGTGGAGTATGATCTATATGTAGATATTCCGGATAAATCAGGTATGATTAGCAAAGTTACAAACATACTAAGTTTACATAATATTTCTATAAGCAACTTAAGAATATTAGAAGTTCGTGAAGATATCTATGGTGCTTTGCGTATTAGTTTTAAAAATCCTGAGGATCGTAAAGCTGGTGCTGATGCACTCAGTAATTTCGATACTTATATCGACTAATACTGTAGTTAGAATGTTTTATCGCTATTTAGTATTTAAAAAACTTTCTGTTAAAGTATGAAATATAGACCCATCTAGCGGAACTAATACGTTAGATGGGTCTTTTGTTACTTATATAATGGCTTGAAGCGTATTGAAAAAATTTCAATAGTTCTTTCTGTATAAAATGCTAAATGAATAGGCAGATTTAGAAGATGCAGTATCAAAAGTTGAATCTTTAATAATTAAAATGAGTTCTGGAACATACTATAAAATATTCAGTCAGATTAGGACTTTTATCGCAATGTACCAAACTTTTATAGACAAATAAAAAGAACGACGATAAAAGTTGCTGCGTAGAATAACAATCCCCACGTTAATCTTACTGATACGCAACTTTATCAAGTCGTTCTTGTAACAAAATCAGAGCATTTATGTGCTTTTTAATTATATCGTAATTCTTAAAAATACGTATTATCTATGCTAAGCATAACTTATAATTTGTTTATTCTGCATTAGGGTCAACTTCACTGATATCCCCTGTATCTTCATCAATATATATAGCAGCATGTGCATGACTAGCATTACCTTTACCATAGTTCACACGATAAATGCCATTTGCTTTATCGACAGAATGGAACCAGTAATCATCATAACGCTTATCTAAATACTCTTTGCCTATTTCTTCTGCTCTAGATGAGCTTATTACAGGTTCTTTATTACCACTATGTCCTTCATGATTTGAAGCACTTCCACCATTTCTTTCAATAGCATCTACATTTTCGACACCTGTAACATTAGCATTTTCATCAGCATAAACTTTTATGGTAAATGAGTTGTTAGCATTATCATCATACACGACGCCACCTTCAGCCGCTTTCATTGTAGGTTCACCATGCTGACTTGTAAATTGTTGGATAGTTATATCACTATTCGGCACTACGAAGTATCTATCTACTTTATCATTATCATAATGAACAGCTATATTCCCATGCTTTTCAGCAGTAACTCCTACTATGGAAAGGTTTCCATCAGCTGATCCTAACTGATTTTTTACGTCATCCTTACTCATCCCAATCTCAACGCCTTCATAGCCCTGACGATTATCTTGATTCATAAAACTAGTATTGAAACTTTCTGTCAAAATATCTATTGAAGGTGCGTCTCCTGAACCGCTACTATTTGATGATGTATTGCTTTGGGAATTATTATTTTGATTAAAACTAATATTCATATTTTCAAAAAATAACTTATATGCTCCAAATATTAAACCAGCAACCAACAATAAAAATACTAAAATAGTTATAATTATCATTATGATTTTACCACCATTTTTTTTAGGTGGTTGCGGAATAAAATTATGATTAGTACTAACCATATTTGAGTAGTTAACACGCTTCCCACATTTATCACAAAACTTTTGTCCATCATGTAATTTATTCCCACAATTATTACAGAATTTCAAAAATACATCCCCCTTTATATTCGATCTTATTTTAATAACAATTAATAATTATAAGTTACTGATATTAAGAATGATTTAAATAAGAAATTAAATACCTACACCAGTTACTATGATTAAAAAATACATTACTCCCATACTTCAAATAATATATTAAGTATATCAAAACCCAAAAATAAAGCTATATACGTTTTGCTGAATTTTACATTTTAATGTGTGTTATCTAATATTAGCCGTAAGTATTTATAGAATCATTTAAATTTCCATGAAGCAATATTAGATATACTATAAATATAACTACATTTAGTCTTTGCTTCACGATTTATTACATCTTTTTTTCTTCTAGAGCTTGTCATTTTACTTTCAATTATTTACTTTTTCGACATATAACGCTTATTATAACTATTAGATTTTCTAATAGTTTCTATTTAAATTACTTGCTGTTGTTTTAGCTAGTCTGCTTTAAGTTTATGTGACAATATCGTCATTTTCTTTAATTTATATGATTTGAAATGTTTTAATATATTAATAACCTATTTGCTAGGAGGAGGCTTATTATGAGTTTAGTCGTTTATCTACTTTTCCTTTTTTCCCCATTATTATTGTTATAGGATTAATTGAATATATTTCACGTCACAAGAAATGACATTCCTGTAAAGCCTGTTTAAATGCTTAACTCACAATATTTTATTTTAGATATTAACTTGATAAAGGCGTTTTCCACATGACAGCGGTCCTTCTAATAATTCTCACTATCCTAGCACTTCTATTTACTATGTCAATACCAATAGCTATTATCATTCTCATTGTCAAAGCGTTAAGCAATTTAAAAATTATCGCCAACCACTTCAGTTTGAGGTTCCGATTATTTATTCTCATCATATAATTATGCTTGTATATCTTAATCTATGCATTACTTACATTTTATGACCAGCCATAAGTCCTAATCGTCCGTGTTTTGTCCCTGCTTCAGTATAAGAAACCGCTTTAGATACAATACCTCGGCCAAATTTTTGATGCAATGCATCAATCGTTTTAGCTAACTTTTCATTTCTTTTTCTTTCGTATTCGTCAATGAATAAATTCAATTGTCTATCTTTCTCATCTATAAATTGTGTTAATGAAATACTGACCGTCCGAAACAACGCATTGTGGTCACATAATTTGTCAGCAAAATATTCAACAACTTTAAAAATATTATCTTCTAAATTAGTTGGATCCTCTAGTGTATATTGCTTATTTATTCCACCTTCATCACTATAGCCAAATGAAAAGTGAATGGTTCTAGCCAATTGATTTCTTCCTCTGACGCGACTTGCAACATCTTCAATTAACTCTCGCATCACTACTTTCGATTCTTCATAACGATAATCACGCATCAGTATTTGACTCTTACAAATAGATGGATTCATCACTTTATATTTATCTCTTACTTTACTTTGATCAATACCGTTTGCATGTAGATGTAAATCGATACCAAGGATACCTAAATCTCGTTTTAAATACGTGTGAGAATAATGTGCCAAATCACCAATGGTAAAAATGCCTCTTTTATTCAATTTCGCTTCTGTTCTTCTACTGATTCCCCAAAATTTGCTGAGTGGCTGAATTGGCCAAACCTTTTTAGGCACGTCTTGATAACGCCATTCCGCAATTAAATTATGGGTATGTTTCGCTTCTATATCCATTGCAATTTTACTCAATAACATATTAGATCCTATACCAATCGAACAATTAATACCTGTTTCTTCCTTAATTTCAAACTGCAACTTTTGGCAAAAAGAGTCAATCGTACTACTAAATCTATGATAACTATCAGTCACATCCATAAAAAATTCATCTATGCTATATTGATGTAAATCTTCAGGCGGGACATAACGCAATGCAATTTTTGATATTGCTACAGAAACTTCTAAATACTTTCTCATACTTGGATTAATAATATATATGTCATTTCTATGTGGTATTTCAAATAATCTCGATCCAGTTTTCACACCCAATGCTTTCAAAGGCCCTGTAGCCGCCAAAACGACTGAACCCTGTCTTTTAGTATCAGCAACAACAGCTAATTTTTCTTTCATAGGATCCAGTCCTTTTTGTATGCAAGAAACACTAGCAAAAAAACTTTTTTGGTCTATACATAGTACATCTCTTTCTTCCAGCAGATTATAATCATACATAGTACATACCCTCCCTTAATTAATTCCATTATATACGAACAAAAGTTCTATTTCAATATCCAAAAGAACAAACGTTCCGTCATTTTAGATAAATAATTTTCACTGTTTTCATGCTATAATATATTCAAATGACTTAAGGAGGATTTATATATGCCAATTGTAAATGTAAAATTACTAGAGGGACGCTCAGATGAACAACTTAAAAATTTAGTAACTGAGGTTACAAACGCCGTAGAAAAAACAACGGGCGCTAATAAAGAAGCGATACAAGTCGTAATAGAAGAAATGAAACCATCTCACTATGGTGTAGCTGGCGTGAGAAAATCTGATCAATCGTAACAAATGAGATATCATTTCAGACTTTAATTCATCCTATCAAATTCACATGTTCTATATAAATTAAAAAGAGTCCGGGACATAAACATTTCTGATTAAAGAATAAACGTCAATTTCTATTGAAATTATATAGAAATTGACGTTTTCTTTATTTTTATATAATTTTGTAGCTCGTTGAGCTACTATTTTTCTT
>NZ_MRZN01000012.1 GCF_002614725.1 Staphylococcus edaphicus | reverse complement strand
ATACATTTCATTGTCTGGTGACAATGGCAAGGAGGTCACACCTGTTCCCATGCCGAACACAGAAGTTAAGCTCCTTAGCGCCGATGGTAGTCGGACTTACGTTCCGCAAGAGTAGGACGTTGCCAGGCAGCATTAATAGGATGCGATGAGCTGAGACCGAGAGGTCTCTTTTTTTTATGTTTATGGAGTTTAAATTATGCAGTTCGAAAAACTGAAAAAGCATTTAAATCATTTATTATGAGAAAGCGCTTGAAGCTGACGAACTGAGTGAAAGACGAAACGAGCTTACAAGCGGTAAGTGAGTAAGGAAAGAGAGAAAGTGAGAAAAGATGCGAGCGCTTGTCTCATGATAGTAAAAGCTCCTTAGCGGCGAATGGTAGCAGACTTACGTTCCGCAAGAGTAGGACGTTGCCAGGCAGCATTAATAGGATGCGATGAGCCGAGACCAAGAGGTCTCTTTTTTTATGTTTATGGAGTTTAAATTAAGCAGTTCGAAGAACTGAAAAAGCAAATAAATCGTCTATTATGAGAAAGCGCTTGAAGCTGACGAACTGAACGAAAGACGAAACGAGCTTACAACATGCATAAGTACGACTATACACAATGAACTTGTGAAGTCGTACTTTTAATAAAATAAATAAAGCTTCTAATGTTCTCATTTGCATAGACTTTCTATTAAAGCATTGGTGTGAGCCTCTAATTGAGAAAAAGGAATACCACCAAAGCCTAATATAAATTTAACTTCTGATTGTTTCTTATCATAATGATAAAATGGTAGGATTTTTAACTGATGCTCTTGTGCATTCTTCAGGCATTGATCCATTGAATAGCCATTTTTAACAGTTAATGTAAAATGCATACCAGCGAGTGCGCCATCTATTTGCAGCTGGTCTTCATAAGGTTTGAGTTTTTCTAATATAAATTTCAATTTATGGCTATATACTTTTCTCATTTTGTTGAGATGCCTTTCAAAACTACCCGACTCCATGAAATTTGCTACTATTTTTTGTAAATGTGCGGGCACAGTATTGCCTTCTTTATTATTTAAATTATTATATGCATTTAATAATTTTTTCGGTAAAACTAAGTAAGCGATTCTGCAACTTGGAAATAGAGATTTTGAGAATGTACTGATATAAATAACTTTGTCATTAGTATCCAAACTTTGTAATGCGGGTATTGGTTTCCCGAAATAACGAAATTCAGAATCGTAATCATCTTCAATAATATATCTAGATGTATTTTGATGAGCCCAATTTATAAGTTGTGTTCGTTTTTTTAGATTCATAACATAACCAGTAGGAAACTGATGTGAAGGTGTGACATAAGCAATATTATATTCAGATTGATTAAAATAATTTAGGTCGATGCCTGTTTTAGTGACTGGTACTTGAAGATAGGGTATATGTTTTTTATCAAGTACTTGTTTAATAGGTGGGTAGCTTGGATTTTCAATAATAAATTGTTCTTTATTTAACATATCCGTTAATAAATTAATCAGTTGTTCAGTTGAAGAACCGATGATAATTTGTTCTGGGTGACAAGCAACGCCACGACTGTTAAAAAGGTAATGGGCAATTTCTTGTCGAAGTGACCATTCTCCTTTGGGATTTGCGTGCTGTAGTAAGTTTAAATGATCATCTTCGAAGACATCACGCGCGTATTTTCTAAATTGCTGCATAGGAAAGTATTCTGCATCTATTTCGGATAAATTGAAAGCAAACTGGTATTGTTGCTCATCATGACTGGCATTAAAGTCTGACATAGTTTTATTTTTATTTAAAGTACGATGTCTTCTATTAACGATTGGCAGGGTTTCAATATCTGAAACAAAATAGCCAGAACGTGGTTTAGAATATATGTAACCCTCATCCAATAAAAATTGATAGGCATGTTCTATGGTTGTATTACTTACGGATAAATGTTGACCAAGGGCGCGCTTAGAAGGGAATTTGTCTCCAGATTTATACTGACCCTCTATTATTTGACGTTTTAAGTTTTCATATAATTCTATATATAAATGCATTTTTTCCATTATTCTGACCCCTTAAATTAATTTAAAATTGTACCTTTTTAAATACCAGTTTATCTCTTAAAATGAATTTAATCAACAAAGTAAAGGGGTAATATATATCATGTCTAAAGTTACTGGATCAGAAAGAGTTAAAAGAGGTATGGCAGAAATGCAAAAGGGCGGCGTTATTATGGACGTTGTCAACGCAGAGCAAGCTAAAATTGCGGAAGAGGCAGGTGCAGTTGCTGTCATGGCATTGGAACGTGTACCATCTGATATTAGAGCGGCAGGTGGCGTAGCGCGTATGGCTAATCCTAAAATTGTAGAGGAAGTGATGAATGCTGTTTCAATACCTGTTATGGCGAAAGGACGTATTGGTCATATAACCGAAGCGCGTGTACTTGAATCTATGGGTGTCGATTATATTGATGAGTCTGAAGTGTTAACGCCTGCTGATGAAGAATACCATTTAAGAAAAGACACTTTTACAGTTCCATTTGTTTGTGGGTGTCGTAATTTAGGTGAAGCAGCTCGTCGTATTGGTGAAGGTGCAGCTATGTTACGTACAAAAGGTGAACCTGGTACAGGAAATATAGTGGAAGCTGTGAGACACATGCGCCAAGTCAATTCAGAAGTAAGCCGTTTAACTGTTATGAATGATGATGAAATCATGACAGAAGCTAAAAATATTGGTGCACCCTATGAAGTGTTAAAAAACATTAAGGAAAATGGTAAATTACCAGTAGTTAATTTTGCAGCAGGTGGGGTTGCGACACCTCAAGATGCCGCTTTAATGATGGAATTAGGAGCAGATGGTGTGTTCGTAGGATCAGGTATTTTTAAATCAGAAGATCCAGAAAAATTCGCAAAAGCAATTGTTCAAGCAACAACGCATTATCAAGATTATGAATTGATTGGCCGTTTAGCTAAAGAATTAGGCACAGCAATGAAAGGCTTAGACATAAACGATTTATCTTTAGAAGAACGCATGCAAGAGCGTGGTTGGTAATATGAAAATTGGTGTATTAGCACTTCAAGGTGCGGTTAGAGAACACATACATCACATTGAACTAAGTGGGCATGACGGTATTGCGATTAAACGCATTGAACAATTGGAAGAAATTGATGGGCTCATCTTACCTGGTGGTGAATCCACAACATTGCGTAGATTGATGAATTTGTATGGTTTCAAAGAAGCCTTACAGCAATCAACGTTACCAATGTTTGGAACATGTGCAGGCCTCATAGTTATGGCTAAACATATTACAGGTGAAGAAGGCTATTTAGACAAATTAGATATTACAGTTCAAAGAAATTCTTTTGGTAGACAAGTAGAGAGCTTTGAAAGTGAATTAGATGTGAAAGGTATTGCTAAAGATATAGAAGGCGTATTTATCAGAGCGCCTCATATTGAAGCGACACATGGTGAGGTAGACGTATTGAGTACTGTTGGGGACAAGATTGTTGCCGTACAAGAAGGTCGTTATTTAGGCGTATCTTTTCATCCTGAATTAACGGAAGACTATAGAGTGACACAGTATTTTATTGAAGCAATTGTTAAACCTACACTTGCTGAAAAAGTTTGAAAATAGCCATATTAAAAAGCAGTCGACTGGATTTTATATACAGTCGGCTGCTTTTATGTTTTGGCTTAAATAAAGAAACCTGCAATTGCTGCTGAAATAAATGAAACTAAAGTTGCACCGAATAATAATTTTAATCCGAAACGTGCGACCATGTCTCCTTTTTCATTGTTTAACGATTTGATAGCACCGGAGATGATACCAATTGAGCTAAAGTTCGCAAATGAAACGACAAATACTGAAATGACACCTTTGGCATGTTCACTCATATCCTTCACTTGGTTTAAGCTTTGCATTGCAACGAACTCATTGGATAATAATTTTGTCGCCATAATAGAACCTGCTTGTACAGCGTCGTTCCAAGGGACACCAACTAAGAAAGCAAATGGCGCGAATACGAAACCGATGAGTGTTTGGAAATCCCAAGTAATACTACCTCCAGAAACACCAGTAAATATTGCACTGACAATGCCGTTAAGTAAAGCAATAATTGCTATGTAACCTATTAACATGGCCCCTACGATAACCGCGACTTTAAACCCATCTAAAATATATTCACCTAACATTTCGAAGAAGGATTGTTTACCTGATTCACTTTCTTCAACAATCAATTTATCTTCTTTTGCATCAATTTTATAAGGATTAATAATAGAAGCGATAATGAAACCACCAAATAAATTTAATACGACTGCTGTAACGACATAACGTGGTTCGATTAAGGTGAAATAAGCACCAATAATAGAAGCCGATACTGTAGACATCGCTGAAGCTGTTAAAGTATAAAGACGCTGTTTAGGAATATGTGCTAATTCTTTTTTTAAAGAAATAAACACTTCAGATTGTCCTAAAATGGCTGCAGCTACAGCATTGTAAGATTCTAAACGTCCCATGCCATTTATTTTAGAAATGGCTAAACCAAGTACATTTATAATCCATGGAAGAATTCTTGTATATTGTAAAATACCGATTAAAGCAGAGATAAATACAATAGGTAGTAAGACATTAAAGAAGAATGGAGGATTCTTTGGATCTACAAATTCAAATCCACCAAACACAAAGTTTACACCTTCTGCAGCTTTTGCTAATAAATAGTTAAAGCCGTCTGATATGCCACCAATGACTGTGATACCGAATTTTGTTTTAAGCAAAATAAATGCAAATACAAGCTGTATGACTAGTAATAATCCGATATATTGCCAACGAATATTTTTTCTATCTGAGCTAAATAGAAACGCTAATGCAAGAAATACTGCTATCCCAATTAAACCGATAATTATATGCATAAGTTATTCATCCCTTTTAAATTTTCTTAACTTCTATAATACAATAAAATTGATAGCACTTACATGTTTAATTTAAAAATTTTAAAACATATTGGTTGAAAAAGGTCAAAGTTGGTCATATAATATAGTCAAAGAAGGTCAAAAGAGGTGATAATCATGCACAATATGTCAGACATCATAGAACAGTACATTAAGAAATTATTTGAAGACACCAATGAAGACGTTGTTGAAATTCAACGTGCAAATATTGCACAGCGCTTTGACTGTGTGCCTTCTCAGCTTAATTATGTAATTAAGACGCGTTTTACTAATGAACACGGCTATGAAATTGAAAGTAAAAGAGGTGGTGGTGGTTATATTCGAATCACCAAAATTGAAAATAGAGATGAAACAGGTTATCTTAATCATTTACTTCAATTAGTAGGACCTTCAATTTCACAACAACAAGCATATTACATTGTGGATGGTTTATTAGATAAAGCATACATTAATGAGCGAGAAGCAAAAATGATACACGCTGTAATAGATAGGGAAACATTGAAAATGGATGTATTATCAAGAGATATTATCCGTGCCAATATAATTAAAAGATTGCTGCATGTTATAAATTATTATTAAAGCGAGGTGTTTCGTCGTGCTATGCGAAAATTGTCATTTAAATGAAGCAGAAGTGAAATTGGCAGTGAAAGGGCAAGATGGTATCAATGAAAAATGGGTTTGTACAACTTGTGCGCAAGGTGGAAATCCATGGACACAAAATCAACAAATCCAAGCACAAGATGATATTGAAGGTGCATTTGTAGTAAAACAAATCTTGCAACATTTAGCTGCTAAACATGGTATCGATTTTGATGAAATTGCTTTTAAAGAAGAAAAACGCTGTCCGACTTGTCGTATGACATTAAAAGATATTGCACATGTCGGTAAATTTGGGTGTGCAGATTGTTACGCGACATTTAAAGATGACATTGTCGATATTGTACGACGTGTACAAGGTGGCCAAATTGAACATGTTGGAAAAACACCACAATCTTCGCATAGAAAATTAGCTTTAAAAAAACAAATTGAAGAAAAATCTTCCTATTTAAACCAATTGATTGAAGAACAAAATTTTGAAGAAGCTGCCGTTGTGCGTGACGAAATCAAGGCATTGAAAGAAGACAGCGAGGTGAAACATGATGAGTAAAAATGATATCAGTGCATATATGAGTGAATGGATGAGAGATAGAGAAGAAAGTCCAATCGTTATGTCTTCAAGAATTCGCTTAGCACGAAATCTTGAGAATCATCTGCACCCTCTCATGTTTCCGTCTGAACAAGATGGGTTTAGAATTATTAATGAAGTACAAGATGCGCTTCCCGATTTAGAGGTCCAACGATTAGACGCAATGGATCAACAAAATAAATATAAACTTGTGGCGAAACATCTTATAAGCCCTGAATTAATAAGACAACCAGCTTCGGCAGTGCTACTCAATGATGATGAATCGCTAAGCGTTATGGTAAATGAAGAAGATCATATACGTATTCAAGCAATGGGAAATGATTTATCATTATCTTCATTATATGAAAAAGCTTCAGCGATTGACGATAAACTAGACAGTGAATTAGACGTGAGTTTTGATGAAACGTTAGGCTATTTAACTACTTGTCCAACAAATATTGGGACAGGCATGCGCGCAAGTGTGATGTTGCATTTGCCTGGTTTAACCATTATGAAACGTATGAATCGTATTGCCCAAACAATCAATCGTTTTGGATTTACAATCAGAGGTATTTATGGAGAAGGCTCACAGGTATACGGTCATATATATCAAATATCAAATCAACTTACTTTAGGTAAAACAGAAGAAGAAATCATTGAAAGTTTATCCGAAGTGGTTCAACAAATTATTAATGAAGAAATGCAAATTCGCGAACGATTAAACCGCCATAATTATACTGAGACACTAGACCGAGTATATCGTTCGTTAGGAATATTAAAATATAGTAGACTGATATCTATGGAGGAAGCTTCACTGAGATTAAGTGAAGTTAAACTGGGTATTGATTTAGAATACATTGAATTAGAAGATTTCAAGTTTAATGAATTAATGGTTGCGATACAGTCACCATTTTTATTAGATGAGGAAGATGATAGAACCGTTAATGAAAAAAGGGCAGATATATTAAGAGAACATATAAATTAGGAGGTTGCGCTATGCTATTTGGAAGACTTACAGAAAGAGCACAACGTGTATTAGCACATGCTCAAGAAGAAGCAATTCGCTTAAACCATTCAAATATAGGAACAGAACATTTACTTTTAGGTTTAATGAAAGAACCTGAAGGTATTGCTGCTAAAGTTTTGGAATCTTTTGAGATTACAGAAGAAAAAGTAGTTGAAGAAGTTGAAAAATTAATCGGTCATGGTCAAGAACAAATGGGTGCATTGCACTACACACCACGTGCCAAGAAAGTTATAGAATTATCAATGGATGAAGCAAGAAAGTTACACCATAACTTTGTTGGAACTGAGCATATTTTACTTGGCTTAATTAGAGAAAATGAAGGTGTTGCAGCACGCGTATTTGCAAACTTAGATTTAAATATTACAAAAGCACGTG
Organism: Staphylococcus edaphicus; assembly: GCF_002614725.1. Lineage (GTDB taxonomy): Bacteria > Bacillota > Bacilli > Staphylococcales > Staphylococcaceae > Staphylococcus > Staphylococcus edaphicus. Next base: position 72,049 of record NZ_MRZN01000012.1, on the reverse strand, counting down.
CACAAGTTGTTAAAGCTTTAGGCAGCCCTGAAATGAGCAACAAAAATGCACAAGCAAACAAATCTAATAATACGCCAACACTAGACAGTCTTGCACGTGACTTAACAGTTATTGCTAAAGATGGCACGTTGGATCCAGTGATTGGTAGAGATAAAGAAATTACAAGAGTAATTGAAGTATTAAGCCGTCGTACGAAAAATAATCCTGTACTAATTGGTGAACCCGGTGTAGGTAAGACGGCAATAGCTGAAGGTTTAGCGCAAGCCATCGTAAATAATGAAGTACCAGAAACATTAAAAGGTAAGCGCGTCATGTCATTAGACATGGGAACAGTAGTTGCCGGAACGAAATATCGTGGTGAATTTGAAGAACGCTTGAAAAAAGTAATGGAAGAGATACACCAAGCAGGCAATGTTATCTTATTCATTGATGAGTTACACACATTAGTGGGTGCTGGCGGTGCAGAAGGCGCAATCGATGCCTCTAATATTCTTAAACCGGCATTAGCACGTGGTGAGCTACAATGTATCGGTGCAACAACGTTAGATGAATACCGTAAAAACATTGAAAAAGATGCTGCACTTGAACGTCGTTTCCAACCAGTTCAAGTTGATGAACCAACGGTAGAAGATACAATTGAAATCTTAAAAGGATTACGTGATCGCTATGAAGCGCATCATCGTATCAACATTTCAGATGAAGCATTAGTATCAGCGGCTAAATTGAGTCACCGTTATGTTTCAGACCGTTTTTTACCAGATAAAGCAATTGATTTAATTGATGAAGCAAGTTCCAAAGTAAGATTAAAAAGTCACACGACACCACCAAATTTAAAAGAAATAGAACAACAAATTGAACAAGTTAAAAATGAAAAAGATGCCGCAGTACATGCACAAGAGTTCGAAAATGCTGCGAATCTTCGTGATAAGCAAACAAAATTAGAAAAACAATATGAAGAAGCTAATACTAACTGGAAGAATAGCCAAAATGGTGATAACACGTCATTGTCTGAAGAAGACATCGGTGAAGTAATTGCTGGTTGGACAGGTATTCCATTGACTAAAATTAATGAGACAGAATCAGACCGTCTACTTAATTTAGAAGACACACTACACAATAGAGTCATCGGTCAAAAAGATGCTGTAACTTCTATCAGTAAAGCGGTAAGACGTGCAAGAGCAGGATTGAAAGATCCTAAACGCCCAATTGGTAGTTTCATCTTCTTAGGTCCTACGGGTGTAGGTAAGACTGAGTTAGCACGTGCGCTAGCAGAGTCTATGTTTGGCGAAGACGATGCAATGATTCGTGTTGATATGAGTGAATTCATGGAAAAACATGCTGTCAGCCGTCTTGTTGGTGCCCCCCCAGGCTATGTAGGTCATGACGATGGTGGACAATTAACTGAAAAAGTTAGACGTAAACCTTATTCCGTTATCTTGTTTGATGAAATCGAAAAAGCACATCCGGATGTATTTAACATCTTGTTACAAGTACTAGACGACGGTCATTTAACAGATACTAAAGGGCGTCGTGTTGACTTCCGTAATACAGTGATTATTATGACATCAAACGTCGGAGCACAAGAGTTACAAGACCAACGTTTCGCTGGTTTCGGTGGCGCTACAGAAGGTCAAGATTATGAATCAATTCGTAAGACGATGATGAAAGAATTGAAAAATGCTTTCCGTCCAGAGTTCTTAAACCGTGTTGATGACATTATCGTATTCCACAAACTTTCTAAAGAAGAATTGAAACAAATTGTGACAATGATGGTAAATAAACTTACGGACCGTCTTTCTGAACAAGATATTAATATTTCTGTTACAGAAGCAGCTAAAGAGAAAATTGCCGAAGAGGGTTATGATCCAGAATATGGTGCAAGACCACTCATTCGTGCCATTCAAAAAACTGTAGAAGATAACTTAAGTGAATTAATTTTAGATGGCAACCAAATTGAAGGTAAAGAAGTTAAAATTGATCACGATGGTAAAGAGTTTAAGTATGATATTACAGAAAGAAAAGGTTTAACAAAAGATAAAGAACCTTCCGAATCATAAATTAAAAATATTAAAATGAGCATTTGAGCAATTATAATAGACTCCCTTCAAAGTAGACATTAAAGAATGAAACTTTGAAGGGGGTTTTTCTATGCCAATAACAGATAAGAGACTTAATCAAAAATGTAAGGTTATGATTAAAGTTATAAAATATACAGATAAATTCATACTATTATATTCTAATTAAAGCTATAATATCATTGGTACTTACAAGCAAGACGTGGTATTTTATAAAAATAGCTTTTAGCACATTATAAGAAACGGTAAGATTATTAATAAATTTAATTTAAGAAATATGAATATAGACATTGTGTATTATTTTTATTGAGAATAAAATTTGTTTTTAAATTGTCAGAGGTTTAAAATAGATTTGTTCAATGAAAGATGGAGGTGCAGTTTTGGCTAAAAAGAAAGTGATTTTTGAATGTATGGCATGCGGTTATCAGTCACCAAAATGGATGGGGAAATGTCCAAATTGTGGCGGATGGAATCAAATGGAAGAAATTGTCGAACAAAAGGCAGCCAGTCCAAAACATGGCGTACGCAGTCGAGACAATGTATCTAAAGTGCAGAAACTAAATGACATCAAACACGAAACAACACCAAGAGTTAAGACCAATTCGACCGAATTTAACCGTGTGTTAGGTGGAGGTATTGTAAATGGATCGCTTGTCTTAATCGGTGGTGATCCAGGTATTGGTAAATCGACATTATTGTTACAGATTTGCGCAGCATTATCTCAATCTAAAAATGTACTATATATCACGGGTGAAGAATCATTAAGCCAAACGAAGTTAAGAGCAGAAAGATTAGATGAAGATTCAAGTGAATTAAATGTATTTGCTGAAACAGATTTAGAAGTCATTCATGAAACAGTTAAACAAATTAAACCAGATTTACTTGTTGTGGATTCTATACAAACAATATTCCATCCTGAAATCAGCTCAGCACCAGGGTCTGTGTCACAGGTGAGAGAGAGTACCCAAAGTTTAATGAACATTGCTAAGCAGATGAATATTGCAACATTTATTGTTGGGCATGTGACGAAAGAAGGACAAATAGCAGGACCGCGCCTGCTTGAACATATGGTAGATACCGTTCTTTATTTTGAAGGCGATGAACATCATGCGTATCGTATTCTAAGGGCCGTGAAAAACCGCTTTGGTTCAACAAATGAGATGGGTATCTTTGAAATGAAGCAAACGGGATTAAAAGGTGTTAAAAACCCTTCGGAAATGTTCCTTGAAGAACGTTCAACGAATGTACCAGGCTCTACAATTGTTTCAACTATGGAAGGCACTAGACCGTTATTGATTGAAGTGCAAGCCCTGGTAACACCAACGACGTTTAATAATCCAAGGCGTATGGCAACAGGAATAGACCATAATCGATTGAGTTTGTTAATGGCTGTATTAGAGAAAAAAGAGAACTATTTACTGCAACAACAAGATGCTTATATCAAGGTTGCTGGAGGTGTGAGGCTTACTGAACCAGCCGTAGACTTAGGTATAATCATAGCAACGGCTTCTAGCTTTAAAGATTTAACCGTAGATGGCCTAGATTGTTTCATAGGTGAGGTAGGTCTTACTGGTGAAGTGAGGCGTGTTTCTCGAATAGAACAACGTGTGCAAGAAGCTGAGAAGTTAGGTTTTAAACGCGTTGTTATACCAGAATCAAATATAGGTGGATGGCAATTTCCTGAAGGTATAAAAGTAATAGGTGTTAAAAATGTCCATGAAGCTCTAAAATATGCATTAACAAAACATTAATGATTCAAGATGAGTTAAATTTAAAAATCAAAGGTGAAATAATTTTCAAAAGAAAGGAGCGTTAACCTGTGAACGTAATAAGACTTATTGTTATCTTGTGCTATATCATATTAGGCGCAAGTTTAGGTGTGTACCTCTTACCTGAAATCTTTAATGATATAGGATTAGGTAATTTACCGCTATTAACAAATACTTACTTTAATGGATTACTAGGAATCATCATTTTCTTTTTAATCTTTGGTTGGTTTATTAAGAAAATAACACTTGCTTTAAAAGAATTAGAACGAACTATTATGCGCCAAAGTGCAGTGGAAATTTTATTTGCTACAATCGGACTAATGATAGGGTTACTCATTTCAGTTATGGTCTCTTTTATATTCCAAATTATTGGCAATAACGTAATTAATCATTTTGTGCCAATCATTATCACGATTATTTTAGGATACTTTGGTTTTCAATTTGGTTTGCGTAAACGTGACGAAATGTTACTTTTCTTACCGGAAAATATGGCGCGTTCTATGTCAATCAATGCACGTAATGCCGTTCCCAAAATCATTGATACAAGTGCTATTATAGATGGACGTATCTTGGATATTATAGAATGTGGATTTATTGATGGTGAAATATTGATACCACAAGGTGTTATTAATGAACTTCAAGTCGTTGCAGATGCGAATGATAGTGTAAAACGCGAAAAAGGCCAACGAGGATTAGACATATTAAATTCATTATATGATACAGATCATCCAACTAGAATTGTCCATCCAACGAAAACACATAGTGATATAGATGCAATGTTAATTAAATTAGCGCAACATTTCAGAGCGCACATTATTACAACAGATTTTAATTTAAATAAAGTATGCCATGTGCAAGGTATACAGGCACTTAACGTAAACGACTTATCTGAAGCAATTAAACCGTCCGTACATCAAGGAGACCGATTCAGTTTGTTACTCACAAAAATGGGTAAAGAATCTGGACAAGCGGTTGGCTATTTAGATGATGGCACAATGGTTGTTGTTGATAACGCTAAGAAACATATTGGAGAACATATCGATTTAGAAGTTATTAGCTTATTGCAAACGTCTTCGGGTAGAATTATTTTTGCGAAAAAAATAAATTAAGGCAAGGGGTTTCATGTGAAACTGTAGCGTGTTTCGTTATCGTTTTGTATGAACCCTTTTTGAATTTAAAATCTAGAAGTTCGGATTAAAAATTTAAGCATGGCAATATCATATTAGTAGCTAAAGTGCTACAATAGATAGCGAAATTGTATTTCTAAAATTGCTTTGACATATTATAAAAAATGTGTGGGCAAAGTAGATAACTTTGACAAGAGATACTTTTAAAAATGATAAGCTGTGGTATGATTAATAAGCGATAAATTATAAACTTATTCATAGTTGAGCGTTATTTTCCTTATGGACTACAAGTAGATAAGAGACACGCGTTCGGCTTATTTATTGCGTTCATCAAGGTCTTGTCAATTTAATAGCGCTTTTTGAAAAAATTAAAATTAATTTAATAAAACGGGAGTGAACATAATGAGTGATCGTGTAAGAGTGAGATACGCACCTAGTCCAACAGGATATTTGCATATCGGTAATGCAAGAACTGCATTATTCAACTATTTATTTGCTAAACATTATGATGGTGATTTTGTAATTCGTATTGAAGATACAGATAGTAAACGTAATTTAGAAGACGGAGAGTCATCACAATTTGATAACTTAAAATGGTTAGGTATTGAGTGGGATGAATCAGTAGATAAAGATAAAGGTTATGGACCGTATCGTCAATCTGAGCGTGCTGAAATTTATAATCCACTTATTCAACAATTGTTAGATGAAGACAAAGCATATAAATGTTATATGACTGAAGACGAATTAGAAGAAGAACGCCAACAGCAAATTGAACGTGGAGAAATGCCGCGTTACGGTGGTAAACATGCCCATTTAACTGAAGAAGAACGTCAACAATTTGAAGCGGAAGGTCGTCAACCTTCAATACGTTTCCGTGTACCAAAAGATACAACATTTGCGTTTGATGATATGGTTAAGGGTGAAATTTCATTCGACTCTAATAACATGGGCGATTGGGTTATTGTTAAAAAAGATGGCGTACCAACCTATAACTTTGCGGTAGCAATTGATGACCACTATATGGAAATTTCTGATGTTATTCGTGGTGATGATCATATTTCAAACACACCGAAACAATTAATGATTTATGAAACATTTGGTTGGGAAGCACCAAGATTCGCACATATGTCGCTTATTGTAAATGAAGAACGCAAGAAATTAAGTAAACGTGATGGACAGATTCTACAATTTATTGAGCAATATCGTGATTTAGGTTATTTACCTGAAGCGTTATTTAACTTTATTACATTATTAGGTTGGTCACCAGAAGGCGAAGATGAAATTTATTCTAAAGAAGATTTCATTAAAATCTTTGATGAAAAACGTTTATCTAAATCACCTGCATTTTTCGATAAACAAAAACTCGCATGGGTTAACAACCAATATATGAAACAAAAAGATACTGAAACTGTATTTGAATTAGCGCTACCACATTTAGTTAAAGCTGAATTACTTCCTGAACATCCAACTGAAGCGGATTTAGATTGGGGACGCAAACTTGTTGCGCTTTATCAAAAAGAAATGAGTTATGCTGGAGAAATCGTACCATTATCAGAGCTATTTTTCCGTGATGAGCAAATTTTAGGTGATGATGAACAAGAAGTTATCGCAGGTGAACAGGTACCTGAATTGATGAATCATTTATACGGTAAATTAGAAGCACTTGAACCATTCGAAGCTACTGAAATTAAAAAAACAATAAAAGAAGTTCAAAAAGAAACGGGAATTAAAGGTAAACAATTATTTATGCCTATCCGTGTCGCTGTTACTGGTCAAATGCACGGACCAGAACTACCAAATACAATTGAAGTGCTAGGTAAAGATAAAGTGTTAGCACGTTTAAAAAAATATGTATAAATAGGTGCTGTAAATTGTAAAGGTTGTGTTAAATAGATAACACTTGAAAAATTACAATAAACACCCTATGATTAACATTGAAATCATCAAAGGATTAGTATGTGATGGATGGTGCCAAGAGAGTGTGCGGTTGCTGTGAGCACATCACCTAAATTACAGAATGCACCTTTGTGGTACATAACTTAATAACCTTTAATGAGACTTATAAGGGATATACTGAATATCAATCAGCTATAGGATTTGATTTAAGTAATTGCTTATATAAAATAAGAGTGGAACCGTGCAAAAGCACCTCTAACAACTGAGTTAGAGGTGCTTTTGTTATAAGGAGGTAGCAACCTTGTTTAGAATTTTGAAAAGAATCAAAGATGATGTGAATATGGTGTTTGAACAAGATCCTGCAGCTCGTACTACACTAGAAGTGGTTACTTCTTATGCAGGTGTACATGCTGTGTGGAGTCATTTGATAGCGCATGAACTATATAAAAAGAAAAAATATGTATTAGCGAGGTTAATTTCTCAAGTTACGCGCTTTTTTACAGGAATTGAAATTCATCCAGGTGCCCAAATTGGTAGACGTTTATTCATAGACCATGGCATGGGGGTAGTCATTGGAGAAACATGTCGTATTGGTGACAATGTCACAATATATCAAGGCGTTACTTTAGGTGGTACGGGTAAAGAAAAAGGGAAACGTCATCCTGATATAGGAGATAATGTACTTATTGCTGCGGGCGCAAAAGTGTTGGGTAATATTACAATCAATTCGAATGTAAATATTGGCGCTAATTCAGTCGTGCTTAACTCAGTTCCTAGCTACTCAACAGTAGTTGGCATCCCGGGACATATTGTGAAACAAGACGGCAGACGGATTGGAAAAACATTTGATCATCGCAATTTACCTGACCCAATTTATGAGCAATTAAAAGAACTTGAAAAACAACTTGAGAAAACAAGAAATGGAGAGATACAAGATGATTACATTATATAATACATTAACACGTCAAAAAGAGACGTTCGAACCAATTGAACCTGGTAAAGTTAAAATGTATGTTTGTGGACCAACTGTATATAATTATATTCATATTGGTAATGCAAGACCAGCTATAAACTACGATGTTGTAAGAAGATATTTTGAATACCAAGGCTATGAAGTCATATATGTATCAAATTTTACAGACGTTGATGACAAATTAATTAAGCGTTCAAAAGAATTAGATGAGTCAGTTGAAACGATAGCTAATCGTTACATTGATGCGTTTTATGAAGATGTGGGTGCATTAAATGTAAAAAAAGCAACATCAAATCCACGTGTTATGAATCATATGGATGACATCATTAAATTTATAAAAGAGCTCGTTGATGAAGGTTATGCATATGAAAGCGGCGGCGATGTTTATTTCAGGACACGTAAATTTGATGATTATGGCAAGCTAAGTCATCAATCTTTAAATGATTTAAAAGTTGGTGCACGCATTGAACAAGGCGAACAGAAAGAAGACGCATTAGATTTCACTTTATGGAAGCAAGCTAAACCAGGAGAAATTAGTTGGGAAAGTCCATTTGGTAAAGGTAGACCTGGATGGCATATTGAATGTTCTGTTATGGCCTTTCATGAATTGGGTTCCACGATTGATATTCACGCAGGTGGTACAGATTTACAATTCCCACACCATGAAAATGAAATAGCACAATCAGAAGCGCATAACCACGCGCCATTTGCGAACTATTGGATGCACAATGGCTTCATAAACATAGATAATGAAAAAATGAGTAAATCATTAGGTAATTTTGTCTTGGTACACGATATCATTAAACAAATTGATCCAGATGTATTACGCTTTTTCATGATTAGTGTGCACTATAGAAGTCCAATCAACTATAATATGGAACTTGTTGAAGCAGCTAAAAGCGGTTTGGAACGTGTACGCAATAGTTACCAAGCGATTGAAGAACGCGAGGCAATCGCTACAGATATTGAAGATCAAAGTAACTATATAACTGAAATTGATAGCATTTTAAAACAATTTGAAATGGTTATGAATGATGATTTTAATACAGCAAATGCAATCACAGCATGGTATGACTTAGCCAAATTGGCCAATAAATATGTGTTGGAAAATACAACATCCACGAAAGTAATTGCACACTTTAAAGAAGTCTATCAAATCTTTAGTGATGTATTAGGCGTACCTTTAAAAGGTAAAGACAGTGAAGCACTATTAGATGAAGAAGTTGAAGCATTAATTGAAGAACGAAATAATGCGAGAAAAGAAAAAGATTTTGCTCGCGCAGACGAAATACGTGACCAATTGAAAGAACAAAACATTATATTAGAAGATACACCACAAGGTGTGAGATTTAAACGTGGTTAATATGGATAATAAATTATTGAACCCGTTGACGCTTGCGTACATGGGTGATGCTGTTTTAGATCAACATGTACGGGCGTATATCGTTTTAAAATTAAAAGCAAAACCTAATCGTCTGCATCAAGAAGCAAAGCGCTATGTTTCAGCTAAAAGCCAGGCGCGCACATTAGAGTTATTAATGGAAAATGAGTGGTTTACTGAAGCGGAACAAGATATTGTGCGTCGAGGTAGAAATGCTAAAAGTTATACTAAAGCTAAAAATACAGACATCCAAACATATAGAAAAAGTTCTGGCCTAGAAGCGGTCATAGGCTATCTATACTTAGAAAAAGAACAAGAACGTCTAAAGGAATTATTAGAACAAATTGTGCAAATTGTAGATGAAAGGTAGGGATACTATGGAAGAGATTGTAATCGTTGGTCGACATGCAGTAAAAGAAGCAATTATCTCAGGGCATACGATTAATAAAATACTGATACAGGATACAATTAAAAAAGGTCAAATCAATGAAATTTTAAAATTAGCAAATAGTAATAAAATAATAGTACAATCCGTGCCGAAATCTAAAATAGATGGGCTATCAGATTCACCGCATCAAGGCATTGCTGCATATATTGCACCGTATGAATATGCTGATTTCGATGCATTTGTTGCGCAGCAAAAAGAGCAAGATAAGTTATCGACGGTGCTGATTTTGGATGGTTTAGAGGACCCACATAATCTAGGCTCTATCTTAAGGACTGCAGATGCGTCAGGCGTTGACGGAGTCATCATTCCTAAGAGGCGTTCAGTAGCATTAACGCAAACAGTTGCTAAAGCATCTACAGGTGCCATTCAACATATACCTGTCATGAGAGTGACAAATTTAGCTCAGACGATTGAAACATTAAAAGATAACGGCTATTGGGTTGTTGGTACTGAAGCAGAAAATTCAACTGACTATAGAGAAATGGATGCAGCAATGCCATTAGTCATTGTCATAGGCAGTGAAGGACAAGGCATGAGTCGTTTAGTTAAAGAAAAATGCGATTTCTATATTAACATTCCAATGGTAGGTCATGTTAACAGTCTTAATGCTTCTGTAGCAGCAAGTCTGATGATGTATGAAGTGTTCCGTAAACGTCACGATATTGGAGATAAGGCATGAAGGATCGTTATTTAATCATTGATGGATATAATATGATTGGACAATCGCAGGAGTTGAGTCGTATTGCACAAGATAATCTTGAAGAAGCACGAGAACAATTGCTCATTGCTATAGCGAATTATAATGCAGTGATTGCGAACGAAGTTGTCTGTGTGTTTGACGCCTATGAACAAGCTGGTGCGCCCACTGAATATATGTATCATGGTGTTAAAACGATATTCACAAAAGAAAAAGAAACTGCAGATAGTTATATCGAACGCTATGTATATGACTTATATGATAAGCATACGAGACATATCACAGTAGTTACCAGCGACATGAGTGAGCAGCATGCCATCTTCGGAGCTGGAGCATATCGTGTTTCTTCAAGAGAGATGTGGAGAGACTTAAGAGAAAATGAAGTTGCCGTATCGAAAAAGCTAGATGGATTTAATGAACAAAAACCTAGAACACGTATTGAGCTTTCAAATGAAATACTTGAAGAATTTGAAAAGCTAAGACGAGGGGATAATCATTAACTGATTTATTGGCGTTTGATTTTTGAAGTGCAATTACTGTAATCTTTCTATACTTCAAGGAAAGGACATCAGTAATGACAAAACACCACCTTAATCAAAATGTCACATCTACCAAGCATACAGCAATAAGACAGTCGATCAATATACCTGATATTTTTAATGTCTTAACGCCGATGATTCGTAAGCGGCTATATCATTTTTCTATACATCCAAATGACCAAGCAGATTTGTGTCAAGAAGTGCTAATCAAGCTATATTACGCTTTTAAAAAATTTGATTTTACAGACGCGACACCAATTGAGCATTATGTCAATCGTGTGATTAAGAATGTGAAAAATGATTATATCCGTAAAAAATTGTATGGCTATGAGCGACAGTCGATGCTTATTAATGAATTTATAGTTGATTATGAATATAGTAAAACAAATTATCCACTCGATAAATATATATTGTCTTTAGAAGCGGGAACGCAACTTCAACAGGGGATAATGAAGTTAACGACATTAGAACAAAGTATCATGAGCTATCTATTGAATGATTACAAGCCCAAAGAAATTGCTGGAATATTAAATATACGAATCAAAGTGGTTTACAATGCGATACATCGTTGTAAAATGAAATTAAGACGTTTTTTAGAAAATGAAGAATAAAGCTGTTTTATTATATATAATAATCGTCTGAACGAAAAGCTAATCGCGTATTAATACACGATTGCCGATTGACAATTGACTCAGAAGTTATGTATAGTAGATTGGTATTATAATGAGTTAGGGGAAGGCTAATGAAAAAAGTGCCATTAAATTGTGAAGTGTGTGGTAATCGAAATTATAACGTTCCCAAGCAAAGCAATCTTGCATCTAGGCTTGAATTAAAGAAGTATTGTCCAAGATGTAACGCGCATACGTTGCACAAAGAATCAAAATAACAAAACGACATATTAAAGTTTTCAATTGAGTAAATATGCCCTTCCAATTAAGTTGAGAGTATTGTATTTGCTTGATTTGTTGTATGGAATAAGCAAATAAGGAATAACGAAATATACGGAGGTCTTATAGATGGCTAAAAAAGAGAATTTCTTCCAAGGCGTAAAGTCAGAAATGGAAAAGACAAGTTGGCCAACGAAAGAAGAATTATTTAAATACACAGTCATTGTTGTAGCTACAGTAGTATTTTTCTTGGTATTCTTCTATGCCTTAGACTTAGGAATTGGTAGAATTATAGAGTTAATCAAATAGATAGGAGTGACGACATGTCTGAAGAAGTTGGCGCAAAGCGTTGGTATGCTGTGCATACTTATTCTGGTTATGAGAATAAAGTGAAAAAGAATTTAGAAAAACGTGTTGAATCTATGAATATGACTGAGCAAATATTCAGAGTTGTTATACCAGAAGAGGAAGAAACACAAGTTAAAGATGGCAAAGCCAAAACATTAACTAAAAAAACATTCCCTGGTTATGTATTAGTCGAGTTAGTAATGACTGATGAATCTTGGTACATCGTAAGAAATACACCTGGTGTAACAGGTTTTGTTGGTTCAGCTGGTGCAGGATCAAAACCCAATCCATTACTTCCTGAAGAGGCACGTTTCATCCTTAAACAAATGGGCATGAAAGAAAAAACGATTGATGTTCAAATCGACTTAGGTGAACAAGTGAGAATTAAATCAGGACCATTTGCGAACCAAGTTGGTGAAGTTCAAGAAATTGAAGCTGATAAATTCAAACTTACAGTTCTTGTAGACATGTTTGGTAGAGAAACACCCGTAGAAGTAGAGTTTGACCAAGTGGAAAAACTCTAAAGGGATACAAGTGTAAGCGCACTTGCATAAGTAATACTAAACTTGCTAAAGCAAGAAGTATTACTTTACATGCATTAAGAACCCCTAATCATTAAAATGATTCAGATTAAGGAATACCTGAGCTAAAGCTCATGCATTAAGAACCCCTAATCATTAAAATGATTCAGATTAAGGAATACCTGAGCTAAAGCTCATGCATTAAGAACCCCTAATCATTAAAATGATAAGGGGTTCTATAAAAAAAGTTACACGTTACCATTGATTTATGAAATGTATTAATGTTATAATACTGTGGTCGCGCTCATAGAGCGTTCATTTCGTCACGAAATGTAGAAGAGTGGGAGGACAAAACTGAGTCCTGTGACCACATCACGATATCAAGGAGGTGCACATCGTGGCTAAAAAAGTAGAAAAAGTTGTTAAATTACAAATTCCTGCAGGTAAAGCAAATCCAGCACCACCAGTTGGTCCGGCATTAGGTCAAGCAGGTGTGAATATTATGGGATTCTGTAAGGAATTCAACGCACGTACACAAGAAGATGCAGGTTTAATTATTCCGGTAGAAATTAGTGTTTATGAAGATCGTTCATTTACATTTATTACAAAAACACCACCGGCTCCAGTACTACTTAAAAAAGCAGCAGGCGTTGAAAAAGGTTCAGGCGAACCTAATAAGACAAAAGTTGCTACAGTAACTAAAGATCAAGTACGTGAAATTGCAAACCAAAAAATGCAAGATTTAAATGCTGCAGACGAAGAAGCAGCTATGCGTATTATCGAAGGTACTGCTCGTAGTATGGGTATCACAGTTCAATAATATAAATTAGTAATGAAAACATAGATTGACGATAGAAGCAGATGACAGAAATGACAAACATGATGACAGCGTTCAATATTGTCGTAATATGAGGAGAAATGTCATTTATTAAGGAATCTTAATTCCTAAGATAAAATACAATTTTGACCTCACTGTTATCTGCTCTTAACTTGTGAAAGCAAGTAAATGTGGGAGGAAATTCCGCTAAAACCACTAAAGGAGGAACATGAAATGGCTAAAAAAAGCAAAAGATATCAAGAAGCAGCTAGCAAAATCGACCGCTTGAAACACTATAATGTTCAAGAAGCTGTTGAACTAGCTAAAGAAACAAATATTGCTAACTTTGATGCATCAGTTGAAGTAGCATTCCGTTTAGGTATTGATACACGTAAAAATGATCAACAAATCCGTGGAGCAGTAGTGCTTCCAAACGGTACTGGTAAATCACAACGTGTATTAGTGTTCGCTAAAGGAGACAAAGCAGCAGAAGCTGAAGCAGCAGGTGCTGATTTCGTTGGTGAAGGCGAATATGTAGAAAAAATCCAACAAGGTTGGTTTGACTTTGATGTAGTAGTAGCTACTCCAGACATGATGGGCGAAGTTGGTAAACTTGGTCGCGTATTAGGACCTAAAGGTTTAATGCCTAACCCTAAAACTGGCACAGTAACTATGGACGTTAAAAAAGCTGTTGAAGAAATCAAAGCAGGTAAAGTAGAATATCGTGCTGAAAAATCAGGTATTGTTCACGCATCAATTGGTAAAACATCATTTGATACTGACAAACTTGTTGAAAACTTTAGAACTTTACAAGACGTATTAACTAAAGCAAAACCAGCTTCAGCTAAAGGTACGTACTTCAAATCTGTTGCTGTAACTACAACAATGGGTCCTGGTGTTAAAGTTGATACTTCAAGCTTTAAACTTTAATTTATAAATAAATATATATAAGACTGGAAGTTTTTACTTCCAGTCTTTAAAAAATATTGACATTGTACATTAATTTAGTTATATTGGTTAATGTATTATTTTACCTAAGACAGTAGGAGTTAGAAATAACTTAAAATTTGATCCTACCGAGGCTAAAATTGACTTGAACGTGAAGATTTTAGATCTTTCAAGCACTTTTTGCCACGGGTAGAAAGTGCTTTTTTTATTGAATAATCTGAGGAACTGACAAACGTCAACCAACAGAAATTCAAAATTAAAAGCACCAAACTAAAATCTATGGAGGTGTCTAAATGTCTGCAATCATCGATGCAAAAAAACAAGAAGTTGATATTATTGCTGAACAACTTAAAAACTCAGTATCTACAGTTATCGTTGACTATCGTGGTCTAAGCGTTGCTGAAGTAACTGAATTACGTTCGCAATTACGTGAAGCTGGTGTTGAATACAAAGTATTGAAAAACACTATGGTTCGCCGTGCAGCTCAACAAGCTGGTATTGACGGTTTAGATGAATTCTTAGTAGGTCCTACTGCAGTTGCTACTTCAACAGAAGATGTTGTTGCTCCAGCAAAAGTTATCGCAGGATTTGCAAAAGATCATCAAGCATTAGAAATTAAAACAGGTGTTATGGAAGGCAATGTTATTTCTGCTGAAGAAGTTAACACTGTTGGTACTTTACCATCACACGACGGTCTTGTTTCTATGCTATTATCAGTACTACAAGCTCCAGTACGCAACTTCGCTTATGCAGTTAAAGCTGTTGGAGAAGACAAAGAATCAAAAGAAGAAAGCGCTGAATAATTGCGCATAAACTAATTAAAATTAATGGAGGAATATTAAAAATGGCTAATCAAGAACAAATCATTGAAGCAATTAAAGAAATGTCAGTTTTAGAATTAAACGACTTAGTAAAAGCAATTGAAGAAGAATTTGGTGTAACTGCAGCAGCTCCAGTAGCAGCAGCAGGCGCAGCTGGTGGCGGAGACGCTGAAGCTGAAAAAACTGATTTCGATGTTGAATTAACTTCAGCTGGATCATCTAAAATCAAAGTCGTTAAAGCTGTTAAAGAAGCTACTGGCTTAGGATTAAAAGACGCTAAAGAATTAGTTGACGGAGCTCCTAAAGTAATCAAAGAAGCTCTACCTAAAGAAGAAGCTGAAAAACTTAAAGAAGCATTAGAAGAAGTTGGCGCTACAGTAGAATTAAAATAATTCTAGCTGGCTAACAGTTTATAATTATATATTGAAGATTGTTTGTGTTGCTTAATGCATCAACTACTTCGGTACGTTGAGATTAAACACTTAGGACAGTCTGATATCTTTGAGAAATGAAAACCCCGTTATCCATATAACGGGGTTTTATCTTATTTGATCTATACCTATATTAAATGGGTATAGTATTAATCTAAGAATAATTAGATTAAAGAGGTGTGTCATGAGTCATTACTATGATGAAAATCCTGAAGTAGAAAGTGATGAATTGCTTTTTACGTACTCCTACGATAACCATGATTTAGAACTAGTTACAGATTCAGGTGTATTTTCCAAAGGTAAAATAGATTTTGGTTCTGATTTATTGGTGAAAACTTTTTTGAAAGCATATCCCCCTGGTCCCACGAAAAAAATTATAGATGTAGGTTGTGGCTATGGCCCTATCGGTTTAATGATTGCAAAGGTTTCCCCACATCATGAGGTGACAATGGTTGATGTCAATCAACGTGCACTATCATTATCAAGAAAAAACAAAAAGCGAAACCGCATAGATAATGCTGAAATAAAAGAAAGTGATGGTCTATCACAAGTAGAAGATAACACGTATGATTTTGTGCTGACTAATCCACCGATTAGAGCAGGTAAGCAAGTCGTTCATAGTATTTTAGAGGATGCAAAAAGTAAATTAAAACAGGGTGGCGCCCTTTATGTTGTTATTCAAAAAAAGCAAGGTATGCCATCAGCGAAGAATAAAATGCAAGATACATTCAATAACGTGGAAATATTAGATAAGCGCAAAGGCTACTACATTTTAAGAAGTGTAAAAGGTTGATTAAACAGCTGTATTCTGATATAGTAATAGAATGTAAAAATTTATGTTCAATAAGTGTGTACTTTTACGTATAAATTAACAATGTATATAAGGTGAAATAGAAAATGGTGTCATGAGTATGCTACCGTTTTCTTTTTGTCTAATTATATTTGGTGATTTAGTAAAAGTAAAACACGCAATTTTTGAGGGGTGAATCTGTTTGGCAGGTCAATTTGTCCAATATGGAAGACATCGTAAACGTAGAAACTATGCGAGAATTTCAGAGGTATTAGAATTACCGAATTTAATTGAGATTCAAACTAAGTCTTACGATTGGTTCTTAGAAGAAGGTTTATTAGAAATGTTTAGAGACATTTCTCCGATTGAAGATTTCACAGGTAATCTATCTTTAGAGTTTGTAGATTACAGACTTGGAGAACCGAAATATGATTTAGAAGAATCCAAGAA
The DNA here is from genome assembly GCF_002614725.1 of Staphylococcus edaphicus. GTDB lineage: Bacteria > Bacillota > Bacilli > Staphylococcales > Staphylococcaceae > Staphylococcus > Staphylococcus edaphicus. Next base: position 55,131 of record NZ_MRZN01000012.1, on the reverse strand, counting down.
CCGTGATACAACGTATTCTGCACCTCTACGTGTAAAAGTACGTTTGATTATCAAGGAAACTGGCGAAGTGAAAGAGCAAGAAGTGTTTATGGGTGATTTCCCATTAATGACAGATACAGGTACATTCGTAATTAACGGTGCTGAACGTGTAATCGTTTCACAATTAGTTCGTTCGCCATCCGTATACTTCAATGAAAAACTAGATAAAAATGGTCGTACCAACTTCGATGCTACAATTATTCCAAACCGTGGTGCATGGTTAGAATATGAAACAGATGCAAAAGATGTTGTTTACGTACGTATCGATAGAACTAGAAAATTACCATTAACAGTATTATTACGTGCTTTAGGTTTCTCAACTGATCAAGAAATCGTTGATCTTTTAGGTGACAATGAGTACTTACGTAATACTTTAGAAAAAGATGGTACAGAAACTACAGATCAAGCGCTTTTAGAAATCTATGAGCGTTTACGCCCTGGTGAACCACCTACAGTTGAAAATGCTAAGAGTCTTTTATATTCTCGTTTCTTTGATCCGAAACGTTATGACTTAGCAAGTGTAGGTCGTTACAAAGCAAACAAAAAACTTCATTTAAAACATCGCTTGTTTAATCAAAAATTAGCAGAACCAATTGTTAATACTGAAACAGGTGAAATTGTAGCTGAAGAAGGTACAGTACTTGATCGTCGTAATCTTGACGAAATCATGGATGTACTTGAAGCAAATGCTAACAGTGAAGTCTTTGAATTAGAAGGTACAGTGATTGATGAACCAGTTGAAATTCAATCTATTAAAGTTTATGTCCCTAACGATGAAGAAGGACGTACAACTACAGTGATTGGTAATGCATTCCCTGATTCAGAAGTGAAATGTATTACACCAGCTGATATCATTGCTTCAATGTCTTACTTCTTTAACTTATTAAGTGGTATTGGATTTACAGATGATATTGACCATCTTGGTAATCGTCGTCTACGTTCAGTAGGTGAATTATTACAAAACCAATTCCGTATTGGTTTATCAAGAATGGAACGTGTTGTACGTGAAAGAATGTCTATTCAAGACACAGATTCTGTAACACCACAACAATTAATCAATATTCGTCCTGTAATTGCATCTATTAAAGAATTCTTTGGTAGTTCACAATTATCTCAATTCATGGACCAAGCTAACCCATTAGCTGAGTTAACACATAAACGTCGTTTATCAGCACTTGGACCTGGTGGTTTAACACGTGAACGTGCGCAAATGGAAGTACGTGACGTTCACTACTCTCACTATGGCCGTATGTGTCCAATTGAAACACCTGAGGGTCCAAACATTGGACTTATCAACTCGTTATCTAGTTATGCACGTGTGAATGAATTCGGTTTTATTGAAACACCTTATCGTAAAGTGGATCTTGAAACGAATGCAATTACTGATCAAATTGACTATTTAACAGCTGATGAAGAGGATAGCTATGTTGTTGCACAAGCAAACTCTACATTAGACGAAAATGGACGTTTCACAGCGGATGAAGTTGTTTGTCGTTTCCGTGGTAATAACACAGTTATGGCTAAAGAAAAAATGGACTACATGGACGTTTCACCTAAACAAGTTGTTTCTGCTGCGACAGCATGTATTCCTTTCTTAGAAAACGATGACTCTAACCGTGCATTGATGGGTGCAAACATGCAACGTCAAGCAGTGCCATTGATGAATCCAGAATCACCATTTGTAGGTACAGGTATGGAGCACGTGGCAGCACGTGACTCTGGTGCAGCGATTGTTGCAAAACGTAAAGGCCGTGTTGAACACGTTGAATCTAATGAAATTCTTGTTCGTCAACTTATTGAGGAAGATGGTCAAGAATACGAAGGTGAACTAGATCGCTACCCATTAGCTAAATTCAAGCGTTCAAATACAGGTACATGTTATAACCAAAGACCTATCGTTACTTCTGGTGACGTAGTGGCTAAAGGCGAAATATTAGCCGATGGTCCTTCAATGGAACTTGGTGAAATGGCATTAGGAAGAAACGTAGTTGTAGGTTTCATGACTTGGGACGGTTACAACTATGAGGATGCTGTAATCATGAGTGAACGCCTAGTTAAAGATGATGTATATACTTCTATTCATATTGAAGAGTATGAATCAGAAGCGCGTGATACGAAACTAGGACCTGAAGAAATTACTCGTGATATCCCTAACGTTTCTGATAGTGCACTTAAGAACTTAGATGACCGTGGTATTGTATACGTCGGTGCTGAAGTTAATGATGGTGACATTTTAGTCGGTAAAGTAACGCCTAAAGGTGTAACAGAATTAACTGCAGAAGAACGTTTACTGCATGCGATTTTTGGTGAAAAAGCACGTGAAGTTCGTGATACATCATTACGCGTACCTCATGGTGCAGGTGGTATTGTTCTAGATGTTAAAGTCTTTAACCGTGAAGAAGGAGACGATACATTATCTCCAGGTGTTAACCAATTAGTTCGTGTTTATATCGTTCAAAAACGTAAAATTCACGTAGGGGACAAAATGTGTGGTCGTCATGGTAACAAGGGTGTCATTTCTAAACTTGTTCCTGAAGAAGACATGCCTTATCTACCAGATGGTACACCAATCGATATCATGTTGAACCCACTAGGTGTTCCATCACGTATGAATATCGGACAAGTATTAGAGCTACACTTAGGTATGGCTGCTAAAAACTTAGGTATTCATGTTGCATCGCCAGTATTTGATGGTGCGAGTGATGAAGACGTATGGTCAACAATTGAAGAAGCTGGTATGGCACGTGATGGTAAGACAGTATTATACGATGGACGTACGGGTGAACCATTCGATAACAGAATTTCAGTCGGCGTTATGTACATGCTGAAACTTGCACACATGGTTGACGATAAATTACACGCACGTTCAACTGGACCATATTCATTAGTAACGCAACAACCACTTGGTGGTAAAGCACAATTTGGTGGACAACGTTTCGGTGAAATGGAAGTATGGGCACTTGAAGCATACGGTGCCGCATATACACTTCAAGAAATCTTAACGTACAAATCTGATGATACAGTAGGTCGTGTGAAAACATATGAATCTATTGTTAAAGGTGAAAATATTACTAAACCAGGTGTTCCTGAATCATTCCGCGTATTGATGAAAGAATTACAAAGTTTAGGATTAGACGTTAAAATTATGGACGAGCATGACAATGAAATTGACATGCAAGATACTGAAGATGATGACGTAGTTGAACGTAAAGTGGATCTTCAACAAAAAGATGCACCAGAATCACAAAAAGAACTTACAGACTAATTGCATTTAAGTTTATAAATGAATATGCCGTGAAGAGATGTGTGCTTGATTGTGCACGCTCTACACGGAATATTTCGTTATTAATATAGAGCAATCAATCAATTTGCACAGCTAATCTAAATTGAAGGAGGTAGGCTCCTTGATTGATGTAAATAATTTCCATTATATGAAAATAGGACTTGCTTCACCTGAAAAAATCCGTTCGTGGTCTTTTGGTGAGGTTAAAAAGCCAGAAACAATAAACTATCGTACTTTAAAACCAGAAAAAGATGGTCTATTCTGTGAAAGAATATTTGGACCTACAAAAGACTGGGAATGTAGTTGTGGTAAATACAAACGTGTACGTTACAAAGGCATGGTTTGTGACAGATGTGGTGTAGAAGTAACTAAATCTAAAGTGCGCCGTGAAAGAATGGGTCACATTGAATTAGCTGCGCCGGTATCTCACATTTGGTACTTCAAAGGTATTCCAAGTCGTATGGGTCTATTATTAGACATGTCACCAAGAGCGTTAGAAGAAGTTATTTATTTTGCTTCATACGTTGTTGTTAATCCAGGTCCAACAGGATTAGAGAAAAAGACATTATTATCTGAAGCTGAATTTAGAGATTACTACGATAAATTCCCAGGTAAATTTACTGCTAAAATGGGCGCTGAAGGTATTAAAGAATTACTTGAAGAAATCGACTTAGATGCTGAACTTAAACATTTACGTGATGAATTAGAATCAGCTACTGGTCAAAGATTGACACGTGCAATTAAACGTTTAGAAGTTGTTGAATCATTTAGACATTCTGGTAATAATCCAGCTTGGATGATTTTAGACGTACTTCCAATTATCCCACCTGAAATTAGACCAATGGTTCAATTAGATGGGGGCCGTTTTGCAACAAGTGATTTAAATGATTTATATCGTCGTGTCATCAACCGTAACAATCGTTTAAAACGTTTATTAGATCTTGGTGCTCCTGGCATCATCGTTCAAAACGAAAAACGTATGTTACAAGAGGCTGTAGATGCCCTTATTGATAATGGTCGTCGTGGTCGTCCAGTAACTGGACCAGGTAACCGTCCGTTAAAATCTCTTTCACATATGTTAAAAGGTAAACAAGGTCGTTTCCGTCAAAACTTATTAGGTAAACGTGTGGATTATTCAGGTCGTTCAGTTATTGCAGTTGGACCAAACTTGAAAATGTATCAATGTGGACTACCTAAAGAAATGGCGCTCGAGCTATTCAAACCTTTCATAATGAAAGAATTAGTACAACGTGAAATTGCTACAAACATTAAAAATGCGAAAAGTAAAATTGAGCGTATGGACGATGAAGTATGGGACGTATTAGAAGACGTTATTAAAGAACATCCAGTTCTTTTAAACCGTGCACCTACACTTCATAGATTAGGTATTCAAGCATTTGAACCTACACTTGTTGAAGGTCGTGCGATTCGTCTACACCCATTAGCTACAACGGCATACAATGCCGATTTTGATGGTGACCAAATGGCTGTTCACGTACCATTATCTAAAGAAGCTCAAGCTGAAGCACGTATGTTAATGTTAGCTGCGCAAAACATCTTGAACCCTAAAGATGGTAAACCAGTAGTTACACCATCACAAGATATGGTATTAGGTAACTATTACCTTACTTTAGAGCGTAAAGAAGCAGTGAATACAGGTACGATTTATAATGATACAAACGAAGTGCTAAAAGCGTATGCAAATGGCTATGTTCATTTACATTCACGTATTGGTGTACATGCGGGATCATTTAACAACCCTACTTTCACTGAAGAACAAAATAAAAAAATCTTACTAACTTCAGTTGGTAAAGTAATATTCAATGAAATCATTCCAGATTCATTTGCATATATCAATGAACCAACACAAACGAACTTAGAAAATAAAACACCTGAAAAATATTTCATTGCACCTAATGAAATTGGGGAAGAAGGCTTAAAAGCTTACTTCGATGAACAACCGTTAATCAAACCTTTCAATAAGAATTTCTTAGGAAATATTATTGCAGAAGTCTTTAACCGTTTCAGCATTACGGACACGTCAATGATGTTAGACAGAATGAAAGACTTAGGATTCAAGTTCTCATCTAAAGCAGGTATCACTGTTGGTGTATCTGATATTGTAGTATTACCAGATAAACAAGATATTTTAGACGAACATGAAAAATTAGTAGATAAAGTAACGAAACAATTCAATCGTGGTTTAATCACTGATTTCGAACGTTACAACGCAGTTATTGAAATTTGGACAGATGCCAAAGATCAAATTCAAAACGAACTAATGGGATCACTTGAAGAAACAAACCCAATCTTCATGATGAGTGACTCAGGTGCCCGTGGTAACGCATCTAACTTTACACAGTTAGCAGGTATGCGTGGACTTATGGCTGCACCTTCTGGTGAGATTATTGAATTGCCAATCACTTCATCATTCCGTGAAGGTTTAACAGTGTTAGAATACTTCATTTCTACTCACGGTGCTCGTAAAGGTCTTGCCGATACTGCACTTAAAACTGCCGATTCAGGTTATCTTACTCGTCGACTTGTTGACGTTGCTCAAGATGTTATTGTTCGTGAGGAAGATTGTGGTACTGACCGTGGTTTACTTGTTTCTGATATCAGAGAAGGTACAGAAATGATTGAACCGTTCATTGAACGTATTGAAGGTCGTTATTCTAAAGAAACAATCCGTCATCCAGAAACAAATGAAGTGATTGTTCATCCTGATGAATTAGTTACTGCAGATATCGCTAAGAAAATTACTGATGCTGGTATTGAGGAAATGTATATCCGCTCAGCATTTACATGTAACACACGTCATGGTGTATGTGAAAAATGTTACGGTAAAAACCTTGCAACTGGTGAAAAAGTTGAAGTTGGTGAAGCAGTTGGAACAATTGCTGCCCAATCAATTGGTGAACCAGGTACACAGCTTACAATGCGCACATTCCATACAGGTGGTGTAGCAGGTAGTGATATCACGCAAGGTCTTCCTCGTATCCAAGAAATCTTCGAGGCACGTAATCCTAAAGGTCAAGCAGTGATTACTGAAATCGAAGGTGTTGTTGATGACATCAAGCTTGCAAAAGATCGTCAACAAGAAATCGTGATTAAAGGCGCAAACGAAACGAAATCTTATCTAGCTTCTGGTACATCAAGATTGAAAGTAGAAGTTGGACAAAGTGTTGAACGTGGTGAAGTGCTAACAGAAGGTTCAATCGAGCCTAAGAACTACTTATCTGTATCCGGTTTAAATGCGACAGAAAGTTATTTACTAAAAGAAGTTCAAAAAGTTTACCGTATGCAAGGTGTTGAAATTGACGATAAACACGTTGAGGTTATGGTAAGACAAATGTTACGTAAAGTACGTATCATTGAAGCTGGAGATACTAAGTTACTTCCGGGTTCATTAGTAGATATTCATAACTTTACTGATGCAAACCGTGAAGCATTTAAAGAACGTAAACGTCCTGCAACAGCTAAACCAGTATTATTAGGTATTACGAAAGCTTCTCTTGAAACTGAAAGCTTCTTATCAGCGGCTTCATTCCAAGAAACAACGCGTGTACTTACAGATGCTGCAATTAAAGGTAAACGTGATAACTTACTCGGTCTTAAAGAGAATGTTATCATTGGTAAACTTATCCCAGCTGGTACAGGTATGAGACGTTATAGAGATGTTGAATACGATAAAGTGGCTCCAGAAACTGTAGAAGAAATACAAACTACTGAAATATAATTTTAGAGTTAAATAAACAAGGTGGCCGGCATGGATTGCTCGGTCACTTTGTTTAAATTTTTATGTAAAAATATGATTTAAAGTTGACTCTACAGTGATGAAAGTGTTATTATTATTAAGGTTGATGCAAGCAGAACTTTGGAGGATATCTAGATGTCTAATGAAAAAGTTGCACGCTTTAACAAACAACTCTATGTTATTGGTCTTAAACAAACGCTTAAAGCTTTGAATAAAGATCAAGTTACATCATTGATTATCGCTGAAGACGTAGAAGTTCATCTGATGACTCGCGTGTTAAGCCAAATCAATCACAAACACATACCTGTTTCATTTTTCGAAAGCAAACACGCTTTAGGAAAGTATGTAGGTATAAACGTTAATGCAGCCATCGTTGCATTATTAAAATGAGATTAGTAAGAATTATTCTTACTAAATTTTATTTACCCTTAAAATGAACCACCTGGATGTGTGGGATTATAAAAGAGGAAAGGAGGAACTTTTAATGCCAACTATTAATCAATTGGTACGCAAACCAAGACAAAGTAAATCAAAAAAATCTGATTCACCAGCATTAAACAGAAACTTTAACAGTAAAAAGAAAAAATTTACTGATTTAAATTCACCACAAAAACGTGGGGTTTGTACACGTGTCGGTACAATGACACCTAAAAAACCTAACTCAGCGTTACGTAAATATGCTCGTGTTCGCTTGTCTAACAACATTGAAATTAACGCGTATATTCCTGGTATCGGACATAACTTACAAGAACACAGTGTTGTACTTGTACGTGGAGGACGTGTAAAAGATTTACCTGGTGTACGTTACCACATCGTACGTGGTGCACTTGATACTTCAGGTGTTGATGGACGTAGACAAGGACGTTCATTATACGGAACTAAAAAACCTAAAAAATAAGTTTAAGATTGCGTAAATTTTCGCTATAAATTTAAAAATTATACTATAATAGGAAGGGAGGATTTACATTATGCCTCGTAAAGGATCAGTACCAAAAAGAGACGTATTACCGGATCCAATTCACAACTCTAAATTAGTTACAAAATTGATCAACAAAATTATGTTAGATGGTAAACGTGGAACAGCACAAAGAATTCTTTATTCTGCATTCGACTTAGTTAAAGAACGTAGTGGTCGTGAAGCAGTTGAAGTTTTCGAAGAAGCTATCGACAACATCATGCCAGTATTAGAAGTTAAAGCTCGCCGTGTAGGTGGTTCTAACTATCAAGTACCAGTAGAAGTTCGTCCAGAGCGTCGTACTACATTAGGTCTTCGTTGGTTAGTTAACTATTCGCGTCTTCGTGGTGAAAAAACTATGGAAGAACGTTTAGCTAACGAAATCTTAGATGCTGCTAACAACACTGGTGGCGCAGTTAAGAAACGTGAAGACACACACAAAATGGCTGAAGCTAACAAAGCATTCGCTCACTATCGCTGGTAGGATAGTAGCTTTTTCCCTGAGCATGTTCCACAAAGATAGTTTACTATCGTCGGTGCGTGTTTAGGGCATCGCCATATTTAAAGTATTTATTCGCAGTTATACTGGAAGGAGAAAAATACATGGCTAGAGATTTTAGTTTAGATAGAACTCGTAATATCGGTATCATGGCTCACATCGATGCTGGTAAAACAACTACGACTGAACGTATTCTTTACTATACTGGACGTATCCACAAAATTGGTGAAACACATGAAGGTGCTTCACAAATGGACTGGATGGAACAGGAGCAAGACCGTGGTATCACTATCACATCAGCAGCAACAACTGCAGAATGGGATAACCACCGTGTAAACATCATCGATACACCTGGACACGTAGACTTCACTGTTGAAGTTGAGCGTTCTTTACGTGTACTTGATGGCGCAGTAACAGTATTAGATGCACAATCAGGTGTTGAACCGCAAACTGAAACAGTTTGGCGTCAAGCAACAACTTATGGTGTACCTCGTATTGTTTTCGTTAACAAAATGGACAAATTAGGTGCTAACTTTGAATACTCAGTAAGCACAATTCATGACCGTTTACAAGCTAACGCGCAACCAATTCAGTTACCTATTGGTGCTGAAGACGAATTTGAAGCAATCATCGACTTAGTTGAAATGAAATGTTTCAAATACAACAATGACTTAGGAACTGAAATTGAAGAAATTGAAATTCCTGACGATCATAAAGAAAGAGCTGAAGAAGCTCGTGCGGCATTAGTTGAAGCTGTAGCTGAAACTAATGACGAACTAATGGAAAAATATCTTGGTGATGAAGAAATTTCAATTGCTGAATTGAAAGATGCGATTCGTCAAGCAACTACTGACGTAGAATTCTACCCAGTACTTGTTGGTACAGCATTCAAAAACAAAGGTGTTCAATTAATGCTTAACGCAGTAATTGACTACTTACCTTCACCACTTGATGTTAAACCAATTGTTGGTCACCGTGCTGATAATCCAGAAGAAGAAGTTATCGCAAAAGCTGATGACAATGCTGAGTTCGCTGCTTTAGCGTTCAAAGTAATGACTGACCCTTATGTTGGTAAATTAACATTCTTCCGTGTTTATTCAGGTACATTATCATCAGGTTCTTATGTTAAAAACTCTACGAAGAATAAACGTGAACGTGTAGGTCGTTTACTACAAATGCACGCTAACTCTCGTCAAGAGTTAAACACAGTATATTCAGGAGATATCGCAGCTGCGGTAGGTCTTAAAGATACTGGTACTGGTGATACTTTATGTGGTGAGAAAAATGACATTATCTTGGAATCTATGGATTTCCCAGAACCTGTTATTCACTTATCAGTTGAACCAAAATCTAAAGCTGACCAAGACAAAATGACTACAGCTTTAGTTAAGTTACAAGAGGAAGATCCTACATTCCATGCACACACAGACGATGAAACTGGACAAGTTATCATTGGTGGTATGGGTGAACTTCACTTGGATATCTTAGTAGACCGTATGAAGAAAGAATTCAACGTTGAATGTAACGTTGGTGCGCCAATGGTTTCATACCGTGAAACATTTAAAGCATCAGCTGAAGTTCAAGGTAAATTCGCTCGTCAATCAGGTGGTCGTGGTCAATATGGTGACGTTAAAATTGAATTTTCACCTAATGAAACTGGTGGCGGATTCGAATTCGAAAACGCTATCGTTGGTGGTGTAGTTCCTCGTGAATACATTCCATCAGTTGAAGCAGGTCTTAAAGATTCAATGGAAAACGGTGTGTTAGCTGGTTATCCTTTAATTGATGTTAAAGCTAGATTATTTGATGGTTCATACCATGATGTCGATTCATCAGAAATGGCCTTCAAAATCGCTGCATCATTAGCGCTTAAAGAAGCTGCTAAAAAATGTGATCCAGTTATCTTAGAACCAATGATGAAAGTAACTATTGAAATGCCTGAAGAGTACATGGGTGACATCATGGGTGACGTAACATCTCGTCGTGGACGTGTTGATGGTATGGAACCTCGTGGTAATGCACAAGTTGTAAATGCTTATGTACCACTTTCAGAAATGTTCGGTTATGCTACATCATTACGTTCTAACACTCAAGGTCGTGGTACTTATACTATGTACTTTGATCACTATGCTGAAGTTCCAAAATCAATTGCTGAAGACATTATCAAGAAAAACAGTGGTAATAAAGCTGAATAATTAAACTTGTATTGTACGACAACTGTCTGTACAATACATGTAAAGCTTAATTATGTAGCTTGTAGTTTTATAAATTGATTTTTTGGGAAAAATGCATTATAAAGGAACTATATAGTCCTTTATACCAAAAAAACAGACAATCTTCTCATGATGGTGAGAAACTGTCATGAGAGATAATTTTAAAAATTTATTTTCTAACGAATAGGAGAGATTTTATAATGGCTAAAGAAAAATTTGACCGCTCAAAAGAACATGCCAATATTGGTACTATTGGTCACGTTGACCATGGTAAAACTACTTTAACAGCTGCTATCGCAACTGTATTAGCAAAAAATGGTGACTCTGTAGCACAATCATATGACATGATTGACAACGCTCCAGAAGAAAAAGAACGTGGTATTACAATTAATACTTCACACATCGAGTATACTACTGACAAACGTCACTATGCTCACGTTGACTGCCCAGGTCACGCTGACTATGTTAAAAACATGATCACTGGTGCTGCACAAATGGACGGAGCTATCTTAGTAGTATCTGCTGCTGATGGCCCAATGCCACAAACTCGTGAACACATTCTTTTATCACGTAACGTTGGTGTTCCAGCATTAGTTGTATTCTTAAACAAAGTTGACATGGTTGACGATGAAGAATTATTAGAATTAGTAGAAATGGAAGTTCGTGACTTATTAAGCGAATATGACTTCCCAGGTGACGATGTACCTGTAATCTCTGGTTCTGCATTAAAAGCTTTAGAAGGCGATGCTGACTATGAGCAAAAAATCTTAGACTTAATGCAAGCTGTTGATGACTTCATTCCAACACCAGAACGTGATTCTGACAAACCATTCATGATGCCAGTTGAGGACGTATTCTCAATCACTGGTCGTGGTACTGTTGCTACAGGCCGTGTTGAACGTGGTCAAATCAAAGTCGGTGAAGAAGTTGAAATCATTGGTATGCAAGAAGATTCAAGCAAAACAACTGTTACTGGTGTAGAAATGTTCCGTAAATTATTAGACTACGCTGAAGCTGGTGACAACATTGGTGCATTATTACGTGGTGTTTCACGTGATGACGTACAACGTGGTCAAGTTTTAGCTGCTCCTGGTACTATTACACCACATACAAAATTCAAAGCGGATGTTTACGTTTTATCTAAAGATGAAGGTGGCCGTCATACACCATTCTTCACTAACTACCGCCCACAATTCTATTTCCGTACTACTGACGTAACTGGTGTTGTTAACTTACCAGAAGGTACTGAAATGGTTATGCCTGGCGATAACGTTGAAATGGAAGTTGAATTAATTTCTCCAATCGCTATTGAAGACGGTACACGTTTCTCTATCCGTGAAGGTGGACGTACTGTTGGATCAGGCGTTGTTACTGTAATCAACAAATAATATTAATTTCTATCTTTGAATAGAATTTTAAAGCCTCCTTCGGGAGGCTTTTTTTGTATGAAGAAAAGCTTTCCGTATAGTGGATGGCTTTTCATTTTAATAAATAGATAGAGGTATAATTCTGGGGAAGTGTATTTATATAAAAATCGCTAAAAAAGTAGTACCCCTGACTCATATTTCAGAAACTCTATTGTGGTTAGTATGATTTTAAGAGGTATACATATGCTTTCGCACATGCATAAGTATTACTAATTCAGTATAGCTGAAAGTAATACTAAGGTTAGTAAGGTATACTTGAGCTAAAGCTCATGCATAAAAGCACCTAAGTCATAAAATGACTAAGGTTACTAAGGTATACCTGAGCTAAAGCTCATGCATAAAAGCACCTAAGTCATAAAATGACTAAGGTTACTAAGGTATACCTGAGCTAAAGCTCATGCATAAAAGCACCTAAGTCATAAAATGACTAAGGTGCTTTAATAATTACGTTTTCAAGTTCAAGAATTTTTAGAAATTCACATGTTGCATATTTCATTGCTTTTTCATCTATATTGAAGCTAGGACTATGATGAGGATGTGTTGTATCTTTTTCTGGATTTCCGCAACCAGTTAAAAAGAAGGCCCCTGGACGAACTTTTAAATAGTGTGAGAAATCTTCACCGATCATCATTAACTCTGATTCATAGAAACGTAAATTCATGTCGTTAGCAGCCTGCTTCACAATTTCATAGTTATTTGGATGATTGTGTACAGGCAAGTAACCTTTAATATAATTGAAGGTATAAGTAATATCGTTTGCGACAGCTAAACCTTGTAATAATTTTTCCATTTTAGTCATAACATGGCTTTGTACTTCTGTATCAAATGTACGAACGGTGCCTTTACAAAAAGCGGTGTCTGGAATAATATTATCTGCCGAACCTGCCTGAACCATACCAAAGCTGATGACCGCTTGTTTAACAGGATCAATCGTACGAGATACAATCTTTTGAGCACTCATAATGAATTCAGCCATAATGACTACCGGATCAATCGTTTCATGTGGTTTAGCACCATGGCCGCCTTTACCCTGAATTGTAATATTAAACTCATCTGGTGATGCCATCATCGCGCCAGGTCGTGAATATATCATACCTGTCGGATAACCTGTCCATAAATGATTGCCATAGATTTTGTCTACATTGTTTAAACAGCCATCATCAATCATCTCTTGTGAACCACCTGGCATAATTTCCTCACCGTATTGGAAGATCAATACGACATTGCCATTTAATGAGGCTAAATGATTTTCAATGATTTCTGCAACACCAAGTAAAATTGCTGTATGGCCGTCATGACCACAAGCATGCATAGCACCTGGATTTTTTGATTTATAGGGTACATCTGTTAATTCATCTATCGGTAAAGCGTCAAAGTCTGCACGTAAGGCGATAGTAGGACCATCTCCACGGCCTTTGAATGTCGCGACTATGCCATTACGTCCTACTGGTGTACGTATCTCACAAGATAATTGACTCAATTGGTTCATTATAAAGTCATGTGTGTGATGCTCTTCAAATGATAATTCTGGATATTGGTGCAGATAACGTCGTACTTGCACCATCCTACTTTCTTTTTGTTGTGCTAGTTGAAACCAATCAAACAACTTCAACCCTTCTTCCTTAAGCATTTTCACCTATTATATCACTTTACATGTGTCAACTGTAAGTACAATGGTTAACATATATATTAAATTGTAGGAAACGCTTTCTACTATATTATAATTCTACTTTCCACAACTATAAAAATAGGTTATGATTAAGTTGAAAACTATGATAATTCAAAGGGGGACTTGCAGTGGTTCAATCACTACATGGCTTTTTAGATGAAAATATTCAATATTTAAAGGATAACGGTTTATATAATGAGATAGATACAATTGAAGGTGCCAATGGGCCGGAGATTACAATCAATGGGAAAAATTATGTTAACTTATCTTCAAATAACTATTTAGGACTAGCAACAAACGAAGACTTGAAACAAGCAGCAAAAGACGCAATCGATACACATGGTGTAGGTGCTGGTGCTGTGCGTTCTATCAATGGTACGTTAGATGTGCATGATGAATTAGAGAAAACGCTTGCTGAATTTAAAGGTACAGAAGCAGCCATTGCATATCAATCAGGATTCAACTGTAACATGGCCGCTATTTCAGCTGTTATGAATAAAAATGATGCGATTCTATCTGATGAGTTAAATCACGCTTCTATCATTGATGGATGTCGTTTGTCTAAAGCGAAGATTATTCGTGTAAACCATTCAGATATGGAAGATTTACGAGCTAAAGCAAAAGAAGCAGTAGAATCAGGACAATATAATAAAGTGATGTATATTACAGATGGCGTTTTCAGTATGGATGGCGATGTTGCAAAATTACCAGAAATAGTGGAAATTGCTGAAGAATTTGGCTTAATCACATATGTTGATGATGCTCATGGTTCTGGTGTAATGGGTAAAGGTGCTGGTACGGTTAAACACTTTGGTTTACAAGACAAAATTGATTTCCAAATCGGTACATTATCTAAAGCAATTGGTGTCGTTGGTGGTTATGTAGCAGGTACACAGTCACTGATTGATTGGTTGAAAGCACAATCAAGACCATTCTTATTCTCCACTTCATTAGCACCAGGAGACACAAAAGCAATTACAGAAGCCGTGAAAAAATTAATGGCATCTACAGAATTACATGATAAACTTTGGGAAAATGGTAATTACCTAAAAGACGGTTTGAAAAAATTAGGCTTTGATATTGGAAATTCTGAATCTCCAATTACACCTGTTATTATCGGCGATGAGAAAGAGACACAAGCATTTAGTAGTCGCTTGAAAGACGAAGGCGTTTACGTGAAATCAATCGTGTTCCCAACTGTTCCTAAAGGCACAGGTCGTGTACGTAATATGCCAACAGCTGCACATACGAAAGAGATGTTAGACCAAGCTTTAGCAGCGTTTGAAAAAGTTGGTAAAGAACTAGGTACCATTAAGTAAAGCGTAAAATAAGAAACACGGATTTGATATTAAAGTACACATACCATAAGAAAGCGTTCGGAGACGATTGTCTGCGAACGTTTTTATTTTATATAATGTAGATAATTTATAATATGGGAGTGAAGCATATGGCCAAGTTAATTATTATTAGAGGGAATTCTGGCAGTGGAAAGTCGACAGTTGCACAACTACTGCAACACGTGTTAGGGGCGGGTGTGATGTTAGTTGGCCAAGATGAAATACGCCGTAATATATTAAACGTTAGAGACCAACCTAATAACCTAGCAATTCAGCTTATAGAAGATATTGTAAATTATGGTATTGTCCATTGCGATTATGTCATTTTAGAAGGCATTTTAAATAAGAGCAAATATGGTTCAATGATTGATAACTTAATGAACCAAATGAATGTAGAAACACATACCTATTACTTCAACCTATCATTTCAAGAAACTGTAAGGAGACATAATTTGAAACCAGACACGGATTTTGGGCCAGAAGCTATGGCAAATTGGTTTTTAAAAAATGACGTGCTAGGTGTAAAGAATGAGAAATGTATTTCTCAAGCAATGTCTGAAAATGAAATCGTGAAGATGATATTAGTGGATATTATTTAATACTATACCGATATTTATCAATGACTATAACGCAAACTAACCTACGATGGTACGGTGAATATCCGCTATCGTAGGTTAGTATAGTGATTAACAAAAGTTTCATTATTTAAATGGATTTTTTCGTACTTGTTTAGCTTCACGATTTTCTTTGTTTTGCATAAATGGTATCGCAAACCATAAAATGTGTAACATGCTGGCTAAAATAATCAGCACAATCGGTATAAAGATTTCGATAATACTAATGTCTACTACAAATGAAGCAAGAACAAATGCAGTAATAGATGGTATTGCACACACGATTACTACCGTTAACAATACAAACTGTATTACTTGTGTTGTTAACGGACTGTAGATATCCATGATTAAGATAGCAATGTAAAACAGCGTTATAAATGCGAGTAACACAATAATCCAACTTGTTGACATGCCGCCTTGTGTTTTAATGTAATCTTGATAAGGTGACAATGTCGGTAAAATGAATAGAATTACAGTTGATAACCATGACAAAATACCAAAAAAAGTGAAGAAAATTTTTGAAGCATTACTATTGTTCATCATAAAAACCTCCTAAGATACAAAATCTCCATTGGCTTATGTGTGATCATATTAAATAATATATAATTTAAAGTTATATTTGTTAGCGCTTTCAATTATATATATACCCTGTAAATAAAGTTTTAATGCATGATAAAGAGGTTATGAATAGGTATAAGGATAAAGCGAGATATATCGCACAGAGGGATGAGGAATGACGTTGAATTTTATCACTTAATGATTGAAAATAAGTTTGCTGAATGAATATTATAAGGGGATTTTAAATGCATAATAATTTAGGGTTGCATTTCACTACACAACGTCTTATCATTAGACCGTTGGAAGAAAAAGATTACGAATCATGGTTAAATGGTTTTGTAAATAGGAGGCCTTCACAATATAGACACGACAAAGGGCAAGTAGATATGTCAGATGCTACAGAACCTTGGTTTTCGGCGCTCATTACAAGACAGCAACAAGCGATTGAAGCAGATGATTTATATATATTTGGTATTTTTGATAAAGCACATCGACATTTAGGAATGCTCAATATTAAGAACTTAAGTCGAGACAATTTTCAATGGGCAGAGATTGGTTACTTTATTCATAATCAATATTGGCGCCATGGTTATGCCTATGAAGCCTTAACAGAATTAGTGAAACAAACGCGGGACACGTTACATTTTCATAGAATTGAGGCACACATTAATTTAGATAATATACCTTCTATACAATTAATTGAGAAATTAGGCTTTCAGTTTGAATGTGTGCGTAAAGGTTTTATTTTTGAAAACGAACAATGGACGGATCACTATGTGTATTATCTCAATACACACGATGATGATTTACAAATGTAAGTCAAGAAAGGAAGGAGTGTCAACATGGTTGAATTTAGAGAGTTAACAATGGGTGACGAATTGATGTATTGTGATTATATGAGAGAATGGATCGACGATGATGAAACAATTGTACCTACCATTACGAATATCACGAAATATAATAATTTTGAAGAGTTAGTACATGAATTGGCAGATAACAAATCACATGATGAATCAGTGGATAATACGACATTATTCTTGATTGATGACGATGAAATTATTGGTGCAGCGAATATTCGTCATAATTTAAACGAGAAGCTTAAAACAATTGGCGGCCATGTTGGCTATGGTATTCGTAAGAAACATCGTGGAAAAGGATATGGCAATAAAATCTTGAAAAAATCATTAGATTATTTATCAAGAATTGGTGTTCAAGAAGCATTAGTAACATGTACAGAAGATAATAAAGCATCAGCAGCCGTGATTCAACATAACGGTGGCGAAGAAATTGAATCATCTACACTTGAAGATGGTACAGTCGTTCGCCGTTTTCAAATTGAAATCGCATAAGTGAATAAGGTATTAGAATGTAAAGCGTGTAACTTTTGTTACACGCTTTTTTGCGATTTCATATAAATGAAAGGATATTAAAATTAATTATAAAATATATGCATAAGTAAACCCTTTATTAAAATTATTGAAAAAATATAGATTTAAATTAATGGTTACAGTATAATAAATATAGTTTATATTTATTTGAGGGGACAATATAAATATAATATAGGTGTATTACTGAAATAAATGAAAAATTAATGAATTAAAGGTGAGATAATGAATATTAATATTTTGGGATTTAATATATTTGCAAAAGGAGGAACGTCTAGAAGTAATATTAATTTGGTAAAATCATTTTTGAATAAAGGACACAAAATTAAATATTTTAATGCGCAAGATTTTAAAAAAACTGACGTAACAAGCTTAATTATTCATGAGGATTTGAATAATGAAGATTTTTCTACTTTGAAATTCAATGGAGTAGATGAAATATCTAATGCAGATTTATTAATTATTACGAGGGAATCTTTTTTTAAATATGCGAGAGACATAAAAAAAAATAATAAAGATATTAATATTATTGGTGAAATTCATGGGCCTTTAAAATATATTGATGATTCTATAGATTTAGCATTAGATTACATCGATAGCATTAGAGTAAGTACAGAAAGTATTAAAAGAGAGTTTAAAAAACTATATAATTATGAATCTGTGTTTTCTCAATATGTAAATGCTGAACATATTCATATAAATTCAAGACAAATAAATACAAAAAGAAATTTTTTGATTAAGGCAAGATTTGAAGATAGTATTAAGGATATTTCTTATGTTATTAAACTTTTTAATTATATAGTTAAAAATACTAATAGAACAGATATTCAGCTTTATATCATCGGATATGGGCCATCTGAAATTTTATATAATAATTTGATTAAATATTATAATTTGCAAAACAACATTCATATTAATCAAAAAGAACCACTTAATTATATTTATATATCATCTTCTCCATACGAAACATTAGGGTATTCAATATTAGAAACAATTGCAAATGGTAATAGAGCTTTGATTTTTCCTGGGAAAGATAAAGTATTAAAAGAAGTTTATAGTAAATATTACGCCGTTGAATTTTTAGAAAAAAATATTATTAGGGATAGTGAAATATTAATTTCTTTGCTTAACGAAAAATATACACAGTATAAAAGAAAAGTTGATGTCGAGAATCTAAAAAACGATTTTTTAGATTCTAATTACAGTGATAAATATCTATTGAATTTTGAAAATTCGAAGAATGAATATACTATAATGCCAGTTAAAACCGTTGGTAAATATAAGATTCAGAAACGAGGTCAACTTGAAAGATTAAATAATGGTAAAATTTTGTATGCTAGAATGAAAGAAAAACCACTTTTCAGTAAATTATTAAAAAATGATTATTTCTTCAAGAAAGTAAAAGAAATTTATGGTACTAGAAAAAGTAAATTACATAAAAAAGTGCTAGATAAAATAATTCCAGATGAAAACAAAGTGTTTATCGAATCATTTCATGGGAGTAACTTTAGCGGAGATCCCAAATACCTTGCTTTGAATATAAAAGAGATGTATAGAGAAAAAGAGGTTTATGTTAGTTCAAAAAATTCATTAGTTGATATTGAAATAAGAAACTATGGATTTAAACCTGTCAGATTTGGCAGCGAGAATTACATCGAAACTTTTAGAAAGTGTAAATATGTATTTATGAACGGTAATTCATGGGATAAAGTAGACAAACACAAAAATCAAAAATTCATCCAAACATGGCACGGTTTTCCATTGAAAAAAATGGTGAATGATCTAGGGGATGACAAAGAAAGAATATTACAAAATAAATTATTTCAACCTAGAATGGAAAAATGGGATTATCTACTATCGTCTTCCACTATAAATTCAATGTTACTTAAATCTGCTTTTAGATTAGAAAATAATTTGAATTTGAATATCTTAGAATATGGAGCACCTAGAAACGAATTCTTATTAGAAAATTATGATGAAAATAATTGGCAAAAATTGCAGAGAAAATATTTGTTTATAGAAGATAATGAAAAAAAATATATTTTATTTTGTCCAACATGGAGAAAAAGCAAGAGGGAAAATTTAACTAATATAAACTTGAAAAAGTTATTAGACTATCTTCCAGAGAATTATGAAATTATTGTGAAATTACACCCTAATGAGAGTGGACTAAGAACTAAATATAATAAGTTAGATAGTCGTATTCATTGCTTTTATAATGAATTTGTCGATATACAAGAATTGTACTTGCTTTGTGATGTAATGATTACTGATTATTCTTCGACTATTTTTGATTATGCACATTTAAACAAACCAATTTTCTTATTGCAGGAAGACTCTAAAACATATCAAAAAGATGTGGGTTTTTATTTTAATATATTTGAATTAGGAAAATTCCCTGTTGCTTCATTGGATGAAAAGAAATTGGCTTTGCAAATAAAAAATATTAAGCAAATAGATTATACAAATTTAATTGAAAGAATAGTAAATAATGATAAAAAAGGTAGTACAAAAGATATATTAAATGAAGTGTTCTATAATTGAATTGCAAAATAGGAGAATGTTATGACAATAAAGATAGCGACAATAGGTTCTTGTATTACTAGAGATAATTTTAATACTAAAATAAATCCAAATTATAAAAAATTTTTTAATGTGATAGCTCATCAAAATCAAACTACTATGCTTAGTTTAATGTCTGAAAAAATGAGTTTAAGCGTGAATAATGACTTTTTAAATAAGTCTCCTTATATTCAAACTATGATATACAAAGAATACTCAAAGGAATTTCTAACAATTATAACAAAAGAAAAACCAGATTTTCTTTTGTTAGATTTTGACCCAGACATTAAATTTGGAATAAAAAAAATTAGCAATACGCATTTCATATCTAATAATCCAAATTATGAGGATATTCACTCTTCAAATGGTGTAGAAACATTAAATATTGTAGAAAATTACGAAGAGTATATGAAATTATGGAAGAAATCAATAGACGAATTTTTTAATTTTATGAAAAACGAAATTCCAAGCTGTAAGGTTATTTTGGTGAAAGCTCGCTTTTCTAATGAATTTAGTGATGGGAGTACATTAAATGAATATAGAGTTAAGAATGGGTTTTCTATACAAGATATCGAAGTGATGAATAGTAAATGGGATAAGTTAGATAGTTATGTATGTAATAATTATGATGTATTAGAATTAGATATGACTTCTAAAAAGTATTATTTAGATAAGAATCATTTGTGGGGTGCATATTATTTACATTATGAACTTCAATTTTATAATGATTTCTTAAATAAATTAATAAAAATCACTAATATAAAAGACAGTGAAGGACTATTTTTAAAAGATGGAGAAAAAACTGTCCAACGTTTGTACGTTGGTTATGATTATGAAATTTTAAATACTAAAATAGTGGAAGTAGTATTAAATACAAGTGAAAATATAATTGAATTAGCAAGAAAGAATACTGATATTTACAATTTATATAAGATTTTATTACTGAATGATTATATATTGTATTATCATAATGACGGAACATCTAAATTATATAAAAGAAGCTACATAAAAGAATTATGGAAAAGGAAAGATCTACATCAATATAATAATAATTTTTACACATTAGATGCACCAAAAGATAAAAAATTAAATTCAGCTGATGAAAATATAAAACTTTTAGTAATATTTACATGTATGCCACCAATGGATGTTTATGATAATTATTTAATGACAAATAGAATGTTCCCTAAATTTTTTGATGGAATTGAAAGAAGTATAGTGAAAAATGTTTATATTATGAGAATAATGGATTTAAATTGCTCTCATGGTTCCCATTACATCAACACAGTTAATAACCC
Organism: Staphylococcus edaphicus; assembly: GCF_002614725.1. GTDB lineage: Bacteria > Bacillota > Bacilli > Staphylococcales > Staphylococcaceae > Staphylococcus > Staphylococcus edaphicus. Next base: position 33,535 of record NZ_MRZN01000012.1, on the reverse strand, counting down.
AAATTTTGAAAATGATATAATAGGTTCTATAAAAAGTGTCCAATCAAAATTAAATATAAAAAATGACGATGTGGTTTTATATGGTGCTTCTAAAGGAGGCACTGGCTCATTATATTATGCATCAAAATTGGATTATAAATGCTTGGCAGTTGATCCAATTATAAGTTTAGAAGAATATAATTTGAAAGATGAACACTTTCTAAAAGACTTAAGAAAAGAAGATATCACTGAAGATATAAATAATTATTTGAGTTGTCAAAGTAATAGCGAAAAATTCATAATATGTTCCGAAAAAGTAAAATTTAACTTTTCAAAGGCTTCTAATATAAGAGGAAAGAATGTAAGAATAATAAATAAAATAGATGACCATATAAATAGTCACCCAGATGTATCTAGAAACAGCATTCCAGAACAGCTAATGTTACTGAATAAAATGCTGATTAACATGACACTTTAAAAAGTAATCGATTGATTACTTTTAAAGTAGACAACCTTTATGTCTTTTTTGATATAAAGGTTGTCTATTTTTAGTATTATAATTATAAAAATATCATTATTTTAAAGTGGAACGTTTACTGTCCATATGTATTACTAAAATTAAAGTATATTGACTGTACTAATTAGAATGAGCTTGTTGTAAATTTTAAGATCTCAAATCACATCATTTTTGATATACAAACTAGAATTTCCTATATCAAAAACGACTTTAAATAATTATTTTAAGATTTATATTTGAAAACTATCTATGAAACCGCAAACATAATTAAAAGACTTCATTAAAAATTTCGAGTATAATTAGTACTAGGTATTAAAAAACAAAAGTTAGAAATGAGGTTCACAAATGTCGAAAGTAATTAAAGATATACATAGCGCATTTGAAGGTCTGAGAGATGGCATGACGGTATTAGCTGGCGGATTTGGCTTGTGCGGTATTCCTGAGCATAGTATTGAAGCGATTCGTACAAAAGGTACGAAAGGGCTAACTGTTGTAAGTAACAACTGTGGTGTAGATGATTTCGGCTTAGGTCGTTTATTAGAATATAAGCAAATAGATAAAATGATTAGTTCCTATGTAGGTGAAAATAAAATATTTGAACAACAACTTATTAATGGGGAGTTAGAGGTGGAGTTAACACCGCAGGGTACATTAGCGGAAAAGTTACGCTCTGGTGGCGCAGGGATTCCTGCATTTTATACTAAAACGGGCGTGGGTACGCCAATTGCTGAAGGGAAGGAAACACGTGAGTTCGATGGGGAAACTTATTTAATGGAACGCACGATTAAAGGTGACTTTGGCATCGTCAAAGCACAAAAAGCCGATACATTTGGCAATCTAGTATTTGAAAAAACAGCGCGTAATTTCAATCCTTTATGTGCCATGGCAGCTAACGTAACAGTCGTTGAAGTTGAAGAACTTGTTGAAATCGGAGAAATTGATCCGGATGAAGTACATATGTCTGGTGTTTATGTAGATTACATCTATAAGGGTGAACATTTTGAGAAACGTATTGAAAAACGCACGGTGAAGGAGGCGTATCATGGATAAAAAAATACAGCGTCAAAAGATTATTCAACGTGCTGCGAAAGAAATTAAGAGTGATATGGTAATTAATTTAGGTATAGGCATGCCAACGTTGGTTGCGAATGAAATGAATGATCATGTTGAAAATGTGTATTTTCAATCTGAAAATGGCTTGCTAGGAATTGGACCTTATCCTACAGAATCTGAAGTAAATCCTGATTTAATCAATGCGGGTAAAGAGACAGTAACAGCAGCTAAAGGAGCGTCTTACTTTGATAATGCGGAATCATTTGCGATGATTCGAGGTGGTCATATTGATTTAGCCATCCTTGGCGGTATGGAAGTCTCAGAAACGGGAGACTTAGCGAACTATATGATTCCAGGTAAGCTTGTGAAAGGCATGGGCGGTGCAATGGATTTAGTAGTTGGAGCTCAAAAAGTGGTTGTCATTATGGATCATATGAATAAACATGGTGCGTCTAAGATTAAGTCTAAATGCGAATTACCTTTGACTGGTGTCGGAGTGGTTCATACGTTGATTACAGATTTAGCCGTATTTCAATTTGAGGATGGTGTTATGAAACTTATTGAATTACAACCTGATACAACGTTGGAACAAGTTGAAGCTCATACGGATGCACATTTTGAAAATCATTTAAAGTAGGTGTCAGGATTGGTAAAAGATAAAGTAACAATCATTACAGGTGCCGCGAGCGGTATTGGATTGGCAATTGCGAAAGTATTTTTAGCAAATGAGGCAAAGGTTGTCCTTGCAGATTTAAACGAAGATAAATTGAAGCAAGAAACAGCCGTATTACAATCTCAAGGGTTGGAATGTATATGCATAAAAGTCGATGTCACAGATGAACATGCTGTAAAATCAATGATAGATCAAACCGTTGAACACTACGGACGTCTGGATATATTATTTAATAATGCGGGACTACAACATGTTGAAAGTATCGAGTCATTCCCAACAGAAAAGTTCAGACAGATGATTGATATTATGCTAACGGGGAGTTTTATCGGTACAAAATATGCGTTGCCGATTATGAAGAAGCAAGGGTTTGGACGTATTTTAAATATGGCATCGATTAATGGTGTGATTGGTTTTGCGGGAAAAGCCGCATATAATAGTGCGAAACATGGCATTATTGGTTTAACCAAAGTGACGGCGCTAGAAACTGCTACAGAAGGGATTACGGTGAATGCAATCTGTCCAGGTTATATTGATACACCATTAGTGCGTAATCAAATGGCAGACTTAGCAAAAGAAAGAGGCGTCGAAGTGGAACAGGTGTTGGAAGACGTCTTATATCCATTGATTCCTCAAAAGCGCTTGTTAGATATTAAAGATATTGCGGATTATGCATTGTTCTTATGTAGTGAAAGTGCGAAAAGCGTGACGGGTCAAGCTATATTGATAGACGGTGGTTATACGGTACAGTAATAGAAGTACGTCATGCAATTCAATTTTAAAGCAGTGATTATTTTCAATGGAAATATGTTATGTTAGGGACAATGACAAATATAGACATATTGAAGGTGATTGACTGATGAAGAATGCGAATGCTGATGATAAGGATTGGATGCCTATCGTTACAGGCGTAGGCTTTGCGATGCTATCGGATTTTTTAAACAATCAATTGTATACCCAAATTCTAACAATGCTGATGATATTAGCACTTATTTTTGTGGTTATTAAAGGTGTTCGTAGGACGAAGTATTATATTAAAACGGAAGATCCAGATATTAAAACAACAATCAGTATTAAAGCAGACTATTGGCTACTATTCGTTAGAAATATGGTGTTTTACGGATTGTTAGCAGCTATATTTTTTGTTACGGCATACTTAAGTGGACAAATGATGTGGCTATGTTTGTTAGTTATTGGTGTTATTTTTATTATATGGTATATCATCACCAATAAGTTTGAGAAGAACACAGATATTATTGATAATTAAAGCAAATAGGGGTGACTTATGCGTTATATAGATGCACAAGAACAAGCAGCATTATTAAATATGAAGGAAGTTGTTGAAGCGGTCGCGGATTCGCTTAAAGCGTATTCGGAAGGTAACACAGATACACCACTACGCTATTCATTACCATTTAATGAAGCAAATCGATACCTTGTGATGCCAGCACTTTCAGATACATTGAAAGTGGCTGGTGTTAAGACAGTTACGGTAGCGCCGAATAATTCTAAGGTAGGTAAGCCTACGATTGTTGGTTCTGTGACGCTTTCAGATTATGAAACTGGAGAAACGCTCGCAATCTTAGAAGGCTCACATTTAACAAAGATAAGAACGGGTGCTATTTCAGGTGTTGCTACAAAACACCTCGCTCGTGAAAATGCGAAAACATTATGTGTGATTGGTACTGGTGATCAAGCTGAAGGTTTGATTGAAGCAGTACTTGCTGTAAGAGATATTGAACGTCTTCAATTTTATAATCGTACTTATGACAAAGCACTTAAATTTTCAAAAAACATTCAGGACAAGCATCCCTCTTTAGATTTAGTTGTATACGAGGATGTCGCATCCGCAATGGATAGTGCAGATATCATTGTAACGGCAACAAATGCGACAACACCGGTGTTTCAACAACGCTTATCACCAGGTGTACATGTGAATGCAGTGGGATCATTTAAACCGGATATGCAAGAATTGCCATCACAAGCGATTGCAGATGCAGATAAAGTTGTAGTGGAGGCACAAGAAGCGGCTATGGCAGAAACGGGTGATCTAATCAATCCAGTAAACGAGGGTGTCTTTGCTCAAGATGGGTTGCATGGTGAATTAGGCCATATCATTGCTGATCAATTGGCTGGTCGCTTATCTGATGATGAAATTACTATTTTCAAATCAGTGGGTGTGGCAATTGTAGATATTGTCGTTGCAAATTATTTTTATCAAAAGGCGCTAGAGCAGTAAACAAGATCAGTCATCCAGTTGATTGGCGTTCCAGAATATAGTGGATTATTAGAGGTTATGTAGTTAAATAGGACTATCCTTATAGAACAAACCACCCATTTTCAGGGTGGTTTTAATGTGAGTCAGTGCTTTTAAATTTAAAAAATCACTAAACGATTAGTATTCTAACTTATTAAATATAGTTCTACTAATAAAATAAAATACACTACAATATATCATTGTTATAATTAGCATGATTGAAAGGTTGATACCAAAATTATATAAATGATGTGCATTTGTATATCCTGCAGGGAAGAAAATATCTAGTCCTTTAACCATAGGTGAAATCGAAATTAACATAAATGAGAATATAACACCTAAAATTGTAAAACCAGTTGAAAATTTCATGGATAACATGATGGCTAAATAGACTGATATAAAAGATGACAGTATTGTACTAATTATTATTAGTAAATCATTTAAAGTCGTAGTTAGTTCATTAGGTAAAAATTTATTAGAAGCGTAATCAAAATGTACTAAATAAGCATAGAACAAAAATTCTGAAGATAAAAAGAGAATCACAAAGTATATTGTATAGACACTTAACAAGGCGATTAACTTACTGTTTAATAACTTGGTTCTATTTATATCTTTAAAGAATATTAACCGGCCAGAAATAAATTCTTCATAAAAAATAACACTTACAAAATAGGCCATTAATATCAAAGGTATAACAAACTGATATTGTGTACTTAAAATAGCAGTGAAAAAATCTAAGCCATACAAGCCATTTTTTTCGCCACTTATTTGCATGAAATTTGTAGGTAACAATGAAGTTAGTAAAATTAATAAGGGATATAAGCCAATGATAAACAATAGCCAAACTGATTTTTTAGAAATCAAATTCATGAAAATATTTTTATAAAGTGCCATTAACAATCCCCCTCATTAAAGTAATCATACAGATTATCACCAATTGTTTCTGTTGAATCTAGTGAATATTTAGGCAACATATAGTTGATAATATCACTCATTTCTTTACTTTCACTATTTAAATATATAGACGCTTCACTAATATTTTGTATTGTTTTAAATTTTAAAGTTAATTGTTTTTCATCTTCTTCTAGTATTTTCTCTTTAACTGATATTTTTAAATATTTTTCCTGACCCAAATTAGCTTCTTTTAATGTGCCATGCTTCAATATCGTGAATCGATTACATATTTCTTCTAATTCATTTAATTGATGACTTGAAATCAAAACGGTCATCCCTTTTTTAATAGCCCATTCCTTTAAGGACTTAATTAAAGTATTAACACCATTGGGATCTAGTCCAACAAAAGGTTCATCCATAATTGCTAATTTTGGTTCTGAAACTAAACATATAGCTAAACTTAGTCTTTGTTTCATGCCAAAAGAAAAATTACTAGCTTTCTTATTTTTAGTATTTTCTAAACCTACTAACTTTAAAACTTTATCAATATTGTGATTGTAACTTTCTAAATTGTTAACTTTTAAATAAAATTCAACGTTTTCTCTTGCGGATAAATGCGGGAAAAAGACCATATCAATCATAATGCCTACGTCATTTAGCACATTATCTTTACTAAATATTTCTATATTATCGATATATATTTGACCTTCCGTAGGTTTTTTAGTTTTAGCTATTAATTTCATTAAAGTAGTCTTTCCAGCACCATTACTACCAATCAATCCAACTATTTCACCAGTTTTAATTTCCAAATTAATGTCATGAATAATAGGGGACTCATGCTTATTATATGATTTACTAATGTTTTTAATTTCTAACATTTATATCACTTCTTTCTAAAAATAACCTACACAATACGTATAAAATAGTGAAATGGATTAAAAAGACAAATATTATTTGTGGCATACCTATAAAATTAGGCTCTATCTCTACAAAGAAATTACCATCATTATGTTTGTATTTATCAATAAATGCATTAAATACAGATGTACTCATTAACGAATATGAATATATACAATAAAAAAGTGTACTAATAATCGATGTTCCAAGAATTTCGCGTTTCTTATAAGGTTTTTTACAACTTATAATAGCAATAAAATTTAGGATAATCGGGATTAAATACATGAATAGCAATATAATTAATATGCCTAGATTTAGTCCAATTACTCCAAACTTAGCCCTAATAAACCGGCCAATATTTTCACTAATTTTCCGTTTTACAATTTAATTTTATCATGTTACTATTTTATTTTTAATATATTATTTGTGAAAAATATGTGAAGTTACACGTATGTACAACTAGAAATTTGTATGTAGTAATATTTAAAATAAACCATGAATATAGATTTATTCATAGTAATTGCTTGTTAAAAACATTATAAAAACAGACCCTAGGTATGTTATCTAAGGTCTGTTTCTATTCCAGGTTAATCATCTAGAAGGATTAGTCTTTAACTATTGAATCGGATCCATGCCTTGTTTCCAAGAAGGGTAAATCAGTTGTCCGCCTTGAGCACGGAATTTAGCATTGGAAGCGCCTCTTTCATGTTCCGCAGCAGGTTGGATATTGAGTTTCGGGTTTACATTTAATAAATTAGCATACCATGCTGCCCAAACATCTCCTGTTACAGGGTCATCATCGGTCACATTATAGATGCCTGATTCAAAATGCAACGCTTGAATCGCCACCTCTACTGCATCGTCAATATGAATGAACGATTGTATACCATCCGTCATTGTGACAGTATCTTCTTTAAACAAATTATAAATCATACCATCTTTGCCGTACCATGTCCCTGGTCCATAAAGTAAGCCATAGCGCAATATCACATTGTTTTCAATGCGTGCAGTCTCACGTTCTAGACCCTCTACACCATCAACTGTTATTTTACGATCGCCTGTCGATTGGGTATCAAGTGGTGTATCTTCTGTTGCTAAAGTATCGCCACTTTCATAATTAAAAGCAATACTTTGTGATTGTATTTGTTTTACGTTATTTTCAATTGCAGCATCAACAAGATTTTTCGTACCTTCGATTCTTACTTTTGTATTTGCGGCCATATCAACATTTTTTAAATCTGTAATTTCATTCATGATAATGTCAGGTTTATAATCAGATATTGCGGCAGCTACCGTATCATATTTTAAAATATCCCCAATATAGGCTTCCACACCTGCATCAACAAGTTTTGCTTTACCTTGTTGAGAAGTTGTAAAGCCTGCGACTTCATAACCTTCTTTTAATAATCTTTGTGTTAATTTTGTACCAATTAAACCAGTGGCACCTGTTACCAATACTTTTGTCATAGTTATAGTCCTCCAATATTTAGCTTGCTTTCTTTAAATTTCCGTTTTATATCTAAATCAAACGTGATGAATATGAACATTAGTTGTTATTGTCAATAAATAATTATATTTTTAGACGATTTAAATGTATAGTATGATGTCTATATCAAATAAATATTTAGTGAGGAAGTTAAATATGAAATCAATATTACTTGTAGGTCAGTCTAATATGGCAGGGCGAGGATTTGTAAGTGACGTGCCACCTATTATTGATGAACGCATCATGGTCTTGAAAAATGGTAGATGGCAAATGATGGAGGAGCCGATTCATAGTGATCGTTCAGTTGCAGGAATTGGTCCAGCTGCTTCCTTTGCAACATTATGGTTAGATGCACATCCAGATGAAACTATAGGATTAATTCCATGCGCTGATGGCGGTACGTCTATTGATGAGTGGTCACCGGACCAAATACTAACTAGACATGCCATTGCAGAGGCTAAGTTTGCGCAAGAAACGAGTGAAATTATTGGTGTATTATGGCATCAAGGTGAGAGTGATAGCTTAAACCAACGCCATCAATCTTATGCTAATAAATTAGAAGTACTTATAGACTATTTTAGAGCGCAATTAAATTTACCTGATGTGCCATTTATTGTCGGATTGTTACCAGACTTTTTAGGCGAAGCCGCATTTGGACAAAGTGCAGTAGAATATCTACAAATTAATGAAGCATTGAAGGATGTAGCTGAGTCAACAGCAAATTGCTATTATGTAACGGCACAGGGATTAACAGCTAATCCAGATGCCATTCATATTAATGCTACTTCACAACGTTTGTTGGGCATGCGTTATTTTGCTGCCTTTTCAAAACGCGTAGATATCACACAACCACTGTCACAAGAGTCGGATGCTGAGCGCGTACTTTACAAAAAAGACTTCACTAAAAATGAACAGATGTACTTATTGGTATCGAAATTTTCCAAGAATGAAATTACTTATGACGCATTTATAGAAGGAATGGCTGAACTCCAATAAAAAGAAATATTTCATTTCCTGGGAAATGAAAACATATTAACTTTTCTGAATTTGTACGTTTTTGTGTTGAGGATAATGCATTTAGTGAATTATAAATTTTAAGGTTGAATTTTTTAAATTTTGTAAGAATATAGATGGAATAATTAAATTTAAGAAAAAGGTCCCCCTGGATAGTCACAATTGTGTGAATAGGAAAGGGGGACTTTATCATGTCTTATTAGTCGATACGTCCGTTGGTGATTGTTGTAAGTCCGTTATTAATCTTGAATAGTTTCGCATTTACTTGTATAACGCCCAACGACTTTAAACGTGCACGATGCATCGTTAAATATTGTTGTGCGTGCTCATTACTGTCAAAGGCGTAAATACCGCCAGCTTCTTTTTCGGCTTCATTTTCTGTCCAAATTTTCCATAGAAACCCGGGCTCATCATTAATAGATACCGCTAAATCTTTAAATTCTTGAGCCATTGCTTCTCCAAAAGGTCCATCTAATGGAAAATCTACTTGTAAAATTGTGACCATTTGTTAACATCCTTTCTATATTGAAATTTTACAATATAATCATAACCTTAATTGTCAACTAAATGTATCGACAAAGCTTTTAGCATAGGATTATATCATTTAAATCACTATGTTTCATAATCATTACCTAATCATACTACTTAGATTTAAATAACGCGATAAAGGGAACATATGAATAGTAAGTAAATGTTAGGGGGAAAATAATGGATTATACATTATTAGGTCATTCTGGATTATCGATTTCTAAATATGCATTAGGTACGATTCCGTTTACTGGTACTCATGGGTTTGAAAATGCTGGGGGCATGTCACAAGAAACGGCAAATTATATGATTGATTATGCATTGGAACAAGGTATCAATCAGTTTGATACTGCGAATTTATATTCTAAAGGCGATTCAGAGATTGCGTTAGGTAAAGCAATTAGAAATAAACGAGACCAAATGGTGATTAGTAGCAAGACAGGGTTTCAATTAACAGATAACCCAAATGATGGTGGTGCAGGACGTGTAAACATTGAGCGCTCTATAGATGAATCATTACAACGCTTAAACACAGATTATATAGATTTGTATTATACACATCTATGGGATGGGCAAACACCAGTGGAAGAAACAATCCAAGTGATGAATGATTTAATTAAAAAAGGAAAGATACGTCACTGGGGTGTTTCTAATTATAGCGGCTGGGCCTTAGCGAAAACACATACAATGGCAGTAGCAAATAACATGGCACCACCTATTGCACAACAAATCTATTACACACCTGAATCTAGGGAAGCGGAATATGAGTTGTTACCAGCTGGTAAGGAATTAGGTGTAGGTAACAGCATTTGGTCGCCATTAGGGGAAGGCTTATTAACAGGTAAAGTTAACCGTCAACAGAAGGGTGAACCTGGTACTAGACAGGGTGATGGTTGGGCAGAACCATATGTTAAAGATACAACGTTATTTTACGAATTAATAGATGCATTACAAGACATTGCGAGACAACATCAAGTATCTGTTGCTCAAGTAACATTGGCATGGCTTAGAGATCGTCCCAATGTTGATTCAATTGTGCTTGCTGCAAGAACGAAAGCACAATTGCAAGATAATATTGCATCGTACAATTTACAGCTGACAAGTAATGAAATTAAGACGATTACAGATTTAACTGCGCCAGAACCAATTTATCCATTATGGCATCGTGCCATGAATTCTTATGATAAGGCTTCGGAGTCGGAAAAGGTTTATTTAGACGAATATAATCGTTTAATGGAAAGAAAAGATAAATTGCTATAAGTTACTTTAACTTACTTGGAAATTCTTGGAATTTCAATCCTATAGTTATATATTCAACATAAAAAGATCGGAACACGTAAGCGTGTCCCGATTTTTTTATTAAAACAAGCCAATAACGGCATTTAAAAGTAATACCATAACCAAACCACAAATACCGACAATTGACTGAACAATAGTGATTGTCTTAAATGTTTCGCCCATGGACATACCAAAAGATTCTTTAACCAACCAGAAACCACCGTGGTTAACATAGTTGAAGAATAAAGAACCAGAACCAATTGCAATGGTTAATAATTCTTTGTTGATACTCGGATCTGCTTGAATTAATGGATAAAGTAAATTGGTTGCACCAACGATACCTACAGTTGCAGAACCTGTCGAAATTGATAGTAACGCAGCAACAACCCAGCCCATCAATAATGCAGATAATGAGAAATTGTCTGCAAGGTGAACAATTGCCGTACCTACACCGGAGTCTTCAAGTACTTGGCCAAATGCACCACCGCCCGCAATAATAAGCATGATACCTGCAATAGGTTTCAAGCTACTACCTAATGCGTCACGTATTTTTTGAGTATCTCTATTTTTTAAATAGCCAAGAACGATAATTGCATAAAGGACACCGATAAACATGGCAATAATGGGACTTCCTAAAAATTCGAAAATTTTATATTGTAGTGTTTTTTCGCCAAAAAATATGCCAGCAATTGCATGTAATAACATCATAATTACTGGTACTAATATAGTTGAAAAGGCTAAAAATGTTGATACTGTTTGAGAATTATCCTCATCGTTGTCGTTGGTATATTGATTGAGTAAATCTTGATTTGGTTTAACAGATAAGCGCGGTGTTATGAATTTTCCGTATAATGGACCAGCAATAATGATGGTTGGAATCGCGCAAATTATACCAAGAATCATAGTTAATCCAATGTTTGCATCAAATTGATTCACTGAAATGAGTGGCCCAGGATGTGGTGGCACCATACCATGCATTGTTGCTAATGCAGCTATGACAGGGACGCCAATTGCGACATAAGCCGATCCTTTAATATTATTGTCATTTTCTAATTTCTTAGAGATTGTAAAAATAAGTGGTAATAACATAATTAAACCCACCTCGAAGAACATCGGAATACCGATTATGAAAGCGGCTAAAGCCATCATCCAGGGTAATTTTTTATATGATGCATTCTGTAATATGGAGGATGCAATTTTGTCACTTGCACCAGAGTCGGAAAGTATCTTCCCTAGCATAGCGCCTAAAGCAATAGTCACACCTGTCTCACCAAGTGTTGAACCAGCCCCGGTTTCTATAGATTCAACAATCTTATCGATACCTAATCCAGAAGTGAAACCAACAAAGACTGCTGTGAGTAACAGTGCTAATAATGGATGGAATTTTAATTTAGATGTGATTAAAAAGATTAGAAATAAAATACTAATTACTGTAATAATCAACAGTTGATAATCTTGCGTTGTCACTGTAAGTTCCCCCCCTAATATAAGTGCCGTCAATAAAATGAATACTATTTATTGATGGAATTTATAAAAATACATTTTATTAAAAAAATAATTCAAACCATGAGATTCATTTTAAAACAGATTTATCATCATTTCAATAAAACGCTTTCACTATTATTCGAGAAAGCAGAATTGAGTTTATTAATTATTATATATATTCTTGCAAATATAAATATTTGGTGTATGATTGAGGTGAAATATTACACTAAAGCCAAAAAGAAAATTTAAATTAAGGAGTGGTTTTAGAAATCGTTCAATTTAATGTTTATAGTGGATCACTTATCAACTGTCCCTGTAATTTGCATAGGCGTAAAGTTGTTTAGCATGTTTGTTAATTAAGCGTGCAAATAGATTGTTTATTACTTAAGTTTCGACCAAAAAATAATTCGAAAATTGAGGAGTGACTTATTATGCGTAAAGTAGGTAAATTATTTTCAGCAACAGTCGTTGTGTCAACACTCGTCATCGGTTCTTCTGCAGCATACGTCTCAACCAATAGTCCGGAAACTCAAGCAGCCGAACAAGTACAAAAATGGGGTCATGGTGAAGGTGGAGCAAGTAGTGCTAGCACGCAAAGTACTACAAATTTAAAAGCACAGACACCATGGTATAACTATGAAGGTTATACAACATATGATCCGTCATTTACACAGGATTATAATTTTGTACGCGCCTTAAAATATGACAATGTCTCAATCGATGGTTATAAAGTGAATACGGAAGCTAAGAAAGAATTTGACCATAGTAAGGACGTCTATGATACAACTGTTGAATTTAATAGCGATAATAAAGTGATTGGTCTTTCTTTTTTAACTAAACCAGACTCAGTGTCTAAAGCAACATTTAAAAAGGCTCATACCTCTAACAAAATAATTGATGAAGGCGTCACTAATGGCGGGGAAAACGGTGACGGTACATTTGTTAAATATGAGACCAATCATGGTTCATACACAGCGTACTTTGATAAAAACAATCGATTGATGCAAATGGGAATTGGATAATGTCGTCATTGAAGATGATAAGTATACGTTTTGCGTAAATAATAAAAATGGTGTGTGTAAAGCGAAGTGCGTTGTGCTTATGTTTTTTATAGAAAATAATTCGAAAATTGAGGAGTGACTTATTATGCGTAAAGTAGGTAAATTACTTTCAGCAACAGTCGTTGTGTCAACACTCGTCATCGGTTCTTCTGCAGCATACGTCTCAACCAATAGTCCGGAAACTCAAGCAGCCGAACAAGTACAAAAATGGGGTCATGGTGAAGGTGGAGCAAGTGGTACCAGCACACAAAGTACTACAAATTCAAAAGCGCAAACACCATGGTATAACTATGAAGGTTATACAACATATGATCCATCATTTACACAGGATTATAATTTTGTACGTGCCTTAAAATATGACAATGTCTCAATCGATGGTTATAAAGTGAATACAGATGCTAAGAAAGAATTTGATCATAGTAAGAAAGTCTATGATACAAGTGTAGAATTTAATAGTGATAATGAAGTCGTTCAAATCACATTTTTCACTAAACCAGACTCAGTGTCTAAAGCGACATTTAAAAAGGCTCATACCTCTAATGAAATTACTAAAGAAGGAAAATTAGGGAATAATGATGGCACATTTGTAACTTATGCAACAAATAATGGTTTCTATACAGCCTTCTTTGATCAAAATGATAGATTGACAGAAGTGACAATTGGACAATAAAGTGGCTTGCTATCAATTGGTTTTAGGATAGGAGATGAAGTCATATGCGTAAAGTAAGGCAGTTACTTTCTACGACAATCGTTGTATCAACGCTGGTTGTTGGTTCTTCAGTAGCGTATATAGCAACCAATAGTCCGGAAACCCAAGCAGCCGAACAAGTACAAAAATGGGGTCATGGTGAAGGTGGAGCAAGTGGTGCCAGCACACAAAGTACTAAAAATTTAAAAGCGCAAACACCATGGTATAACTATGAAGGTTATACAACACATGATCCGTCATTTACACAGGATTATAATTTTGTACGCGCCTTAAAATATGATAACGTAACCATCAATGGTTACAAAGTAAATACACATACTGATAGGGAACCTTATTATAGTAAAAAAATATACGACACAACAGTTGATTTCAATGGTGAAGATGAAGTCGTAGGTATAACCTTTTTAACAAAACCTAACACTGTTTCTAAAGACATGTTTAAAAAAGCACATGCCTCCAATCAAATCGTTAATAGTGGTGAAACAGAGGGGGGAACATTTTTAGAATATAAAACCAATACAGGCCTTTATTCCGTTGATTTCGATAAAAATGATAAATTAAAAGAAATTTTAATTACGTTTGAAGATTAGTCTTAGTATTTGAAACTTCTAGTAAAAAAATGAGATAGTAGTTTATGATGAATGAGCGAGAATAGAAAGTCAAATTCAAAACTTTGATTTTCTGCTCGCTCTTTTATAATTGTTTTACAAAGTAATAACATAGTACGAAAAAAATTTAATATTAAAAGGGGACTAAAGATGAATACATATGTAAAAAAAATAATGGTTGCGCTTATCTTGAGTTCAGTATGTTTGATAAGCTTATCATTTGTACGTAATGTGACTTTTGCGAAAGATATCGATAAAATAGAACATGAATACGATACGACTGTAGGTGTTTATGGTATCAATACTGAAAATGGTAAGGAATATAAACATAATGCGAATGAACGATTTGCTTTCGCGTCTACTTATAAAGCGATTGCAAGTGGTATATTACTCAATAATTATTCACAAGTGGACCTGAATAAGAAAGTTCAAATAAATCAAGCTGACATTGTGGCCAACTCACCTGTGACAGAACAACATATTGGTAAAACGATGTCATTAAAAGCGCTAATTAAAGCATCTATGTTGAAAAGTGATAACACTGCAAATAATAAAATCATCGAAGAACTCGGTGGTGCAACTGGTTTGAAGCATGAGTTGGAATTATTAGGTGATTATGTTTCAGCACCGCAAAGATTGGAACCAGAATTAAATTACTTTGATCCGCATAGTACAGCTGATACAACAACACCACAAGCTGCAGCAACAACGTTAAAACACATTTTGACAAGTAATGAAAACAATAAATCAAATGTAGCATTATTGAAGCAAACGATGATAGAAAATGAAACAGGTGATACCTTGATTAAAGCAGGTGTACCTAAAAGTTATACTGTTGGAGACAAGAGTGGACAAGGCTTAACGTATGCAACACGTAATGATTTAGCTTTTATCTATCCGAAAAATCAAACTAAACCTATTATTTTAGCAATTTATTCAAAACAAGATCAAAAAGATGGCAAGCCTAATGATAAAGTAATTTCAGATTCTGCTAAAGCAGTGATTAAGCATTTAAAGTAGACACGTAAATACGTATAATGAAGATTTAAACAAAGGGACATTCAGAGGAGACTAACATGGAAATTAAGCAAATGAAATATTTTGTTGAAGTTGTAAAAAATGGTGGCATGACGCAAGCATCAGAACATCTCTATATCGCACAATCTACTATTAGTAAAAATATTAAAAGTATTGAAGATGAATTTAATATCACGCTGTTTGATAGAAGGAAGAAGCATATTACACTAACAGATATAGGACAAATATTTTATGATAAATGTGTAGAAGCATTAGCTATATTAGATGATTTATCGCTTGAAATGGATGATGTTTCCAACCTAGAACGAGGCCATATACGCTTAGGTGTCTCAGCTATTATGGACGTGCGTTTGTTTACTGAAAGTTTAAATAAATTCCATAGTATATATCCTAATGTTACGTATGAAGTGATTGAAGGCGGCGGAAAAGCAGTTGAATTATATTTGAATAATGATGAAATTGATGTAGGTATTACAACACTGCCGGTAGATGATGATTTGTATCATGCAGTACCATTATATAAAGAGAAATTACTACTTGTCGTCGATAAACAATCTGAATATGCAAAACAATCATCGGTGCATTTAGGTGATTTAAAGCGGGAGCATTTTATTATGTTCCATAATGATTATTACATTAAAGATCAAATTATTGAAAGCTGTAGGAAGGTTGGTTTCCATCCAAAAACAGTAGCCAAGATGGCGCAAATAACATTTATTGAAAATATGATTGTAGATGGAATAGGTGTGAGTATTTTACCTGAAAGTATTGTAGGTATTTTAAATGAGGATGTCGTTGGTATAGAAATAGCTGATGCAGATGTGGATTGGAACCTAGGTATTATTTGGAAAAAAGAAAGCTATATTAATTATGTAACGCGTGAATGGATTAATTTTCTAAAAAATTATAAATAGTATCATTTCGTGAAATAGGTAGGGTATATTTCCATGACAAAGTATTCCGTAATGGAATATTTAATATTCCAACTATGTATTTTAATCATAGGAGGTTGAGTATTATAATAAGGGTTGTAGAGGGTTATGAGTACTGATTAATTAAGCAGACAAATGCTTTTAAATAAGTGTTTCGCGATGTATTAATTTCGTTGAACAACTTAGATACAACAGTTTTAAAATATACGTTATTCTAATCAGAACTCATAACTTATGAAGATACTAAGGGAGTCTGAAGGAATAGAATGAATTAGGTGATGCCGTATGACACAGAGATGGTGTGATCGCATCAATATGGATAATGCTTTGTATCCCCTTATGCAAAGCACTCATCGATGCCAATGATTATATTTGTAAATATGATGTGTATGAAATATAAGTTCAAACCAATTAACCTAAGTTTTCTCCCAATTATAAACTTAAACCCCAAAACCAGCGCTCAAAATTGGTGACTATATTTCATAAAAAGCTTTAACATGATAATGTGTACAAATATTAATTTTTCATTCGTATAATGACAGTTTGCGTATTAAATGTAAGGTTACTATGTAAATAACAGCATATAGGTGTAACGACTGTTGTAAATCGATTAGACGATATACACATCGATGAAGGTCACTTATTAGATTTAAACGAACCAGAAAATAAACATATTAATACATGAAATAACTTATATTTCAGTTGATGAGAAAAATGAAATAACCCTCTAGATAAGATAAATATCTCTCAAACAAATGAGCCCAACGCTACACTGTCCATGTAGTATTGGGCTTTTTGTTTATTATGCATGTAGTAACGATATATTACCGATTGTGATTCAGTGAAGGATGAAGTTGATAAGTACCTTCTATAGGTTCCCCTTTAATTACTTTATCTAATACGGTAACAACTTGTTGTGCAATTTGTGCAGTAGGGACACCAATCGCGTGTACAGGATAATCAATTTTTTTAATTTGTGGGATATTGTCATAAGAGTATATGGTTGGTTGGTGGTCAGGCCCCATCGCATTGATAGTACCTACAGTGATATCGTAACTGCCACAAATAACGCCAGATGACAGTGATGCGCTTTGAAGAAAATGTTTAACTGATGCTTCTGCATCAATAGCATTTAACCCTCGAGAATCTATCATGCGATAGTTAATATGGTGTTGTTTACAATAATTGGTGATGGCATCTTTTTTAGCTACTTGACGCGCGTCATTCGTGTGCAGGTCACCGATGTAATCGATGCTGTCAATGCCCTTAGCTAGTAGTTCGCTTATTGCTATAATCATTGCTTCAGCATGATTGACGTTCACAATTGGATAAGGGACATTGCGATCGACACCATATGCTACGACGGGGACATTGTTGTAAATCTCTGGCGGTAAGTTCGTATTGTCTCCTTCATCAAAAATGACGATACCATCACAGCCAAATTCGACAAATTTTTTCGAAGCGGCAGCAACATCATCAATCGACACAAACATGACATATCCTAAGGATTTTATGGCTAAATTAATCTCAGTGATAAGGTGAGTTACGGCTACACGATCGACAGAAGGCCAGATTAATCCAATCGTACCGCTTTTCTTAGAAACAAGCGCTCTTGCAGAATGATTGGGGATATAATTCATTTCAATCGCTTTTTGTTGAATCATTTGTTTGGTATTTGGTTTTACAAGTTGGGAATTTTTTAGTGCTTTACTAACTGTGGAATAGCTTACGCCACAGGCTTCGGCAACATCTTTTAACGTTACTGCCATAAAATTTCTCCTTGAAATAGATTGATTTAGGTTAGAATTAATTATACCATAGAGACAAGCGTTACAATATTTTTTTGAACCTAAATAACAACGTTGTTATTTTCGGTAAATTAAATTTCTATCAGGGAGATGACAAGATGAAATCATCAGAGACAATGAAAGCAATTCAACAAGGACAACATATCGCCGTCATGCGTACAGACGATGCACAATCATTTTTGGATATTGCTAATACGATTATTGATAAAGGCCTTCATATTATTGAAGTAACGTTAACGACACCACAGGCTATTGACATTATTAGCGACTTAGCAAAACGAGAAGACGCATTAATTGGTGCAGGCACTGTATTAGATAGTGTGTCAGCGCGCACAGCTATTTTAAACGGTGCGAAATTTATTGTGAGTCCATCTTTTGATAAAGAGACGGCTAAAATCGCAAATCTTTATGATGTGCCATATATTCCAGGATGTATGACAGTAAAAGAAATGGTTGAGTCATTGCGCTATGGTTGTAAATTATTGAAGTTATTCCCAGCAACACAGTTTTCACCAAAAGCAATTAAAGATTTTAAAGGACCATTGCCACAAATTGAAATTGTTCCTACTGGTGGCATTGGCAAAGATAATCAAAAAGACTGGCTAGACGCAGGTAGCTTTGCAGTAGGTATCGGAAGTGAGATTACTAAAATTTATCAACAACAAGGTAAAGCGGCATTAGAGCAATACGTAGCAGAATTAAAAAGCGAGGGATAATTTATGACGGTATATGGATTTGGCGAAGTCTTACTACGCTATACGCCGCCTAACTATAAACAGCTTAAAGATACGGATGCATTGAGGGTTAATGTCGGTGGGGCGGAATTGAATGCACTTGTGACATTAGCACAGTTTGGTCATGGTACGGAGATGTTAACCGTCTTGCCGCATCATGCTTTGGGGCAATTAGCGTTGCAACAGATGTATCAATCGCGCGTTGGAACAAGTTTAATACACCAAGTAGACGGACGAATGGGTACGTATTACATGGAAGAAAGCTTCGGCTTTCGTAGTGGCAAGGTCATCTATGATCGTGAACATTCGTCTTTTGCTGAAGTAGGGCATGTTGTAATTAATGATGTGCCGATTAAAAAGGGTGACTATGTTGTATTAACCGGTATTACATTAGCCATCAATGAAACGATTCGTGAACAAATCGTAGAGATCCTAAAAGGGCTTAAATCACAAGGGGCATATATTGTCTTTGATATTAATTTTAGAGCCAATTTATGGTCGAAAGCAGTTGCAGTACCGATCATTCAATCAATCTTACCATTAGTGGATGTGTTGTTCTTTGGGAAGAAAGATGCAACCCATTTACTTGAAACTAATACTGAAAGTGATGATATAAAGACTTGCGCTGAAACACTTCAAAGGCAATATCACATACCGCTCATGGCATCGAGTAACAGAGATATTGAGCAAAGTACGTTACAAGGTATTGCGTTATCTGAACAAGGTTATTTAGAAAGTGAGGCATATCAGTATGCTGTACTCAATCGTATAGGGGCTGGCGATGCATTTATGGCTGGTGTTTTACATGGTTTGATAAACCAATGGCAACTGAAAGAAACTATTGATTTTGCAACGAAATGTTCAGTATTGCAACATACAACGAATGAAGATGCATTAGCAGTAGATGAAAGTGACGTATTCAAATTAGCTTCTCACTTCGGAGAATTAAAGCGTTAAACGTAGAATTTCTATGTATAGATTGACAGATTTTAAATCCTTTCTATGTAAGCGTATTCAATGATGTTGTCAATCATGTGGTCAACTGATGGCAGGATGACTTTTAGTATCAGGCGGTTGATATGAAATTTTAAATATTTAACTGGGCAAGCTAAATATTTAGAGAAAAGGGGCAAAAATAATGACATTAATTAAAGACGATTTTTTACTAAATAATAAAACGGCAGTTAAGTTATATCAAAAGGCGAAAGACTTACCCATTTATGATTTTCATTGCCATCTAGATCCCAAAGAAATTTATGAAAATAAAAACTATGATAATATCACACAATTATGGCTAGCGGGTGACCACTATAAATGGCGATTAATGAGAGCATTTGGTATTGAAGAAGACTATATTACTGGTGATGCAGAAGACTATGATAAATTCAAAGCATTTATGCATATGGTACCTTATTCTATAGTTAACCCGATGTACCACTGGTGTTCGCTTGAATTAAAACGCTACTTCAATGAAGATACTGATTTAGATAAAGTGAATATTAAAAAGCTTTATAAATCATTAAATCGCAAGTTAGCGAAGTCATCCCATACACCACAAAACCTAATTAAACAAAGTAATGTGAAAGTTGTTTGTACAACGGATGATCCTTGCGATGATTTAGCATATCATAGATTATTAAATGAAGATAAAAACGTGACATTCAAAGTTATCCCTACATTCAGACCGGATAGTTATGTATTTTTAAGTAGCGCAACTATACAAGAAAAGATTGCACAATTAGATCAATCTACAGATTGTGATATCCGTGATTTAAATAGTTACATTGAAGCGCTTAAAGCACGTATTCATTATTTTGATCGTCAAGGCGCTAGAAGCTCAGATCAAAGTTTTGAAAAAACGCCACTCATGACCGCTTCTTCTGAAGAAGCGCACGCAATATACACAGCACTAATCAATGGTGAGAACGTTTCGGAAACAGAACAATATGAATTAGCGGGCTATATATTAACAGAAATAAGCAAAGTCTATCATGAATTAAAATGGGTTGTTCAATTCCACCTAGGACCAACTAGAAATAATAATACTAGAATGTATGAAAGAGTTGGCACGGATAGTGGATTTGATAGCGTAGGAGAACCATTAAGTGCGAAATCACTCAATGCTATGTTAGACCATCTTGAACAGCATCAAGCACTTTCAGACACAATTATTTATCCAAATAATGGGAATGATCATTTAATGGTTCAAGCAACTGCAGGCAACTTTTCGAATAGTGAGCACAAAGTGCAATTAGGTGCTGCGTGGTGGTTTAATGATACGAAAGAAGGCATGGAACAACATCTAGTAGACTATGCCAATGTAGGCTTATTAGCTAAATTTGTTGGTATGCTAACAGATTCGCGTAGCATGATTTCTTATACGCGCCATGAGTATTTTAGAAGAATATTATGTAATTTCTTAGGTGATAAGATTGAAAAAGGGGAAATTGCATTATCAGAATCAACAATGAATCAAATGGTGAAAGATATTTGTTACAACAATGCAGTTCGGTTATTTAAAATAGATGGCGTTAAGGAGGTATAATTATGGAATTATCATTTCGATGGTATGGTCAAGATGATCCGGTGACTTTAAGACATATTAAACAGATTCCTGATATGAAGCAAATTGTTACGGCAATTTATGATGTGCCGGTTGGAGAAGTATGGACATCAGAAAGGATTTCGCAGTTGAAACAATCCATTGAAGCGGAAGGATTGAAGTTTGAAGTCGTTGAAAGTTTACCTGTCAGTGAAGAAATTAAAATGGGTACAGAAAAACGTGATGTTTTAATTGAAAATTATAAAACTTCATTAATCAACTTAGCGGCAAATGGTATTAAAACAGTGACATATAATTTTATGCCTGTATTTGACTGGACACGCTCACAATTAGATTACGAATTAGAAGATGGCTCCAATACGCTTATTTATAAACATGATCAATTAAAAAATATTGATCCATTAACGACAGATTTAAATTTACCAGGTTGGGATGAAAGTTATTCAAGGGAAGAAATGAATCACTTAATCACCACTTATCGTGACATGTCTGATGAACAATTATGGGACAACTTAAAGTATTTCTTAGATGCTGTGTTACCTACTGCAATCGAACATGACATTGATCTTGCGATACACCCAGATGATCCGCCATGGTCTATTTTTGGTATTCCACGTATCATTAAAAATAGAAACAGTTATAAACAATTATTAGCTATCAATGATAGTAAACAGAATGGCATTTGTTTCTGCACGGGGTCACTTGGCTCATCAGCTGAGAATAATTTACCAGCTTTGATTCGTGAATTTGGAGACCATATCCATTTTGTGCATATGCGTAATGTGAAACGTTTAGATGCATTTTCATTCGTAGAGACGGGGCATTTATCTAAAAATGGTTCGGTAGATATGAAAGCAGTTGTCGAAGCTTTAAAAGATATCGACTTTCAAGGTACCATTAGACCAGACCATGGACGAATGGTTTGGGGTGAAACGGGTAAAGCTGGCTACGGTCTGTTTGATAGAGCATTAGGTGCAACCTATATCAATGGCTTAATAGAAGGGATGAGTAAATAATGTCTACACAATTTAAGGGAGTTAACGTCATTATTACCGGTGCGACGGGCGTAATTGGTGCAACATTCGCCAAAGCACTAGTTAAAAAAGGTGCAAATGTCGGTATTTTAGGGCGTCAGGAAGATAAAATCATTGAACTGCAAGATGAAGTTGATACAGATAGAGAACAAACGGTTGGTTTAATGGCAGATGTGTTAGACAAGAATACTTTAATAAAAGCGAAACAAACATATAATAATAAGTTTGGCAGAATTGCTGTACTTATCAATTGTGCGGGGGGCAATAATCCGAATGCTACGACAGATGATGAGATGTATGATGTAACAAGTGACAAGACATTTTTTGATTTGACTGAAGAAGGTGTAGACCAAGTATTTAAACTGAACTATACGGGTACCTTCTTACCATCTCAAGTATTTGGTAAAGACGTTGTTGAAAGTGCAGATGGTACCATCATTAACATTTCTTCGATGAATGCTTTTACACCATTAACGAAAATACCAGCATACAGTGGTGCGAAAGCTTCAGTTAGTAACTTTACGCAATGGTTAAGTACTTATTTTGCAGGTCATATTCGTGTAAATGCCATTGCACCTGGATTCTTTGAAACGAAGCAAAATAAAGCACTGTTAAGGAATGAAGATGGTTCGTATTCTGAACGTGCTGCAAAAATTCTTTCTCAAACACCAATGAATCGCTTTGGTGAACCGGAGGATATTTTAGGAACACTCTATTGGTTGATGGATTATAACATGAGTGGTTTTGTCACAGGTATTGTTGTTCCGATAGATGGTGGATTTTCATCATATTCTGGTGTTTAATAGACAGGATGAATAAACATTGTACAATATACAAAAACAACGGGTTCTCATCAGTTTGATGAAAACCCGTTTTGTAATTCACGTTTAAACTAGTGACAGATATTTGTATCGACTGTAACTAAATGATTTAACTTAGTTTCATAAGATGTCCAGTTAATTTTGTGATTGGTATGATCAGTGATTAATGTATCTATTCGGTGTGTTGGACACACATTGTAAAGTGACACTTTATCCAATTTAGAACTATCAGTTAGCACGTATATTTGTTTAGCTTGGTTGACCATTTGAATTTTTGTAGAAGTAAGTGTTTCATTAAAATGTGTAACTCCTTTTTCTAAATCAAGGGCAGGTGTTGCTAAAAATAATTTTGAAGGGTTAAATAATTTCAATGTATCGTTCGTAATCATACCGTTTAATAAATAATTATCTTTATATAAGATACCTCCTGTAACAATGACTTGATTGGAGGTGGATTTTAAAATAGAAGCAATATGAATATCATTTGTAATAATGGTTAAATTGTTCTTTTGCGTTAGTGCACGAGCAAAGTGTATCGTCGTCGATCCCGAATCGATAAACAACGTGTCGCCATTTTCTACAAATTCAGCTGCTTGATGACCAATTGCTAATTTTTCATAATAGTAACTGGATTCACGATCATCAAAATTTAATTCATCCCAGACTTCTGAATCATTTAAAACGACCCCACCATGCGTCCGTTTGATTTGGTTGAATTGTTCTAATTTATTTAAATCTCGACGAATGGTAGCTTCATGGACTTTGAATTCGATTGCTAAATCATGAATCGTTGCTTTTTTATTTGTTTTCAAAAAAGTAATAATCAAATGTTCGCGTTCAGCTGGTAACACTGGCGACACCTCCTAAAGTATGATCAGCTATCACAAGAATTTACGTTGTTTCATACTCACCATTTTGCATGTGCTTAGGCATTTTAATAAAATAAGTGAGTATCGTACTAATAAAGTATAGTATCGCGAGTACCCAAATTACGCCTATAGCTTGTATGCTACCAATGAATAGATAAACAATCATAGGTCCGACAAATACGGGCAAACCAGCACCTAAATTAAGTACAGATAAGGCTGCCCCTTTATCTTGTTTAACCAGTGATGGTATGAGTGCGGATAATGGTACATAGGCAGCGATAAAGGCGCCCCAACTGAAACCTACAATAGTTAAAAGAACGATGTTACCATCAGTCCAAATAGGCACATAACCCATTAATAGGACTGAGATGCCACTTCCAATACCACCGAAGTACATCACTGTGTTACGCCAACCAATCTTATCTCCAACAATCCCGAAGATTAAGTTAAAGATGATGTTACCAACGAATATCGTTGACCACACAGCCAGCCATTTCGATGTTGGTATGCCAAATGAAGAAAGATATATTGGTAAAAAGACAGGAAAAGCAAACTGTGCTGTTGTATTAATGACACGCACGATGCCGCCTAATAATACTTTCGGTTCGTCATTCATAATTGTAAAGCCTTTAAGTATTTCTTTTAGCTTTTCCTTTGAACTACCTTGGTTGGATGGTAACGTGTCTTTGTTTAACACTAGAGTGAAGAAACCACCAAGAACGACCCAGAATAGTGAACTCCATAGCGTATTGATATGTCCTAAGTGTTCGATTGCCCAAATAGAATAAAGCGCACCTAATACATTTAAGCCACCTGTAAATACAAACCAGAACCAGCCCACAGCAGCACCAAGCGACTTTTGTTCTGAACGGTAAGAAATCCATACTAAGAAAGAATAAGCAAATAATGGATAGCCTAAACCTCTTAAAGCGTAAGCAGGCAACATGAGTGCAAGATTTTGTGAAGGAATTGCAAACCCTACAAAACAAATGGTACCAATGATATAGAAGCCTAACCCTAACATCATTGTGCGTTTGCCGCCAAGTGCTTCGGCAAACACGCCACTGAGCCAACTTGCGACTGCTACGGCAACACCGTATGCAGAGAATAGTAAACTAGTTTCTTGAACTGAGAAGCCGTGCCCATGTAGCCAGGGACTTAGCCACCCAATTTCTAACCCATCACCCATCATAAAGATGATGATACCGATATACCCCCATATAATTTGACGAGGCATGCCTAAAATAGCATTCGAATGATTCATTTATATACCACCTTTTCAGTCATTGTTTACCAATGATATTGTAAATATGTTTTCTTCCATCCTTTATGTGCAGCAGTGTCATCCATGGCGTGCTTCAAATCTGATGTATTATGGATGTGATAGTAAACCTCTGGAATAAGCTGTCTCAGGGCTTGTTGATACTGCTGATTGCTAAATGCGTTAATTAGTTGTTCGAATTCTCGTTTCGTACTACGTGAACTTCCTGAAAAAGTTAAGCCCTTTTCAAGAATGTCTCGTGTATTGATACCAACACGTTCTTCAGTGACCCCCATCAACACTATGTGTCCTTGTCTATCAATTAAATCAATGGCTTGATTAATCGCAGACTCTGAAAATTGACCGCCTGTACATTCGAAAATAGTGTGCACACCGCGGTGCTGATTGAAATCAAAATCAAATACGAGATGCGTTGTTGCAAAATGTTCAAAGGCAGCTAGTTTTTCTTGAACAGCACCAAATACAATTAAATTTGCTTTATCAATGCCATAAATATAATGCAAGGCCGTTGCTGCTAAGTAACCGACTGGGCCATCTCCGAAGATTGCCACCTGTGGTGATTCTGTTGTAGTGATGTGTTCAAGTTGGTTAATGGGATATAGTGATACAGAACATAATTCGGCAAGTAGCGCAACGTCTTCATCTAAATCCTCTGGTACTTTTACGACGTTATCTCCGGGAACTACCATCCGATCTTGGCAAATGCCATCAAATCCGCTTCCCATAAAAACAGCGTTCTCATCATAATTATCTTGTAGTGTAGAAGTTGGATATATACCTTTACGTAGACGAGAGGGTACATTAGGAACAATGACCACTTTATCTCCAAGTTGAAAATCAGGATGGTTGGAATCTTCTACTATACCAATGCCTTCATGAAACAGCGCCATAGGTAATTTTTTGGCAAGTGCTTCAGGACGACGCTTACCCGTATAGTAACGTAAATCTGCGTGACAGACGCTTGCTTTTGTTGGCCTGACAATAATATCTCTATCTTCGAAATCATGAATCAGTGTATCTCTTTTGAATTTACCAGGCTCAATCAAACGAAAAGCATTTGATTCGATTTTCATATATGTTCAACTCCTTTATTTTCGTGTTCATTTATGTTTGTACGGCTAATAGTAAACGCTTACATTGGTATTTGTCAATGTAATAATGCTTTTTTGTGTTTCTTTATGTGTATTTATGAATTTTTATATTGATTTTTGGAACTATCTTAATTATGCTTTAGGAAAGCGTTTTCTTTAAGGAGACTGGAGGGTTAGTCATGACATACAGTATAGGGATAGATTTTGGTACCGGTTCAGGGAGAGTATTTCTGGTGAATACTGAGAATGGTGAAATTATTGAACAATATATCAAAGCATATTCGCATGGCACAATTGAAGGGGAACTTAATGGACAAAAGTTACCACCAAGTTATGCATTGCAAAATGCGAATGATTATATGGAAGTAATTGAAATAGGTATACCAGAAATTTTGTCAAAATCGAATATAGCAGCACAAGATATCGTCGGTATAGGTATAGATTTCACTTCTTCTACAGTCATTTTTGTTGATGAATATATGGAGCCAATTCATAATAATCCTAAATTTTGCGATAATCCGCATGCCTATGTGAAATTGTGGAAGCATCACGGCGCACAGGCAGAAGCTGATTTATTATTTAACACTGCTATAGAAGAGAAAAATCGTTGGTTAGGTTATTATGGCTTTAATGTTAGCAGCGAGTGGATGATCCCTAAAATTATGGAAGTGAATCATAAAGCGCCAGAAGTGATGACTGAAACAGCTAATATTATGGAGGCAGGAGATTGGATTGTTAATCGCCTTACGGGTAAAAATGTACGCTCTAACTGTGGATTAGGATTTAAATCATTTTGGGAGTCATCTACAGGATTTCATTATGATTTGTTTGATAAAGTGGATGATAATTTATCAGATATTGTACGTACGAAAGTAGCGGCACCTGTTGTGAGCATTGGTGAAAGTGTTGGTAAAATTAGTACAGAGATGGCACATAAATTGGGCCTTTCGCCAAATACAGAAGTAAGTCCTTTCATTATTGATGCGCATTCAAGTCTGTTAGGTATCGGTGCTGAAAAGGATAAAGAAATGACGATGGTCATGGGCACGAGTACATGTCACTTAATGTTGAATAAGGCGCAGCATAAAGTCCCTGGTATCTCAGGCTCTGTTAAAGGGGCAATCATACCTGATCTTTATGCATATGAAGCCGGACAAACTGCAGTAGGAGATTTATTCGAGTATATTGCTAATCAATCCCCATATGACTATGTAAAAATGGCGGAAGAGCGAGGTATCTCAATTTTTGAGTTACTCAATGAAAAAGCAGGTCAGCGGTATCCTGGAGAAAGTGGCATCATCGCATTAGATTGGCACAATGGTAATCGGAGTGTCTTAAGTGATAGTAATTTAAAAGGAAGCCTGTTCGGGTTAAGTCTTCAAACAAAGCATGAAGATATTTATCGTGCATACATGGAAGCAACAGCATTTGGTACAAAAATGATTATGCAACAATATCAAGGATGGCAAATGGAAGTGGATCATGTCTTTGCATGTGGTGGTATTCCTAAAAAGAATAGCTTGTTGATGGAAATATATGCGAATGTCTTAAACAAGAAAATCACTGTGATTGATAGTGCATATGCACCGGCTATCGGGGCTGCTATCTTAGGCGCTATATGTGGCGGTGCACATCCTGATTTTTCCTCAGCTATTCAAGCGATGAAAGAACCTGTTTTATATCAAGTAGAGCCAGAACGAGAACAAGTACGTATTTATAAAAAATTATTTAATGCTTATAAGGAATTACATGATTTATTAGGTTATAAAAAGGCTCGTATTATGCGTGATGTAAGCGCGTTAATGTAAACAACACATAATAATTAACTTTGTGAGGAAATTTATCAAATTTTCAATATTTAACATACTACGGTATTAGTGAATCAAATCAATGTTGAAAGTTTAATTTGTAAAAAATAGGTAATTTATCACAGTAACAGTAGAATTGTTAAACAGTGTGTTATTGCATATATTGAATGCAAATGAAGGGGTGAATGTTGTGGAATGGGAAATTGTTAATTTAGATATGGAATTCAAGGTTGATGCTTCAGTTGAAACCGTGTTTAATGCATGGACTGAACCTAGTCTCTTTAAGCAGTGGTTTATGACTTCAGAGACAACTAATGAAGTCGCAAAGAACCAATTGGAAGTGAATGGCGACTGGGAAATTATCGATGTCAGAGAAGGGACAGCATATAGAGCAATTGGCACATATATAGATATTGTAGCACCTTATAAATTGATGTTTTCATTTAAAATGCCTCAATTTAGTGATTTGGAAGATATTATAACAGTAGAATTTATAGATTTACAAGGTGAAGCACAAGTGAAATTTAATCAAGGTATAAAAGTCCCTATAGATGATTCATTGGATGACGATGCAGTTGAAAAAGAGAAAGCAGTGACAAAATCAACTACAGAAGAAGGTTATGTTAGTATGTTTAGACGTTTAAAACAAATTTGTGAACAATAATTAAATCTGTATAATTATTATTGTAAATGAAAATATATCACCCCAATTTAGTTGACTAAATTGGGGTGTTTAAATATTTAAGACATAAAACTCATAATTGCATCTATCAAACTATATACACCCAAGAAGGTAACCACGAGTACAACGATACTACCAATGATGTTGAGCCATAGGGTGTTAACGTAATGACCCATTAAGTTTTTCTTATTGATAATTATGAAAATGAGTATGGCCACAATAGGCAAGATGATACCATTTAACGCTTGTGCAACAAGAAGTACTTGAAGCGGCTCAAAACCTAAGGCTGAAGTGATAATACCAATGATGATAATAATTGTGAAAACTGTCTTATACTTCTTGCTTTCCATACCGCCTTGCCAACCTAACAAGCTACTAATCGTTGCGGCAGCACCTGTGGGAGAGGCGATTGCCGAAGATAACCCAGCTGCAAATAGTCCGATACTGATTGCGACAGGCGCTGCATCTCCAAGGACGGGTTCAAGAGGGCCGGCAAGTTGGATGACGCTTGTAACTTCTTTGCCTTCTATTAATGTAGCTGCAGCAATTAATATAGCAGCTGAAATGATACCGCCTATGGTAATTGAAATCACGGTATCCCAACGTGCATACTTTAGCTCTTTGATATTGCCAAAACGTTCATGTACTGCGGTTGAATGTATGAAAAAATTATAAGGTACTACGGTCGTTCCTATAAGCGCTATGATAGTAATAATAGATCCATCGGGAATAGTCGGAATAAATGCCCCTTTTAAAACACCTGAAGTATCTGGTTGAATTACAATCATAGTAGTAATAAAGATAATGCCCATGATAACCATTAGCACAAGCATGATTTTTTCTAAAAAGCGGTAATTTCCGAATAACCCAATAAATAAAATAATGACACCGATTACTGGTGCTACCCAATGTTCAGGTAAATTCAATAAATAGGAAGCACCTAAGGATGTCCCAATTAAGTCACCACTAATATAAGCAGCGCAGCCTATCGTGACGGCAATTAGTGTGAACCATACAATAATGAGTTTGCCGATTTTATTCTTAAATAAATCTTGGATGGCTTCTCCTAATCCTTCACGTGTGACGAGAGATAGACGAATAATCATTTCTTGTAGCACAATTGTAGCTATGATAGAGAATGCTACTGCCCATAGTAAGCTATAACCGAATCCGGCACCCCCCTGTGTCATTGTTGTCACGGTACCTGGACCAATAAATGAGGCAGTGATAATCATTCCAGGGCCAATTGATTTTAAAATCTTCCCAGCTTCTTTAAACAATGAAACCACTCCTCAAATTACTTTGTTTGATTTAAATAAGCGACGTGGCCAGCAAGTACATATAACACTGCTGTAGAGACAAAATGCGCTGAGTTTTGATTGGCATCCATCATCGGATAAACTTCTACATAATCCATACCGCAAAGGCCTAATTTACCAAATTCATGAATCATTGTTAATAACTCAAAAGAAGAGAGACCATTCCCGTCGACAGGACCACCAGGATTAAAAGCAAAGTCGAGCACGTCGCTACAAATCGTTAAATAAACAACATCTACATCTTTACTTGCTTGGTTATAGATATCACGTGCATACTCCTTTAAGTCATGCGCCTCACGTATATCATTAATCGTTAATGTCACGGCACCTGCTTCTTGTGCATAGCGACCTGTAGCTGGTTTATTTCTTGGTCCGTGAATACCAGTGTGAATAATGCTTTCATTTCGTACGCCATCTGTTTCGTAAAGCCTCATAAAAGGTGTGTTACGTGCATAAGGCTCACCTTCATAATCAGGCATATTGTCGTAATGGGCGTCTAAATGAATAATGCCAACTTTTTTTCCTGTTTCTGTGAGTGCCTTCAATATGGGATATGTAACGCCATGTTCACCACCGAAACCTACTAAAAATTTACCGCTTTCCCAAAGTTTTTTGGCGAAATCAGTAATATTATCATAACTTTGCTTATTATCGTGTGCGACAAATGGAACATCTCCAACGTCTCCCATCGTGAGGTGTTCACTGATGTCTATGTGATTAAGTTCTGGTAGATATTGGCTATAACGAGCTGAGCAGACGCGAATTTGTTTAGGGCCAAGTTCTACACCTGTATAGTCGCCCCAAGTACTTTCGCCTTCAAATGGTGCGCCATAAACGATAACGTCTGTATCTAATATGTTTGACTGAGTGAGATTCTTACTATTTAAAAAGCACGGTACATTACCGTAGATATTGTTCTTCATAATTGTATATCCTCCCCTTTGTTGTAAATAAGTATATAGATTATTAATTTGCATTTCAAATAAATCAGAAAATTCTAATTTTAATTGTGCAATTTTAAATAATACAAAAGAAAAGGCATAATTATTGTAGGCGATTGTCTGCTTATCATTTTGAATAGTTTATGAATCATTTGAATGTAAAAAAATAACAATGAAACTTGAGACAAAAAATTGTCTGTAGTTTCATTGTTACCTTGTCAGTCGTATATTGTATTTTATGCCCAACCACGGAAACGGGTAGCTTCTGCAGTGCGTTTGATACCTAAGACGTATGCAGCTAAGCGCATGTCCATATTTCTGTCTTCCGCTAAATCATATATCTTATTAAAGGCGTCGACCATTTTGTTGCGTAGTTTATGGTTAATTTCTTCTTCTGACCAATAATAGCCTTGATTATTTTGTACCCACTCAAAGTAAGACACTGTAACACCACCAGCACTTGCTAATACATCAGGGATAATTAAGACACCGCGATTGGTTAGAATTCGTGTTGCCTCTTGTGTCGTAGGACCATTTGCAGCTTCCGCTATAATGCTTGCCTTAATCTTAGATGCATTATCTTCAGTGATTTGATTGGAAAGAGCGGCAGGTACTAAAATATCACAATCAACTTCAAACAAAGCTTCGTTTGTAATA
Organism: Staphylococcus edaphicus; assembly: GCF_002614725.1. Taxonomy (GTDB): domain Bacteria; phylum Bacillota; class Bacilli; order Staphylococcales; family Staphylococcaceae; genus Staphylococcus; species Staphylococcus edaphicus. The sequence continues at coordinate 1,520 of NZ_MRZN01000012.1, read as the reverse complement.
ACATCATCGAAGAGATGTGTCACTCTACCGTGCTGTTCTTTTAATTCAATAAGTCGATTGACATCTAAACCATCAGGATTATGAAGGGCGCCGTAACTTTCAGAAATAGCTACGATTTTTGCCCCCATATCATGTAAGATTTTTGCAATAAAGCTGCCGGCATTACCAAAACCTTGGATTGTTATACGTGATCCTTTGATATCTAAATTTTTGCGTTTTATTGCTTCTTCAATCGTTATAACTGCACCAAGTGCGGTAGCACGATTACGACCAAGAGAACCTCCTAAAGCTAAAGGCTTCCCAGTAATAAAGGCAAATGCATTAGAACGATTGATTTTACTATATTCATCCATCATCCATGACATAATTTGTGGGTTTGTGTACACGTCAGGCGCTGGAATATCACTTTCGGGTCCAACAAATTGAGAAATTGCGCGAACATATCCTCGAGATAATCGTTCTAATTCTTGATTGCTCATTTGTCTCGGATCACAAATTATTCCTCCTTTACCACCACCAAAGGGGAGGTCGGTGATACCACATTTCATAGTCATCCACATGGATAATGCTTTCACTTCGTCTTTATTTACATCAGGATGAAAACGAACTCCACCTTTAGTAGGTCCAACGGCATGGTTGTGTTGTGCACGATAGCCGGTAAAGGTTTTGACTGTATTATCATCCATACGTATTGGAATACGTACTTCTAAAAATCTTAAAGGTTCTTTGATGAGTTCATACATACCATCATCAAAACCCAATTTATGTAAAGCTTCTTTCGTAATTTCCTGGGTTGAGCTAACTAAATCGGTAGTTTTTGTCATTACTAATCTCCTCTATCTTATTACTTAAATATTAAATGCTACTTATATTTAATGGTAAGGGGATTAAGAGTGAAATGCAATAAAATTAACGGAATGTTTTAAAAATTGTGAAAATTCAATTAACAATTCAATGCGTATCAGTCCTTTAAATTAGAGTGTGTCTTAGATTATAAACATACGCTACAAGCATATAACTTTTTAGTTATTGCTTGTAGCGTATGTTAATTGTTACCGGTAAGTGTGAAAGTGACCAAAATTTGAAATTAATATATTATAGTTTGATTTAGTGCGTAAGTTATTTCTCACGCTGTTTTCTTTTTCTAAAGAAGAGTAGCGATGACCCAACTAGGATCAATAAACTGCTCCAAATAGTCGTGTTGCTGTCTTTGTCTCCGGTTTCAGGCAGTTGTTGAGTTTCTTCTGTTTCCTTTGATGCCTTTGAATTTTTATTTATTGTATTTTTGGATGATGCTAGTTTGATTATTTTGTTGTGACTAGGTGGTAATATTTCCACTATGCTATCTTTAGTTGCTGAGCTTGGTTGAGGCACAGGCGTTGGTTCAGGATCCGGCGTTGGTTCAGGATCCGGCGTTGGCTCAGGATCCGGAGTTGGTTCAGGATCCGGAGTTGGTTCAGGATCCGGAGTTGGTTCAGGATCCGGAGTTGGTTCAGGATCAGGTGTTGGTTCAGGATCCG
>NZ_MRZN01000011.1 GCF_002614725.1 Staphylococcus edaphicus | reverse complement strand
GGAGCAAGCTCCTTATCTGTTCGCTCGACTTGCATGTATTAGGCACGCCGCCAGCGTTCATCCTGAGCCAGGATCAAACTCTCCATAAATGAATTATGATGTTTGATTAGCTCATAAAATACTAATTAGTGTTATCTCTAACACTTGTTTTGAACCAACAATTTAATGTTGCGTTCGGAATTAACGTTGACATATTGCAATTCAGTTTTCAATGTTCATTAATGTGTTACAAGAATTAATTGTAACATTAAGTTATTGTTAAGTCAATAATAATTTTTCGTTATTTTTTATTAAGTTTGTTGCGTTTTTTAACTCAACATTTAATATTGTATTACCTTTCAACTTTATTAACAAGTATCAAATTTACACTTTTATTACTTTGAATTAAGTTGATAAGTTTTACAGTGCGTCTTGTTTTGACGACTTTTATATAATATCAAGATTATTTAAAACCGTCAATAAAAAAGTGGATCTTTTAAGTTTAATTTTACCATGGGTATTACTAATTAGTTATAATATGTATTTAGTTTTGGTTTAGTGTAAATACATCGTATAATTAATTGCACATTTTGACTATTTTCACATCACAATGATCTACATTTGTGTATTTGCTGATGAATAGTTGCTTTACTTCGCATATAAATAGCAAGGCCTCACTATATATGTAAGACCTTGCTTTCATTAAACGAAATTAATATTTTTTATTCTACATCTTCATTTGCTTCTATATGTTTATTAGTTTTTATCTTGGCAATCTTTACATAACCCATATATTTCCATACGATGATGCGTTACATTAAAATCTGTTACGTGTTGTGCTAATTGTTCCACTTCGTCTAGTTGTGGATAATGGAAGTCTACGATTTTACCACAATTTTCACATATAACATGATAATGATTGTGTGTACTAAAATCAAAGCGACTTGAAGCATCTCCATATGGAAGCTCTTTGACAATACCAATATCTTTGAATACACGTAAATTATTATATATAGTAGCAACACTTATATTTGGAAAATCAGGTGAAAGTGCTTGATAAATTTCATCAGCTGTAGGATGTGTATGAGAAGCAATTAAAAATTTTAGAATTGCCTGTCTCTGTGGTGTAATTCTAATGCCATTATTTCTTAATGAAGCAATCGAATCCTCTAATTGATGCTCAATCGTTTCCAACTCTGCACTCATTCCCCTCACCATCTTTCTATTTAAGAATTATTATTACTTAGTATTAATATAACTGTTCACAAAGGGAATTGTCAATGAACAATGCTATAAACGCATCAATAGCCATTAACTGGATCAACTTCATTCTCAATTAGACCTCTGTTATTGAGAATGGACTCCAGATTTTTCTTGAAGATTTGCGTTACCTCACTTTTATTTTCAGCCCCATTACCAGTGATGTGTGCAGTGATTGTTATGTTATCCAAATTGTAAAGTTCACTACTCGGTTGTAAAGGTTCGTGTTCAAACACATCAATGTATGCATGTCTAATTAAGTTCTTTTGTAGGGCTTCAATTAATATATCTTCTTCAACAATAGTGCCCCTTCCTACATTTATAAAAAGTGCCTCACTACTCATATGTTCAAAGTGTTTTCTTTCAAGTAAATGTACCGTTTCTTTTGTTTCAGGTAACGTGTTCACTATAATGTTTGCATCGTGCAAGATTGCTTTCATTTCATTTATGGCGTATGTTTTATCAAATCCTTCAACAGCATGTCCTGTTGTATTTATACCTAAAACTTCCATTCCCATTATATTCGCTATTCTAGCTGTATATTGTGCTATACTTCCTGTACCTAAAAACAATATTTTTTCACCGCTTACTCGCGAACCAGTAAGCGTGGAATCATAATATTTATTTTTTTGATTAATATAGGAAGTTCTCATTTTTTTATAATTATCTAATATATACGCAAAAATAAATTCCGACATTTGTTTTGCGTGTACGCCTTTACCATTCGTAAGTTTTATCTTATTTTTACTTATATAATTTAATGGTAGTTTATTCACACCTGTAGCATACCAAGCAATCCAAGTTAAGTTAGGGCACTTCTCTAGAAATGATTCATCTAAATTACCATCATATCCAAATAAAATATCTAATGTTCGTCTGTCATCCTCAGCTATATCACTTAAACCAGTACTAAATACAAAATCTACATTGGGAAATGTTTCAGTTAATTCTTTTTCTAAATCGCCCATTCTCATTAGACTAACTGCTTTCATTATATGCTCACCCCAAAATTTGTTTTATTTCATCAATTTGTGTTTTAACCTTAACTTTTTCTATTACATCAATAATTTGACCCATTTCATCTAATACAAATGTTGTTCTTACAATACCCATTGACTCTTTTCCAAATGATTTTTTTAATTGAAAAACGCCCACTCTCTCAGATAATTTATAATCTGTGTCTACTAATAAATCAAAATTCAAATCTAATTTCTCACTAAAATTTTGATGTTTCTTTTTACTATCACCACTTATGCCGAATACACTTGCATTAAGGTCATTAAATAAAGTTATATTATCTCTAAAATCACAAGCTTCTGTAGTACACGTCGGCGTGTTATCTCTTGGATAAAAATACAATATTGCCTTTTTACCTTTAATTGTTTCATTAGTGATTCGTTCACCATCTTGATTTTCTAATTCAAATGACGGGAATTGATCTCCTTTACTTAACATATAACTCACCCTATTTCTTTTTTTTATTAATTTTATGATACGATAATAGGCGTAAATATTAAATTAAAAGAGGTTGATAATAATGAAATTTACTGAAAGTGAAAAACTTCAGAAATTATCTGATGAATACATTTTAGGAGGCGTTAACTCTCCATCCCGCTCATATAAAGCTGTTGGCGGTGGCGCACCAGTCATGATGCGTTCGGGTAAAGGCGCTTATCTGTTTGATGTAGACGGCAATAAATATATAGATTATTTGCAAGCCTATGGTCCAATTATTACTGGTCATGCCCATCCACATATTACGAAAGCAATACAAGAACAGGCTGCTTTAGGCATATTATATGGTACGCCTACAGAATTAGAAATTGAATTTGCCAAAAAATTGCGTGATGCGATCCCCTCATTAGAAAAAATTCGATTTGTAAATTCAGGAACAGAAGCTGTGATGACTACGATTCGAGTGGCTCGTGCATATACAAAACGTAATAAAATAGTTAAATTCGCAGGACAATATCACGGCCATTCTGACTTAGTTTTAGTTGCTGCAGGAAGTGGTCCTTCACAATTAGGGTCTCCTGATTCTGCTGGGGTACCATTGAGTGTTGCTCAAGAAGTTATAACTGTTCCATACAATGATATTGATGCATATAAAGAAGCAATTAATTATTGGGGAGATGAAATTGCAGCGGTACTTGTAGAACCCATTGTTGGTAACTTTGGTATGGTTAAACCACAACCTGGTTTTTTAGAACAAGTAAATGAAATCACCCATAATAATGGAAGTCTTGTCATCTATGACGAAGTTATTACTGCTTTTCGTTTCCATTATGGTGGTGCACAGGATTTATATAATGTTTATCCAGATTTAACTGCTTTTGGTAAAATTGTCGGAGGTGGTCTCCCTATAGGTGGATACGGTGGTAAACAAGAAATTATGGAGCAAGTCGCACCACTGGGGCCAGCATATCAAGCCGGTACAATGGCAGGTAATCCACTTTCAATGAGAGGTGGTATTGCACTATTAGAAGTACTAGAACAAGATGGCGTTTATGAAAAGCTAGATACACTAGGTAAACGTTTAGAAGATGGTTTATTATCATTAATTGAAAAGCATAATATAACCGCAACAGTAAACAGAGTGTATGGCGCACTTACATTATATTTCACAAATGATACAGTCGTTCATTATGATCAAGCTGAAAATTCAGATGGAGAAGCTTTTGCTAAATTCTTCAAATTGATGTTAAATCAAGGTATTAATTTAGCACCATCTAAATTTGAGGCTTGGTTCTTAACTACTGAACATACAGAAGAAGATATCGATACAACTTTAAATGCTGTTGATTATGCGTTTAGCCAAATGAAATAAACTTGAAATTTACTGCTAATAATTGTATAACAAGTATAAACACAATTATTATTAATATATTAAGGAGCGGTACATTTGAAATTAGGAGCTCGTATTCTCAAGACAGGTATAGCCATTATACTTGCTTTGTTTATCGCTTCTCTACTACCTAATGAAGCTGGTTTGAAAGCAATTGCTGGGGTCAGTGCGGTCGTTGCAATGCAGCCTAGTGTATTTCGATCAATTAAAACTGTTTCTGACCAAGCAATAGGTAATGTCTTTGGGGCATTACTTTCTGTAGCAATGGTGACGGTATTCGGAGATAATGTTGTAATTATGGGTGTAACTGTAATATTATTAATTGCTATATTATTCCGCTTCAATTTAGCACATGTTGCTACTTTAGCAAGCGTAACAGCATTAATTATTATGGGACAACACACAGGAGATTTTTATGTTTCTGCATTTTATAGATTTGTACTAGTCATGATTGGTGTGATTAGTTCTTCTGTAGTTAATTTAGTCTTTTTACCACCAAAATTTGAATCAAAGATTTATTACAATTCATTAAATATTTGTTCGGATATATTTGTATGGTTCAAATTAGTATTAAATGATACCTCTGATTATCATCATATCAAAGAAGATAGAGGTGTAATTAGTGGTAGAATTAAAAAATTAGAACAAACTTTTGTTTATTACGAGGAAGAACGACCTTTCACAAAAAAACAAATTTACGCACAAAACAGAAAGAAAATATTATTTAAAGAAGTTGTTAGAAGCACGCGCCTTGCATATGACGTGTTGAAAAAAATGAATCGTTACCAAAACGATTTACACAATTTAAATCATGAATTACTTTTACAAATCAAATTAGAAATTGATACACTTATCGCATATCATGAACAAATATTTATTAGTCTTTCAAAAAAAGCGAGATACGATGTAGGACAATTTGATAACCAAATTGAAAATCCACAAAAAAAAGATTTGATGGATGCCTTCCAAAAAGAAATTATAAAAAATCCCTATCAAACTGCATATTCATACGCTAATATTATGCAAATCATTTCGGCAATTGAAGAATACCGTTATACATTAGAACATTTAGACAGATTACGTATTAGCTTCTTCTCTTATCATAATAACGATAATGAAATTGATATCTTAGATGAGGACTTCGATTTATAACTTCTACCGTATAGACCAACTTCTATTTGTGGTCTATACGGTTTTATTTTATCAAATTTAATATGATATGGTGGAATGACAATATCTTACTGACACAAAGCTAAATTAATTCACCAAAGGCCAAACAATTTTAGAAAATTAAAAAAGCGAGACTAGCATCAAATATTTCAAATTTGATTGCTTGTCTCGCTTTTTCTATTATTAATGCTATTTAAATTTCTAATTTACTGTTTATACACTTTTTTAACTTTCGCTCATGTAAAAAATGGTTTATAAATTTTGAATACTATATAAGCGATTGTATGCTCCTTTTTTAGCTAACAATGCTTCATGTGATCCTGTTTCCACGATTTCACCATTTTCTACAACTACAATTTTATCAGCATGTGTGATTGTAGACAATCTGTGGGCAACGATTAATGTAGTTCTATTTTCACTTAAGACCGTTAAAGCTTCTTGAATGATAGATTCACTTTCTAAGTCCAGTGCACTAGTTGCTTCATCTAAGATAATAATCGGAGGATTATTCAAGAAGATACGTGCGATGGATACACGTTGTTTTTGTCCGCCTGAGAGTTTTACGCCTCTTTCGCCAACTTCAGTGTCATATCCATCTGCAAGGTCCATAATAAAGTCGTGAGCATTTGCCATTTTTGCCGCATTGATCACTTCTTCATCTGTTGCATCAGGTCTCCCTAATAAGATATTTTCTTTAATGGTATCTGAGAATAAGATATTGTCTTGTTGCACTAAGCCTATTTGATTTCTTAAACTTCCGGTTAAATAAGACTTGATGTTCGTACCATCTATCTCAATGACACCTTCAGAAACATCATAGAATCTAGGAATAAGATTAATCAGAGTAGATTTACCGCCACCACTCATACCAACAAAGGCTACAGTCTCACCTTTATTAATTTCTAAATTAATGTTACTAAGAATAGTAGCTTCTTCTGAATTATATTTAAAACTTACATCTTTTAACTCGATATGCCCTTCTTTAATTTCAATTGGTAATGCACCTTTTTTATTTTTAATATCATAACCTTCATCCATTAATTGGAAGACACGATCCATGGATGCAAAACTTTGCGTTAACGTTGTAAATGAAGACACTAATCTACGCAAAGGGCCGAATAATTGTTCAAGGTAACCAACAAATGCAGCTAATGTTCCTACTGTTATAGAACCATTAATTGCTAAATAAGCGCCTGAACCTATGACGATTAATGGTCCTATATCTGTTACTGTATTGATTGCTGAAAATGAATAAGCATTCCAACGCGTATGATTAAACGCTTTTTGTAAGAAGTTTTGGTTATGTTTATCAAAATTCTGAGCTTCATTATCTTCAATTGCAAAGCTTTTAATCACAGACATCCCCTGAACACGCTCATGTAAAAACCCTTGAACTTCTGCTAATGCCTGTGATCTCTTTCTTGTTAGGTTTCTTAAGCGCCCAAAGAAGAAGTAAACTGTCAATATATAAACAGGGAAAATCACTAATGCAGCTAGCGTCAGTTTTACGTTTAGATAAAACATAATTGTCAGTGCAATAAGAATTGTTATACAGTCTAGCCATATATTCATTAACCCAGTTAAAATGAAGTCTTTAGTCTGTTCGACGTCATTAATCACTCTTGAAATAACCTGTCCCACTTGATTATTGGCATAAAAGCGTGCACTTAATGCTTGTAAATGATTGTACAATTTTTTACGTATGTCGTATAAAATCTTGTTGCTTGTCCATTGAGCTAAATACTGTCTTAAAAATTCAATTGGTGGTCTAACAATTACAAAGATAAATACTGCAATGCCTAATGCAATACTTAATCTTGTGAATTTTTCTTCTGCTGTAATCGCTCCATTATTTATAATATCGTCAATGACGTACTTTATTAATAATGGGATTAACATTGGGATACCAAATTTTAAAATACCGACAAGTATTGTAGCAATGATTCGCCATTTATATGGTTTTACAAATTGTATATATCTCCGAATCATAAAATTTATTCCTCCCCACACATATTCACAAATGAAACAGCCTTCGTTGAACTTCAACGAGGCTGTTATAAACATGTTTATCTATGTCTGCTGTTTCACTTGCACATATCATTTTTAAAATCAAAGCCATTTTAACTTCTACTTATTACACCCATACAACTATATAGGATATTGAAATTAAAAACATTAAATGTGCTTAATAATTTCTTATTTTTTTATATCGTTCACGCCAAACTTTTATAAAGTCAGGAGCGAATGGACCTTTCTTCTGCTCAATCCATTGTTGTAATATATCTACATTTCTTCTTAAAATCACATCAATGTCCGATGAATAATTCATCTGTTTCATATGTTGTTCATATTCATCTTCGTCTAATAAATGATATTTGCCATTCGGATATACTTTAATATCTAAATCATAATCAATATATTTTAATGCTTCGTCATCACAAACAAATGGCGAAGATAAATTACAATAGTAATAAACACCATCTTCTCTAAACATACATATCACATTAAACCAAAATTCTGAGTGGAAATATACAATTGCTGGTTCTCGTGTAATCCACGTACGACTATCACTTTCTGTGACAAGCGTGTGATCATTTCCACCTATTACAACATGTTCCGTACCCTTTAATATAGTAGTTTCAGACCAAACACGATGAATATTCCCATCATGTTTATAACTTTGAATCTTTATTGTCTGACCTTCTTTAGGTATGGATTCTTTTACCATGCTCCACACCACCTTTTCTTAATTTCACATTACAAATTATAACATATCTAAGTAGTCTACACCGAGTCTATGAATGTGTTAGTAAAAATTTATATATTTTAGTCATACTCACCGGAAAATTATAATCTTCTTTCTCATCCATATTCATCCACTTCATATTTTCAGGTAACCTAACATCATTCTTATTAATAGTGGTTTTTGCAAAATAAACTTCAATATCCCAAGTTATGTGGGTGAATTGATGTTTCAATTTATAAGCAGGTTGATCTCTAAATTGAATATGCGTACCGAGAACTGAATTAATTTGGTTTTCTTCAGTTGCTTCGAACATTGGAAATTCCCACATATTATTCAATAATTTTTGCATACGTTTTTCAATTAGTATTTCATTATTTATAGTTTTAATGATATAAACATGTTGCTTTATACGTTTCTTTTTAACCTTAGTCGTTTTTACAGGTAATGTTTCAACCGTACCATTTGAAAATGCTTCACAATGTTCTTGCACTGGACAAAATAAGCATAACGCATTTTTGGGCGTACAAACGAGTGCACCTAATTCCATCATCGCTTGATTAAACGTACCAGAATCACTTTCAACATATGGCTGTAATTCTGTCTCAAACGCCTTTCTTGTGGATTGTAACTTAATATCTCGTACATCATTATTTAACCTCGACCAAACTCTAAATACATTCCCATCTACAGTCGCTAGTGGTAAATTATAGGCGATACTCATCACAGCCGCTTGTGTATATGGCCCCACTCCCTTTAACTTGCCAAAAATTTCCGGGCTTTGGGGCACTTCTCCATTATAATTATGATGAACATCTTGAATAGCGTTATGAAAATTTCTAGCTCTACTGTAATAGCCAAGTCCCTCCCAGTATTTAAGCACTTCATCTTCATGTGCTTTACTGAGCTCAGAAACTGTAGGAAATCGCTCAATAAATCTGTGATAATAATCGATTACCGTTTTCACTTGTGTCTGTTGGAGCATGACCTCACTTAACCAAATATAATAAGGGTTTGAAGTATCTCTCCAAGGCATCTCGCGTTGATTTTTGTTAAACCAATCGATGAGATTATTTTTGAATTTTGATTCATTCAACATATAGCACATCTCTTTCTATTATTTTCTAAGTATTTCTATAGTATAATGTAGTGTGTTAATTTAAATATTGCGCATATTAGATTATAATGAATATATTAAAGATATGAAATGAGTGAATACTTATGGATACAGGAACGCATATAGTCATGGGTATCGGACTCACAGCATTAGCTACCCAAGACCCTGCCATGACGGGATCCTTTGTAGCCACTGCTACTACATTAGTAGTTGGCTCATTAATTCCGGATGGTGACACCGTTTTTAAATTAAAAGATAATGCTACATATATATCAAATCATAGAGGAATTACACATTCAATCCCTTTCACTATTTTATGGCCATTATTAATTACACTGTTAATATTTACTTTCTTCAAAAATGTAGATACAACCCATGTGTGGTTATGGGCGCAACTTGCAGTATTTCTTCATGTATTCGTTGATATATTTAATTCTTATGGTACTCAAGCACTTAGACCCATTACAAATAAATGGATTCAACTGAGTGTGATTAATACTTTTGACCCCATTATTTTTATATTATGGTGCCTTGGTATATTATTGTGGATTGTCGGTATACATCCTTACCTCGCATTTTTCCCAATCATTGGAATACTTGTAGTATATTATATGATTCGCTTCAGAATGCAAGCAATTATTAAACAACAAGCATTAAAACAAATCAAACAAGAACACAATCCTGTAAAAGTGTTTGTTGCGCCAACGATTCGCTTCATGCAATGGCGCGTTGCAGTTCAAACTGAAGAACATGATTATGTCGGGCGGAGTTATGGTAGAAATATCGTATTTAGTGATAAATCCAAGCGACACCCGTTCCCTAGTAACGATTTAATGCAATATGTCAAAGATGATAAAAATATTAAAACATTTCTTAATTTCTCATCTATATATCGCTGGCAATCACGAAGACTAGATGATGATACTACAGAAATTAGGTTAATTGATTTACGATATTTAAAGAATGGTCATTACTCATTTGTTGCAATAGCACATCTAGATGAAAATATGACTATCGATCATTCATATATTGGTTGGGTATTTAGCGAAGAAAAATTACAGCGTAAACTATTTGCTAGGTAAGATAATTAAAAAATGGAGGCACACGTTATTAATAACGTATGCCTCCATTTTTTTGCTATTTAACTGTCACTTGCTATTATTCATCTGATTTATAATCTTGTTCATCAGACCTATGTTCCGATACTTGCTGTGTATGGTTCATAGCATATGCATATTTTTTATGTGCTATATATCTATATAATGCATAAATAATTACACATAATATAGCTAAGCATAATATATAATATATATGATGCGGAATGTTATTTAGACTTAGTGCTCCTAATACAACAGACTGTGAAATACCTTCAATTAAATAATATAAAGGGTTCAACATTAAAATGTGCACGATTAAGGTTGTATTGGTATTTGGTATAAACACAATTGGAACAATAAAAAACATAATGATACTTACTACAAAATAAGTCATATTCAACTTGTTTTGCATAATAGCAATTAGACCCAGTAACGTAGAAATAACTACCATAAATATTATAGACATAACAACAAAGAATAATATTGATAGTATAGAACTTTCAATATTAACTGGTGTAGCTAATACAATCATCACAAGTGATATGAACATTGTTAAGCCGAAGAGCAGTGCTATAATCACATTTTGGAAAATTGGATTCAAATTGAATAACTTACCAGTAAAATAGTCATGTTTAAATGTATTATAACTTTGATATATGGCAATCCACATATATGCAAAACTTGTAACTGCAGCTAACCTAAAAAAACCACGTGCTTGTTTAATTTCTTCGATACCATTCATATTAAAAATCATCATCATTATTAGCAGCACGATTGCACTTGCTATGAATGGTATTACCAGCCACATCCATTTTGGCTTCAAACGATGATACGCATGTTTAATGAGATATGGTGTATTTATAAAATAGCTAATTATACTGTCAATCATTTTTTACACCTACAATTCAATATAAATCCATTTATTATTTTTCAAATCTGCCATAAAGTAACCATCATCAGATTTAGAAATCCAAAAATTACTTTCAATATTAAATTTATCTTTTAATTCTTTTTTATCTTTCATTGGAATTGTAAATCCAATTAATTTATTTTGATCATTAAATAGCATTGATATTGGCTGTTGAACAATTGGTACAATAAAACGATCATCTTTACCTTCTTCGGGCACTAACGAGTCAATTACTGTGCTATGTTTCTTATGCAAATGACTGTTGAAGAATTCATAATAATTACTATAATTATTATGCATATATGGAGCTAGTGCGCTTGCACTATGTTCTTCAAACAGACTTGCGGGATCAAAATAGCGTAATTTATTTTTAGCTACTTTATAGTTTTTGTTATCAATATCAATTCGATAATTTTTAGTGTTTTCTCCTGTTATTGTGACAAAAGCATATTTATTTGCTTTTATCTTTTTACCATTCGCCATATTTTCTAAACTTATAGCCCTATCTAGTACAATGCCATAGGCTAGTTTTTCTTCATATGGGTTCTTTTGTTGATTTTGAATTGTTGCTTGATCATCATTCTTTCCTATTTCAAGCTTACCTAAATCATTAAACATTAGTAACGCCATTATAATCATACCTATAAAAAATACAGTTAATAATGTCCAGAAACGGACAAGTGCTATTGGAGGTTTGGCATGATTGTAGCGTTCAATACGTTTAAAATTATATGTTAATTCGGGCATCCTGGTTCTACTTTTTTTCCAATCGACATCAAAATTAGTTATTTCTTCTTCAGTCGATAAAGATAGGCGATCCTTTTCATGTTCTTTAAACACAGGTAGTACTTGTTTAAGCGACCCTTCCATTCTGAGCTGACCGTGTGAAATCCACGCGATATAATTACTCGCACGTGTAATGCGTTCTATATTATCATCAATCAGCACGATGGTTAAATTTTCATTTATGTATTCATTAGTGAGTTCTATCGCTTTATCAAAAAAAATATCATCTAAATAGCTTAATATTTGATTCATAACAATAATACTTGCTTTCGATGTTCTTGCTAACGTAAATTGCAGTCTCGCGTATGCCTCATCTGTTAAATCTTTTATCGCCAAGCTTGTCTCATCTTGTAGATGGGCAAATTTAATAATTTGTTCGAGTTTATGATCAGATGTTTTATAAGGAAATAAGGTGATTGCACTTTTTACATAATCTACTACTGTTGTAGATTGAAGTGCTTTATCTTCAATATCTGCAAAAAATATATCCTTTTTTCTAACAACTTTTCCCTTATCTGGACTAATCTCACCACTTAATAAGCGTCCCACCAAAGATTTAGATGAATCGACTTCACCAATAATTCCTAGCGCTTCACCTTGATAGATATGTAGATTAATATTATTTAATTCAATATCATCTGCATCATATCCGAATGGTTGATACCATTTTTCAGATTTTTTATTTCTATAATAATGAGTTACATTGAGTAACTTTAATATAATTGAACTACCCATCTATCGTCATCCTTCTATAATTTTAATAATGCAATTGGTAAACCTTCTTCAGGTTCTGCACTTTTTATTCTAAAGCCCCAAGCAAACACACCTTTTAAACGTTCAACTTTAAAATAATTCTCAGTTCCATCATTCAATTTATAAATTCTACCGATTTCTATTTTTGTTCTATCTACAAGGTAGCTTTCTGCGATGATGACTTTACTTTGATAAACATCGTATTCGTTTAATATACCATTCATCTCTGCTTTTCTCATTTTTTCTTTATAGCCTTGAATCTCGTGACGTAATTCTCCTTCACTCATTTCCCTCAATTTTTTCTGTTCCATCTACAATACCACTCTCTTCTAATTTGACTTTAATTTTATCATATTTATAGCCTTTTCTCATAAGCGCTTCTATCGTTTTATTAATTAATTTTCTACCTGAAAATTTTCTTGAATATTTATTATATACCTTTTCTAATTCTTGTTGTAATAACTCATCTAGTTCTTCTTCAGGTTGGGAAAAATCCATTTCATCCATGACTGCTTTTATAATTTCAAAAGAAAAGCCTTTTTGCATTAATGACTGTGTCAATTTCTCTTTTCTCTTAATTTCAGGACCTTTTTTCTGTCTTAAAATTTTATTTGCAACTTTAATGATATCTTCCATTGGTTGTTCAAACTCATATTTTTCGGCATACGCATCAATCAGTGTCTGCTCAACACCAGCGTCTTTTAATTTTTGTTTAAAGATGCCAGATCCTTTATCCGTCGTTTGAATCATAGTATTTTTTAAACTATTTGCGTAATCTTCATGATCAATTAATCGTTGATCATGACAATAATCAATGACACTTGCAATAACAGACTCAGAAATTTCCTTTTTTTGTAGATGTTGAATCACTTCGTGATCAGTTCTCTTCCTATATGATAAAAATTGAATTGCTATATTCACAGCTTGTCTATATTGGTCATAGCTTTGAATTTTTTCCATGTCAGCCGCATCGACAATTTGATCCTTTTTAAGATTGAAATGGACATAAGTATCCATATCGATACCCATTTCAAATTCGCCATCTAAATATAAATTAAAGCGTTCTTTATTCTTCTTTTGTACTTCTATTTTCGTAATTTTAGGCATTTTACTCACTCCACTTATAAGGATAACGTATATTGTTTGTTATTGGAATCATAGTGTCTAGTATATTAATAATTGATTTTAATTTATATTGTTGTTTCAAAAATCAGTTCAAGAAAAAAGAGTGCGCATACAAAATCAATCATGGTTTTGATTTCGTATCCACACTCTTTTTAATTTGATTACGCTATTTCAATTTAACGTTTAAGTTTACTGCAAGGCTGCTAGAAATGAAAATCAATCACGGCTAAACACCTAATTCTTGTATTGCAGTTTCGTATTGATCATTTGAGATATAATCTTGTTGCTTCATTTTTTCTAAATCAGTTTTAACACGATTAACAAAGTTGTCTGACATATCATTTATGTCATAGACACTTGGTGCATTTATCTTACTTGCTAATATCGCACTTTGTAATACCGATATTTGAGGCAAATTAGAATTGTTTTTGTCAGTTGTTGCTCCAAAATAGTGATTAGCAGCAGATTCAATTGTGTATTGATCACTACCATAATATATATTGTTCATATAAAAACTTAAGATTTCATTCTTATCATATTCTTTTTCTACTCTGTGTGCGACAAATAATTCTTTAATCTTTCTAGTAAGTGACTGCTCATTATCGTAGTAATAGTTTTTAACTACTTGTTGCGTTATCGTACTCCCGCCTTGTACATGCTTATCACTCAACGTTGAAAATAGTGCACGTGATGTTCCTTTTACATCAAACCCATGATGTTTGTAAAAACGTTCATCCTCCATAGCTATAAATGCACCTTTTGTATAATCAGGCATATTTGAAGCTGAAACAAATGATTCTTTTTCTGTTATATTTTTTAATTCATCTGTATCTGCTCTAAGAGACAATGCATATATAACTCCGAGTATAATACCAATAATAATTAAAATAGGTATGAGTAACTTTAAAATGATGCCTTTACCTTTTTTCTTTTTCTGTGGTTTATTTACAGGTTTAAAATACGTATTATGATGCAATTTATTTGAGTCATTTGGATTATATTGTTTATAACGATCGCTTCTTTTCATGCGGTAGCTCCTTTATGTTGCTCTCATATCATTATAAGTGAGTTTATCAATAGTTTAAATGTTTATCTATACCTAAATGTAAAAATCAGTCCTAGGGTGTATGAATGACTCATTAAGAAGTTTTATAAACATATAAAAGCGTTCAGAATTTCATCGAAAAACTTTATTTGACATATTTATTCTAATTCTCTGTCCCGCTATGTAACAAAAATTAGGCGAAATATAAATATTCCTTACTAAAAACTAACGTTTATTTCTATAGAAATAAATTAAAAATTGACGTTTTTCTTTCTTGATATATCATTATTAGGGATTAAACATGGACTTTTCATTGGTAGCGTATATTGAGTCGTGTTCTAAGTTTTATATATAAGACACTTGATTAATTTAGTTTAGTCAAATTTATTAATTTATACGACTTTTTTGAATATAAATATATTATACCGATTTTGTATCGTTCTGACGCCCAGGAAACCGTATGAATGAGCGTCTATAGGATCAAACCATACTCCTATATAAGCATATAAGGCAAAAATCATAAGATTTAAAATACAAAAATGACTAATCCATTTTTACGTGGATTAGCCATTTATTGATTTGAGAATAATTATTTAATTACTAAGCGCTCATAATCATTATCTATAAAAGTGAGTTAATTATTATTAATTAACCATTTAATTGATTTACAATTTCTCTATTAAAATCATCTAAATCATCTGGTGTACGGCTTGTAACAATGTTTTTATCCACTACTACCGACTCATCAACTACTTGTGCGCCAGCATTTGCTAAATCTTTACGCACATTTAATACAGCAGTGAGTGTACGTCCATTTAAATCATCTGTATCGATTAATATTTGTGGACCATGGCAAATTGCGAATGTTGGTACATCATTTTTAGTGAAGTACTTAGCAAAAGTACCGTATCTACCTTCTGAATCACCACGTAAATGGTCAGGAGAAAAACCACCAGGAATTAATAATCCATCGTAATCTTCAGGTTTTGCGTCAGCAATACTAACGTCTACTACAGCTTTTGCTCCGTGTTTACCTACAACTTCACTGTTCGCTTGATCACCAATAACAACTGTTTCATGTCCCGCTTCTTCAATTGCTTCTTTAGGACTTGTTAATTCGATATCTTCAAATTCATTTGTTACTATGATTGCTACTTTTTTAGCCATTAATAATCACCTTTCTCTATTTACGTTCTATATATTATATAGACTAAATATGAAAGTTTAAACATAGCCTCTATATAGTATGACTATCTCAACTATTCTTCCGTTGATGTTGAAACAGTTTTAACTTTTTCTTCGAGTTGATCAAGCAATCCAATCCATTCATCGATATCTTCTACACTTACTTCATCTGGGTTTACGTGATCAATATCTTCAATAAATTTCTCTAACCTAGTTCTAATTTGATCAATTGTTTGATTTTCATTCATTTTAATAATGACTCCTTTTTATAAGATACTATCATCCTAACAGGATTTGACAAATTTTGGTATAGTCTTAATAATATTAAAGTGAATTGTTAGATGTATGATATGAATTGTTGAACTAATTAAATGTACTCTGCATAGATAAAACGGTTTTTCAACTTTTAATAATTGCCTTTTATCCCTGTCACTTATCATAAATGCAAACATATCGTTCAGTTAGTACGCAAAAAGATTAAAGTAAATAAAAAAGGAAGTTAAAATTATGTTGAATTTGCATGCATCAAATATAAAAAAACCAATTTCAATTAACAACGACCCGTGGGAAGCATATAATGATATGCAAAAACATCAGCGTTTAACATTGAGTAATATAGAATTCACTACAACGAATTTATGTAATATGCGTTGTAGTCACTGTGCAGTAGGTTATACGCTTCAAACTGCTGACCCCGATCCATTACCAATGGATTTAATCTATCGCCGTTTAGATGAAATTCCTGATCTTAAAACCATGTCTATTACAGGCGGTGAGCCTATGTTTTCCAAAAAATCTATTAGAAATGTCGTCAAACCATTATTAAAATATGCATATCATCGAGGTATCTATGTACAAATGAATTCTAATTTGACATTACCTTTAGATCGTTATTTAGATATCGCTGAATATATTGATGTGATGCATATTTCACATAATTGGGGTACAATTGATGAATTTACAGATGTTGGCTTTGGCGCCATGGATAAGCAACCACCATTAAAAGCGAAATTGAAGCTTTATGATCAAATGTTAACCAATTCTAGCACCTTATCTCAACAAGGTATGTTTATTTCTGCTGAAACAATGTTAAATCAAAGTACAGTGCCTCATCTTGAAAAAATACATAAAGAAATCGTCCATGATATGAAGTGTCAAAGACATGAAATTCACCCAATGTATCCTGCCGATTTTGCCAGCCAACTAGAAGTTCTTTCACTTAAAGATATGAAATCAGCTATTCATCATATATTGGATATTCGTGATCCAGATTTATGGATGCTCTTTGGTACTTTACCAATTTATCCATGTATCAATGATGAAAATGATCAAGCATTATTACAAAGACTTCGAGACACTCCAAAAGTATCAATGAGAAACGATCCAGATGGCAGAAATAGGCTAAATGTTAATGTTTTTACCGGAAACGTGATTGTTACCGACTTTGGTGATGAAAACGGCACGATTTCTAATATTAAGAACGATAAATTACCAGATGTTTTTAACCATTGGCTGTCATCTCCTTTAGCACAAGCACTTAATTGTCATTGTTCCGAATTCAGTTGTCTCGGACCAAATGTACTTGTTAAGAACATGTATTATCCAAATACAGATTTTAAGGAAAATGAACAACGCATGCATCGTTTATTTTCAATGACATAAATGAAAAGCGAAAGTTGAACTATTAATCTAAGGGATTAATTGGACAGCTTTCGCTTTATTTTATTTTGGATTTTGAACACTTGATAAGAACTCTATTGTTTCCTTGCTTTCTTGTCTACGTTCTTTTCTACGTTTCACACGTGCAGGTGCCGAATGATGGAACCATTTTTCCGTTTCTGTTTCAGGATATACATGTGGTACTTCTTTCGGCTTGCCATTGTCATCTAATGCCACAAAAGTTAAAAAGCTCAGCGCTGCTAGATGTCGTTCACTTTTAACAATATCTTCAATAATAATTTGTACACAAACTTCCATCGATGACTTACCTGCATAAGACACCATTGCCTCATAAGAAACGATATCTCCTGTTTTAATTGGCTTTAAAAAATCTACCGAATCCGTTGATGCAGTAACAACTTGTGAATTACTATGTTTTGTTGCTGTAATAGCAGAAATTTCATCTACATTAGCCATCAACATACCACCAAACATCGTATGTAGATGGTTTGTATCTTGCGGAAATACTTGTCTTTCTTTAATACTTCTGGATTCCGACATTGCTTTACTTGCTACATTTCCCATAATTTTATCTCCCTTGTAAGTTCTAAATAACATAAACTAAGGAGCGAGGCAGAAATCAGAATGTACTTGATTTCATTAAGCTCGCTCCGCCTTAAATAACACAATATATTTGACTTCTAATGAAAAGGTATTAATTTTAAAAAAATATGAAACTACACCTGTATAAGTTACAAATAGATATTAACACATACTTTGATCTATAAGTCCAAAATGAGATACCTTACACTTTATTTTGACCAATTACCATTTTCGAATACAAGTTCCTTTTCATCATTTTGTGTTATTCCATAAATCGTTAAATCGGGACTTCCTATCATAAAGTCTACATGTATCAATGAAT
This sequence comes from Staphylococcus edaphicus, assembly GCF_002614725.1. Classification (GTDB taxonomy): domain Bacteria; phylum Bacillota; class Bacilli; order Staphylococcales; family Staphylococcaceae; genus Staphylococcus; species Staphylococcus edaphicus. The sequence goes on along the minus strand of NZ_MRZN01000011.1, from coordinate 61,357 downwards.
CATTTAATCCATGAGCTAATTTTTGTTCAGTCGTCATTTCTGTACCACCCTCAACATTAAATCCATATGCTGAACCTAGTGCAATATGACAAGACGCATTTTCATCAAACAGCGTGTTGTAAAAAATAGTATTACGATTTGATATTGGCGAATCATCAGGTACAAGTGCTACTTCTCCAAGTCTTCTAGCCCCCTCATCTGTACTCAATAAATCTCTTAACACTTCTTCCCCTTGATCTGCTTTAAAATCAACAACCGCACCATCTTCAAAAGTTAATGTAAATCCATCAATGATATTACCATTATGACTTAATGGTAATTTATTTGTGACATAGCCATTCACCTTTAAGCGATGTGGTGCAGTGAATACTTCTTCGGTAGGTATGTTTGCAACAAACGCCTGCCCCTCACTCGTATAACTCGTAGCATCTTCCCAAATATGTCCTTCTGGTAATCCGATGACCAAATCTGTACCTTCTGAAACATAGTGTAGCGCTTTATAATTTTTTTCTTGTAATTTATGTGCATGTATACTCAAATTTTCAACATGCTTTTTCCAATTTTCAACTGGATTGTTGCCATCTACGCGTACGATATCTAATACTTCATCGATAAACTGACTGTATGCTGCTTCCTCAGTTAAATCAGGATATACACGTCTTGCCCAAGCTTTTGAAGGATATGCAGCCACGCACCAAGGAAATTGGTTTTTTTGGCTGGCTTCCATATAACCTTTGTAGGCAGTTGAATACTGTCTTTGATATGTAGAAAGTTTATCACTATCAATACCATTTAATAAATCTGGATCTTGTGTGATTAAGGCTAGGTTGGCTGCACCTCGTTGAACATAGTCCATACGTTTTTCAACTTCATAAGATTTAACTGCATCATATTCAAAGTATTCTACAGACTCATGTTCAAATATTAAACGTGTTAATCTGTCATCACTATATTCCACCTTAACATCCGATGCACCACGTTTATATGCTGCTTCTACTATGTAATGTGTCAATTCTAATGCATCAACACTAGCTCGAATAAATACAGGTTGATTCTTTTGTACATTCATACCGACGCCGACTAATAATTCGGCATATTGTTGAAGCTTGTCTTGTAATTGTGTCATAGATTTGCTCCTCTTATTTACGAATTTGGCCAAGCGCATCTGCGATTGCAGAAGCTTCACTTGGTGTAAATGACGCTTTTGATGTTACATATTCATGTATCTCACGAATTTCTTGCTCGTCTGCAGATTTATATTTGTCAGGGTCAATTAGACTTTGATTTACAAGATTCAATCTATCTCTTATATCTTCTATCATCTGCTCTATATTTTTTGCCACAAAAATCACCTCTTTTTCAATTTATTCTACCAAATTTACGTATCTTGTAAAACTTTTATGACAATAGCCCTTTTGTAATGATTAAAAAAGCTTTAAAATGGGAATAAGGATTATATAAATTTGGAGGTACGCAAATGATTACAGTAGCATTCGTATGTTTAGGAAATATTTGTCGTTCACCAATGGCGGAAGCGATTATGCGACAAAAATTACTAGATAGAAACATAGAAGATATTAAGGTTACCTCTAGAGGGACTGGCAAATGGAACTTAGGCGAGCCACCTCATGAAGGTACACAAGCCATTCTCACTGAACACGATATACCCTTTGACGGTATGATTAGTGAATTGTTTGAGTCAGATGATGACTTTGATTACATTATAGCAATGGATCAAAGCAACGTTGATAATATTAAACAAATCAATCCTAATATTAGCGGTCACTTGTATAAATTGTTAGAATTTAGTGATATGAGCGAAACAGATGTACCGGATCCTTATTATACAAATAATTTCGAAGGCGTTTATAAAATGGTACAATCATCTTGTGATAATTTAATAAATTTTATAATTAAAGATGCAAATTTAAGAGAGGGGTAACACATCATGCAAAACAAATTAATTCCAGGAATTTTATTAGGTGCCGTAATAGGAGGCGCAGCAACACTAGCAGATAAATCGACACGTCAATCATTAAAACAATCTATAAAAGATAGAAAAGAAGGCAACCGTTCGCAAAAACCTTCTGCTATCAATAATATAAAAGATGAAGTCTTTTATTGGAAAGATGTTGTAGAAGAAATCAGACGTAACAACCCAGAATTAGAACGTTCACTAAAAGATGCCAAAAATACTTTTGTAGATCGAAAAAACAATCGTTTAAACAACTAATTTTACAGATTATTGGTGTTCAAACACAAGTTACAATATATGATTTATGAGCCTGGGATGTAAGATATATCTCAGGCTCTATCATTATATTGTTGTTACATGACCTTATTTATATAAATTTTTAGTGCTTGATACTTTCTATTAATGTGGTCGTGACATATATATTAGGTGTTTATTCACTCGTACATTTTCTAGTATTTTATATTGTATTTAGACTTCAATAATATTTAATTCAGTTGTATTTCTAACTATATCTATAAATAGATAAATGTTTCACTATTTTTTACGAATTTAATTATTTACCTTTTCAGAAAGAAAATAGCATAACATATTTACCTAAACCACATTTTAAAGTATATTAAACTGTATCATTGAAAATATCAATACATAAGGAGAATTAGATATGTCTAAAAAAGATAAAACTACTTCTAACTTTTTGAATGAAGCCAAAAGTGTAGAAGAAAGTGAAAAACAATCTAATGAAACAAACGGTGAACAAATTGAACGTGATCGTACATATATTACGCCTGATGAATTTAAATCTAAGTCACCAAAGAAAGACAACCAAGCATTTTTTGTCTCACGTATCAATAAACCAGCAAAGTATACAAAAGATTCGAATTTTTTCTCATATCTTGTATATAGAATAGGTAAAGATGATGCATCGGGTTTATCCGCACAGTTATCATATTATTTCATGTTATCCTTATTCCCAATGCTACTATTCTTGCTATCAATCGTACCCGTTGTGGGTGTGAAACAGTCAACTATCAGGGATTTAATCAAGGAACATGTGCCATCTGATTATGCAACACAAGTATCAAGTATCATCGGAGATATTATGGATAATGCCAGTGGTGGCTTACTATCTATCGGGTTAATCGCTGCGTTATGGTCTGCATCCAACGGTATGACTGCATTAATGAATTCGTTTAATGTTGCTTATGATGTAGAAGATAGTAGAAACTTTGTCGTTTCTAAACTATATAGTGTATTATTCACACTTGCAATGATTGTCGTTATGCCAGTTGCACTTGTTTTACCTACGTTTGGCCAACAAATTGGTGACCTATTATTTGGCCCAATCGGTCTAGGTGATCAAGTGAAATGGATCTTTGATACAGTACGTTTTGTATTACCTGTAATTGTCGTTCTTATTGCGTTCATGGTGTTATACACGTTAGCACCAAATGTTAAAATCAAGCTCATGTCTGTCATTCCAGGCGCTATATTTGCAACGATTGTCTTTTTAGGTGGATCTTATTTATTTTCAATCTACATTTCAAACTTTGCTAATTACTCCAAAACATATGGTAGTATTGCAGGTATTATCATCTTGATGTTATGGCTATACATCACAGGCTTTATTATCATCATTGGTGCTGAAATCAATGCCATCTTCCATCAACGTAAAATCGTATCAGGCAAAACACCTGAAGAGCAAACACTAGAAGATATTGAACATAATAAAAATACATCTATTGCTGATAATGATTATTCTAAAGACGAAGATGATTCCTTAAACAATGCAAAGCAAACTCATGATACATCTATTAATAAAGGTTAATTGCATTCAAACATCCCATAAACAATTTGTTTATGGGATGTTTGTAATTTGATTCGTTTTATACAGTATGATAAAAAGCTAAAGCAACCACACGTATTAACTTACGTAATTGTTTTAGCTTTTTCTTATTGTTCAACTTTATTGAATTAAATTATGTTGGAATGCATATATAACGGCTTGGGTTCTGTCTTGAACTTCTAGTTTACTTAAGATGTTACTCACATGCGTTTTAACTGTCTTAATCGTTATATGAGAAGCACTTGCTATCTCTTGGTTTGAGTAACCTTTAGCAATCAACAGCAATATTTCCATTTCTCGCTCTGTTAACATTTCATAAAGTTCCGCACGTTGTTTCATTCTGTTTCTCATTTTAACTAATACTTCTGCTTCAAATACAGACTCATTATTATAGGTCTTACGAATCGCTTCTGCAATATCACTTGCACTTGTTGTTTTTAATATATAGCTATCTACACCCGAATCTAGTGCACGATACACTTCATTATCTTCAATGTAACTAGTCAGCATGACGACTTTAATATGTGGTAAGTCTTTTTTTACTTGTTCTGTAGCTTCGACACCATCCATATCATCCATAAGTAGGTCCATTAAGATTAAGTCTGGTTTTAGTTCATGTGCTTTTTCAATTGCATCTTTGCCGGACTTACCTTCCCCTACAACATCGATATCTGCTTGCGTAGATAAATAACTAGAAATACCTATTCGAACCATTTCATGATCATCAACAAATAATACTTTAATTGGCATATGAATCCTCCTTATTTAATGGTGCCTTAACTTCTATTCTTGTACCTGCATCAGGTAAAGAAACAATATGAAACGTTGCGCCTATTTCGAGTGCACGTTCACGCATATTTTTTAATCCATAACTTTGTTCTACCTTATCATCTACATTAAAACCTTTACCATTATCCTGTATCCGTAATAGCAAATACGCTTCTCTATTAAATAATTCAACAGTGACTTTCGTCCCTTTAGAATGTCGTAAAGTATTCGAAATCGCTTCTTGAGTAATACGAAATAAATGATCTTCTATACCCTTTGGCACTTTAAATTCTTCAATATCATGAACAACTTTCATTGGTACTTTTTTCTGTAAATCAACAACCAAGTCTTTAATACCCTCACCTAATGATTTATCTTTCAAGCCAATAGGTCTTAAGTGTAACAGCAACGCCCTCATCTCTAGTTGTGAATCCTGAATCATTTTTTCTAATACCGGTATTTGTTGGTCTAAGGGAGCTTTTAATTCAGTCTCTTTAATTGCAGATAACATCATACTAGCTGCGAATAGTTGTTGACTAACTGAGTCATGTAATTCACGTGCTAAACGTTGTCGTTCATCTTCTATGATTTTCTTAACTTTAACATCATTGATATTATATGATTCATTTGTTAAGTTTTGCGTCTTCATTCTCAACTTATGTACTTCTTGATTTAAAGGCACTAATGTTTGATATAATTCGATTGTTTCATTATACAATTCAATATTTTGATCATTGATACCTACCGTTTGACCTTCTATTGAACGCTCAATTTGATCTTTTAACCAATGATTTTGCTGATTAATTTTATAAGCTAATACAGAACCTACAATAATACAAAGCAATATCACCATTAAATTTAAAAATAGTAACACCGGTATGCCAAATATTTGAGTATAAAACATACCTTGAAAATACATTATATTTACAAACACTTTATCAATAAAGAATATGGCAAAAAATGTGCTATAAACTAATATCAACATAGACCCTATTGCTCTAAAATAGTGATTCATTTATAAATCACCTCAACATCACCTAAAAATGATGAAACATAAATATTTACAGCATAGTTTTCTTCTTTTGTTTCTTCAACAACTTTTATATTGTTATTTTCGACTTTATAAGATGTTTCATTTACATAAGCATTTCCATATAACGTTGCAAAATGTAATATGATATTGTAGTTCAGTGGGACGATGATCTGTACTTTACCAATGATATGACGGATAACTATGGTGTTGTTTTCTTTAATATTAGCTGCTTTAGACATATCAATATGGATGTCGCCGATTCCATGTTGTATTTGTAAATCTTCCCATTTATAAACATAGATCGGTGAACGTTGTTCGCCAAACCATTTCTGTTTAATAAAGTCTGGTGTTTCTACTACTTCTTCTGTGGCAGTAACTTTTAGTGGTTTGAATTTATAAATAATGTATCTAGCAATCAGTACAATTAAAAATATAAATAATATAATAATGGTGTATTTATTAGATAATAATGTAAAAGCAATTAATAGTGCTCCTATCCAAAACGCTAAGAGACCACGTACTTTATGAAAATAGATATAACCCACATACACTAAAATACAACCAAGTAAAAACACAAGTAAAAAGCCAATTTTTTCAAAGAAAATATAATAAAAATTGGCAATAATCATCAATGCTGTAAATACGATAAGCATCTCTGTGGATATATATTTATGAGTCATGTTTCGCCACCTTTCCTTAAGCGACTAAACTGATACGTTCGATTAAATCACATTCAGTTTCGACATTGGCACGTTCAACTGCTTGATGAGATAAATCGGATTCAATTCTCGCATAGTCTGCTTCCATTTCATTTAATTCACTTTTAATTTTTTCTATTTCAGAATCCTCTATTTCTTGAGCACAATAAATATATGCTTCATCTATCATATCAATATATTTATTTTCAAGTGCAATAGTTAAGTTGTCTATGAGCGTTTCAACATACATTTTTCTTTCAATCAAGTATTTTATATACATTTCAATGCTTCTTAATTTTTTATCTAAATACTGTCTATATTCTATCAAACTTGTATAAAAAGTATTTTTCGTCATTCTGTCTAAATAAGTCGTAATATAATTCATAGAATCACCTCATGATCGATTAGCTTCTATTATAAAAAATTTCCGGAACCATGGGTATAGGCTCCGGAACCATATTATATTAGGACTTTAGACCGAAACACGATTAATCTATTTTAGTCGTTAATACTGGCCCATCTTTAGTCACAATGACTGTATGTTCAATTTGAGCAACAAAACTCTTGTCTTTTGTTTCAAATGCCCATTCATTTTTACCTTCTGTTACAAAAGTAGCTTTTGTAGAAATAAATGGTTCAACCGCAATGACTGTACCTTCTTTTAAAAGTGTTTTATCCTTAGGTTCATAATAATTCATTACGTGGCTTGGTGCTTCATGTAATGATTGACCCACACCGTGTCCAGTTAAATTTTTAATAACTGTAAGGTTATTTTTACGGGCTGTAGCATGGACCGCCTTACCAATTTGGCTTAATTTAGCCCCTGGTTTCACACGTGTCATAGCAGCATCAAATGCTTCTAATGCTACATCACAAACTTTTTGTTTCAACGGATTGTCCGCTTCGCCAACTACAAATGAAATCCCTGTGTCTGCATAATAACCATTTTTCAGGGCAGATACATCAATGTTTACTAAATCACCGTCACGGATGATGCGTTTACCTGGAATACCATGTGCAACTTCTTCATTTACACTGATACATGTTTGACCAGGAAAGTTCTCATCATGAATCGGTGCTGATATCGCACCATGTGCTTCAAATAAATCCTTAGCGATATCATCTAATTCTTTTGTTGTAACACCTGGTTTAGTTGCTGCTTGCATCTTGTCTCTTACTAGCGCACATATATAACCAATGTCTTTTAATGCTGTTAATTCTTCTTCTGTTTTTACAATCATATTATCCCGTTCCTTTTTGTAATTTATATTCCTTCTTATTATAGCAGACTTTTTTTGATATAATAAATTAGAAAATTTTATCAACTATAGTTTAACATTTCAAAGAAATTAATAACACGGCTCTCTATTAATTTGCGCAGGTTATTTCACTATACATATCACTAGGAGTTTTTTAAATGAATGAACATTGGTACAAAAGAATTATCGGTGCACGTACAATCAAAACAGGATTAGCCACATTTCTGACAGCGTTGTTTTGCTTAGCTTTAAACTTGAATCCAATATTCGCAATATTAACAGCAATCGTGACCATTGAACCTACAGCTAAAGCTTCATTAAAAAAGGGCTATAGACGTCTTCCAGCTACAATTATCGGTGCGTTATTTGCAGTTATATTCACTTTCATCTTTGGAGATCAGTCTCCTTTTGCATATGCATTTAGTGCAACGTTTACAATTATTTTATGCACAAAACTTAATTTGCAAGTTGGTACAACAGTCGCAACGTTAACCGCTATGGCAATGATACCTGGTATCCATGAAGCTTATTTCTTTAATTTCTTTTCAAGATTATTGACTGCTATCATCGGTCTCGTAACAGCTGGTTTAGTCAACTTTATTATTTTGCCACCCAAATACTATGACCAAGTCGAGCATACAATCAATATGACTGAATCAAAAATGTATGAACTGTTTGAGTTACGTATGCGTCAACTATTACTTGGAAAATTTACAAAGGGTGCACCTTATCGTCAATTAAACCATTTAATCGATTTAAATCAAAAAGTTGAAACATTATTGTCATATCAAAAAGACGAACTAAGTTATCATAAACATCATGATTCAGAATGGATTCAACTTAAAGCACTCACAACACGCGCACACACGAACCGATTATTTATTACACATTTATCTAACCTAGTATATTTACCAAGGGATACGAATATTATATTTACAAATAATGAAAAACTGGCAATCTTAAGCATTGCACTAAGCATCAACCATATTTATTCTACGGGTCACTTTGAACGTAAACAACAACATGCATCATTATTGAAAATGTCTGTGAAAGGATTAGATGAATTTGATGAGAATCAATTAAAAAGTCATATCATTTATGAAATCCTCTTAATTTATCGTATATTGGATCATCGTTTTGCGTAAATCCAACTATTATTACAGATAAAAAAGCACTCTCGTAAAAGTAAGTTACTTAAGTGACTATTTACGAGAGTGCTTTTTTGTATCGTATTTTACTTTTTAGTTACTCGGTTAACGATGACTTGTTTTGCTGCTTCTTCTTCAGTATTATCCACTTGTTTAGGTTCAAATATAATTCCCTTACGTTCACATGCTTTTTCTAACAAATAATCAGTAATTTCATGATTTTTAGGTAGTATTGGACCATGTAAATACGTTCCAAGTAAGTTTTTATAATGAATACCTTCCTTTGCATCATCATCATTATTACCAAAACCGTGGGTAACATGTCCTAAAGTCCCGAAATTATGATACGTACGCCCACCATGATTTTCAAAACCTACAATAGTTCCAAACGTGTCACTTTCAATCACAATATCTCCAGTTAAACGATCTGTTTGTGATTTAGTATAAAAGTCTAAAATATTTAAACCTGCTAATTCCGTACCATCAGGTGTAATATATTGACTACCTAAGAATTGATATCCGCCACATATTGTTAATCCAGGCATACCATCCTCTATTGCCTCTTTCAAAGTTGTTTTTATCTTACTTAATTCTTTAGTGGCTAAAGCTTGTTCTCTATCACTACCACCACCAATAAAAAAGATATCACAATGATCTAACGTAACATTTTCAGTTTCGTTGACATCTATGACATTCAATTTAATATTTCTTAGTTTAGCGCGCTGCCTCAATGCAATGATATTACCAATATCGCTATAGAGATTTAATTTATCCGGCATAAAATGATAAACAGTTAATTCGTTCATTTCGCTTTGGCCTCCTCAAAAGAGTGGTTTAATTGTTCTAACATAGGAGCGAGCGAAGTATAATTTGGAATTGCTACAGTAAAGCTTTCTTTATACTCCATGGATTTAGCTGTTGCTTTATATATATCACGCTCTAACAAAACCGGCACGGTAATACCTGCCAATTTCAACCTTAACTGAAGTTCTTCTGCTCTTGTTCCTGTGACAATGATTGCCTCAATCTGCTGTCTAGTTAATTTTTCAAAATCCGCATCATATATCCATGACGTATCTCTACCATCTGCTGCATTATCATTTAAACTCATAAGATAAACTTTGCTGCCACTTAATTGTTCACCCACTGAGAGGCTTGCATTCATACCTGCAGGATTTTTTGCTAAATTTATCATGGCTTCCTTACTATCTTTTTTAAAGTATTGCATACGTCCATTATCAGATGTATAGGTTTCAAATCCTTTTCTAATTTTCTCATCATTCAAACCCAATTCTTTTAATACAGAATATGCAGCAATCGCATTATATGCATTAAAGTCACCAGCAATTTTCATATTAAAAGTAGTTGAGCCAATATCTAGATTAATAAATGGCGTTAACGTAAATGAAGTTACTTCATATCTTGTATTCTCACGTTTAAACCCACATTCACAATGATAATGACCTATTTGGTTATATTGAATATAATCATAATGGAGCAGACGACCACAATTTGGACAATAACGGCTTTCATTCATAGTACTTTGCTCAAACTCATGTGCATGTGCTTTCATCCCATAATAAACGACTGAATCGCTAGCAATTTTCAGTCTACTCACAAAAGGATCATCTGCATTCAATAATAACTTAATCCCCTTATTATTTATCGCATTAGCAATGTTATTAACCATAATATCTATCTCACCAAAACGGTCCATTTGGTCTCGGAAGAAATTCGTAACTACCATCATGGTTGGTGTTACTTCATTAAGTACTCTCGGAATAGATCCCTCATCGATTTCAATGACTGCGATTTTTGTATTGTTATTGTTTTGCAAAATGAAAGCAGATGTAATACCTGCAGCCATATTTGCACCTTCATTATTATGTATGATTTCTATATCATTTACTTTTAATGTATGACCAACTAGATTTGAAGTAGTTGTTTTCCCATTTGTACCACTTATAAATACAATCTCATCTACTTGCGATGCTAATTTTCTCAATATATTTTTATCCACTTTTCTAGCTACTTGGCCTGGTAAGTCTGTACCTTTCTTACCAGCAGCTTTACTTGCTTGTCTTGCCAATTTTGCTAAGTGGGTTGCAGTCCAATGTCTCATTTAGATCCTCCTCTACTATATCACTCAAATATTATAACATGATTATGTTGTATTCCAAACAATTCTCAATTCGAATTTAACAAGTCTTTTTCAATGTAAATAGCCTATAATTTACTACTAAGTTTAGTTTTGATATAATAAACAAAAAGATACAGGAGGCTATTTTCTTATGTTAAACAAAGAATTACTAAATGCTTTAAATGAACAAATGAATCATGAATATTATGCTGCTCACGCATACATGGCGATGGCTGCTTATTGTGATGACAATTCTTACGAAGGATTTGCTAACTTTTATATTCAACAAGCAAAAGAAGAAAGATTTCACGGCAAAAAAATATATGATTATATTAATGATCGCGGTGAGCATGCTTTATTCAAAACAATCCCTGCTCCTAAAACAGAATTCAATAGCATTTTAGAAACTTTTAAAGACGGTTTAGCACAAGAACAAGACGTTACACGTAGATTCTATAATCTATCAGATTTAGCTAATAAAGATAAAGATTACGCAACTATTTCATTTTTAAATTGGTTCTTAGATGAACAAGTTGAGGAAGAAGCTATGTTTGATACGCATATTGATTACTTAAATCGCATTGGTGACGATAGCAATACACTGTATCTGTACGAAAAAGAATTAGCTGCGCGTTCATTTGATGAAACTGAATAATTAATCTGTATCCTACTAGAATTTTATAGTTGAACAGCTTGTATGAAAAAACTCACACCATCAATGATGATGGTGTGAGTTTTTTGCTATATTTTATTACCTAAATTTAATTTTATAAACTTGACTCGTTTTGATTTATTCTATAAAGTCATTACATATTCAATTATAGAAAGGAACCTTGCTTCATGAATCACGATGCATTTATAGCTTTAGATTTTGAAACTGCAAATGGTAAACGGACAAGCATATGTTCTGTCGGTATGGTTAAAGTGGTGAATCATCAAATTACAGAATCTTTCTATACACTCGTTAATCCCAATGATTATTTCTCTCAACAAAATATCGCTGTCCACGGTATTCATCCTGATGAAGTAGCAGAAGCCCCTACATTTCAAACAGTTTTCCCTTACATGATGCAATTTATAGGTAACTTACCTGTTGTTGCACATAATGCAGCATTTGATATGAGCGTGTTGCACGAGAGTATCAAAGCCTTTGGTTTTGATACTCCAGATATGACTTATTTTTGCTCATTACAACTTGCAAAAAGGACAGTAAATCATCACCGATATGGTTTAAATTATATGATGCAATATTATAATTTAGATTTCCATGGACATCACGACGCACTAAATGATGCAAAAGCATGTGCTATGATAACATTCCGTCTTTTAAAGCATTATAATGATTTAACTAGTATGCTGAATATTTATGGCAAAGCTTTAAAAGATAAAGACTAAGTACAGTGAACTTAATTAAAATATAAATAAAATATGTTCAGGAATGATAAACAATCATTTATCAAAATTAAATATAATCATATATCGTCATATTTTCATACGTAGATTTTTCGAGGTTCCCCACTGTCACACCTACAAGTCGAATAGGTATTTCTGGATCTTTTAATTCTGTATATAAACTATAAGCATTATTGTATATATCAGTTTCTGAACGAATCGGGTCTCTTAAGCTGCGTTGCTTTGATAATGATTCAAATTTAAATGTCTTAATTTTAACCGTTACGGTTTTACCTGACTTTTGTAACTTTGCCAGCCTCTCTGCAGTTTTATTACTTAATTCCCAAATTTTTTGTAATATTGCTTCGTCATCATTCATATCTGTAGCAAATGTACGTTCTGTACCAACAGACTTTCTAATTCTAGTTGGCTTTACCGGATTATAATCTATTCCTCGTGCCTTATTGTATAGACCATGCCCACGTTTTCCAAACAATCTAATAAGTTCTCGTTCACTTTGATTATATAAATCCTGACCATTAAATATACCTTCTTGATGCATTTTTTGTTTTGATGCTTTACCTATGCCAGGAAAATCTCCAATATCTAATTCCATTAAAATATTGTGCACATTTTTATAATCAATGACAGTTAGGCCATTTGGCTTATTCATGCCACTTGCTAATTTAGCTAAAAATTTGTTATAAGAAACACCTGCTGATGAGGTTAGCATCGTTGCTTCATAAATGTCTCTTCTGATATATTGTGCAATTCGAGAGGCAGGTAAATCTGATCTAACAAGATGCGTAATATCCAAGTATGCTTCATCCAATGATAGTGGTTCTACCACATCTGTATAGCTCTTAAATATTTTCATTATCTTTTCTGATGCAGCTTTATAAGCTTCGAATCTTGGCGTAACGTAGTAACCGTTAGGACATAGTTTATGCGCTTGAGCTGTGGGCATCGCAGAATGCACACCATATTTTCTCGCCTCATACGATGCAGTGGATACAACACCTCTGCCACTTGCTTTTCCACCAACAATGACCGGCTTTCCTTTTAATTTAGGATTATCTCTCATTTCTACTTGTGCGAAAAAGTAGTCCATATCTATATGAACAATTCTTCTTTCTGACAATGCCCTCACCTCCTTTAAAAAACAACTTTTATTTTTAATTGCGTTGCTCTTATCTTACATTTTAGATAGTTATTTTTCTTATAATTTGCTCAATAAAAAAGACCAGTACCTATGCGCATAGAATAATTTGAATGTATTGTCCAAATTATCTCTTGCTCAAAAGTAGCTGATCCTTACCAAGGTTATAGTTGTACTTATGATTTAATTTCTGCTTGAAATTCGTGAACAGGGGCTGGCGCTTTCGTGTAATATTTGATACCTTCATCCGTATCTTCAATGAGTTGGACGTGCTTATTAAACACACCTGTAAGAAAATACATATCCATTACACAATATCCTAGGTGAAAACATGCAATAAAAATAATAGATGAATAAGCAAAAAATGAAAATACAATTAATAATACACTTGTGATGATCACTAACGGGGCTAACATAATGGTGATGTATTGCCATTTTTTAAAATAAACATTTGGCATATGAGTCGTAATTAAACCTCTTTTAATACGATACTCAGGCTTATTACCTTTCGCCATTACTCGGAACATAATATTATGAATAAATTCGTGTAAGAAATACACAACGGCAAAACCAATTAGACCAAATATCATATTAAAAACGATGTTCTGTTCTATAATATGAGTCAATGAATATGCTAATTTGTAAGCTATCAAGATGCTAATCATCACAATTGTAAATTGAAATAAAATAAATCCCTCAACTGCTTTCTTATGAGAAAACAAATCAATTTTAAACATTAGTCGCCCTCCACGTCAGTTGTTATTACCTAGAGTATACAACGATTATCTACACTATTAAAGGGGTTTAAACGAAAGTTAGTTGCTTGTAACTGAATTTTAACAAACTTACTCATTTTGCAATAATCTGCAATAATTAACAAACAAATTTTTAAATCATTTTACACAAGCTACATATTGTAAGACATATGCCTTTAAAAGTTGCAGTCACTCCTAAAATGAATTACAAGCGTTCAAATTGTGCTACTGTTTCAACATGTGTGGTATGTGGAAACATATCTACAGGTGTAATTTGAGTTAATTGATATTGTTGTGCTAATAACTGTGCATCACGCTGTTGCGTTGATGGATTACATGATATGTACACAATTCTCTGAGGATTCAATTCTAGTAACGTCTTCAAAAATGTTTCGTCACAGCCCTTTCTAGGCGGATCAACCATTACAACATCTGGTCTTATTCCTTCTGCTTTCCATTTTAAGATAACTTCTTCAGCCTTACCACAGACAAAAGTAGTATTTTTGAATTGGTTTATAGTCGCATTCTGTTGTGCATCAGTAATAGCTTCTGGCACAACTTCTACACCATAGACATGTTTTGCTTTGGGCGCCATATATAGGCCAATTGTGCCAATACCACAATACGTATCCAACACAGTTTCTTCTCCTTGTAATTCTGCATAGTCAATCGCACGTTGATATAATTTTTCAGTTTGAATCGAATTAATTTGGTAAAATGATTGATCATTAATTTTAAAAGTTACATCAGATAACATATCAATGATCTCGTCTTTACCATATAGTGTGTAAGATTTCTGCCCCATAATGACATTCGAATGTGTGTCATTGATATTCTGTTTAATACTTACAATATCAGGAAAATGTTGGCGTAATCGCTCTGTTAAGATATCAGCTTGTTTAAATTTCGTACCATTTGTTACAAGAATAACCATCAGCTCTCTAGAATGGTGACCTGTTCTTATGACGACGTGACGCATCATACCTTGTTTCTTACGTTCATTGTAAACACTAATATTTAATTCATTAAACCACGCTTTTAATTTATTTATTACTTCTTGATGTATCTGATCTTGTATCAAACATTCATCCATATCAATAATGTCATGGCTACGTTGACGATAGAAACCAGTTATAACTTTATTTTCATTATTTTTTCCAACTGGAATTTGAGATTTATTTCTGTAATACCAAGGATCATCCATGCCTATCGTGTCATGAATGAGTGTATCTTTAAATCCTGCTTTACGTTTAAATAAGTTAACAACTTGCTCTTTTTTCATATTTAGTTGCGCTTGGTATGTCATGTGCTGCAACTGACATCCCCCACATTTATAATAATATACACATGGCGGTTCGATACGGTCATTACTCTTTTCTTTTATTTCAATAAGTTTGCCAATAGCAAAATTCTTTTTAACCTTGATTACTTTAAATGTTATTAGTTCATCAATTAACGCATTGGGTACAAAAATTGGATATCGATCAAATTTCACCACACCATGACCTTCATGAGTTAAGTCTATAACTTTTCCTTCAATTAATTCGTTTTTTTGAATTGCATTCATTTTTTCACCCCATATTAAAAGAGGTTAGGATTTATGTTGACTGACCTAACCTCTCGTAGTTTAATCTGTTTCAAAAATTCTTCTCTATTATTGTTCTATAATTTCTTCATTTTTAACATCACTTGGTGTGAAAACTTCGATATGTTGTTTCAAGTTCAAGAAATTACCTGGTAGTTTACCACCGTATTCACCATCTACATTTAATTGCATGTCTGTAAACGATGAGATACTGATCGATTGAGCTTTTTTATAATGAACTTTCGGATGCTTTGTATGTTCACCTCTGGATGCTAAAGTCATAATGTGTCCTAATTCAGCTAGATTAGCTTTTTCAACGATAATTAAGGTGAAATAACCATCATCTAATTTAGCATCAGGCACTAACTTTTCAAAACCTGCCATCGAGTTCGTAAGTCCGAGTAGGAATAACATCGCTTCTCCCTGAAATACTTCATCATCGTATTCAATACGAATATCTACTGCTTTCATCTGAGGTAGCATTTCAAAGCCTTTGATATAATATGCAAATGGTCCAACGATGGACTTTAATTTACTCGGCGTTTCGTATGACACTTGCGTCAGCTGTCCACCCGCAGCTAAATTAATAAAATAACGACTGTTCATCTTGCCGATATCTACGCGAGTTAAATGACCTTCTACAATGACATCTATCGCACTCATAATATCTGAAGGTAAATGTAGTGCACGGCCAAAATCATTCACAGTGCCCATTGGTATAATACCTATACTCGGTCTATTGGGCTTTTCAGCAATACCATTAATGACTTCATTAAGTGTACCATCCCCACCAGCAGCAATGAGCACATCGTAATTTTGCTCTAAACTACGTGTGGCTTCGGTAGTTGCGTCTCCAACTTTTTCTGTGGCATATGCACTTGTTTCAAATCCAGCTTTTTCTAATTTTATTAAAACATCTGGTAATGTACGTTTAAATAATTCCTTACCAGATGTTGGATTATAAATGATTCTTGCTCTTTTTCTCATAATTTATCCCTCGACTTCTTATACTCATTACCTATATTATATGATTTGCATAGATGTTAAAAGTATTTTAGATTAAATTACAAAGAAAATATTTATTGTTCATAGCAATTAAAAGACCCCGTAGAATGATTTTATCTACAGGGTCTTTCGCATTTTAATTTATCGCTTATCTAGTTCTTGTTTCAATAGTTGATTGACTAATTGTGGATTAGCTTGACCTTTTGAAGCTTTCATAATTTGTCCAACTAAGAAGCCCATCGCTTTGCCTTTACCATTTTTATAATCTTCAATAGATTGTTCATTATTATCTAATGCTTCATTTACAAATTTAAGGAGCGTTGCTTCGTCAGATATCTGTACTAAGCCTTTATCTTCCATAATTTGTTTGGCATCCCCACCATTTTCAGCAAGTTCTGGGAATACCTTTTTAGCTATTTTACTACTCATTGTACCGTCTTCTATTAATTTAATCATACCCGCTAAATTTTCTGGTGTTAACTTAGTATCTAATAAATCAACTTGATTTTTATTTAAATATTCATTCACACCACCCATTAACCAGTTTGATGTCAACTTAACATCTGCACCTTCAGCAACAGCGCCTTCAAAGAAATCAGACATTTCTTTTGTAAGTGTCAATACATGTGCATCATAAGCAGGTAAACCATATTTATTCACATATTTTTCTTTTCTTTCATCAGGTAATTCTGGAATTGTTTGACGAACGCGTTCTTTCCATGCTTCGTCTACATATAAAGGAACGATATCTGGTTCTGGGAAATAACGGTAATCGTCAGATCCTTCTTTAATACGCATTAATAACGTCTTACCATTTGATTCGTCAAATCTACGCGTTTCTTGTAAGATTTCGCCACCATTTAATAACTCTTCTTCTTGGCGTTTTTCCTCATATTCAAGCCCTTTACGAACATACGTAAATGAGTTTAAGTTTTTAAGTTCTGCTTTAGTGCCAAATGCTTCTTGGCCATATGGGCGTAATGAAATATTGGCATCACAACGTAATGAACCCTCTTCCATCTTACAATCAGAAACACCTGTATATTGAATAATTGAACGTAGTTTTTCTAAATATGCATACGCTTCTTGAGGAGAACGAATATCTGGCTCAGACACAATTTCAATTAATGGTGTACCTTGTCTATTTAAATCAACTAAAGAATAACCATCTTTATGTGTAGATTTACCAGCATCTTCTTCCATGTGTAAACGCGTAATACCGATACGTTTTGTTTCACCATCAACTTCTATATCTATATAACCATTCTCACCAATAGGTTGATCAAATTGAGAGATTTGGTAAGCTTTCGGATTATCTGGATAAAAATAGTTTTTACGATCAAATTTAGATTCCGTAGCAATGTCCATATTTAATGCCATCGATGCTCTCATAGCCCAATCAACAGCACGTCTATTTACAACTGGCAATACACCTGGATATGCCAAATCAATAACGTTTGTGTTTGAGTTTGGTTTTGCTCCAAAATGTGCTGGTGCTGGAGAAAACATTTTAGAATCTGTTTTTAACTCAACGTGGACCTCTAGTCCGATAACTGTTTCAAAATGCATGATTTCCACTCCTTATAGTTTTTCGTATTCATTATGAAAATTAAATTTTGTTTCATATTGGTAAGCGACACGATACAACGTTTTTTCATCGAATGGTTTGCCTATAAATTGTAATCCAATTGGACGCCCATTTGATTGTCCACAAGGAACAGAAATACCTGGTAAACCAGCTAAGTTAACTGGCGTTGTTAATAAGTCATTCGCATACATAGTAAGTGGATCATCTATTTCTTCGCCTAAATTAAATGCTGTTGTAGGTGTTGTTGGACCAACCACAACATCATAATTTTCAAAAATTCGATTGAAATCATCTTTAATTAACGTTCTAACTTTTTGTGATTTTTTATAAAATGCGTCATAATACCCTGAACTTAATGCAAACGTTCCTAAGAAGATACGGCGTTTAACTTCTTCACCAAAGCCTTGACTTCTCGACATTTTATATAATTCTTCCAATGAATTGGCTTCTGGAGAATGATAACCATATCTTATGCCATCAAAACGAGACAAGTTAGATGATGCTTCAGAAGATGCGATGACATAATAAGACGGGATTCCGTACTTAGTATTCGGTAACGATACTTCTTCTACTGTCGCGCCAAGACTTCTCAACGTTTCAACTGCTTCTTTAACAGATGCTTTTACTTCGTCGGAAACACCTTCACCTAAGTATTCAGTTGGTAAGGCAATTTTTAATCCTTGAATATCTTTACCTATTTCTGAAGTATAGTCAGCTTCTTCAACTGGCGCACTAGTTGAATCATTTTCATCTAATCCAGTAATTGCCTCTAACACTAATGCATTATCCTTAACGGTACGTGTTAATGGTCCGATTTGATCCAATGACGACGCAAAGGCAACTAGACCGAAACGTGATACACGACCGTATGTTGGTTTCAGTCCAACGATACCGCAATATGCTGCTGGTTGACGAATTGAGCCACCAGTATCAGAACCTAAACTAAATGGTACCAATCCAGCTGCTACTGCAGCAGCGGAACCACCTGAAGAGCCACCTGGAACAGCAGTATGGTCAAAAGGATTTACTGTCTTTTTGAAATATGAAGTTTCAGTAGAACCACCCATTGCAAATTCATCCATATTTAATTTACCGATAAGTACCGCTTGTTCACTGTGTAATTTATTCATCACAGTAGATTCATAAATTGGCACAAAGCCTTCTAACATTTTACTAGCGCATGTTGTTTCAACGCCTTCAGTAATGATGTTATCTTTTATCCCCATTGGAATACCAAATAATTTCCCTTCCATTTGGTCCTTAGCTTGTAATTCATCTAATGCTTGTGCTTTTTTAATCGCATTTTCTTTATCTAATGCAAGAAATGATTTGATAGTTGGGTCAGTTTCTTCTATAGCATCATAAATATCACTTACAACCTTTGATGGTGTAATTTCCTTATTTTTTATTAAGTTGATCAAATTCTCAACAGATTCATAACGGATGGTCATCTTAAGCGTCCTCCTCATTCATGATAGATGGTACTTTAAATTGCCCATCTTCCGTTTCTTTAGCATTTTTTAATGCAAGCTCTTGAGGAATGCCCTCGATTGCTTTATCTTCACGTAATACATTTTGTAAATCTAATACATGATATGTTGGTTCAATTTCACTCGTATCCGCTGTATCTATTTGATTAGCAAAATTTAAAATACTTTCCAATGTGTTTTGCATTTCAGTCGTTTCATCTTCAGTAATTTGAAGTCTTGCTAAATTTGCTATATGTTCAACTTCTTCTCGTGTAACTTTAGCCATTAAATAAAAGCCTCCTTTTTACTCATTCATTACAAAATTGTACCAAAATTCCGTTGAAAAATCTAAGTTTTTCAACAATAACAGTAAATTAAAGCATTTATTTTTACTTATTATTATATTTAGTTAGTCATATGTCTATGTGGACGAATTTGTTTCTATATGTAAATCATGTGAGATATATTTCACCACTGTATAATAAATCATTATATCTTATATAAAGTGTAATAATAAACTTCGTTATTGTAAGCGTTTAATTAACTGTTACAAAAAGCTATTTTTACCATTTTACTAAAATAATACTATTCTATTTATAAATTTCATTGTATAATAATTCAAGTAGTACAATTTAATTGTTTGAAACAAAGGGAGATGATGACCATGCTGACATTAGGTACTTCGTTAGCCAATCAAGTTCATGCAAGTTGGCAAACATATATTATGATTGTAATATATTTTATTATATTACTAATTATTGGTTACTATGGATACAAGCAGTCCACAGGTAATTTAAGCGAGTTTATGCTTGGAGGCAGAAGTATCGGGCCTTATGTTACTGCGCTTTCAGCAGGCGCATCAGATATGAGTGGTTGGATGATTATGGGATTACCTGGTTCTGTTTACAGTACTGGATTATCTGCAATGTGGATTACAATTGGTTTGTCTTTAGGAGCCTATGTAAACTATTTTGTAGTAGCACCTCGTTTACGCGTGTATACAGAATTGGCAGGTGATGCAATTACATTACCTGACTTCTTTAAAAACAGATTAAATGATCGTAATAATTACATAAAAATTATTTCAGGATTAATTATTGTTGTCTTTTTCACACTATACACACATTCAGGTTTCGTATCTGGTGGTAAATTATTCGAAAGTGCCTTTGGTTTAAATTATCATTGGGGATTAATTATCGTTGCAGCAATTGTCATATTCTACACATTTTTCGGTGGTTATCTCGCGGTTTCTATTACCGACTTTTTCCAGGGTGTTATCATGTTAATTGCAATGGTAATGGTACCAATCGTCGCACTTATTGAATTAAATGGACTTGATACATTTAGACAAGTAGCAGAGATGAAACCTACAAATATGAATTTATTTAAGGGGACAACTGTTTTAGGTATTATCTCGCTATTTGCCTGGGGGTTAGGCTATTTTGGTCAACCACATATTATTGTTAGGTTTATGTCTATAAAGTCACACAAATTATTACCAAAAGCTCGTAGATTGGGTATTAGTTGGATGGTTATTGGTTTATTAGGTGCAGTTGCAGTTGGTTTAACAGGAATTGCATTTATTTCTGAACGCAACATTAAATTGGAAGACCCTGAAACTTTATTTATCGTCATGAGTCAAATTCTGTTTCACCCACTTGTTGGAGGATTTTTATTAGCAGCCATTTTAGCAGCCATCATGAGTACAATTTCTTCACAATTATTAGTAACATCAAGTTCACTAACTGAAGATTTCTATAAACTCGTTCGTGGTGAAGATAAAGCTAAAGAGCATGAAAAAGAATTTGTCATGGTTGGGCGTTTATCTGTATTATTAGTTGCCATTATCGCTATTTGGATTGCTTGGACTCCTAACGATACCATACTTAATTTAGTTGGTAATGCTTGGGCAGGATTCGGTGCAGCGTTTAGTCCATTAGTTATCTTTTCACTTTATTGGAAGGGGCTGTCACGTACTGGCGCATTAGCAGGAATGATGACCGGGGCATTCGTTGTTATTGTTTGGATTGTTTGGGTTAAACCCCTAGCTTCAATAAATGAAGTATTTGGAATGTACGAAATTATCCCTGGTTTCTTGGCTAGTGTGATAGTTACTTATGTTGTTAGTCTATACACTAAGAAACCTGGTTCGTTTGTAACACATGATCTTGAAAAAGTGAAACAGACCGTAAGAGAATAAACTTATTATATAGTAATTGTGATTTATATCCTATTACTTTCGAAATACAAAATAACGCCGTACAACTGTCACATATGATGACGTGGTTGTACGGCGTTATTTTATACTTAATACTAATTATTATTTTTATAGATATGAACTTGTGGTTCCTTATCATCTTTTGTCTTACTTATCAGTGCTTTGGGATTATTACCATCTTTAATGTGAATTTCGTATTCATCGATACCATCAAAATATTTCTCTGCTTGTTCTGTTACATATTGCGTGATACCGATTGTTTCAGCTTTACCATAGTAATCTATAGGTAAATCGACAGATAACTGTTGTGCTTTTTTATTATCAAATTTAACTGTACCTACTGCTTGTGTAAAATTATTAAAATAGGTTTGTAAGTTATCATTAAATTGTTTGAAATCGGAATTTAAGCTTTCATCAAGTTCTCCTGCTTCTTCAGATGGAAGCAATGCCGTTTGTTGATTGATATCTGTCCAATCATTTATACGTGTCTTTCCATCTTCGACTGTTGTACCAGCAATAAACTCACCAGGAACAATTGAATTTTCACCAGTTTGCTTATAAATTGCAAAATGTATCGGAATTTCTTTCAAGTCTTTATTTTCTCGAATTCTTGAAAGTAATTCTTCTGCCATTTGTTTCCCTTGCTTTTCAATTTCTTTATCATCTAAATCTTTACTGTACGTTTCACCATCTTTTTCTTTTTGATAATAATATGTACTATTCATAGCTAAGCCTAACGTCATGCCTTTTATCT
The DNA here is from genome assembly GCF_002614725.1 of Staphylococcus edaphicus. Lineage (GTDB taxonomy): Bacteria > Bacillota > Bacilli > Staphylococcales > Staphylococcaceae > Staphylococcus > Staphylococcus edaphicus. The sequence continues at coordinate 38,568 of NZ_MRZN01000011.1, read as the reverse complement.
TTTTACCTTTTGTATCTCCACTCGCATAAAAATCTTGTTCTAATATATTAGATAAGTATGCAGGTGATTGTTCAGCAATTTTTTCAGGATCTGTTTCTCCTTTATGAGATGGGTTTAGACCTAAATTTTCATTGGCTTTTTTCTCTTTCCGTTCGCTTTCATCCATTTTGTTAACTTCATCTTTTGTATATTTTGGATTTAAAAACGCATTAATTGTATCTTTATCTAAATATTGACCGTCTTGATATAAATAATCATCTGTTGGAAACACACTTTTGCTTAAATCTAATAAGCCATTTTCAAAATCTTCGCCATTGTAACTATTGGCCATATTGTCTTGCAATAGCCCTCGTGCTTGGCTTTCTTTAAATGGTAATATTGTTCTATAGTTATTCCCTTGAACATTTTTGTCCGTTGCAATTTCTTTTACAGAGCCTGATTCGTTTTGTTGTTCTTTTTCATTAGCTTGATCTTTTGATTTTTCATCATTATTTCCACAAGCTGATAATATTAAAATTGCTGAGATGAATAGTATAATCGTTCGTTTCATGCATTATCTCCTCTATCCCTCTATTTCATTTTGTTTCTGCACAAAGTCTTCTTCTGACCAAATGTCTGTTCCAAATTTTTCTGCTTTAGCTAATTTTGATCCAGCATCTTCACCTGCTATGACTAAATCAGTACTTTTAGTTACACTATTGGTTACTTTAGCACCTTGTAACGCTAACCAATTAGATGCTTCGTTTCTTGTCATTTGATTTAGCTTACCTGTTAGAACTATAGTCTTATCTTTAAACTCTGGGTGTCCTTCTAATTCTGATGTCTTCACACCTTTATAAGTCATATTAACATTTTTTTCTTTTAATTTATCAATTAATGCACGTATATCATCATTTTCTAAGTATGTGACTACAGATTGTGCTAATTTATGTCCAATATCATGAATACCCATTAACGTTTCTTCAGTTACATTAAACAATTCATCCATCGTACCATATTTTTCAGCGATAACCTGACTCGCTTTAACGCCGAGATGTCGAATACCTAAACCAAATAATAATTGTTCTAAGGAATTAGATTTTGCGTGTTCGATTGCATTTAATAAATTATCTACTTTTTTCTCACCCATGCGTTCAAGAGGTAAAAGGTCATCTTTAGTTAAATAGAAAATATCCGCAACATCTTTTATTTTATTATTTTCATATAATTGTTGTATTATTTTTGTACCTAAGCCATCAATATTCATCGCCTGTCTTGAAACAAAGTGAATTAATCCTTCTACTAATTGTGCCTGACATTTAGGATTAATACAACGTAGCGCCACTTCGCCTTCTATTCTCACTAATTCATGTTCGCAACTAGGACAATGCGTTGGCATATGATAAGTTGCTGCATCTTTTGATCTTCTATCTAATACGCTTTTAATCACTTCAGGAATAATGTCTCCTGCTTTTTTAATTACTACACTATCTCCAATTCTTATATCTTTATCGTGTATTAAATCTTCATTATGTAGTGAAGCACGTGAAACGGTTGTTCCTGCTACTTTAACTGGTTCTAAAATGGCAGTTGGCGTAACAACACCTGTTCTACCGATACTCAATTCAATATCTAATAACTCAGTAACAACTTCCTCTGCTGGAAATTTATAAGCTATTGCCCATCGAGGTGATTTCTGAGTGAAACCTAGTACTTCTTGTTGATCTAAAGCATTTACTTTAATCACAATACCATCTATATCATAAGCTAAATCTTCACGTTGATCCGTCCACTTTTTTATATAAGCCATTACTTCATCTATCGTTTGAACGCGTTGGCGTTCTTGATTCGTTTTAAATCCTAATTGGTCCAATTCATCCAATGCTTCACTTTGGGTATCGGCGTTAAATTGTGTAAAATCATTCACACTATACAAAAATACACTTAATTTACGCTTTGCTGCCAATTTTGAATCTAATTGTCGTAAGGACCCAGCTGCAGCATTTCTAGGATTAGCAAAAGGTTGTTCATCATTTGCAGCCTTTGCTTCATTTAAACTAAAAAATGACTTTCTAGGCATATACGCCTCTCCACGAACTTCAAATGTTCTACTTTCATTTATTTTTAATGGAATCGCGTGAATTGTTTTTAGATTTTCAGTAATATCCTCACCCGTCGTACCATCTCCACGTGTCAATCCTTGAACAAAGCGTCCATCTTCATATTTTAACGAAACTGCAAGCCCATCAATTTTTAATTCACACATGTATTCTACGTCACCAATACGATCACGTATGCGCTGATCAAATTTTCTTAAATCCTCTTCATTAAATGCATTTCCTAAACTTAACATGGGTGTATCATGATTTACTTTTTCAAATGTTGATTGTGCACTACCACCCACTCTAACAGTAGGTGAATCCTCTGCACGATATTCTGGATATTGCGTTTCTATATCTATTAATTCATGGAGTAATTTATCATACTCATTATCAGGTACAGATGGGTTATCTTTCACATAATATTCGTAGCTATATTGATTTAATAATCGATGTAACTCACCCACACGTGATTGTATATCAGTCACTTGTTACTCCCCCTTTTTTTCAATAGGTGCAAATTGTGCTAGAAGACGTTTTGGTCCTTCTGACTTGAAGATAATGTCTAATTCTACAGAACCATTTTTATCCTTCACATTACTTACCATACCCTCGCCCCAAGATTTATGCATCACTTTATCTCCAATATGCCAATCATTAGCAGTTGGTGCTTTCTTCGTTGCGGTAGCACGTTGGCTATGTGCGCGTTTTGCTGGTTGTTTTGTCGCATTTTGAAAACGATTGCTAGTTGATTGTGCCTGTGACTTAGCTTTACTTTTAGATTCATTTTCTAATAAATCTTCCGGAATTTCTCTTAAAAATCTTGAAGGCATATTAGATTGCGGACGACCGAATAGCATTCTCGAAGTTGCATGTGTTAAGTACAACGTTTCCTCTGCACGTGTTATTGCAACATAACAAATACGTCTCTCTTCTTGCATTTCATGTTCATCATCACTCTTAATCGCTCTGATGTGAGGGAATAAGGATTCTTCCATACCCATTATAAATACAATAGGAAACTCTAGGCCCTTAGCAGAATGCATCGTCATAAGTGTAATACCTTCTTCAATTTGCGCATCATCTATATCAGCTACAAGTGATAAATCCGTTAAAAAATTAATTAACGATTGCTCTTCCAATGGTGTGTTTTCTTCATAATCTTTAGGAACAGACATAAACTCATCAATATTTTCTAATCTACTTCTTGATTCAAGTGTTTGTTCTCGTTCTAACATGTCTCTATATCCAGTTTTAGTCAAAACTTCTTCAACAATTTCTGTAATTTCAAGGAATTCTTGTTGCTTAATTAAGTTTTGCATTACATCATAAAAAGTAATACATTCTTGTGTTACTTTTTTAGAAAGACCTATAAAATCTACTTCTGCTAATGCATCAAACATGCTTAAATCATTTTGAGCTGCATAGGCTTGAATCTTATCTACAGATGACGGACCGATTCCTCGTTTTGGAATATTAATTACGCGACGTAAACTAATGTCATCATTACTATTGGCAATAATACGTAAGTAACTTAGTAAATCTTTAATTTCTTTTCTGTCATAGAATTTCTGCCCACCAACCATCGTATATGGCAGGTTGGATTTCATAAATGTTTCTTCAAGAACACGTGATTGTGCGTTAGTACGATATAAAATCGCCATATCTTGATACTGTTTACCATTTCTCTGATGTTTCATAATTTCACGTACAACATATTCCGCTTCATCTCGCTCAGTTGTAGCTTCATAGTAATGAATCTTATCTCCACTTGTGTTCCCTGTCCACAACCCTTTTGGTTTGTGTTCAGAATTATTTTTTATTACTTCGTTTGCAGCATTTAATATATTTTTAGTAGAACGATAATTTTGTTCTAAGAAAATCGTTTTCGCTTCGGGATAATCTTCCTCAAAAGAAAGAATATTTTGGATGTCTGCACCGCGCCACCCATAAATAGATTGGTCAGAATCCCCAACAACACACAAATTTTTAAATTTCGCAGCAAGTAATTTAACTAGTGTATATTGTGCTTTGTTCGTATCTTGATACTCATCAACATGGATGTACTGAAATTTATTTTGATAATAATCTAATACTTCTGGCACACGTTCAAATAAGCGTATTGTGACCATGATTAAATCATCAAAATCGAGCGCCTCATTTCTCGATAATTGTCTCTGATAGCCTTTATAAACTGTTGCAACCATTTGTTCATGGTAATCGTTCGCTTCTTTTTGTGCATCTTCAGGCGTCTTTAATTCATTTTTAAGGTTACTGATTGCTCCAATAAACATTCTCGGTTCAAACTTTTTACTATCTATATTTTCGTTTTTCAGCACATCTTTAATAACAGATTTTTGGTCTGTCGGATCAATAATAGTAAAATTGCGTTCTATTCCTATACGATCTGCGTCTCTTCTCAAGATTCTCACACACATTGAGTGGAAAGTTGACATCCATAGTACTTGTGCCTGTTCACCTACTAATGATTCAACACGTGCTTTCATTTCTTTTGCAGCTTTATTTGTAAAAGTAATTGCTAAGACGTTATACGGAGACACGTCTTTTTCATCTAGCAAGTATGCGATACGATGTGTTAACACACGGGTCTTCCCTGACCCAGCACCTGCCATAATAAGTAACGGGCCCTCTGTCGTACGAACTGCCTGACTTTGTTCATCATTCATCTTGTTTACTAATGCATTCATTAATGTGTCTCCTTTACTTTAACTGTTTTTAGTGCGTTATTTATATTTTCATAAATGATGTTTCCAACGATAATTGTATCTGCTATAGCTGCCATTTCTTCTGCTTCTTCATAGCTACTAATACCGCCACCATAAAATAATTGCGTTTCTGTTAACATATCTGCTGCTGATTTTACTATATCAGTTTCACCATAAATCCCACTATATTCAATATACATGACTGGTAATTTATACATATCATTAATCATTTGTGCATAAGCTTCAATATCCACATCATCAATTTGCGTGTTTGCATCCGTTAATTCAGCTACTTTACACTCTGGATTTAGAATTACATACCCCTCAAACACCAATTCATTAAAATCTATCAATGCTCCAAATGATTTTAGCGCTTCAAGTAATAAACCGTTATGATATTTAACATCTCTACTATTTAGTACTGTTGGGATAAAATATAAATCAAATCCTGGAACTATACTATCGATGTTAGAAATTTCCAGTACGATCGGTAATGAATAACTTTGAACCTTACGCATTAAGTACAAAACATTTTCCTCAGAGACATTATCCGTTCCTCCAACCATAATTGCGTCTGTACCTGATGTGCAAACTTTCATTAAATCTTCGTCACTGATAGCCTTCGCGGGGTCCAATTTAAACATATGTTTCCAGCTATTCATGTCATTCATGATATGTTTCTCCTTCTTTTAGCATATTTTTGATTATATCATTTTTATGCTATGAGTTCTAAAATACTGAAGAAAAAATCACCTCGAATTTTCGAGGTGATTAAGAGTGTAAACCGTGCTTATCCGAAGAGCAGAGGTTAAACCAAAGGACATGGAATGCACACATTTAAAAAACAGCCAATAAAGTTAGTGTCTTCGTCGACAGTCAGAATAATCATACTATTTATTAAGATGGTAATAACTCTCTAAATTTGTATTTTTCTCTTTGATTACCTTTGCTAATTGTGGGCCAACGTAACGTAAATGCCACGGTTCATATGCATAACCTGTATCTTGTGATTGCCCTTTAGGATATCTAATAATAAATCCATAGTCAGCTGCATGATTTGCTAACCAATGCGCTTCCTTTGTTTTTTCAAAGTCATTATGAAAATCATTCAATGACTGCTTTGTACCAACATCAAATGCTAAACCAGTTTGATGTTCAGAGTGACCTGGTTTAGCTGCGTACTTAGCCGTCTTCTGCTCACCGTCATTTTCGACGAACGCATCCACTACTTTTGATTGACTCTCAAAATTTCTGTATCCACTCGTTATTTTCAAATCTAAATTTCTTTTTTCTGCTTGCTTTAGTAATTTATTCAATTGCTTTTTAGCAATTTTATTTTCTCCCGGCTTATATTTTGCTGGAAGCGCAAGTGTTTTATTTACAATTACATGACCATTTACGTACGTCACACTATTTTTTTCATATTTAATTGGTAACGCATTCTTAGGTTTAACAATATTGTCATTTGTAGGTTGGGATTTAGTATTCGATAGCATTACAATACATATAAAGCTGAATCCTACACATACTAATAATATGACCATGGAAAGCATCACTTTTTTTGACATAGTTATCTCCCTTCGCTCATAACAAATTTCTACCATATTTAATTTAATATGCTTTAGTAATTAATTCACTAATACCTACTAAATTACCATGGTCACATTTTATAAACATTATTTAAGTTACTACTCTATTCAACATCTTTTGTTGGTTTGTTAGCATATATTTAAAACAAAATTGTAATTATAAAAAATGACGACTTGGTATCAATACCTAGTCGCCATTCAATAAAAATTATCATTCAAATTATTAATCGGTCGTTTCTATATTCATACGATCAAGAATCATCGTGTACGCATCATTACCCCATTGTAATGATCTCTTCACTCGTGAGATTGTCGCAGTTGATGCCCCTGATTCTTGTTCGATTGTAGCGTATGTGTAACCTTGTTTAATCATCTTTGCAACTTGTAAGCGTTGAGATAATGATTGTATTTCATTTACGGTACATAAATCATCAAAGAACTCATAACACTCTTCTCTGTTTTCAAGTGTTAAGATTGCATCAAACAATTCATCTAATGCTTTTCCTCTAAGTTTTTCTATTTGCATTTAAAACAACCCCTGTATTTTTCAATATAATCTTATTTTAACGTACTAATGCATTAAAGTGTAACGATTTCACTTGAAAAATTTTTATTATTCTAAACCAGCTCTTTGGAAAATTGTATCTACTTGATTTAAATGGTGTTTTGGATTGAAACATTCATCTAAATCTGTCTTTGAAAGTAATTCTGTTATCGTTTCATCTTGTTCAATTAAAGTTCTAAATGGTGTTTTTGTTTCCCAAGATTCCATAGCCTTTGGTTGTACTTTATCATATGCAGCTTCACGTGCCAAACCTTTGTCGATTAATGCCAATAATACACGTTGAGAGAATATCAAACCAAAAGTTTTGTCAATATTTGTAAGCATATTATTTTCAAATACAGTTAATCTTTCAACAATATTAGTAAATCTATTTAATCCATAATCTAAAGCGATTGTTACATCAGGTAGCATAATACGCTCAGCGGATGAATGTGAAATATCTCTTTCGTGCCATAATGGTACGTTCTCATATGCTGTCGTAATGTAACCTCTGATTACTCGTGCGATACCAGTTATATTTTCAGAACCAATAGGATTGCGTTTGTGTGGCATCGCTGAAGATCCTTTTTGTCCTTTTGCAAACGCTTCTTCTACCTCACGTGTTTCTGTTTTTTGTAAATTTCGTATTTCAACAGCAAATTTTTCCATTGAGGTACTAATTAAAGCTAATGTTGCAATATAATAAGCATGACGGTCTCTTTGTAAAGTTTGTGTAGATACCGGTGCTGCATCTAATCCTAAATGCTCACAAACATATGCTTCAATTTCTGGAGGAATGTTAGCAAATGTACCCACTGCTCCACTCATTTTACCAACTTCTATTTCTTCTCTCACTCGTTTGAAGCGCTCTAAATTACGTTTCATTTCTGTATACCATAATGCCATTTTCACACCAAAAGTCGTCGGTTCAGCATGAACGCCATGTGTACGACCCATCATCAATGTATACTTATAATCTTTGGCTTTTTGAGCTAACACTTCGATAAAGCGTTCCAAGTCTTTTTCAATAATTTCATTTGCTTGTTTAATCACATAACTTAAAGCGGTATCCACGACATCTGTTGACGTTAAACCATAATGCACCCACTTACGTTCCTCACCTAAAGTTTCTGAAATTTGTCGAGTAAATGCAACCACATCATGACGTGTTTCTTGCTCGATTTCTTGAGCGCGAGCGACATCTACCTTAGCATTGTCACGTATTTTCCTAACATCCTCAGCAGGAATATCTCCTAATTTGCTCCATGCTTCACAAGCAAGAATTTCTACTTCTAGCCATGCTTCATAGCGATTTTGATCCGTCCAAATATTAGACATTTCTTCTCTAGAATAACGTTCAATCATTGAAATAAGCTCCTATCCTATGTAAATTTAATTTAAAATCATTAAAACATGTACATTGAAATACAATTTAGTATAAAAGTTCGTGTTTATGTTTTCAATAATAGTTTAACAGAATTATATTAAAAAGTATAAACCTTTTAGGCCTTCTTTATAAATTAATTACACAACTCAAAAATAACCGCTATAGATACGATAATCCATAACGGTTCCTATTTATTGTTCAACTAATTGACCTGTAAACTCAATCTCTTGTTTCAAGACTTCTAATTCACCATTTTTATTTTCCTTATAAACGGGTTTTTCAAATCTTTTAACAGGTGTGTAACCCGCTTCACGCATACGTTGTAAACAATCTTGAATTGTCTCATTGTCTGCGACTTTAAATTTTTGCTGTTTCTTCATATACTTTCAACTTCATCCGTATCATATTGTTTAAGTTTTTTACTTCTAACACCTTTTGCCCAAAAACCACCGTGTATCGTACGTGGTTCATATGCTACGATAAATGCTTTTTCATCAATTTGTTTAATTGTATCAATTAGTTTGAATTCAAAACGTCTTGGCGTTAAAATTTGTAGAATCAAACGATTACCATCTCGACCATATGCAGTGTTATGCGTAACCCCATAACCTAAATCTCTTAATTGTCTTGGTAAATCTAATTCATATTCGGAGGACGTAACATTCACCACGGTATATCCAAGCGCAAGTTTTTCTTCTATCTTCATGCCTACAATAATACCTATAGAAAAACCAAATGCGTATGCAAATACATTTTGAATTTGATCTAAACTAGACATAACCATACCCAGACCAACAACATAAACAAGGACTTCTAAGAAACTAACAACTGCTGCTACATAGCGATATCCTTTAAGTGTTAAGATCGTTCTCATTGTAAGACACGTCACATAAGCAACGTTAATTATAAAAATCGCTAAAACCATTAACCATGGATTAGATGTTATTACTGACATGACCATTTTCCTTTCCCTTACATTAAATTCAAGTAATTTTATCAACTACTATTTCATTTGTCACTAAAAAGTTATTGAAAATAAATTAATTTTTAGGCCATGTATATCTTGTATAAGCTAATTCTCGTTTATGTGCATTTTTTATATAGTGTTTTTCAATGATTTCCTTAGATTCGCTTGAAACTGATCGACCCTCTAAATAATCATCAATGTCCTCATAGCTTACACCAAGTGCTTCTTCATCAGGTAGTTGCGGCTTATCATCTTCTAAGTCTGCTGTGGGTACTTTTTCATAAAGATGCTTAGGTGCTTCTAAATACATTAAGAGCTGTTTTCCTTGTCGCTTATTCAAACCGAATAACGGTGCGATATCAGCTGCACCATCACCATATTTCGTGAAAAATCCTGTGATATTTTCAGCAGAGTGATCCGTGCCAATGACAATACCTTGATTATTAGACGCGATAGCATATTGTACCTTCATTCGTTCACGTGCTTTTTCATTCCCCTTTTGAAAATCAGTTAAATTCACACCCGCTTCTTTCAATGATTGAATACTTTGATCCACCGCTGGCTTAATATTTACAGTTATAATTTCATCGGGTTGAATATAGGCTAATGCATCTTCTACTTCAGAAGCATCTTTTTGTTCTCCATATGGTAATTTTACCGCTATAAATTGACATTCATTACCCTCTTCTTTCAGTTCATCAACTGCCATTTGACACAATTTACCTGCTAATGTCGAATCTTGCCCCCCTGAAATGCCTAATGTTAAAGATTTAATAAATGAATGTGACTGAACATAATTTTTTATAAAATGAATAATGTTTCGCGTCTCTATCTTACTTTCAATCGTTGGATTTACTTTCATTTCTCTTACAACAATGTCTTGTAAATTACTCATGTTCTTCCTCCATCTCTTTAACGTGTTCTGCAACTTCAAAGATACGTTTATGTTTATTTTCCCAACATAACGTACTTAAATCAACAGGATACTCTTGTGGGTTTAAATGGCGTTTATTCTCATCCCATAAATATGCTAAACTGTCTTTCAAATAAGTTTGTGCATCTGTTTCATTTGGTAAATCATATACGAGTTCACCATTGATAAAAATATCATGATGCAAGTCTTTGGCAATAAATGATTTTATGAATTTCATTTTATACGTGTGAACTGGGTGGAATAATTTTAAAGGGGACTCATCATATGGATTTTCATGTTCCAATGTGATGTAATCTCCTTCTGCTTTATTCGTTTTTTTATTGATAATGCGATAAACCTTTTTTTTACCAGGTGTAGTTACTTTTTCTGCATTATTTGAAAGTTTTATACGGTCAACATATGATCCTTCACTATTTTCTACTGCGACTAATTTATAAACAGCACCCAAAGCAGGTTGGTCGTAACCCGTAATTAATTTAGTTCCAACACCCCAAGAATCAACTCTGGCACCTTGTGATTTTAAACTTGTAATTGTCTGTTCGTCTAAATCATTCGATGCAATGATTTTTGCATCAGTGAATCCTGCTTCATCTAACATTCGACGTGCCTCTTTTGATAGATAGGCAATGTCACCTGAATCAAGTCTAATACCAACAAAATTAATCTTATCTCCTAATTCTTTAGCAACTTTAATAGCAGTCGGCACACCAGATTTCAGTGTATGGAATGTATCTACTAAAAACACACAATCTTTGTGTCTTTCTGCATACTTTTTAAATGCAATATATTCATCGCCATATGTTTGTACCATCGCATGGGCATGTGTTCCTGAAACAGGTATACCAAATAATTTACCAGCTCGTACATTACTTGTAGCATTAAAGCCTCCGATAAAAGCTGCTCTTGCTCCCCATAACGCAGCATCTGCTTCTTGTGCACGACGTGTACCAAATTCCATTAACATGTCATCATGGGCAACTTGTCTAATTCTACTTGCCTTCGTTGTGATAAGTGTGTGGAAATTAACAATATTCAATAGCATAGTTTCTATCAATTGTGCTTGAATGAGTGGTGCTTCTACTCTAAGCAATGGCTCATTACCGAAACAGAGTTCTCCCTCTTGCATCGAACGAATATTACCTGTAAATCTCAGATTTTTTAAATAATCCAAAAAATCTTCTTGATAACCTATTGATTTTAAATATTCAATATCCGATTTTGCAAAATGGAATCGATTAATGTATTCGATAACGCGTTTTAATCCATTAAACACTGCATAACCACTATTAAATGGCATACTTCTAAAATATAAATCAAACACTGCCATGCGTTCGTGGATACCATCGTTCCAATAACTTTCTGCCATATTTATTTGATATAAATCATTATGCAACACTAATGTATCATCTTCATATTGGTACACATCTATCTCTCCAATCAACTTTTCCATTAGTTTAGCATAAAATTAACCTTGTTAGCACTTTTAATAAGGTCAAATCTTGAATTCAAATTTAATATTTCTAATTTTTATAATCATACTTTATTTATTTAAAATTTGGTTAAAATGTGACATGGTTAACGACAAAGTAGTGACAGTTATATGTTTTATCATTATATAACTATAAAAATGATATATAATGTTTGTGAGGTGCATTAAATGTTAAATGAAGCTAAGTCTTTTATAGAAACTATGTATAAAGAATTAAATTATGATGACAATAAAATAACAAAGCGTATTGCAGAAATTGAAGCATCCATCCTTTCCTCTGGTACGTATGAACATACCTTTGAGGAACTAAATTATGGCGCTAAGATGGCATGGCGAAATTCAAATCGTTGTATTGGACGGTTTTTTTGGGATTCATTAACTGTGTCTGATGCAAGAAGCATACAAAGTGAAAATGAATTTATAGAAGCAATTGAAAGTCACATTGAGACGGCAACAAATAATGGAAGAATCAAGCCTTATATCACCATTTTCTCTCAAGATAATCCACCCCAAATTTACAACAATCAACTAATTAGATACGCAGGATATGAAACGTGTGGTGATCCTGCTGAGAAGCGTGTTACTCAGCTTGCACAACACCTTGGATGGCAAGGTAGACATACACACTTTGATATTTTACCGTTAATCTATAAGATGCCAAATAGTGAACTAAAATACCATGAGTATCCCTCAAATTTAATAAAAGAAGTATCTATCGTTCATGATAAATTTCCTAAATTACAACATCTCGGTTTAAAATGGTATGCCGTTCCCATTATTTCTAACATGGATTTAAAGATTGGTGGCATTACCTATCCCACCGCTCCATTCAATGGGTGGTATATGGTAAACGAAATTGCAGTTCGTAATTTTACGGACGTCTATCGTTATAATTTATTGGAAAATGTTGCAGAAGCATTTGAATTTGATACACTAAAGAATAATTCTTTCAATAAAGATCGTGCGCTCGTCGAATTAAACGATGCCGTGTATCACTCGTTTAAAAATGCAGGCGTGTCAATTGTTGACCATTTAACTGTATCTAAACAATTTGAAAGATTTGAAATGAATGAAACAAAACACGGTAGAGAAGTTACTGGTAAATGGTCTTGGTTAGCACCTTCTTTGTCACCGACCCTAGTTCCCAATTATCATCACGGTTACAAAAATGTGATGAAAGAACCTAATTTCTTTTATAAAAAAGCAGAGCAATCAGGTTGTCCATTCCACTAACACTATTACCACATACAGATAAACAAGGGGTTACGTCATTATGAAACTTTATTATTTAGGACCTAAGGGCACATTTTCCTATTTAGCTGCAACACAATATAAATCTGAATCAGATATTGACTTTGTTCCAAAATCAAATCTATACGAAGTGGTCGCATCTGTATCAGAAGATAGTCAAAGTATTGCAGTTGTACCTATAGAAAACTCGATAGAAGGTACAATTAACATTGTAGCCGATTCACTGACACAACAAAATATCTATGCGCAAGGTGAACTTCATTTAGATATACAGTTTGCTTTATACGGCACTGAAAATACCACAGTTAATGATATTTCAACAGTTTATTCCATTGGCCCTGCGATTAGTCAGACAAGTCAATATATACAAGCCCGTGGATTTGATATTGCCTATGTAGATAGTACCATTAAAAGTTTAGATAAAATTTCTGAACATGTTGGTGCAATTGCGCCTTTGGGTAGTGGTGAAGCCTATGGATATACATCAATCGAACAAAACATTGAAGACTTCCCACATAATATTACGCGTTTCTTAGTTGTCAGCAATCAGCCCAAGCATATCGAACAAGCAACCGACACGATGTTATTGATTACCCCCAAATTCGATAAACCTGGTTTACTAGCCAGCATTTTGAATACATTTGTACTATTTAACATTAACTTATCTTGGATTGAATCTCGTCCGTTAAAAACACAGTTAGGTATGTATCACTTTTTCGTTCAAGCAGATACATCTATTTCTGAAGATCTTTCAAAAGTGATTAAGATACTCAACACTTTAGATTTCCAAGTAACAATTATAGGTTCTTTTAATAAACTAAATTGATTAAATCATTACATCACCAATAGCATAATCATATAGTTTTAATGCTTCTATCAAGTTTTTTATTTAATATTTTAACAAAGATGAAGAAAGCGTCTGAGACCTATCTAGGTTCCAGACGCTTTTCCCTTTATTTCAATGGTAATGGTTGTGTAACATCTATACCTAAAACTGGCGGTACTAAAAAGTACACTACTAATACAATAACTACAATACTTAATAAGTTCACCCAAAAACCGACAGATGCCATTTTTTTAATACTAATTTTGCCTGTACCAAACATAATAGCATTTGGTGGCGTTCCAACCGGTAGCATATAAGCACAATTTGCTGCCATAGCTGCTGGAACCATAAGCAGTAGAGGATGAACATTCACTGCCACTGATAATGTCGCTAAAATAGGTAATATCATTGTTGCTGTCGCAGTATTAGATGTGATTTCAGTTAAGAATAATACAAAAATAGTAATGACTAGTACGATAATCAAAGGACTAACGCCTTCAATTAATCTTAACTGTTCACCTAACCAATTTGCCAAACCACTTTCTGAGATGCCTTTTGCTAGTGCTAAACCACCACCAAATAAAATTAATACACCCCATGGTAAATCTTTAGCTACATCCCAATCTATAATACGTTTGTGCTTGCTTTTATTTTTAGCTGGAATTAAAAATAATAAGACTGATATAAACATTGCGATTGTGCCATCAGCAACCTCTGATGTAAAAGACCAATGCTTCAATAAAAATTCTCTACTTATCCATAAAAAACTAGCCAGCAAGAAAACAATGAGCACAATTATTTCTTCATATTTCATTTTACCAAGCTCATTTAATTTATTCCTAATTAAATTTTGACCACCCGGCAACGCTTTCATATCGTGTTTAAATGCCACATAGCGGATATACGCCCATACTAAGAATAGTAATACAACCACTGTCGGCACACCAATAATCATCCATTTAGCAAAGCTTATCTCCTCACCAAAAGCAGATTGGTATTGCCCTTTTAATATAATTAGTGGTGGTGTTCCAATTAATGTACCTAAGCCTCCAATTGTACCTGCATAACCTATTGCTAGGACTAAAGATTGCTCGAATTTAGCAATACTTTCTGGTTTCGTATTTTCACTTTTCAATTCATTTGCTTCTTTAATAATTGCTAATCCAATAGGAATCATAATCATAACTGCTGCTGTATTAGAAACAAACATGGATAAAAAACCAGTAGCTATCATAAAACCTAATAATATTTTTCCTGTACTAGTACCTAGTGTACTAATAATACTAAGCGCTACTCGAGTATGTAAATTCCATCTTTCCATTGCAATGGCTAAAATAAAACCACCCAAGAATAAGAAAATAATATCATTCCCATATTGTGCAGATACTTCTTCTGGGTTGAGTACATGCCCAACTGGTAGCAATATCAATGGCAATAGACTCGTAGCGGCTATCGGAATCGCTTCTGTAATCCACCAAGTTGCAATCCACAACGTTATAGCTAAGACAAAAACACCTTTTCCAGATAAATTTTCAGGATGAAATAATAACAACGTCAATACAAAAAGTATTGGCCCTAATAACAATCCAATAAATTGTCCGGAATTATAAGCCTTTTTCTCTTTTTTATTTGAGAAGAACATCAAATATTGTGCCCTTCTCATCCCCCCTTGATTTAAATCGTTCATCTAGCTCCCCCTTTAATCATTATCTGAATATTCATAATAATTAATCAGAGTATAACATAATATATTTCAAAGTGTTTTGTGATTTTAAATTAATAATCAATCTATATTTACTTTTTTGAATTTTATACCTATATTGTTAGCCAAAAATAAATTTTCGATATCTTTTAAATATACAAATTGTGATTGATTCTCAAATTCGTTATGAGCTATAACTACATCTTCATGTTTGATGTGATTATAACTTTGAATACGTATTGCATCCTTACTCATTTCCCCTATAAAGCGATTTTGAAATATATTTAAATTTTGTCCTGCTTGTGTTGTTCTTTCCTTTCCTTTCAAATCTCTTGCGTTTTTTCCATCTTTAACTGCTAAGAAACGTATACCGCCTTTACAATTTTCAAAAACATTATGATGAATATAAGTATTTTTAGCTTTCAATGGTGTGAGCGCATATTGTTTTAAACCTTCAAAAATATTATGTCGAATATGAATATTTTCATAATATTGATCAAAACGACTGGCATGAGAACCAATAGCCCGATTCCATGCTTGCATAGTTGGGGTATCTGAATTCCCAAAATAGCAATGTTCTATAATTACATTTTTAGTAATTGTGCCATCGGTTGCTCCAAATTTTGGAAATGCACCTGGAACTTGTATATCTAATTGTACCGCTTCTGAAAAAAATCTTGTGCCATAAGGATCATTAAATCCTAAGAATTGACAACGATTCATGTACAAACCATTTACACCACATGCATCCAAACAATGTCCTCCAACAACGTCTTTAAATGTGACATCGACTATTTGTATATCACGTGCGTGTCCCATACACATAGTTGTATTGTTATAAGGATAATTGAATCCATTCATATCAAACGTTCCGCCTGTTATATGGATATGACTATTACCATTGTAGCCATAATATGATTTAAATCGACGCCCATTTTTCAATAATGTATCTTTGCCACATCGTTTTAAAATCGCTTTATCATCTAATAACAATGTTGTGTTGTCGTATATAACAAGTGGCTTTCGAATATGATATTCACCTTGTGGTATATAGATAGTCGTTCCTTTATGCTTCTTCGCGTAATTTAATGCTTTTTGTATTCCTTTTGTGTCTGCACGCTTATTTTTTCCTTTTAACCCAAATTGTTTTGCATTAATTATCATAAAGCCATTCCTTTCCTCGTTATTACTTTATATTTACATAAACCGGATTGTTCAAACGCGTTTCCTATATCTTTAATGATTTATCGACTTAGTATATACTTACTATTATATTTAAATTTGGGAGTGTTACAATAGTATGAAAAAAAGTGCGTTAATCGTCGTAGACTATTCAAATGATTTTGTAGCAGAAAATGGGAAATTAACTTGCGGACTACCAGGTCGACAGATTGAAAATTATATCGTCGACAGAATTGAAACCTATAATAAAAAACAATGTGATATCTTTTTTATGATGGATTTACATTATGAAGAAAATCAAAATCATCCTGAAAGTAAATTATTCCCACCACATAATATCATTGGTACATTTGGCCGTGAATTATATGGGAAAGTAAACGATATTTACCAAAACATTTTATTTAATGATCATATTCACTTTTTAGATAAAACGCGTTATGATTCATTTTGCGGAACACCTTTAGACCTGATGTTACGTGAGAGAAATATTAATCACATAGAAATCGTTGGTGTTTGTACAGATATTTGTGTACTCCACACTGCAATTAGTGCTTACAATTTAGGATATAGCATTTCAATTTCACATAGAGGTGTTGCATCCTTTAATCCTTCCGGCCATGAGTGGGCCTTGGATCATTTTAAAAATTCGCTAGGTGCTGAAGTAGAATAACAAAGTAAAATCATGCTAAAATAAAACTAACTACATAAAATAAGGAGAATTTAAATATGGTAAAAACTTATATTTTCGGACATAAAAACCCAGATACAGACGCAGTCTCATCTGCTATTATCATGGCAGATTTTGAACAACTTACAGGTAATACCGAAGCGACTGCATATCGTTTAGGCGAAGTAGGACCTGAAACACAATATGTATTAGATTATTTTAATGTAACCGCTCCACCGTTACTTAATGACGATTTAACTGACCAACATGTCATCCTAGTCGACCATAATGAATTCCAACAAAGTGCTGATTCAATTGCTGATGCATCCATCCAACACGTTGTAGATCACCATAGAATTGCTAACTTTGAAACTGCAGCACCATTATATTATCGTGCTGAACCAGTTGGTTGTACTGCAACAATTTTATACAAAATGTATAAAGAACGTGGTTTTGAAATCAAGCCTGAAATTGCCGGTTTAATGATTTCTGCAATTATTTCAGATAGTCTGTTATTCAAATCACCTACTTGTACAGAACAAGATGTACAAGCTGCCGAATCGCTAAAAGCAATTGCAAATGTTGATTTAGAGTCATATGGTTTAGAAATGTTAAAAGCAGGTGCCTCTACAAAAGAGAAATCAGTTTCTGATATTTTAACAATGGATGCGAAATCGTTTAACATGGGTGATTTTGTTACTCGTATTGGCCAAGTTAATACAGTAGACATTGATGAAGTGTTTGAGCGTCAAGAAGAATTAGAAAAAGCAATGCTTGAAGTTAGTGCTGATGAAAAATATGATTTATTTGTATTAGTTGTCACTGATATTATTAATAGCGATTCTAAAATTCTTGTGGTTGGTGCTGAAAGAGATAAAGTCGGCGTTGCTTTCAATGTTACGTTGGACCATAACACTGCATTCTTACCAGGTGTCGTTTCACGAAAAAAACAAGTTGTACCTCAAATTACAGAAGCCTTAACAAAATAATGAATCCAATTTGAACAGTACGTACCGTACATTCAAATTTAAAATTCTAAGATTTTTTACAATTTACCATACTGGGACATAGTTGATATGTTCCAGTTTTTTATCAATTTATGTTAAGTTGACACCCATTCGTACTAGGAGGAATATATTTGAATTCAATAGAACAAACGTTCCACAATAGTAAACAATATTTTAAGACACATGCCACTAAGGATCTTAAATTTAGAAAAAAACAATTAAAACTCTTGAGCAAAAGTATAAAAAATCATGAAGAAGCATTATTGGATGCTTTCCAAAAAGATTTAGGTAAAAATAAAGTAGAAGCTTACGCAACGGAAATTGGTTTCACTTTAAAAAATATCAAAACGGCTCGTAAAGAGCTAAAAAACTGGGCGAAAAAGAAACAAGTCAACACGCCGCTTTATATGTTCCCTACTAAAAGTTATATTGTTAAAGAGCCGTATGGTACCGTATTAATTATCGGCCCATTTAACTATCCATTCCAATTACTTATTGAACCACTTATTGGTGCTATAGCTGCAGGTAACACAGTGATGATCAAACCTTCTGAGTTTACACCACATGTGTCAGATGTTGTAAAAAATATTATTGAAGATGTTTTCAACCCTGAATATATTAGTATTTGTCAAGGTGACGCAGATACTACGCAGTCACTGATACATTTACCTTTTGATTATATCTTTTTCACTGGTAGCGAACGTGTTGGAAGAATTGTTTATCAAGCAGCTAGTAAAAATTTAATACCAGTTACATTAGAGTTAGGTGGTAAATCGCCTGTTATTGTAGATGAAACTGCAAATATCAAAGTGGCTAGTGAACGTATTAGTTTTGGCAAATTCACTAATGCTGGTCAAACGTGTGTCGCTCCAGATTATGTACTAGTTAACCGTAAAGTGAAAGCGGATTTAATTAAAGCCCTAAAAAATACAATGACAGAGTTTTATGGTAAAGATATACAAGCAAGCCCTGATTTTGGCCGTATAGTAAACCAGACACACTTTGACCGTTTAAATCATTTATTAGCCGTTCATCAATCTGAAATTGCTTTTGGTGGTCATTCTGATTCTACTGAAAACTATATTGCGCCAACTTTATTAGATGGCATTACATTCAATGATAAAATAATGGAAGATGAAATTTTTGGCCCTATTCTACCAATTATCACTTATGACGACTTTGATGAAGCAATTGATTTAATTCATACAAAACTTAAACCTCTCAGTCTTTACTTATTTAGCGAAGACGAAAACGCAACAGAACGCATCTTAAATGAGGTATCTTTCGGTGGTGGTGCGATCAATGATACCTTGATGCAATTAGCAAATCCAAACTTACCATTTGGTGGTGTTGGCGCATCTGGTATCGGTCAATATCATGGCAAATATACTTTCGACACATTTAGTCATGATAAATCGTATATATTTAAATCAACACGATTAGAGTCAAGTCTGCTCTTCCCACCTTACAAAGGAAAATTTAAATACATTAAAACATTTTTCAACAAATAATTTAACATTAATTTTGCATAAATACGGCTGGGACATATAAATGTCTCAGCGTTTAAATGATATATTCTTTTAGTTAAATAACGTTATGCAAACTTTTTTAGTATGCCAACTTGTTTTTGGCTTATTTGCCATATTATAATTACTTTATGAATTTCAACAAGCTAGACATTTTTATCTTCTACGGTAAAGCATTCACAAATGATATATTTGTAAAGTCGTCGCTCTACTTGACGACGGCATTGCCAATACACTTAAAAGAGCCCACTATCTTTTCGTAGTAGCTAGCGGGCTCGGTGTTTACCATGTTAGTTCACTAATGGTAAAGTTCATTGTAACAACATTCATATTAAAGATGTAAATATATTATTTTAAAAACTGTACACAAACACCTTCTGGTGCAGTCTCATGATGATCAACAATTTCTAACTTGCCAGTGACTTTATCACGTTTAAAAACAGTCAGTGTATAATCACCTTCTTGATGCGCACAAACTAAATAATCATCAGATTCAGTAATATTGAAATCACGTGGAAATGCACCACCGCTTTTAATGATATCAACTAGTGAAATCGTTGCACCTTCATCCCCCACCTTGAATATTGCAAGACTATCATGACCACGATTACTTATATATAAGAAATTTTGATCTTTTGATATTCTTACTGCTGCTAATTTAGTATCACCATCAAAGTTTTCTGGAATTGTTAGATGTCTTTCGATTTCTGTAAACTGACCGTCCTCATATTTTAAAGTACTTACAACATTTGATAATTCATGTACAAGATAAGCATATCTTCCATTTTCATGAAATACAATGTGTCTTGGGCCATCTCCAGGCTCAAAATCTATAGTAGCATGCACTTTCAATCCTTCGTCTCCATATTCGTACGTAACCACTTTATCTGTCCCTAAATCCATTGCAACAACATAATTTTCATCTGGTGTTGTATTGATATAGTGAACGTGTGGTTGCTCTTGTCTCTCAGAAGGGCCTGTCGGATAGTCATGCGCTAATTCTTGTATTAAACGAACAATTTCTCCAGTTTCTGGATTTGCCTCATACATTCTCGCCAAGCCAGCACCATAAATTGCTTCGAAAATATATTTACCGTCTGGCGATGCAGATACATAGCATCCATTACCAGCCGTTGACGCTAAACATTTATTTATCAGGCTCAATGTACCATCTGCTTCTATTTTCAAACTGGCAATACCACAATCATCGCCTTCTTTTGTTACAGCATATAAAAAGTGATTATGTTGATTTACATATGTGGATGCTTCGAGTTCATAACCAGTTTTAACTTCAACTATTTTACCAGTCTCTTCATCTAGTTGGAAACGGTAAATGCCTTTACCTTCTTTTTTAGTGTATGTTCCAATATAACCTGTTGTCGTCATGTAAACCCCTCCATATCATTATACTATTATTTTAATAGAGATTTATGTTAAAAGACAATATAATGATTTATTCACTTGAAAATAAGAACGTACGTTCGTATAATGGTTATATAATGATTGGAGTGATAACAAATGACTGACTTTAACAATACCGAAACAGACTATAGAAAAATACCTAGAGAACAATTAAACCCAAATATCCCCCAAGGCCGTGGCATGGTCAAATGGGCACCTTTTGCTACTTTACCTGAACAATTTGAGAATATTCAACAATATTTAATAGACCAAAATAAAATTGACCGTCCTATACTGTCAGATGACCAATTAAATGATCTTAATTTACATCTCCATCAGGCGTTCCATTCAGATGCTTTTGTAAATATTGAATATTATCAAAATGGCTGGTTAGAGAATATAAATATAAAGATTAAAAATATCGATATGATACAAATGTTTTTAGAAGGCTATTCTTTAAATAACAGCGCCACTATAAAGCTCTCCCTCTTTGATATTACCAGAATAACAAAGGTTGATTAGTCCTATAATAAGCATCATTTCACCCCAAGACTTCAAACTATAGCAAGTCTGCAATATACAGAAATAAAATATTTAAAACACAAAAAGAGAGTGGGACAGAAATCTAATTTTTATTAAAAAGATTTCGTTGCCTCACTCCCGACATAAATGACTGGAATTGAAATAAGTATAAAGGGACTACCCTGAACACTATTGCTCATGCATAAGTCACCTAACCATATGAAATAAGACTGGGACAAATCAATGACGTCCCAGTCTCTAAAAAACACTATTCATGTTTTTAATCAATTAATTATTAGATTCGATATCTGAAATAATTTCTTTTGTTTTGCTTTCGATATCTTCAAAGTCTTTTTTGAAAATATAAGCGAATACAACCGCACCGATTCCTGCTACTAAAGATAAAGTAAGGATAGTACCGAATACAAATTTAAATAAACCTTTAATAAAATTCCACATTCTATTTCACCTCAATATATTATTAACATCACTATTATTAATGATAGCATATTTAATTACATCAATAAATATATACCTGTTTTTTCATTATTTTATTTAACATATCAGCGATGTGATTTTATGATATTATTGTACTAACGTTTATATATATCACTACAAATGACATGCCAATAATAGTAGTTCAATAACTTAATAATAACAGAACACCACTATAAATTGCATTTATATGGTTTTCAAAACAATAATGGGCATGTATTAAATACATTAACAGTTTTAAAATTCATATAAATTGCGTATAATGGCCGGATAATTAAACTAACTCGTGTATATATCGATATCACTAGAACCTAAGATATTGCAACACAAAAAAGAGTGAGCTGAATACAGCAACTCACTCAAGCATTGCGATTTTATTTATTTCCACCAAGTGCCTACTACATCTTTAATAACATCGTAATAACTTTCCATTAGCAATCACCTCATTAAAAATAAAAATACCTTAATCAGTCGTCGTTGTTATTTTTAATGATAAAGTTTAATCCAATGTAATGCAATTAACACTGAGTTACATTAAAGTTACAATTTTGTAAGATTACACAAATAAAATAGGAGTTTTTATAATGCAAAGCGTAAAATCAGATATTTTAACGCATCGTGGTTCACACTTTGACCTAGGTATACAAACCGCACAATGGATGCAACATACACCACTGTTAAAAAATAGAGAAAAAGAATGGAAAAAACGCATGCCACGCTTTGATATTCATATCAAAGCAACATATGATATTTTTCAAATATACGCACCTCAAATATGGGAAGAAATACGAGGCATGCAAGAAGTACTTAATCTACCTACAAGCCAAATGATTTTAAATTTTGCTCATTACCGCTTCACACCGTTGAAGCATAGTGGCTGTACAGTCTATTTGGGCCAAGACTATATGGTACGTAATTATGACTACCATCCCGCTACATATGATGGTCGTTATTTATTATTTCAACCAAATGATGGTGGTTTAGCACAAATTGGCCCAACCTCACGTGTCACCGGTAGAATGGATGGAATGAATGAAACAGGTTTAGCAATGGGATATAACTTTATGCATCGTAAACATCCCGGTGATGGCTTCGTTTGCTACATGATTGGCAGACTCATATTGCAATATTGCAAAGATGTTCCTGAGGCCATTAAATTGTTAAAAGAAATACCTCATAGAAGTTCATTTAGTTATATTGTGATGGATAAACATTTAAATCATGCAATTATTGAAGTGTCACCACGAGCAATTGATGTGCGTTATGATAATACATGTACAAACCACTTTAAATTGCTCACTCATGAAAATAGAAATTATACAAAGGAATCCACAGAACGGTTGGATAGATTAATTAAACAAGTACCTACACAATTAGAAAAAACAGACGCCTTTACATTATTTAATAATCCTGAATTTGAAATTTACAGCAAATTATTTAAAAGTTGGTCTGGCACCATACACACAAGTATGTATGAACCACAGTCCTTAACCACCCATATCGCTTTAGGTGAAAATCAAATACCTACTAAAATTGACTTTCAACAATGGTTGAATGGTGAACCTCTAAAAATTAACGAACTCACAGGACAAATTGATACCGATTTGACATTTGCCACATACTAAAATAAAAAGAGAGCGGGAAAAGAAATCTTGAGCAAACCTCGATTTCTATCCCACTCTCTACTTTAATTGATATGAATATCACCGTCTAAAGTATAGAATTCCAGTACGTTATTACCTGAACCTACTCTATCATTTTCAAAGCTTTGATTATTAACCTTAGCTTTGCCTTTTTCAGGATTTAATTTAAGCAACGTATCTTCCGGCTTTTTATTATATGACATCTTAATATCACCATGCTGGGTTGATGCTTTAAAAGCAGAATCAATATCCATCTTACTTAGGTTGATAACACCATCCTTAGCAGATAGCACACCACCTTTGATTAATGATTGTTGTCCTGTAATGTTTGCATCATTTGTTTTTATATTAGCGTCTAAAATCTCGCTGTGGTTAAAATGAACAGGTGATTTCAAACCTCTATGAACTAACTTTCCAATTGATGAATTATTAATGTTAACACGTGATATATTGGACTCTGTCATTGATAAATCCGCATTTTTGATATTTATATTTTGTATATTAACCTCTCTAACAGTATTGGAAACTTTTATATCATCAATTTGTTCACTTGGCATTGTTATAGTAACCTCACCATATATTTGCCTGAATGGATTGAAATTCAAGCCATAATTATCTACTTTTTCATTTATTTCATGAACCCTTAATTCATTATCTTCTTTACTTATATTAACTTTGCACTGTCCTCTGTAATTTACCGTGAACTTATCGCCTTTTACAATATTAACTTTAGTGGTTATTCCTCTGTAATTTAAAGAATCAATCGATTTATCGGTAAAGGTTTTATCTATAGTATTTATTTTATTATTTTGTTTTTCAAAGCCAAACCACATTATACATCCTAAAAGAAAACAGACGACGAACAAACTTAAACCACTCAAAAATAATTTCTTCATTCTTCTGCACTTCCTTTGATCGTTCTGATATTCCAGCGTAAATATTTTAATATCAAGCGGTACACCAGTTCTGCCAACTTCGCAATAATTACAAACAACACAATGCCTAAGCCACTAAATGAAAATGCAAACAAATAATTACTAATCGCTTGGCTGAACATGCTATTTAGCAACCCATGAATGATAAGCAACAATGGACTGATTACTAAGACCATTGCAGCCAATAACAATAGCAACATAAAACCAGCAACAAATATCATCGGTATTAGGATAATTACTAGTGATAAAATCCCCATACCTAAAGAAGCCATGATAGCTCTTAAAATTGTCCTAGCATTCGTTCGATATTCTGCCGATACAATTGCACTTCTTGCATTTATTTCTTTACCTATTTTTTTAGGTGGTTCAAGTGCTCCAATGATTTGATATTCATTTTTTCCTTCACGTTCTTGCTCAAAAAAATATTGCTCGTATTCATACATTACATTATCGCGCTCAGCCCTTGGTAAATTATCCAGTTCTTGTTCAAGTTCATTCAAAAAAGTAATTTTATCCAAATTATCTACCGCCATTCAATTTCTAGAGTCGACTTCTTATATTATGTAAAATTAAAGAATGGCAATTATCTGAAAAAATCACCATTCTTTAATTATTATTTTGTGTAAATTTCAATCTTTTTTATTTTATCATGTTTGTGCATAATAGATAACTTTGTATGACTATTTTTATCATAATATGTCATCAAATAATACGAATTACGTAATTTTTTTTGTTTATAGTTATTGCCTAATTCACGAACAACATCTTGAACATGACCTTCAATTTCCCCACCAAAATTTGTCTTAACTTTAGTGTTTTTGAGAAGTGACATACCTTTTAGTTTGTTATTAGCTTTATTAACTTTAAATACTAAGTCCGGTTGATTATATTTTTCATAAAATTTATATTTTTTCAAAACAATATCATCAAATTCTATCAATTGATTCTTGTCAACTGTTGAATTTAAGTGCATATCGTCAATAGTAATATGTGATAAATCAGTGGATTGTTCACTTTTTAAATAATTTACAAGCAGCAAAGTGCCAACACCCATCAACAAAAAAATACTCAATATAACCAATCTATTTATCTTATACCTATTCACAGACTTTCAACTCCATTTACTTAATCAATATAGCATATGCAATTGTCACTTTCATCTTATAAGAATGCTGCTAAATACATAACTTTTCAAAGTATTTAAAATTTTCTTTCATATAAAATAATTGATATAATAATATCTAATAAGCTAAAGGGGGAAATACTTATGACAAGTTTAGAAACTTATTTCGAAAACAGTCAACCACTTGATCAATATATCGAGGTGATGACTAAAAACAAAGAGAACGTTCTATCAATATATAACTCTTTCTCTTTACCTTCATCTGATGACCGTATTGAAAAAATTAAATCATTAAATTATTCAAAAGTGTTAGTTATCACGGAAGATTGGTGTGGCGATGCGATGATGAATCTACCCATCTTAAAACATATTAGCGAAGCTTTAAATTTAGAAGTTCGTGTATTCCATCGTGATGAAAACACTAATTTAATAGATCAATATTTAACAAATGGTACGGCTCGATCAATACCTATTTTTGTTTTTCTTAATGACGACTTTGAACAAGAAACGGTTTGGGGCCCTCGCGCTAGACAAGTTCAACACTTTGTTGAAGAGACACGTTCGAATGTACCTTCGAAAGATGATCCTACATTTGAAGACAAATCTGCGGAAGCACATGCTGTCATGACAAACCGTTACAAAACAGATTCTCAACTTTGGAACTATGTATATGACTCAATATTAGATAAATTAATCATTAAATAATTAAAAGACGTATGAATTATGCTGATTTAACCGCAAATTCATACGTCTTTTTTATTTTGACTTATATATCGGTTATCATTATTTTAAATATCTTTCTTAGAAGAATAGAAAATATTTACAATAAATAATATTACTATTGACGCTGAAGTAATAAACCATTGCCAATTTGTGAATGTGTAGTCACCAGATGTTGTCTTAGAAGTTAAATAGCTAAACGGTATATATTTTAATGAATCTTGGATATTGTCACCAATTTTCGGAATCATTGGTAGAAACGGCTCTGCGAACGGAACGATTAACACCAAGAAAATACCGAGTGTAAAAATCAATGCTGTTTTCGGTACAATAAGTGAAAATAGATATAGCAATAATCCAAAGAATAAATGGAACATTAAAAAGAACCAAAGTAATTCGAATGCTTTATTAGTTGTAATATTTTTCCCATCAACGATACCTTGGACAATCAATACAAATGCTACAAGCACTGCTGTAATAAGAATTGCAATTAATATGATAGAAATAACTTTTGCCACAACATAACCGATACGGCTTGATGTTTTATTCATGTAGAGCTGTATCGTTCCCTGTGAAATATCACGTGTAATTGTTTTTATTACAAATAGTAAGCCCATAATTGAAAAGAACCAACTACCAATTGAGAGTAATGTATTACCATTTATTTCATCTGACTGTTGAACAAATAATATTGTGAAACCGACTAATGGTAAAATAGTCAAAAGTAATGCTAAGTATGTTAATGGACTTTTAAAAATACTATACATATCATATTTTACGAGTTGTAAACTATTCATTATTGGCCACCTTTCTGATTAATATTGAAGTAAGTATCACGTAATGAACTCTTACGTGTTTCAATAAATTTAGGGAAAATTTCTTTGCTTGCTAAACCTTTTAATACTTCTTTGTAGCTACTTTGTGCATTGATAATCACTTCACCGCTAGCTTCTTGTGTTTGTATTACATTAAATTTCTCTTTTAAGAACGCTAATCCAGATTCAAAATCATCTTTTTCAAATATGATTACTGTAGAATCAGACGGTGTACCTTCCTTCATATTTACATCTTGAACGAATTTACCATCACGTAAAAATACCGCTCTATCACAAATTAATTCAATATCTTCAAGTTTATGACTAGAAATTAAAATTTTCATTTCTAACTCTTTTACAAGTGATTGAATTGTTTTGAGTACATCTATAGAACCATCTGGGTCCATACCATTTGTTGGTTCATCTAGAATTAAATACTTGGGCTTATTCATTAACGAGACAGCAATCGCTAATTTTTGTTTCATCCCCATTGAGTATTTTTTCACTTTCTTTTTAACATAAGGTCTCATACCAAACGCATCAATAATTTGATCCGCATATTTTTTATCAAAACCATCGCCAAGTACGTTAGCGAAGAGTTTTAAATTATATAAACCTGTTTTATTATCATACAATTTAGGGTGTTCAATTAAATAGCCAACATTTTGTTTATTACCTAGCTTAACATCCCCTTTAAAATTGATAATATTTCCGTTCATTACTTTCATTAGTGTCGTTTTTCCGACACCATTTTTACCAATTAAACCAACTATTTGACTTTGACCAAAATCAAAATCAATATGATCCAGAACATTATTATTACCATAGGTTTTTGTTATATTCTTTAATTGCATAAATGCGCCTCCTTTTAAAGTTAATTCACTTTTTTATACTGAATAATATAATTTGTTATTAAAAATATAATACTTAATGCTAAAAAGCCATAATTAAAAACTGGTTCAAAGTAATCAAGCATTGTTAGCTTTATGTTGAATAGCATAAGTACTGCTAATGTTACAAGTACGGCAATGATTGGAATTATGAGTAACATCACAAGTAAATACATTAAATAAGAAATATTTTCCGATTTTTGTTCACTATATTTTTTAAATGCGATTGGTATCGCAAAGAAGTTAATAGCGATATAAGAATACGGTAAAGTGATGTCAATATTGATATCACTTGCAGCTACATTTGAATTCGGCACATTGAATAACGATAATATGCCAGCTCCAATTAATGTGAATAAAATGAGCGTGATATAGTTTGCATTTAACATCTCTTTTTTCGATACTGGTAGACTACCAAAAAAATCATACGCCTTTGCATGACCTAATTTACTATTCAATCGGAATGTATGACCAGAATCAAGAACAGAAACAAATAATAAAATCATGGCAACTAAAGAATACATAACTTTTGTAATGATTGAATTGTTCTCAATTACTAATTGTAAAGGGGAAATCAATAACAATATGGCATAAATGACGATTGTCCATTTACGTAACTTTACATTTCTAATTAGTAAATTTTTCATCTAATGGCCTCCCACTATATCATTTCATCATTACTATGCTTATTCTTAATTTTTCCTTTTTCGAGGTAAACCATTAGCTCTTCAATCGTCGGATTTGTTATTGCGACTTCACTACCAAATAACTCTTTGAACACATTAGCATGTGTCGTTAGTGCTGTAAAACCAGTATGGTTATATTCAATATAATGCGTTAAATCAATTAACTCATTATCTAGTTGCTTTGGATCGCCTTTAACAATTTGGAATTGGTTTAGTATATCATCTAAAAATTGATTTAAAATGACTTCTCCATCTTTGATATATACTAAATAGTCAGCAATTTTTTCCAAATCTGAGATGATATGCGTTGAAATAAAGACTGATTTATTTTCATCTATCAACTCTTCTTGAATAACATCCAATACTTCATTTCTAACAATAGGATCAAGACCAGAAGTCGGCTCGTCTAGAATAAATAGTTCTGCATGATGACTAAACGCAATCGCGATTGATAGTTTCATTTTCATACCTGTAGAAAATGATTTGATTTTCTTATCTTTCGGTAAATCGAATTTTTCAAGAAAAAAATCAAAACGCGTATCATCCCAATGACTATAAAAAGGTGCAATATATGATTCGATTTTTTTTACAGTCCATTTATCATTTAAATATAATTCAGAATAAATGAAACCAATTTTATTTTTTAGTTCTACTGCATGATGACTCATACTTTTATTAAATAAAAGTATTTGACCGTTATTTGGTTCAATCAAATTCATTATTAATCTAATTATCGTGGTTTTACCCACACCATTGGCTCCAATGAATCCAGTCACAAATCCTTGAGGAACTCGAAAAGAAACGTCATTTAACTTGAATTCTTTATGCTGATAGCTAACAGCATTTAATTCGATTGCGTTCATTCTTCGCCCTCCTCAAAAATCAGCTCTATGATTTCTTGCAATTCAGAGAGGGACATCCCAATCGTCTTTGCTTCGTTACTCATTGATTTAGCTAATGACTCAATAACGATAAATTGTTTTTCTTTTAAAATTGAACTATCTTGCTCTTTAACATAAGTACCTTTTCCTCTAACAGTATAAACAAAACCATCTTTTTCCAAATCTTCATACGCACGTTTCGTAGTTATAACGCTAACACTTAAATCATGTGCTAATTCTCTCATAGACGGTAAATGTTCTCCTGGAGCAACATAGCCTTTTAAAATATTCTCCTTAATTTGTTGCTTAATTTGTTCATAAATAGGCCGTTCACTATTATTTTTTAAGAGTATTTTCATGGACGTCCTCCCCTACAACTGTATATACACAATATATACAATATATACACACTTGTAAAGAACAAATTACTAATTAATTGCATACATTTTATTATTTTTTATTTTAATACCTTTACGCGCATTGTTATCAAGTATTTCAAAAAAAACTATAATTAAGGATTCGCTTCATGTGAACTTAGCATCATCCTAATTATAGTTTTTGTATTTTTATTTTTGATTTTTCTTCTTACGTCTATTATTATTTCTATTAATAAACGCACAAACCATAAACATAATTGCCGCAATTAGCAATTTAATTCCTGAATCTTCTTGTCCAGTTGCCTGTAAATAATAGCCAACAATGAATAAGACGATAGCAATAATTACAAAGATTTTTGTTAAATGTTTCATCTCTTCACCTCAAATAACATCATTGTATCAAATTTTGTGAGTGAATACTAAGCCTCTCTACTTGAAACCTAATAACTGTTTTATTTACGTGAGTTATATCCGTAATAAAATAAATTGATTGCAGTATTTTATTACGGATGATAAAATTGTAATTGTATCCACGGATTATATTACACAACCCCAAGTCTGGGCCAACAGACTTGGGGTTTTTTGTGTAAGGCCACCTATTTGTCTTTCCATTTACTTTCTAGCCAAACACGGAAAACAACAAGTAAGCTACCTGTTAATAAAGTTGTAATCATTTCTTGCCACCACGTGATCATATTACACCTCCCACAGAAAAAAGTACCATGTAGGAATTCGATGGCCTATTCATATTCTAACATAAAACAGAACATATGTTCGTATAAAAGTGTAGATTTTATAAATTTTCATTTATTATAGTCACTTAACTTTAATTTTAAGCTATTTCAAGATAATATAAAGATATCATTGAAATAGTAAAAGAGAGGTTGACCTACATATGAATCCTTTAGCTTTAGATTTAAATGAACAATTATCTAAATCAAACCCCGAAATTGCAGATATGCTATCTGACCTAGGAAAATTAATGTATTATCCAAAAGGTATTTTATCTCAATCTGCAGAAGCAAAATCCACGAAATATAATGCGACAATCGGTATGGCAACTTATAAAAACAGTAAAATGTATGCTGATACTTTAAATGGTGTATTTTCAAATTTAGATCCAGATGAAATCTTTCCGTATGCCCCACCACAAGGTATAGAACCCTTACGTGATTTATGGCAACAAAAAATGCTTAAAGAAAATCCTGATTTAAATGTAGCTGATATGACAAGACCAATAGTTACAAATGCATTGACACACGGGTTATCAATAGTAGCAGATATGTTCATAGATAGTGGCGATACAATTTTATTACCTACACATAATTGGGGAAACTATAAATTAGTTTATAGCACTAGACATAGTGCCGATATCGAAACTTATGATATTTTTGATGATGCCGGTCACTTCACTACCGAGAACTTAGTTGCAACATTGGAAAATTACACGAAAGATAAAGTAGTACTGATTTTAAATTATCCCAACAACCCGACAGGTTATACACCTACCACAGATGAAGTGAAAACAATTGTTAGCGCTATTAAATCTTTAGCTGAACGAGGTACTAATGTAATTGCTTTAATAGACGATGCTTATTACGGATTATTCTACGAAGATGTCTATACGCAATCATTATTTACTGCCTTGACTAACTTACATTTAGATAATTTATTGCCTATTAGATTGGATGGTGCAACAAAAGAATTCTTCGCTTGGGGTTTACGCGTAGGTTTCATAAGTTTTGGTGTATCAAATGAAACAACCAAACAAGTTCTAGAGGCAAAAGTAAAAGGACTCATCAGAAGTAATATCTCAAGTGGCCCAATGCCATCACAAAGCGCAGTCAAGTATGTATTAGAACACGCTGACACATTCGAAAAAGAAATTCAGAAAAATATTGATACTTTACAAGCAAGATATGAAGTTACTAAAGCAGTCGTTTATGACACGAGATACGCGCCATATTGGAAAGCTTACGACTTTAATTCAGGTTACTTCATGGCTTTAAAAGTTCATGGTGTAGACCCTGAACAATTACGCTTACATCTCATCAATGAATATTCTATCGGCATCATCGCACTTAATGATACAGATATTAGAATCGCATTTAGTTGTGTTGAAAAAGATGATATTCCACATGTGTTTGATTCTATTGCAAAAGCAATTGCAGATTTACAAAAATAATTATTCTATTTAAAAGGGAGCATGTCTCAAATGACATGCTCCCTTTTTCTATTGCTGTTGTTTAAGTACACGCGACATTTCTTCAATTTTTCCAGCATGTAACGGAATATGAATAGCATTAAGTACTAATAATTCATTTAAAGTACTACAACCCGCTATTGTCTCTGTAAGTTCTTGTTCTAATTGCTCATCCGTAAGTTTTCGAGCACAATCAGGCAATGTCTTTATATGTTTAAATATTTCATCAATCGAAGGTACATCGCTATCTCCCCATTTATCAGGTGAAGAACCGTACCCAAATAAACTAGTGTATTTAGTAATATCAATTTCATTTTGTTCGCATAATGACAACGCACTTTCAAAAATAGTTAGCACATGTCCATACTGCCAATGAATTGTATTGGGAAAGGCAGCAATTTTATCATCTAATACTTGTTCATTGCTCCAATTGTCATAGCCAGACAAAAGATAATTAACACCTGTATCGATAATCTCATAAACTGTTGGTTTTGTCATATTTTGACTTCCCTTCTTAATTAAAAAATTAGAAACATAACCTAACTGTATAAAAACCGTTACTAATTATACTCACATACTTTACCCTAATCGATTAAAAATTATTCATTTCATTGTTATAATTTCAAATATTATAAGTTAAAACTTCATTTCATTTTGACATACTAAATTTCTAAATGAAAATACTAAATATCTATTTTGAATTTCCATCACCATTTGTTTATCCTAAATTAATTCTATAACTGTAAGTTAAAAACAATGTAATGATTTTGCTACAGAAGTAGCGTTGTTATTTACTAATTCTATATTATCAAAATCTATTTCTTCTAATCCTTTTCCTACATAAAAAGACTTTTTAGCATTTTTAAGTAATTCATAATCATTTATGTCGTTCCCATATGCTATATAAGTTTGATTTCCTATTACCTTTTTTAACGTAGAAAACTTATTAACATCTTTAGCAGTTATATCTATGTTTTTATCTTTCTTATGATAATTAATAGATAAGCAATCATTATACTTTTGAAAAATTTTTTCTAATTTCGTATATAATTGTTCAGGTACATCAATTAATATAATCTTTATAGGTTTCTTAATTTGATCCATACTAACATTATTAGCCAATTTATCTGGATCCAATTGCCTGTAAATTTTGTTCTTCGGATTTACATGTGCTGAATAATTGAATTTTCCATCAATAATATAGTTTATACAATTCTCTTTAATAATTTTCTTAATCTCTGTGAATTCATTTTGCGGAATTTGTTCTATTATTGAAATATCATTCTTTTTAGATATAATCGATCCATTACCACCAATTAAAAGATGATTCTTAAAATCTTTAACTACTGGAACTAAATCTCTTATTGGACGAGCAGATGCAAATATGATTTGGTGTTCTGTTTCTAACCTATTAATTTCTCTATGTAATTCTGGTTCTATAAACTTTCCATTAAAACAAATAGTTCCATCTACATCTAGCACAAATAACATATATACCTCCTTTAACTACAATATTATTATGTATTGAATTGCAGTTTATTACAATTAAAACACAATATTTACAAGACTATTCAATCATTGTTATAGCCCTTTACATATCAAATGGTTGAATTAATAAAAAAGACGCTTCCAAAGATTAGTAACCTCATGAAAACGCCTCAAAAGAATTATTTTAAAATTTCTATACCCAAATTATGACCGTTGGATAATTGATTTGCTTTTAAATCAACGTTCATTGGTCTTTTTACATCATGCCTGGCATGCCGCCCATACCAGCTTGTGCATCGTTATTGTTTTCTTCTGGAATATTAGCAACTACTGCTTCTGTAGTTAGGAACATTGCAGCGACACTTGCAGCATGTTGAAGTGATGAACGTGTTACTTTTGTTGGATCAACGATACCCGCTTCTAACATATTCACCCATTCGTTTGTAGCGGCATTAAATCCAACACCAACTTCGGCATTTTTAAGTCTTTCGACAATAATTGAACCTTCTAAACCAGCATTTTCAGCAATTTGACGAACTGGTGATTCTAATGCTTTCAATACAATATTAATACCTGTTGCAACATCGCCTTCTGCTTCAATTGAAGCGACTTTATCGTAAATATTCATGAATGCTGTGCCACCACCAGCTACAATACCTTCTTCAACTGCAGCTCTTGTAGAGTTTAATGCATCTTCAATACGTAATTTACGTTCTTTTAATTCTGTTTCACTCGCTGCACCAACTTTAATTACAGCAACACCACCTGCTAACTTAGCTAAGCGTTCTTGTAATTTTTCTTTATCAAATTCAGAATCAGTTTCTTCAATTTGAGCTTTAATTTGGCTTACACGTGCATCGATACTATTTTGATCTCCATCACCATCTACGACTGTTGTGTTATCTTTTGTAATTTCAGCTTTATTGGCAGTACCTAACATGTCCATTGTAGCTTCTTTTAATTCTAAACCTAAGTCATCAGTAATCACTTGCGCACCTGTTAAGATAGCTAAATCTTCTAGCATAGCTTTACGACGATCTCCGAAACCTGGTGCTTTCACGGCAACAGCAGTAAATGTACCACGCATACGGTTAAGTACGATGTTTGTTAATGCATCACCTTCTACATCATCGGCTACAATTAGAATAGGACGATTTGATTGTACAACTTGTTCCAATAACGGCAAGATGTCTTGGAAAGATGAAATCTTTTTATCAGTGATTAAAATATATGGTTTTTCAAGGTCAGCCACCATTTTATCCGAATCTGTTACCATATATGGTGATTGATAACCACGGTCGAATTGCATACCTTCTACTACTTCTAATTCCGTATTGAAACCGCTAGATTCTTCAATAGTAATAACGCCATCGTTACCTACTTTTTCCATAGCTTCAGAAATATATTTACCTATTTCTTCATCAGCTGCTGAAATCGAACCAACTTGTGCAATTTCATTTTTATTGTCTACATTTTGAGAAATTTCGTGTAACGCATTTATAGCAACATCGACAGCTTTATCGATGCCTTGTCTTAGACCAACGGGATTTGCACCACTTGTTACGTTTTTCAAACCTTCTTGAATCATTGCTTGCGCTAATACAGTAGCTGTTGTAGTACCATCACCAGCAATTTCATTTGTTTTATTTGCTACTTCTTGAACCAATTTAGCTCCCATATTTTCATATGGATCTTCTAGTTCAATTTCTTTCGCAATCGTTACACCATCATTAGTGATAAGTGGTGATGTATATTCTTTATCCAATACGACATTACGTCCTTTAGGACCAATTGTAACCTTAACGGCATTTGCTAATTTGTCTACGCCTTTGAGCATTGATTGACGTGCGTCTTCAGAAAATTTTAAATCTTTCGCCATAATTCTTATACCTCCATGATGTTTCTGTAATAATTATTATTTATTTAAAATTTGTTTATATATTAATTACGATTCAATAATTGCTAATATGTCTTCTTCGTTAACGATTAAATATGTTTCGTCTCCACGCTTTACTTCTGTTCCAGCAAATTGTTGGAATACTACATTATCGCCTTCGTTTACTTCAGGAGCAACACGAGAACCATCTTTTAAAATACGTCCTGCACCTACTGCAATTATCGTACCTTCGTTGGATTTCTCTTTAGCACTATCGGTTAATACGATACCGCTCTTAGTTGTTTGCTCTTGCTCTGTTTTTTGAATAATTACTCGGTTACCTAATGGCTTTAACATTTTTCGTTCCTCCTCAAAAGTTTAAAATGTTAGCACTTTAAGTTAGTGAGTGCTAATGTACTTCTATAATAATCAAATTTGGTCAACATTTCAAGTTAAAACTATTATCGGCTTAATTTTGTATAAACAGTGATTTTGCGATAAAATAGAATATAATTAAATTTTTTGGAGGTTCATTATGTCTCGTTTATGGGTGTCCATATTGACATTAGTTATTTATGGGTTAGCACAATTCGGAGTTGTTATTTTACATGCGGCTGACCTATTTAACAATTTAAGTAGTAAAGAACTGCTCTATGCTAATATTTATACACAAGTTAGCTTATTTATTGTAGCTGCTTTTTTAATTATTCTTATCAACAACTTTATTTCTAATCCTACCCGATTAGAGCAACAAACGAAAAAAAAGAAACGCTACGTTATTGTTTGGGCAATTGTTGGCTATTTCGTAGTCATGATTTATCAAGTCATAGCAGGTATGATTAATATGTATGTGTTTGGCGCCCCTCAATCAAGCCCAAATACTGAGAGATTGATGAAAGTGGCACAAGAAATCCCATTATTCATCATCTTAATTTCAATCGTGGGTCCAATACTTGAAGAATTTGTTTTCAGAAAAGTTATCTTTGGTGAAATTTACAATTTAATAAATGCAAATAAAACAATAAGGTTTTTAATTGCAGCCATTGTAAGTTCCGTCATTTTTAGTGCAGCACATGCTGACCCTTCCTTTTTTATAATCTACTTTGGTATGGGATTTATTTTCTCAGCATTGTATGTATATACTAAACGAATATGGGTACCTATTTTAGTGCATATGATGCAGAATGGTTTTGTTGTCATCATACAAGTATTGATTGGTCCAGAAAAAATTAAAGAACTTCAAGAATCAACATCTTTTATATTTCATTTATTAATTTTTATAATGTAGATACATAAAGGGAAGTACGTCGTAGTCATCTATGACGCACTTCCCTTTTTATTATGCTTTACTTTTAATGTATTTATTATTTTTACGGCGAACAAAATAACCGACAACAACACCAATAAAAATGATTATCATCGCTGTAATTAACGCAAATAATGTTCGTTCGAATTTCACGTCGATAGTGTTTCTCGTATCTTCATCTTTTGTGTGTGTCATTTCTTCATCACTACTTGCATGATATTCATACTTACCTGAAGCATTTTTATTCTTTGGTTTCTTCAAATCTGGCATTGACCCTATATCACCAGTAATCAAAGCCAATACTTGTTTATCTAAATTCTTATAATATTCTCTGGATTTCAATAGATTAAAATATTGAAATTTAAAATAATTTGTATCTTTTTGTAATTCATTTAAAAATGCATTATCTTCAAAATTTTGTTTTCTTAATACCGCTGTTATCTCACTATCAGAAACTTTTTCTTTATTACTACTTAATTGCTTAACTTGATTTAGTACGAATGGATTATATTTAAAAGAGCCAGTTGTCATTTGATTAAATCTAGACATTAATTGGTGATTATTTGCGCCCAGATGCTGGTTAGGTGGTTTCTCTTGTTGTACATTAGGCTGGTCAGCACGATTTGAATCAGAAACGTACGAACTGTTATTTGTACTATAGCTTGAATGATTATTCGAAGTATTGTCTGAATTCGTATGGTTTGTGCCTATATTACTATTGGCGATTTGATTTGAATTGCCATGGTTATTTGTTACTGGTCCTGACGGTTCGTTACTACTACTGGGTCTCTCTGAATTATTTGATGGTTTAAGGCCACCACCTTGGTTATTAGGTTTATCCTGAGTTCCGGATCCATCACCTTGGCCATTTGGTTTATCTGGATTTTCGGTTTCTCCACCAGTTCCACCTGAGTGTCCTGGATTCTCACTACCCCCGCCTTGGCCATTTGGTTTATCTGGATTTTCGGTTCCTCCACCACTTCCACCTGAGTGTCCTGGGTTCTCACTACTTCCGCCATGATCATTTGGCTTATCTGGATTTTCGGTTCCTCCACCACTTCCACCTGAGTGTCCTGGATTCTCACTACTTCCACCATGCTCATTTGGCTTATCTGGATTTTCGGTTCCTCCACCACTTCCACCTGAGTGTCCTGGATTCTCACTACTTCCACCATGATCATTTGGCTTATCTGGATTTTCGGTTCCTCCACCACTTCCACCTGAGTGTCCTGGATCTTCACTGCCTCCGCCTTGTCCATTCGAGTTATCCTGGTCTTCTGATCCTTCTTCATTACCACCTGGTTGTTCGGGGTCTTCATTACCGCTATCTTG
>NZ_MRZN01000010.1 GCF_002614725.1 Staphylococcus edaphicus | reverse complement strand
AGAGACTACAGGCTCGAACCATACCCCAGGCAAGCATGCACGGTCAAAATCGTAAGATTTTAAATATAAAGAGGACTAACCCATAAAGGATTAGCCCTCTTTTTTTGAGATTGGGTATTTATGTCCCAGCCTCTTTTGATTTTAATTTATTATTCGTATTTAGTTATGCTTACATGCCACCCGTCCAACCAATAGCTGTAATAACATAAAGTACGATGGCAGCTACAATCATCCATACTACAAATAGTGGCATCATAAATTTAAACCATGAGCCGAAATTTGCTTTAGCGATAGCTATTGCACCTATCGTAGCACCTAATGTAGGTGTAATTAAATTACCTAATCCACCTCCAAAAGACAGAGATGTTAACAGTATCTGATCATTAACGCCTAGTGTTTCAGTTACAGGTTGTAATATCGGTACCATCACACTCATGAGTCCAGAACCTGATGGAACCAAAAAGTTAAAGATAGTTGCAACTACAAATACGATGATGGCCACAATGCCTGATGATGAACCATCAAGTTGTGTCGTCAGTGTATGAACAATCGTGCTAAGTATTTGCCCCTTTTCTAAAATAACACTTATCGTATTCGCCATAATAATAGCAAATGCTACTACGAGCATTGGCTTTGCACCTTCTAAAAAGCCATCGACCATTTCACTAGGTGTTTTACTTTTCACTATATATGCCAATACAAAACTAATGCCAAAAATGGTAATAAACACACCGTTACCGTATTTTTCTGTCCAATTAAATAACCCGTTTCCTAAAGCTAGAAATATAGGTGTTAAAATAACCAATGCTACAACTATGTAGTCTCTCCAATTCACCTGTCTATCTTCAATAACCATATCATTGCTTTTTTCTTGAGCCACATCTTGTTGCCACGCATTTGTATTCATCATACTTTTATTTGGGTCTTTAATGATTCTTTTTGCGTACCATATTACATACAATAATGTAACAATTAAGAAAGCAACATACATTATAGCTCTTCCACCATAACCTGAATATAACGCTACATCAGGATAAATAATTTGACCTATTTTTGCCATACCAGAAGGTGATACTGAAAAGGCCATGTAAAGTGGTAAAAAGGTAATAGCTAATGCCATAATTGGGTCCAATTTCAAACGATTGACTAATATAACGCCTAAAGTTACAAATACAATCATTTGGTCTCCACCAACAAAGAAGCCAATAAATGCCATTAATGAAAATAAACCAATGATAAGCGGGAGGGCACCTGCATGTTCAAATCGATAAATCATATAATTTGTTAATTTTTTAACAGAATCTAAATATAATATACCTCCCATTGCGCCTCCAATAAATAGTAACAACGTTACTGTTTGTGCTGATTGAATGCCGCCATTTAGGATAAGCGTAATCGCATAGAATGGATTCACTGGATTTTGATCAATCGCATGGTATGTACCTTGAATAAGAGCGCCATCTTTACCTGTATCAAATGCACCTGCAGGAATAACATAGGTCAAGAAGCAAGCAAACATCATCATGATTAACATCATTAATAACACGTGTGGTAATTCGAATTTTTTCTTAGTGCTAACTGAGGTATGATCTAAAACCTGGTTAGCATTCTGGCTACTGACATTTTGATAAGATGTTGTACTTGATTCTGACATATTCATGCACTCCTTTTATAATAAAAAATAGACACAACTTTAAATAACATAGGTGTGCCTATCTATATAAGCTCTGATATTTAGTTATTGCGTAACATGTGTCTGATTATATCGATTTTCTTTAAATGGTATACCAATATGGTCACGCAACGTATTGCCTCGATATGTGTTACTGTAATAACCTTTTTTCTCCAGTATCGGTAAGACTTGATTTAAAAATTCATCATATACCGTACCATAAATGTGTGGACCAAAGATGAATCCATCTGCCGCGCCATCCTCAAACCACTCTATCATTAAATCTGCAACACGTTCATACGTACCCATGAATGGTGATTGACGTACAGTTTCTTCAAGCGCGACTTCTCTTAATGTTAACTGTTGTTCCTTAGCACGTGCTGCAATGGCATCCGTTGTAGCACGGAAACTATTTTTCCCAATCTCACCTAGCTCTGGAAATGGCGCATCTAATTCATATTGCTTAAAATCGTGATGATCATAATATCTACCTAGGTAATCTAAAGCTTCATCAATATTTGCCAATGATTTTATTTCTTCGAATCGCACTTCCACTTCACTTTCAGTTTCACCAATGACTGGTGCTAAAATAGGATATACTTTCACTTCATCAGGATTACGGCCAAATGATTTTGCTTGTGCTTTAATACTATCGTAGTTACTTTTGGCTGTTTCTTTTGATTCACATAATGTAAATACAGCATCTGCAAATTTAGCTGCATAGGCCTGACCTTTCGGAGAAGCACCCGCTTGGAAAATGACGGGTTGACCCTGTTCAGAACGACTTGCATTTAATGGACCTTTGACCTGGAAGTATTTACCTTTATAATCTAAAGTATGCATTTTATTTTTATCAAGGTATTCACCCTTTTCAACATCAAAGGTAAATGCATCATCTTCATATGAATCCCACAAACCTTGAACGACTTGAATATGTTCCTCTGCAATATCATATCTAATATCATGTTCTGGGTGATCACCTTTACTATAATTATCTGCACTACCGGCAAGTGGTGATGTGACCACATTCCAACCTGCACGGCCATGACTGATTTTATCTATAGTTGCTAATTGGCGTGCAACAGTAAATGGCTCACTATAAGAAGTGGATATGGTACCAACTAAACCTATGTTTTGTGTGATTGGTGCAAGTGCAGCAAGTAATGTGAGTGGTTCATGACGATCTAAAAAATGTGGAATAGATTTTTCATGTATATATAAACCGTCTGCAACAAATACAAAGCTAAAGCCGTATTGTTCTGCTTTTTTTGCGATTTCCAATTGAAATTCAAAATTTGTACTCGCATCATTTGGTACTTCTTTCGATTTCCAAGCGTGCATATGACTACCTGGACCATTAAGCATTATGCCCAAATCTATATTTCCTTTACTCATATAATCCCTTCTTTCTCATTAAGCACCTGGTTTGTTGGTGCCAATTGCTTTACTGTTTTCATTCGTAAATGATGGTTTTGAACCGGTATATGCAACATAAACTCATCAATTAAACCTTCAATATTTAATTGCTGTAATTGCCTTTTTACTTCTAGGGCTGACCCTT
This sequence comes from Staphylococcus edaphicus, assembly GCF_002614725.1. Classification (GTDB taxonomy): domain Bacteria; phylum Bacillota; class Bacilli; order Staphylococcales; family Staphylococcaceae; genus Staphylococcus; species Staphylococcus edaphicus. The sequence continues at coordinate 77,126 of NZ_MRZN01000010.1, read as the reverse complement.
CTAAAACTTCAATTTTCTTTGTTTCAACTTCAAATGTTTCCCTACTTTGTTCCGTAAATGTCTCTAATTGTTGTTTTGTATTAACTGTAATTTTTCGACCATCTTTAAAATGAAGTGCATAATTTGTACGCCCTTCTTCAACTAATACTCTGTCTGACTCATTTTCAGTAACTACCGACGCTACTCCAACGATGACTCTTCCCTCAGGATATCGTTGTTTATATGCTTTAATTGATTTATGCAATACATCAACATTAGAATTAATGAAATATGCATATACAAAACCAACTTTTTCGTCTGCAGCAAATTGCGCTGAATTTTCACTACCTCCGAGTAAAAATAACTCGGGTACTGGGATCTGGTTATTGCGTAGCGTTGTGTGTAACTGACTATAATCCTCATCTTCATTAAAGTTCTGTTTGTTAAAACGATTTAAAAGATGAAATTTATCGTTAAAAGTAGTTTGCGAAGTTTTCATTTCAGATTGAAGCGCTTGGGTTGCTAATGGAAAACCACCTGGCGCTTTTCCTATACCTAAATCTACTCTTCCTGGTGCGATATTGCTTATCAAATGAAATTGCTCAATTACTTTAAACGGACTATAGTGTTGTAACATAACACCACCCGATCCTACTCGAATACGTTTTGTTTGATTTAATAAATGAGTCACTAATATTTCTGGACTAGTACCAACAACTTCAGGTATATTATGATGCTCTGCAACGAAATATCTTGTGTAACTTTCTTTTTCAGCCAATTGTGCTAATTCAACTGTATGTGCAATGGCATCACTAACAGTTTCATCAGTACCTATTGGACTTTGGTCTAAAATACTCATAGATGTCATAAGGAACCCTCCCAAATCAATTTTCTGAAAATTATATTAATAGTAATATTATGCCTATCTGCCATTTATGTCAAGTATCCCTATCGTTTTAATAGGGATTAATTCCCAAAATTTATAACAGGCTTTCAACCAATTGATTCAACTGATTAATTACCTGTTATATAAAATCACTAGCTTTATACTATTTTAAAATAAAATACAGTATTTTATCACGCACATAATAGCTATAGCGCTGTATACCCACCATCTATTGTAACAACACTTCCAGTAACAAATGAAGAGGCATCAGAAGCTAAATATAACGCAGCGCCTTGTAATTCTTCAGGAACACCTGGTCTCCCAAGTGGCGTGAACTTCATCCATGTATCAATCATGTCGCCGCCTTGAGCAAAATAATCTTTCGTAAGTTCTGTCTTCATGTAACCTGGCGCAATTGTATTTACACGAATGCCATATTCTGCCCATTCACTTGCTAAACTTTTAGTGAACATAATTACAGCACCTTTTGACGTATTATAAGCAGCTTGAGGTTGTGGCGTATTAACGATTATACCTGACATTGAAGAGGTATTTATAATTGAACCTTTTTTCTGCTCAATCATCACTTTCCCTACCGCTTGTGATACTAGTACCATACTGTTAATATTGACGTCCATATTTTTCACCCAACGATCATATGGCATATCTTCAAATTTAACATGTTCATTAATACCTGCATTATTAAACAAAATATCAATACGCCCAAATGTATCCATTACATCTGTCACCATTTGTTCAACGTCTGATACGCTTGTAACATCTACTTTACACGCCAATGCTTTATTTCCTGTTTCATTCTCAAATTCAGTCGCTGTCTCTTGAGCTAAATCTAAATTTATATCGGCAATGACTAAATGTGCACCCGCTTCTGCTAATCCTTTGCCCATGGCTTTACCTAATCCAGATGCACCACCTGTCACAATTGCTACTTGATTATCTAATTTAAACTTATCAAAAACACTCATATTGTAACCTCCATTATTTCTTTATGTTTATCATAATTGTAGGATAAAATAATTAATTAAGATAGTGTAAACGCTTACCGAAATAAAATTAATTTCACTAAGTCATTGTTGTTGGATATTACAAACTTCAAAGCAATAGAAGTTGGAACAGAAATATAATTTAGGTAAGATATCTTTTTCTCTCCTTCAACAAAAATGACTAGAGTTGAGGCACAAAAAAATCTTATTAACTTAATTAATTGATAAGTAATATTAGAGAGAAACAAGCATAAAAAAACTGCCAACAAGCTCGGAGACCTTGTCGACAGTGAGAGCGTTTGAGACAATGCATTTACCTCAAATACTTCTTAATCATTCGTTAGTATGACCAACCTAACAGATTTTCTTCTTCTTCATTTGTATCTATCTCATCTATATCAATCATTGACTCTGAAATATTTCTTGAATGGTAGCCAATACGTTCTAAAATTGCAATCATATCCAGATATAATAAACCGCCCTCAGGTGTACACTCACCCGAACTCAACCTTTTAATATGTTTTTTCCTTAAATCATGCTCTAAACGATAAGATTCATTGCTTATTTTAACTATTTCATCGCGTTTTACTCTGTCATAAACATCAAACATATCAATTGTTTTATCAAATGACATTGTCACATGATCATACAACCTGTTTATGCTAACTTCTGCTTTTTCTGAAATTTGGACTTGATTTGTTCGTTCTTTTTTCTTATCCAATAAGTATGCTTCAGATAATCCAGCGACTTTTAATATTGTTCGGTTGACATCTTGTAGAACTGTCATTCTTTCTGCATCTTTTTTTGATAATTTCTTCTCAGATATCTTAGTCAAATATTGGCGCACATTATCATACATATTATCTATAGCTGCGTGTTTATGCATGATTTCACGTTCCTTTTTATCATCATACTCATTAACACTTTTCAGCATAGAAAATGTCATATGTCCGATATTTTGAATTTCTTCTTGGGCTTCTTGTAAAGCGATACTAGGTGCTCTATTAATTAAATTTCTATCTAGATTCCTAGGTTTATATTTTTCATTTAAATCTTCGCCTGGAACAATCTTAGTTACTATCCATGCTAGTACAAAGATAAATGGTAATTGAATTAATGTATTTGTGACATTGAACGTACCATGTGCAAATGCAATGACCATTTCTGGTTTGAGGTTGAAAATACTCTGCATCCATTCGATAACCATTTGATACAGTGGTAATATAATTAAGAATATTGCTGCACCAATAACATTAAATAAAACATGGACCGCTGCCACTCGTTTTGCTGCAAGCGAACCAGCAAGACTTGCCAATACTGCTGTGATGGTAGTACCAATATTATCACCTAATAAGACAGGTAACGCACCATGTAAACTAATTAAATCATTAGCAAAAAACCCTTGTAAAATACCAATCGTTGCACTAGAACTTTGGATAATCAGTGTAACTACTGTGCCAGCAACTACACCATAAATTGGATTTGAAGACATATCCAACATCAATTGTTTAAATCCTTCTAAATTCGCTAAGGGCTTAACTGCACCGCTCATCAATTCTAAGCCATAAAACAAAGCACCGAAACCAAATAATATCATTCCGATATTTTTAACTTTACGCTTTTGAATAAAGAAAATTAAAAATGCACCAATTGCTAAGATAGGAAGCGCATAAGCACCAACGTCTATACCTATTATAAATGCTGTAACCGTCGTACCTATATTGGCACCCATGACTACTCCTATAGCTTGTCGCATTGTCATAAAGCCTGCACTTACGAGCCCAATTGTAATGACAGTAGTGCCTGAACTACTTTGAATTAATATCGTTACAATCATACCAGCAAGTACACCCATAATTGGATTACTTGTAAATGTATTTAAGATATTTCTTAGACGATCACCAGCGGCTGACTGTAGACCATCTCCCATTTGTTTAATACCATATAAAAATATACCTAGACCACCTATAAATGTGAAAATAATCTCCATTACAGAAGAATCCATCATTACACCTCTTTAAATAATTTGTAAACTATGTGAATTGTAACTTATTTTTGTTAAGTTATTGTTAAATGAATATTAAAATGTGAGGTTGCTTACTAAATAAAATTGTAATGTCATTACAAAATAAAGATACCCTTGTTGAAAAAACTGTCATTACTGGATTTCTCTCATTTTGCTATTTTTGTATATATAATAAATTAATAGTTTTTAGAATAAATTTAGTAAAATTAACAAAAATGTTCATCGCAATTTATGCTTTGGCTTAACTCATTATATATTTACTAATATAAGAAGATCTTTATTTTATAAAAACTAAATTCTAAATATCAAGATAAACCCGCTTCATTAATTTTCGTGTTCATTACTTCATCCAACAGGTTTAACAACGTACTGCTCGATAACGTCATTATCGAGTAAAAACACTTGTCAAAAATTACAGACTAAAGTAATGCACACACAGAAAGCATACAAAAAACTGTCGCCAAAGTATTTTACTTTGACGACAGCCACAGAGATAGGTTCTGAGTAACTATCTGTTTTAAGCAATGATATGAGTCTATATTTATGACGGAATCTCTGTACGTTTATCACTATGTTTTCTTATCATAGCAGCACTAATTGAAGATACTATACCAAAGATAATAAATCCTACAAACATCCACATAGTCGCATTCATTTCTAGTGGTTGGTCCATATAAAGTAGCTCTCTTAAATACTCACCATAATGCGTGAATGGGTTCCAGCTTACAATATAATCTTGATAGAACTTTGGTAACATTTGTTTAGGGAACATCACAAGTTGCATGCTAAAGAACATTGCAATAAAGAATATTGGAATTGATTTCATTCCTAACCAAGTCATCACCCCTAAAATAAGCCCTATAAATCCTAATAATGCGATTGAAACAAACAGGCCTATTTTATTGATTTCTGGAAAATCAAATCCTTGTACTACTGACATAAAGTATACATAACCAAACCCACCAATCAATGCGGTCACAACACCTACGCCTAATTGACCTAATGACGCAATTAATCTGTGTGAAACTTTAATATTTCCAGATGTTCTAAAAGCATAGAACAACAATATAGAAGCGACAATTGAGCTAATCCATACTGGCATAAACATTAAGAACGATGCATTACCATTACCTTGATGGTCTTTTACTTTATTTACTTTTTGATCTACTACATCCACAGGATTTGTAAGCCCTTTAATATCATTCGCACTTACTTGAACATCTTGCTTTTCTATAGTATCTAAGCTTTGTTGAGCAATTTGTTTATTTAAATTGTCACCAATGCCTTTTAATACATTAGCTGAAATTTGAGATGCCTGCATATTCGCACCATTATTTGTCAATGTTTTAAATTCTGCGCGTTTCACTTTAACATCTTGTGTCGCACCTGATTTAGCCATTTGACTTTGCATTTGCTTAGCTTGTTCTGCTGGCATTTCACCTGATTTGACTTTATCTTGCATTTCTTGTTTTTTACTGTCCATGACTACTTTTTGTGTTTTACTCATGGCATGTTTTGAAAAATCTTTTTCAAACATTGCTGCACCATAATATTTTTGTTCATCTAGTCCTTTACGAACTTCTTTTTCATTATCGACCTTTACCCATTTTATTGTATCAGAGTCACTATCTAATAATTTATCCTCTAAATTCTTGCCGATATTAATATCTTTATTTTGTATAGAAGTTCCTTCATCATGGTTAACGATAGCTATAGGTAACTCCTTAGGCTTAGGATTATATGCCGGATAAAATGCAATTGAAAAAATTGCAAGTATAATTAAAATTGCTATAGGTGCAATCCATAATAGTTTACTTTTAAAAATATTCATATTAACTTACCTCCTTATTAAACACCTTGTTGATTAAAGACTACTTTGTTTATTATAATGAGTATACTTTAATATACAATATGCAAAGCTAATTATATTGTTCTTTTAACGACACTTTGCCCTTATTTGTCTATTAATGATAAAGGAGTTGCTCTAATATGACAGAAGATTGTCGTGTACGTAAGACAAAACGCGCAATAAAAAATGCATTTATTCAATTACTTAAAGTAAAAGAATTAGAACAAATTACAATACAAGATATAACGAACTTAGCAGATATCAATCGTGGCACTTTTTATCTACATTATGAAGATAAATATATCTTACTTTCTGATATGGAAGATGAATATATCGCTGGATTAGCTGTAGAAATTCGCTTTTATGAGGTGCTGATTCAAGACTTAACAATAGAAGCATTTGCAAAATATTTTTCTGAAAAGGTACTAAAAAACATCATTGATCATATTAATAATAATATCGAATTTTATCAGGTCATTTTCAAATTAGAGCGTAAAAGTCATATAGAAGAAAAAATTTCTGAACTCATGTTTGAGAACATGTCTAAAAATGTAAATGGTGAAAACAATATCTCCGGCATTCCTTTAGATTATTTCCACAGCTATGTGTTTGGCGCCACTTTTTCTTTTATTAAACATTGGGTTCAAGACACAAATAGAATGGAACCTGATATCGTTGTTGACTATTTATTTAAAATTATTTTTAATGGCCCTTTACGTTTAATGGCAAATTCACAATTAAATTAATGATATTTTAGTATACTTGTCAATTTAATATTTCTCCGCTAATATTAAAAAGAGTTTTAAAGAAAGGACATCGTTGCATAATGATAACTGCTTACAAACATTCCCAAACCCAAGAGATCATCCATTCTGACTTAGATCAAACTGCATCATGGATTAATGTCGTTGATCCAAATTGGGAAGAGATAGAAACTTTGATTGACCGCTATGACATACCTGAAGATTTTATTCGAGATCCACTAGATTCAGAAGAAAGCGCTCGAGTAGAATACGACGAAGATACACGTTATTCATTAATCATTCTCGACTTGCCGATTGTTAATGACACGAATTTAAAAGTACTGTCCTTTATTACCATTCCATTAGGCATCATTATTGGTAACAAAAAAATTATTACGGTTTGTAATGTTGAAAATGAATTTCTCGATAATTTTGCACGTCAAAATATTAATCTTCATTTTCACAGTCGCTTTGCGTTAAATATAATACTTACCATTTCGAACCATTATAATAGAAACTTACGATTACTTAACAAAACACGTTTGCGTATAGAGCGTGACTTAAAAAATAATGTTACAAACAAACAATTATATAATTTAATGGAAGTGGAAAAAAGTTTAGTTTATTTTTTAGCAGCGCTAAAAGGAAACGAGAGTATAGTCAAAAAACTCTTTAGACTTCCAGCACTTAAACGATTTGACGAAGACGAAGATATTTTAGAAGATTTAGTCATAGAAAATAACCAAGCGCTAGAAACCACAAGACTTTATACCGACATCCTAGAAAGTATCACTACGTCTTATGCTTCTTTACTTTCAAACGAAATGAACAACACCATGAAGACGTTAACACTTTTCACTGTATTTTTAACTTTACCAACACTGGTCTTTAGTTTTTTTGGTATGAATGTACCATTGCCCATCGATGATCATAGCTATATTTCATGGATCATTGTTATCGGTATTTCGCTTATCATTGTGTCTATTGTAGGCGCATTTTTATGGCGCAAACAAAAATTATGAAACTTAAATAAAAGCACACATGCTCATTGAAGCATGTGTGCTTTTACTTAAGTTGAAATCGTTTTGTTACTTTTTTTATAAGATAAAGCATATGTTAAACCAAATGCTACGATAAATGCAATAACCATACCAATACCATAATGTAGCCAGCCATCATTTTGACCACTTATCGAAATAAACCCAGGTATGCCAGCTGTACCTAATGCAATGGCTTTAACTTTGAAGAAAGATATGTAAGCGGCACCTAATCCTGAACCAACTATTGCACCAATAAATGGATATCTTAATTTTAAGTTAACACCAAACATTGCTGGTTCCGTAATCCCTAGTAAGGCAGAGATGCCAGCTGCAGAAGCTACACCTTTAAGTTTTTTATTTTCTTTAACAATAAAGAAAGCTGCTAATGCTGCTGCACCTTGCGCAATGTTCGACATTGTCGCAATTGGGAATATGAATGATCCCCCTGTTGAGGCACTATCAGCAATCAATTGAGTCTCAATTGCTATAAAACTATGATGCATGCCAGTGATGACAATTGGGGCATAAAGCAATCCGAAAATCAGTCCACCAAGTGCACCGCCAAATTCATATAGCCAAGTTAGACCATCTGATAACCAATATCCCAACGTACGTGTAATAGGACCTACAAATGAAAATGTAATAAATGCCGTAACTAAAATTGAGAGTAATGGTGTAAGTAAATTATCTAAGACTGTTGGTATCACCCTACGTAATGCTTTTTCAAACGTCACAAGTATATAGGATGCTACCAACATTGGCAGAACTTGCCCTTGATAACCAACTTGATTAATGTCTAATCCAAAGATGTCCCAGTGAGGAATCGCTTTTCCTGCTTCTAATGCTTTTGGATAATCATAGGCACTCATTAAATCTGGATGTACTAGTATCATCCCTAAAGCAGCACCTAGAAATGCATTACCCCCAAATCGTTTCGCAGCACTAAAACCAATTAATATTGGTAACAATGTGAACGGTGCATTTGCAAAGACATTTATCATTTCAGCTAAACCTTTAAACTGGTTATGTACTTCAATTAAAGATTGCCCATCATAAAAGATACCTGGCGCCGTTAAAATATTATTAATTCCCATTAATAAACCGCCAGCCACTATAGCAGGTATAATTGGTACGAAGATATCCGATAACATTTTCACAAATTGCTGAAATGGATTCATCTTTTTATTTCCTTGGACTTTAACTTCAGTAGTAGAAGCTTCTTTACCTGTGATCTTTTCTAATTCATTAAATATTTTATTTACTGTTCCAGAGCCAACAATAATTTGATATTGGCCCCCTGTAGAAAATGTACCCTTAACAATATCCATTTCACTCAATATTTTTTCATCAACTAAATTTTCATCTTTCAATACAAGTCGTAAACGTGTAGCACAATGTGCCATTGCATCAACATTCTCTTCTCCTCCGATTGCACTCAATATCTCTACTGCAGATTGTTTATAATTCATTCATTTCCCTCCTAATCAACGGAACCGGTACCAAAATACTTCACACTTATTGTAACCGGTTCCATTAAAGAATGCAATATACTCACATTATTATATATATCATTTTAGCCTATGATATCTAGCGTCTTCTCTGAGCTGTAATTATCATACGATTTAATCCTTTCAATAAAATAATCTTTTAATTTCTCTATGTTCTCTTGGTTTGTCTTCACATTTCCTAAATGAATTGACCACGCTCGCGCAGGACATTCAGTTTCAAAAAACTCTTTATGCAATCTTACTGTTTGTCGATTTACAGGTAATTGATACTTTTTTAATAGCAAAGCAGCAATTTTGAAACTCGCTTCCTCATTACGCATAAATGCCTTATCATTTAGTACTCCATTTATTTTCGATTGACAACGTTCTATGCCTATATAATGTGTATTTGCAAATGTGTTGCCACAATGCCATTCTGTATATTCAGATGGATGAAACCAATAACAAGTATGCATATCGACATATACGCACGCCCACCCCTTTTCCAATTCATGATTGGTTATTCTCTTTTTTAACCAGTCAATGTAATCTTTAGCTTGATAATTTTCAGCATCGTCATGAAGTACAACACCTAACACATCTGGCTTACGTTCAGTTATTTTGACAGGTTGTTTATAAAAATCAGAATAGATATGTTCCATCGTATTCCTCCTCTGAATTTGATTTAAAAATTAACTGTATTTATCGCAAAAATTTTCAGCCTCTCGCATTACATTGCGAAAAATTTAATTTTTTGTTATTAAATCACTTTGCAAGATATAAAAATATTTATATTTAAAGGATTAAAATTCTCAACTTTTTATAATATAATGTATTTTATCCAATATAATTATTGCGTTTTAATTTAATCTCAGGAGCTGCTTTTACAATGGACAATACGACTTTATGTATACACGAGTATTTAAATACCGTCACACGCCGTTGTATCGATCAAGTAATATTATTATTTTCATTAAATAATCATCTAGACATGGCTATAAACGGAAGAACGATCTCGGCTGGAAATCGTATCATGATCATTAATCATTGCGATTTATTTCAGATAACCTATGCGCAACAACTCGTAGAAATCTGCATACCTATCAGATGTTTTCTTGATTTAGAAAAAAATTTCTTCAATTGCAATTATAACTTTAAATTACTCAATTCTGAACCATATTTAAAACACCAAATTTTGACTATGATTCAACAACTAAACCAAACATCTAATATTGATGCGTCAAAAGTCACAGAAATCATCGCTATATTAAACAAAGAAACTAAAATTGAAGATAACTCTGTATATATTCCAACGATTGATACTGAAAACACTTTACTAAATAAAATAACAGAATTCATTAATACTAATATATCGCTACCACTTCTATCCAAAGACGTATCCAAGACATTTTATATATCAGCGCCATATATTTCAATTTTATTCAAAAAGCACTTGGGTATGAGTTTTAAAAACTATATTACGAGTTTAAAAATTACGCTTTCACTTTCTAAACTTGTTCAAAGTAAGCAAACAATTTATCATATTTCAGAACAGATTGGTTTTAATCATTATTCCAACTACACTCAACAATTTAGAAATTTTCTACAAATGACACCAAATGCGTTTCGAAAAAAATTTCAAAACAAACACGAAATGACCATACAACTAGTTAATGAAGATATTAGCCCTTATCAAAATGTTTTAGAAACGTATACATTAGATAAACCTCGTGCTATAAATCAAATCACCATAGACTTAAATCAACTAACTTTTAATGATGATATGAAAATACCCACCGTCTTTATACATGTTGATAATTTAATGGATATTGTGCAATCGGACTATAATACCAAACTTAGCTTTAAAGATTTAACCAATGCCTACATTTTAATTAATAACAGTCGAAATTTAGCCTTAGATCGTTTAAGCATCACTGGCATGATAGACTTTATAGATGCGTTATTTTCAAATTATGTCGGTATCGCTATAAGAATTAAATCTCTAACGCAATTTGATTTCATAGAGAAGATGATAGTTCAATTTTTAAAATTCAAACCTGAGTATATCAAACAAAAGCGTGATTACAATTTTCTAATGTTATTAGATGCCACATATTTATCTCTAGCAGATATTAATCGTTTATATATTAAAATAAAAAATTACAATGTAAATCTCAATATCAAAATAGCCATCACTGTTGAAGGTGTAATAGAACAGTCCCCTTCATTAAAGAAAGCATATAATTTGCTTAATAAACTTAGCTTCGATTTTCATTTTGTTGATATCGAGCAAGAAAAAGTCAAAGTATTACTTAACCAAAAGAGTAGCAGTTTCAATAGTTCTATGAGTCATTTTGAGTACTATAATAAACTTATTGAAGAAACTCAAATTGACGCTTCAAAGTTTGTTTATACAAAATTATCTAAAAAAGGATTTTTAGTATATGATGCTAAATATCCTTTGCAAACTACAGACCTTATGTGTCATATGTTGATTATGTTACAAAAAGGTAGTGGCGTTGGCTATGGGCTGATGCGTAAAGATACATATGATATTGCCTTAATGAACAATCATGGTATCTATGAGCCATTAATGTATTTATATCAATTTATAAAGCCATTCATCAGTAAACGTATTGCGCTTCATCAAAACTATATGATTTTACAAGAGGACCAAACTATCCATTTACTACTGTTTAATGCACCCTATCAAAGGTCATCGACACATGAAGTTCTAAAGTATGTTTTAAAGGAAAATGATTTACCTTCCAATGCAACACTTTTTATCCAAACACTAAATAGAGAACATGGTTTTATTGATTACGCACTTCCTGCTTCATTTAATGACACTTATATTGAAAGATCATTATTGTGGTGTATTAAACAATCTACTATTCCTAAAGCTGAAATCAAACACTTCGTGCAATCCGGTTCACCTTTGCAGCTTACTTTGCATCATGATGAATTAAAATATATACGCATCCTGCCATCTTAGAATTAATTGGATGTTTCCATTCATCAACTATAGGTCAATATTATTCTATGTACGTTTTCAATTTATTCTCGTGTATTAAAATAACACCTTTTAAATTGCAAAGTCACAGAAATTTAGATATAACAGAAGAAACTAGTGAAAAGGAGAGTCTCGCATTGAAAAAAGGTAAATTATTCGCAATCGTTTTAAGTGCAATCATGTTAATATTAGCTATTGTATTAATTATAATGATGGTTTCTAGCGGTCAAAAGGAGACTTATTACGGCTATATGAAAGACACAACGACAGCTGAAAAAGTAATAAGTGAAAAAGATCATAAAATTGAAAAAAATGTTAAATTACCAGCAAAATCTGATTTTTCACCTAAAAAAGGAGACTTTGTTAAATTAATAAAATCTGATGGTGACGCTACTTATAGTAAAATGGAAGTAGTGAACCATGATGACATCCCTCATGGATTAATGATGAAAATCCATGACATGGGTGACATGAAAGGTATGTAAATCGTGGGAGTAGGATAGAAACCTAATTATCAAAATTTTTTCGTTACCTTCACCTGACAAGTATGACCATCATTTAAAAAACTGGATTTGAATTGCATTTTCAATTCAATTACCTACTTACAATATAAAATAAGTTTAGTACGCATCAATCATGTACCAGACTTTTTGAGAAATATGATTTCAGTTGCAGATTGTTGAAGCCTTTAATTCAGGCTTCAACAATCTGTTTTTATAAATAACCCTAAACGTATGATAATACGCTTAGGCTTTTAATATCAGAATTCAATTAAATTTTATCGGTTTTAAATATGCTTGTTCTTTTTCTTTATCGTAAGCATTTCCGCTTTTTGCTATAACTATTGTGAATAAGGTGTTTCTCTTAACATTTACACAGGTTCTAATTAAATTTTCCTACACAATTAATGCGTAAATTCTCATTTGAATATTATTTAAGCTACATATCGATCGTCTATACAGCTTAAATAAAAAGAGCTAAACCATTGCTATTTCATTCATCTGTTTTTCACATATAGCATAATTCACATTCTTCACTATTTTTCTTCATCACGTTCCATAATCTAGTAACATAATATACGTTATTTTTTTAGCGTATTATACTATCCCTAAAATTTAATAACTCTGTAGATAAAACAAAATGGGGCTAAGACATATATAATGTCTTAGCCCCATTTTGGTCACTTAAATTATTTAAGCAATTTTTAATGTTACTCTTTAGGTTTGTAGTCTTGTTTAAATGCATTGTGTTTTGCATCTTTTACATTTTTATTTGTTTCACTGTCAAATCCTTGAACTAGAATGCCTTTAAAAGTGCTTATTGGTTGAACTACATAAGTATATTTAGGATCATCTTTGAATACTACTTTTTTATAGTAGAGCCCTTTTTTAGCACTATACAGCGTTTTTTCTGACTTAATTTCTTCTGTTAAATTCTTTTCATCCATATAATGATCAACTAATTCCAAATTTTTATGACCCTGATACGTTCTCATACCAAAGAAAAACACAATAGCGATAATCAGTGATATGACTAATAGTCCTATGATTTTAAAAAATGTTTTCATCATTAAACTCCTTCTATTAAAACAATAACTTCCATGAAAATTATAATTTAGAACTGTTTTCAAACTTTTTATACATCAAAGTATATACCTATATTAAAATCCATAATGTTATTATTATGACTGATTACACTTCATTAATAAAGTATTAAACTATTTTTGTAACAAAATCTTCTTAAATTCATTCCTCATTTCAATTAATAATCTCTTCAACTTTAGGTATCAGAATAATAATATACTGCCGCATAATACTTTGAATTTTTAGTTTTTGTTTTGTATTATGTATTCTATCAAAAATATTATTTAAAAATTATTAAAGAGGCGCACAACTGTTCCTTGACAATGGACATTGTTCATAATAAGGTTAACCTTCATAAGGGGTGATTTAAATGGAGGAAAACGACAACACATTAGAAAGACAGCTATGTTTTCTTTTTTATGTTTCTTCTAAGGAAATAATTAAGAAGTATACAACTTATTTAAAAGAATTTGATTTAACATATACAGGTTACATAGTTCTTTTGGCAATTGGCTTAGAAGAAAAATTAAATATTAAAACACTTGGCGAACGTGTATTTCTAGATTCAGGTACGCTCACACCATTATTAAAAAAATTAGAAAAAAAAAGCTATGTGACAAGAACACGTGAGATTGATGACGAGCGTAATTTGCAAATAGCGCTTACCACAAAAGGAAGAGAAGTCAAAGCACCTCTTTCTAATATTTCAAAGCGCGTCTTTAGTGAATTTGATATGGAAATTGACGAAGCCATCGATTTAAAAGAAACATTGCAAAATTTTGTAAACAAACATTTTCAAAAAAATATTTAACCTGCGAAGGATAAGTTAAGTTAAAAGTTTAATGTCTTATCATTTTTGACTTTACTTATCTTTTTTAGTTTCTTCTTTTAAATCTTTATTTATTCCTATCCATGTATTTTTAATAAAGTGTGACTTTTTTGATGAACACCTCGTGATATGTGGTGTTTTTTAATATACCAATCTTTGACTTTGACTTTCTTTGACTATAGTATTATAATATACTTGTAAGATAAAAGGAGAGGTGATAAGAGATGATACAAAGTACTAGCAGTCTTCCACAAGATTTATTAGACAGTTTATTATCAGACCATCACGATTTCAAAGTAAACGTATATCAAACAGATAATCAATACACAGTTGAAGCTGAGCTTCCTGGTTATCAAAAAGAAAATGTTTCAATAAACTATGATGATAAAACACTCACAATATCTGTAAAAAATTTAGAAACACCTTATGACGATGTGGCTTATCTTATTAAAGAGCGTAGTAAAGATGAGCAAAGCAGACACTTCATCTTCAAAAATATAGATACCAGTGCAATTAAAGCTTCAATGTCGAATGGTATTTTAACTGTAACACTGCCGATAAAACAAACAAAAACACAAATTTCAATAGATTAATTTTCATAAAAAATTCAAAGGAGAGATGTATTATGGCTTTTGATATGAGACCATTTAACAATTCATTTTTCGAAGGAAATCCTGGAGCATTATTTAAAGACTTTGGACGTCAATTCTTTGAACAATTTCCAGATAGTACAAGCATCAAATCAGATGTAAAAGAACTAGACAACGCTTATATAGTGGAAGCTGAGCTACCTGGCTTTCAAAAAGAAAATATCACTTTACAATTTGAAAATAATGTTTTAACTATTGAAGGTAAACAAATTGTTGAAAATAGTGAAAAGGATGAAGAAGGTCGTATAATTCATCAAGAACGTAGCGCAAGCAATGTAAAACGACAATACCCATTTGAAAATATTAATGAAAATGCTATTAAAGCATCATTTGAAAATGGCATGTTAAATGTTACATTACCTAAAAAAGAGCAAGAAGATCAAACTTCATCAAATATTCAAATCGATTAACAGAAGTAACGTATATTACATGTTATGATTCATTGAAAATCATTAATTAATAAATCAAAAAAGTGGCTGAGATTCTATAGAGGTGTCTCAGCCTTTTTTTGCTTATTTTCAGAGGGTTAAAGTTTCACGTTTCTTAATATGTACCATTGTAATTAACGCAATTGTCCCTACTATTGCTAACAAGATAAATGAAAAATGACTTGTACCGGTAATCTTTGTAACATAAGAAATAACTAACGGTGGAAAGAATCCTCCTAGTCCACCCATCATTGAAACAATACCATTTGCCGAACCTGCTTCTTTTCCAAAGTAGGAAGGAACAAGTTTAAATATTAATCCATTTCCAATGCCCGCACACATACTGATAAGTAAACAACCTACAGTAAATAAAATAATCTCACTTGATAGACCTAGCACAATGCCACCTATAATCATCAATATAAAATCAAGCATCAATAATTTCACTGCACTAAACTTGTCTCCTAAGACCCCTCCTAACGGTCTTAGAAAAGTCGCTAATGCGATAAATATACCTGTTCTGACACCCGCATCCACTTCACTAATACCAAAATTTTCCACTAAAAAATTAGGTAAAAATAAACCAAATGCAACGAAAGAACCAAATGTAATAAAATACCAAAGTGATAAATAATATAATCTTAGATCTTTCAAGAATAGTTTATATTGCTTCATTAATGCTACTTTTATTTTTTCTTCTTTAGCATCTCCAAATATAAACATAAGGAAGGCAAAAAGTACAATAATAATTAAATAACCCCTAACTGTTGTTTGCCATCCTATGATGCCTGCTATCGGTGGTGCTAAAAATGAAGAAATTGCTGTACCAATATTTCCCATGCCATATATCCCATTCGCTAAGCCAACTTTTTCTTTTGGAAAATATTTTGGTATTGAGGTCACACCTACAGAGAACACTGCCCCACCAACACCAAGGAAGAACCCAGATACCATCAAATTAGCTGGTGTCTGTGCTTGACTTAAAAAATAAATTGGAAATAGCAATATAATAAAACTACAAAAAAACACCCATTTCGCACCAATAATGTTTGTTAAATATCCAAATGGTACTCTTAGTACAGAGCCTAATATAACAGGAATAGCTAAAACAATAGATAATTGGCTATCTGTTATTTGCACATCCTGAGAGATGTAGGGCATAAGCGGGGCAATAATACTCCATGCCATGAATCCCACTACAAGACTTAAAGACTGTAATGTAAGTTGAAAACCACCACTTGCTTTGTTCATTCATTTCACCTTCATTTTATAAATATTTTTATAATTGAGGCCAGCAAACTGCAAATGTTCTAAATGCTTTAATTTTTTAAAACCTTAATGGTTTTTACGTAAGCCTAAAGGTGCTAAACTTGCAGCATGCTGGTTACAGTTCAATTATAAAATCTTTGTGAAACAATGAACATAAGGAGTGTCCCTTAAGCAATAAGGAGTTTTCCCTACTTTGAAGCATAATTTTAGTACTTTATTTCTTTTTGCATTTCCCACTATAAAAAGACAGTGACATATTATTATGCCCCTGCCTCTTCTAATCATTTAGTAATTCTACTTTTTAAAAGTCAATTAATTTTTTCTTCATGGCATACTCAACTAATTCTGGTTTAGATTTCAATTCTAATTTCTGCATGATATGTGTTTTATGTGCTTCTACTGTTTTAACTGAAACAAATAGTTTTTCAGCAATATCTTTATTTCCGTATCCTTTGGCAATTAGTGGTAATATTTCTATTTCACGTTTTGATAAAATTTTAAATGGATCAGTTTTGTCTCCGTTATCTTGTGCTGAATTACTCACAAACTCATTTACCAATGATGTTGTCAGCTTCATATCTATATAAGTTTCACCCTTAACGACAGTTCTAATTGCTAATAGTAATTGTTCGTCCGGTGCATTTTTTAATATATAGCCCTTTGCACCATTTCTTAAAACATGAAACAGATATTCTTCATCATCATACATCGTTAATATTAAAATTTTCGTTTCTGGGAAACTTTCTAATATTTTGCTCGTTGCTATAAGTCCTGATTCACCTGGTGGCATACTTAAATCCATAATGAGCACATCTGGTTTGTATTTCATCACTTTTTGATAAGCTTCCACACCATCGGCAGCAGTGCCCACTACTTCCATATCTTCTTGATAATTTAATATCATCGAAAATCCTGTACGCACCACTGCATGATCATCTGCAATAACTATTCTCAAAATTAATATCTCCTTATCCCCTAAATTGGAACTTGAAGTGTCACAATTGTCCCTCTTCCTATTTGTGTATCAATATTAACTTCTGCATTTACTAATTCTGCTCGCTCGTGCATTCCATAAAGTCCTAAGCCTGTTCCCTGAGGCTGGTCTGTCTTTATAAACCCTCTTCCTCTATCAATAATTTCTGCAATTAATTTTTGTTCGCTTACATGAACTTCTATTTCAACTTTATCAACATTTGCATATTTTATTGCATTAAATAATGCTTCTTGAACAACTCTATAGACAACCGTTTCAATTTCACTCTTAAACCGACACGTTTTTAAGTTTGACTGATATATAACTTTGATACCATAATTAGCTTCAACCTGCTTAAAATATGTCTTGAACGCTGCATCTAAGCCTAAATCATCCAAAGATGAAGGTCTTAATTCTACTGATAGATTGCGAATATCATCAATTAATTTGGACATTAAACCTTCAATTCGCTTTGATCCATCTACTAAGTTATCTATTTGTCGCTGATACTTTAAGAGTCTTAACTCAACATCTATGTTTAATAATTCTTGGACGACACTATCATGTAATTCACGTGAGATACGTTTTCTTTCATTTTCTTGTGCAAAGATAGTTTTCTGCATCATTTTACGCTGATACATTTTGTCGTGGCGCTCTATTTGTGGCGAAACATTTTGTAGTGTGAATGCTTTGATTCCTTTTGTGCTATCTATAGTTTGGAAAGTTGCAGCAAAAGGCTCTACAGTTCCTTGTGTTGTTTTCATAAACACTTGAAAGCTAGTATTTCCAACAGTTTCAGCTTCTAAAAAACAATGTCTACAAGATTGCAAATCATATTCGTTGGTATAACCGTCGCAATGCTTACAAATGGCATTAGTCATGCCTTCATAGTTATTATCAAGCGCGATAATATCATTCGCGGCTTTGTTCATGGCTATGACTTGTCCTTGATTATCAACAAATACAATTTTTTCACTGGTATTATTAAAATATTTCATCAATAAGTCGTGCATATTTAACTTTTGATTTATTTTCATTATAGCCACCTAATCTTCTTCATTAAACACACATAATTTACTTTTAAGTGATATTGTTTTATATGTTTTGGGCAATGGCTTATGGTTTCTTTGACCTAATAATAAAACACCACAAACTTGATTTTCATACCATAGTGGGATTGCAATCATCGCTGTTAATAATTCACATAAAACAATTGGATATTTATGTTTTTCATGTGTTGGTAGCGTTCGCTCTACATTTTCAATAACCATGCGCTTTCCTGTTTTCATTACATTGCCAGCCAAACCTTTACCCTTGCGCAAAACAATTAACTGATAGCGATTGTTTAAATTGCCTGAAGCATAACACCATTTAATACGAGAAATATTACTTTCATGCTCGTAAAACGCCAACGATGCAAAATCAAACCCTTCTTCTACGCGTATTGAATCTAAAACTGATTGATAATTTATACTTTTATTTAATAATAATGCATTCAACTTATCGCCTCCATTCAAACTTTGTGTTTACGATAAATAATGTAGCTACGGGTTGCATAAGTAAGTGGCACACTCCATACATGTACTAGTCTGGTGAATGGCCAAAATGCCATAATAATAAAGCCTAATAGAATATGTGTTTTAAAAGCAAGTGGCACCTGTAACATTAAATCAGCATCTGGAGAAAATATAAATAACTGTCTGAACCAAATTGATATTGTCTCTCGATAATCAAATGATGGTGTCGTTGCATTAGTTACGAGTGTTGCATAACAACCCATAAAAACGATTGCTAATAATAAAAAATTAACAATGATATCTGATGCAGAACTTAAACTTCTAATATTTTTTATCGTTACTCGTCGTACAGTTAATAACAACATACCAATCAGTGTTATTATACCAAAAATACTCCCAATATAAACAGCGCCAATATGGTATAAATGATCACTAACACCTACTGCTGTTAGCCAAGAAGCAGGAATAAACAAACCTACTATATGTCCCATTGCTACAGGAATAATACCCAAATGAAACATTAAACTGCCCCATTTAAGTTGTTTCTTTTCTATGAATTCACTAGATTTTGCAGTCCAAGAAAATTTATCAAACTTATATCTAGAAAGATGACCAATAAAAAATATTGCTAGGCATAAATAAGGCAAAATCACCCATAAAAATTGATTAAACATGTTGTGTCACCTCATTTGTAAGGTTTATACAAGCTTTTAACGTTTCTCTCAAACTTTTTACCAAGAAATAATATGGACTATGCTCTTCTGCAAACTGCTTTGCCATTGCATAAGTGCCGTCCTCAATAATCATAATGACAAATTCAATGTTCGCGTTTGCTCGTGGATCATTCTCCCACTGTGCGATATATAAAAATTCAAGCATTAATGGTAGAAAATCAGACAATTCGTTATCTACCATTTTCAATCCAAACATTTCATATAATACTTTTAACTTAGCTAATAATTGCCCTCGCTCTTTTTGTGTATCAAATTTATTATAGGTCATGTAAAGTGGAGCAGTTTTATTGAAATCAAATGTTTCTGAGTATAATTGCTTTATTTGTAATAAACTGAGTTCATACATTTGTTCTCTATATTTTATCAAATCTTCATAAGCAGGATGTTGTGAATTAATAACGTCTTCAAATATTTTTGGATGAAGCGTTAACTTTTCTGGAAAGGCAAGTTGCTGAGCCAAATATCCGAATGTCTCTTGATACTTGTTAAACTTCGCTAAATTAATCACGGAAAATCCCTCCATAGAAATTATCGTTATAGATTTCCTGGCTAGATTTCCCAGAAGCAGTAGTTACAGGCACGCCACATCCCTCACAATTTGAACCAAAGTATTCTCCACTATATCCTTGACTGCCTTGATCTCGATACGTGTCCATATACATCTCTTTATGAGAAGTAGGTATTACAAATCGATCTTCATGTTTTGCAATAGCTAACAGTCGGTACATATCTTTTGTTTGACGTTCAGTTAAACCTACTCTTGTTAACTTATTAACTTCAAAAGGTTTATTAGTAACCTGTGCACGCATGTAACTTCTCATCATTGCCATACGTTGTAATGCAGATTTCACTGGTACAGTATCACCTGCTGTAAATAAGTTAGCCAAATATTGAATTGGTAACCTCATTTCTTCAATTGCCGGAAAAATCATATCAGGATTTCGATTCGCCTTTGCTGCAGTTTGTCCTTCAAAATAACTCATAATAGGGCTAAGTTGTGGACAATACCATACCATTGGCATCGTGCGATATTCTGGATGTAAAGGAAATGCTAATTTATATTCAATAGCTAATTTATAGACTGGAGAATTCTGAGCAGCTTCTATCCATTCTAATGAGACTCCATCTTTTTGTGCTTGTTCTATTACTGTTTCATCAAAAGGATTCAAAAATAAATCCAATTGTTTTTCGTATAATTCTTGTTCGTTTTCAGCTGTAGCAGCTTCTTCTACTCTATCAGCATCATAAAGTAATACGCCTAAATAACGCATTCTACCCGTGCACGTTTCTGAACATACCGTTGGCATCCCTGCCTCAATACGAGGGAAGCAGAATGTACATTTCTCTGCTTTATTTGTTTTCCAGTTGAAATATACTTTTTTGTATGGGCAACCTGTCATACAATATCTCCAACCACGACAAGCATCCTGATCTACAAGTACAATTCCATCTTCGTCACGTTTATACATTGCTCCAGATGGACATGATGCTACACAACTTGGGTTCAAACAATGTTCACATAACCTAGGTAAATACATCATAAATGTTTGATCAAATTGAAATTTAATATCTTCTTCAATACGTTTAATATTGGGATCTTCTGGTCCAGTAACATGACCACCTGCCAAATCATCTTCCCAGTTTGGTCCCCATTCTAAGTTTAATTTATCACCCGAGATCAACGAATGGGCTGTAGCTACCGGAGAGTGATTTCCAGCTTTTGCTGTTGTAAGATTTTCATAATTATAAGTCCAAGGCTCATAGTAATCTTTAATCACTGGCATATTAGGATTGTAAAATATTTTCCCTAGAGCAATTTTCGATAACTTACTGCCTGATTTCAGTTCTAATTTACCTTTTTTATTTAAATACCAACCGCCCTTATATTGCTCTTGATCTTCCCATTGTTTAGGATAACCAATACCAGGCTTCGTTTCTACGTTGTTAAACCACATGTATTCCGCACCAGGACGGTTAGTCCACGTACTCTTACAAGTAACACTGCACGTGTGACACCCTATACATTTATCTAAATTTAACACCATTGCAATTTGTGCTTTAATCTTCAAGCCAGTCAACCTCCTTCAGCTTTCTTACTGCTACATAAACATCTCTCTGATTCCCTATTGGTCCATAGTAGTTAAAGTGATAACTAATTTGTGCATAACCTCCAACAAGTTGTGTTGGCTTTAAATGAATACGTGTGGGGGCATTATGTGAACCACCCCTTGTTTCTGTTATTTGTGACCCTGGCGTTTCAATATGTTTATCTTGAGCATGATACATAAACATCGTGCCTCTTGGCATTCTATGAGATACGACTGCTCTTGCTGTTACAACACCATTTCGGTTATATATTTCTAACCAGTCATTATCTTTGATATCATTTCTTTCTGCATCCTCATTGGAAAGCCATACAGTTGGACCACCTCTAAATAAAGTCAACATATGTTGGTTATCTTGATAAGTGGAGTGGATATTCCATTTACCATGTGGTGTTAAATAGCGTAAGACAAGCGTACTTTCATCTCCCGTTACTTTCTTGTCTCTCGTACCAAATACCATTGGTGGTAAAGTTGGTTTATACACAGGTAAACTTTCTCCGAATTGCTGGAACACTTCATGGTCAACGTAATAACTTTGTCGTCCTGTTAATGTTCTAAATGGAATTAAACGTTCTATATTAGTAGTAAATGGTGAATAACGTTTACCATTTTTATTTGAGCCCGGGAACACAGCTGTTGGAATGACTTCTCGGGGTTGAGCAGTTATATTTAAAAATGAAATTTTTTCTGATGCGCGTTCACTTGAAATATCTTTCAACGGCATACCTGTTTGTTGTTCTAAATCTTCATAAGATTTTTGCGATAACTTACCATTGGTAGCTGAAGATAAATTTAATACAACGTCTGCAGCTCGTCTTGCAGTATCTAATCTTGGTCTATTATTTTTTATGGAATCCTCGCCTTCTTCATTCCACGTTCCAACCATGCTTTTTAACTCTTCATATTGTTCTGCTACTAAGAAACTTACGCCATGAGCCCCTATTTTAGCTTTTTCTAATAAAGGCCCTACTGTAACGTATTTATCAAATATTTTAGTATAATCCCTATCGACTACTGCAAAACCTGGCATTGTTTTTCCAGGTATTGCTTCAATTTCACCCTTCGTCCAATCTTTAATTATGCCATTCACATTAGATATTTCTTGTTTTGAATCGTGTGCAAGTGGTGCGGTAACAACATCTTTATAAACACCTTTAAGATGTATTTTAGCCATTTCTGAGATTTCTTTACTCAATGTCTTAAAAATATCCCAATCTGAACGTGATTCCCATAATGGGTCTATCGCCGGATTAAATGGGTGTACAAATGGGTGCATATCTGTCGATGACAAGTCATGTTTTTCATACCAGGTTGCAGCAGGTAAAACTATATCTGAATACAATGGTGTGGATGTCATTCTAAAATCAAGCGATACAAGCAAATCCAGTTTACCTTCTGTATCTTCTCTCCATTGAATTTCTTCTGGTTTCACCTCTTCGTTTGGCTCAGCTAATAAACCTGATTTCGCACCGAGTAAGTGTTTCATAAAGTATTCTTGTCCTTTAGCAGAACTTGATATTAAATTAGAGCGCCAAAGGAACAATGTTTTTGGATGATTCTGTTTTGAATCTGGATCTTCAATTGCAAATTTCGTTTCTCTAGACTTCACGGACTCAATCGCCCGTTTCATGATTGCTTCATTATTAAATTCTCCAGCGTCTTTCGCTTCCTCACCAAAAGATAAACTGTTTCTATCAAATTGAGGATAAGAGGGCAACCAACCACATCTAGCAGCTAAGACATTGTAATCAGCAGGATGTTGATGTTTAATATTTTCTGCCAATGGAGATTTCAAACTATCGATATTTGATTCTTCATATTTCCATTGGTCTGTTGCAAAGTAGAACCAACTTGTGCCGTTTTGTAAACGTGGTGGTGCTTGCCAATCTTTCGCAAAAGCAATGGTATTCCACCCTTCAATTGGGCGACATTTTTCCTGACCAACATAATGTGCCCACCCCCCGCCGTTTACGCCTTGGCAGCCGCAAAGTAATACTAAATTTAAAATGGAACGGTAAATCGTATCCGAGTTAAACCAATGATTAATACCAGCTCCCATGATAATCATTGAACGTCCGTTAGTATCTATTGCATTTTGTGCAAACTCTCGACCAACTTGGGTCACAACACTTTTTTTCACACCCGTGATTTTTTCTTGCCATGCTGGCGTATAATAAGATGCTGCATCATCATAGCCTGATGCCTCTAATTCATGATTGAAACGTTTCACACCATACTGACTTGTTATCAAATCAAACACTGTAGTCACGTATTTCTCTTCACCATTTGCTAATTTAAGTTTTTGAACGGCAATTGGACGCTCAAATATGCCGTTACCTTCATTATTAAAAAATGGAAACTGTATATGTTTTAATTCATATTCATCTTCGGCAAAACTCATTGCTGGGTCGATTTGATTACCTTCTTCATTTTCAAGTTTCAAATTCCATTGTTTGCCTTCTTCCCAACGTTGACCCATCGTACCATTTGGAACTGTTATTTGTTTTGCTAATTTATCAAAAACCACAGGCTTCCACTCGCTATTTTCAGTAGATTGACCTAAATCATGTGCCCGTAAGAAACGCCCAGCTTTTAAGCCGTTTTTATCTTCATCTAACATAAGGACAAATGGCATATCCGTATATTGTTTTGCGTAATTAATAAAATAGTCATTAGGTTCATTGACATAATGTTCTTGTAAAATAACATGTGTCATCGCTTGTGCCACTGCCGCGTCTGTTCCAGGATTTGGCGCTAACCAGTTGTCAGCAAATTTAACATTTTCTGCATAATCAGGTGCAACTGATACTACTTTTGTACCTTTATAGCGAACTTCTGTCATAAAATGCGCGTCTGGTGTTCTTGTTAAGGGTACATTAGATCCCCACATCATAATATAAGCTGCGTTGTACCAGTCACTAGATTCTGGCACATCTGTTTGTTCACCCCATATTTGTGGAGACGCTGGCGGTAAATCAGCATACCAATCATAAAAACTCAACATTTCTCCACCTAGCAAACTCATAAAACGCGCACCAGAAGCGTAACTTAACATTGACATTGCAGGAATTGGTGTAAAACCAGCCAATCTATCTGGCCCATATTTCTTAATTGTATAAATGATTTGAGCTGATATAAGTTTAGAAACATCTTTCCAATTTGTTCTAACTAATCCACCCTTACCTCTTGCTTGTTTGTATATCTTAGCTTTTTCTTCATTTTCAACAATTGAAGCCCAAGCAGCTACGGTATTGTTTTCATGTGTCTCTAATGCTTCTGTCCATAGTTCCCATAACTTCCCACGAATATAAGGATAGCGAATGCGTAAAGGACTATACTCATACCAAGAAAAAGAAGCACCCCTAGGACAACCGCGTGGTTCAAATTCAGGTAAGTCTGGTCCACAACTAGGATAGTCGGTTTGTTGATTTTCCCAAGTAATCACACCATTTTTCACAAACACCTTCCAAGAACAAGACCCCGTACAATTCACTCCATGTGTCGTTCTTACTACTTTGTCATGACTCCAACGTTCTCTATACATTTTTTCCCATTCACGACTTTTACTTTCTAAGATTGACCAGTCACCATTAAATTTTTCTGTTGGCTTGAAGAATTGTAATCCCAATTTTTTCATAGTTATCTCCTTCTTACATAATTAATAAAACTCATTGCAGAACCTCATATATTAATTAATGCAACTTCTTAACTTGATTGTACATTTTTTCACATAGTCTAAATATTAGGGATTTACCTAATTACATGAAAATACCCACTAATTTCTTAGTGGGTATAAACAAAAACTTCCCTTACACTTTTTAATGAATATGCTCAATGTTGATATTGATCAACCATGTGTCATACTCATAAATAGCGTAAAGGAAGCTTTAACTATCAAATTTATGTTATTTTAAATCTTTATATTTCATGCTCTATACTGCAACGTTTTCCTCATCTTGCTCTTCTACGCGCATTAAATGATCAACGATACCTGTATAAAAGGCTTCTAATTCTTCACCTGTTCTTTTATGATCTAAGTCATCAATGCCAATAAAATCTACATGATCCCAATTCTTTTTAATAGGTAATACTTGCCATACACCTTTTTCAGTTGCTTTTGAAATATCATCTACATTTTTAGCTTTTTGACCAGTTGGATTGAGCGCAGAAATGACTGGCACAACACCGTCGTTTTCTTTCCATTCTACTTTGCTATCTGAACCAATTAAATTACTCGTCAGATTCATTAGGAAATATTGACCAATATTAGGACGGTGATTACCTAATGGTCCAGCATGAGAAGCTTGACCTGCATAAGACGTATAGACAATATTAGGATTAATAGATGTATTTAAATTTAAATCTTCTGCACCAAAAGTCGTTAAGTCTCTTACCGCATTATCTTCTGTATCCCATAGAGGACTGTCCTTAACTCTTTTTACATAATCTAAATAACTTTCATCTGGTTTTTGTTTTAATCCCCAGTGTCCAAATCCTAAATCAACATCTGAAGCTTTATTTCCGCCTAATTTACCAACATCATTCATTAACTTCTTAGCAAGGTCTCTGTTCGCTAATTTATCTGAGGCTTGAGAACCTTTATGAGGTGTTCCTAATGTTGTTATTGAAGATATCATATTATCTTTTTGACCTTGGAATAAAGGTGAAATCGTACCGCCATGTTCTTTTTGATATTTAATTTCTTCTGGATTACCAAAACGTAAAAATTGTTCTAATAAACGAATCGTTTGTCCGCCCATACTGTGACCAACTAAATGTACTTTTTGTCCTGGTTGCCAATCTGGCATAACACCTTCATATTCATTGCCATATCTATCATGTCCATATTTGGCTGCATGCGCTGCCCCATAGTCGACTTTACCACCTTTTATAAAGTGATATAACTCAACTGCACGATCATAGTTACTGCTAAATGCACCTACACTTGCTTCATAAACTTCGTAGCCGGCTTTTTCTAATTCTTCTTTTACTTTATATTTTTTGCCACCCCAATAATTTGGATATACGCTAGGTTTATTATCACCCACTAAACCTAAAAATCCGTGTACTAATATAATAGGGTGTTTATTGATATGTTCACCTTGTTCCGCTTTTTTAGATGATTTAAGTAATTGTTTTACTTCACTTTGTTGCACCTGAGCACGTTGGCGAGCATTAGATTCTTTCATGTTTTTATCTGTTGCAGCTGTTTCCTGCTCTTTTTCTTGTTTCACTTTGTCATCTGTTGTTTGATCCTCATCTGTTACTTCTTCTTTATCTGTTGTTTGATCCTTATCTGTTACTTCTTCTTTATCTGTTGTTTGATCCTCATCTGTTACTTCTTCTTTATCTGTTGTTTGATCCTCATCTGTTGCTTCTTCTTTATCTGTTGCTTGATCTTCGTCTGTTGCTTCTTCTTTGTCTGATGCTTGATCCTCATCTGTTGCTTCTTCTTTATCTGTTGCTTGATCTTCGTCTGTTGCTTCTTCTTTGTCTGATGCTTGATCCTCATCTGTTGCTTCTTCTTTATCTGTTGCTTGATCTTCGTCTGTTGTTTCTTCTTTATCTGATGCTTGATCCTCATCTGTTTCTATTTCTTCTGTTGCTTGATCTTCATCTGTTGCTTCTTCTTTATCTGTTGCTTGGTCTTCGTCTGTTGCTTCTTCTTTGTCTGACGCTTGATCTTCATCTGTCTCTACTTCTTCTTCTGTTGCTTGATCTTCATCTGTCTCTACTTCTTCTGTTGCTTGATCTTCATCTGTCTCTATTTCTTCTTCTGTTGCTAGGTCTTCATCTGTCTCTACTTCTTCTGTTGCTTGATCTTCATCTGTCTCTACTTCTTCTTCTGTTGCTTCTTCTTTATCTGTCTCTACTTCTTCTTCTGTTGCTTGATTTTCATCTGTCTCTACTTTTTCTTCTGTTGTTTGATTTTCTTCTGCTGCTTGGTTTTCATTAACTTCTTCTTTAGCAAATGTTTTTAATTGTTGGTTTTCTTGTTCATTTTGTTTTTGATTCGTTGACTGAGGTGTTTCAGATTGTAATTTGAACGTTTTATTTGTATCTTCTGCTTGGTTATTTGTTAAAGATGTATCTTGTTGATGATTTGTTGTTAATGTATTATTTTTTTCATCATCAATTCCTTTGTTTACCTCTGTATAGCTAGCTCCATGATCATTATTTGCTTCACTTGCTTCTGAAATATCACCATTCATTAAGAAAAATGTTCCTGCTAATACAGATACTGCACCTACAGCATACTTTCTGATACTAAATCTTTGCTTGCTCTCTTTTGTTAATTTGCCATAATTCTTGTTCATTAAAATCACCTCATATTATTTTTTTGAATATTACACTCCTCAAAATAATGTTGTTTCCCCAATTAATAACTGTATAAATACACCATAACACATTTTATATTGTAATAAATTAATTTATTGTAAATTTTTAAATAACTATATATTTATATTGCTATGCAATTGTTATTTTTTATCATAAGATTTCTGTATTTGTATAGAAAACTGTAGTTAATTATGGTTTTTATATTAATTAGTATGTGCATTATAAAAATAGATACAACAATAAATAATATTTTTTTAAAGTGATATCAATCATCATTTAACTTATGCAAACGCTCTAGGTTTACAATCTCAAAATAGGTATATCCACATACGTTATTTTCCTATAGTAAAATAAGCATCTGAGATATAAATCAATCTCAAATGCTTATGGTATAACGCGATCTTTATTAGAAAATTTTCTGCTTCTCTTTGTTTAATCTTAAAAATAAATCATTATTACAGTTTATTAGATGGAATTTCTTGATTAAGATTTCCCTAGTTCAATGACTGCATCAAACGCCCATTGATCTTGCAATTGTTCATATAGCATAAGCTGACTTTGATGATAAGTTATATTGTTATCTGGTTGTAACAAACAGTTATTTCCTGTTTCGCAAAGTTCGAATACTTTTTCAATTGCTTTATTTCGGGGGCCTTTAATTAAGTAAGTTTTAGAGCTATTATCTTTTATATTTTCATACCTAATATATTGCTCATCCAACAATTCACCAATAAGTAAGATACCAGGTTGATGCCACTGTTGTTCATTCATTTTTTTAGCAATTGTAGACAATTTACCAGAAATTACTCGTTCATTATATAAAGAAACGTGTTTTAATATAACCACCGGATAATCAATCTGCGCTTCTGTGTATATATAATCCAAAATATCTGTTAACTTTTTCATACCCATGTATATGGCTAAAGTCCCACCATTCATAAGACTTTTTAAATCAAACATTTGAGTTTGATCGTTGCAATAAGAACCCGTAGTGAATATGACACTTTTGGCAATATTCCTTGCTGTCAATCCAATTCCTAAACTGGCTACTGCTGCACTTGCAGTCGTAATACCAGGCACAATTTCGAATGCTATATTTTGTTTGAAAAGTGCATGCGTTTCTTCTTGCACGCGCCCAAATATAGATGGGTCTCCACCTTTTAATCTAACGACACGCTGATGATGTTTAGCTGCAAATATGATTTTCTCATTGATTTCTTCTTGATTTATATGTTTGTGATATGGTTTTTTACCAACATCGACAATTTCTGTAAGGGGATTTGCAATCTGTAATATAACTGGATTAACTAACCGATCATAAAATATAATATCTGCTGTTCTAATTAAATATTCTGCTTTTTTGGTGAGCAACATAGGGTTTCCTGGTCCAGCACCAACAAGAAAAACTTTTCCTAAATCATTTACAGGCATAGATACACATCTCCATTATGAACTTCCACATCATATACCGTAACGCATTCTAATTCAGAGTCCTCTAACTCACCAGTCTTTAAGTCTACTTTTTGATCATGTAACGGACAATAAACATGGTTTCCACTTACAGTGCCCTCTGAAAGTGGGCCTTGTTTATGAGGACATATATTATTTACCGCGTACACCGAACCATTTTCAGTTAAAAATATACCGATTTCTTTATCTTGAATGATCATTTTTTTACCAATGAGTGATGTAAGCTCATTAATTGAAGTTACTTTCACTTTGTTTGTTGTCATTATACATTCACTTCCTCTACTTCAAATATACGTTTAACTGATTGATCATTTAAAATGTGTGACCATGGTTCTTGTTCTACTGCCTGCTTAGCTTCCATAATGCGGTTGAAAAGTTCATCTTGTCTTGATGGATTTAATAACACATCTTTGACATTGTCAAAACCTAAGCGATTTATCCAAGGTGCTGTGCGTTCAGCATAGATACCAGTTTCTCTGTAGTATTGCATCAACGCGCCACATAATCTTATAACTTCTTCCTCAGTTTCTACAGTCGTTAAATGTTGTCCGATACTTACTTCTGTACCGCCGTTGCCACCTATATATATTTGAAAACCATTTTCCACACCAATAACTCCAAAATCTTTAACACCTGATTCTACACAACTTCTCGGACATCCAGATACACCCATTTTAAATTTATGCGGTGTATCAATGTATTCAAAAGTTTTTTCCAATTTCATACCTAATTCAGTTGTATTTTGAGTACCAAAACGGCAAAAAGCTTTACCTACACAACTTTTAACGGAGCGTGTTTTTTTACCATATGCTGAAGCTGATCTCATTCCTAAATCTTCCCATACCTTAGGCAGCCATTCTTTCTCAATACCATATAATCCAATCCGTTGTGAGCCGGTTACTTTAACAAGTGGTACATTATATTTTTGTGCAACTTCACCTAAACGTATTAATTGTGCTGCATCGGTAACACCACCACGCATTTGTGGAATAACTGAAAATGTACCATCTTTTTGAATATTAGCGTGGTATCGTTCATTTGCAAATCTTGATTCTATTTCATCTTCGTGCTCGAAAGGATATACCATATTTAAATAGTAGTTAAGCGCTGGTCTACATTTAGGACAACCATGTTTATCTTTAAAATTTAATTGTTGTCTCACAGATTCAGATGTTTTTAACCCTTTTGCTCTAATTTGCGTTACAATCTGATCGCGTGTTAAATCCGTACAATCGCATATACCTGTAGATTTATTAGCAACAAAATCTTCGCCTAATGTATGCTCTAATATTTGACCAATAAGACCCTTACATTTTCCACATGAATTACCTGCTTTTGTTACTTTTGTAACCTCATCTATACTTGTCAGACCTTCTGCATGAATCGCATTGGTAATGACACCTTTTTCAATACCATTACAACCACAAATCGTTTCATCATCTGACATATCTGCTATACTAACGCCTATCGCTTCTCCATCTTTATGTAAGAGAGAGACTCTTGTATAATCTTCAATTAATGCTTCTTTTTTCATCATATTAAAGAATCGAGAGCCCTCTTCAATATCACCATATAAGACTACTCCTACAATGACATTATCTTTAAAAATATTTTTTTATAATGGTTGCTTTGACTATCAAATGTCTCCAGGGCTTTAACCCCATCACTTTCTATAATGTGACCAGCACTATATAAATCACATCCTGAAACTTTCAGAGAAGTAAAAGTAGTTGAACCTTTATAACCATCAGTATCTTTATCTGTTAAATAATCAGCTAATACTTTACCTTGTTCATATAAAGGTGCAACTAAACCATATACTTTCCCATTGTGTTCTGCACATTCTCCAACTGCATATATAGATGGATCGCTTGTTTGCATATAGTCATTCACTTTGATTCCTCTGCCAACGTCGATACCACTCATTTCAGCAACTTTAGTGTAAGGTCTAATTCCAACTGCCATGACAACTAAATCCGCTTCAATCGTTGTCCCATCAGCTAAAGCAATACCAGTGACGTCTTCTTCACCTAAGATTGCTTTCGTACTTGCCTGTAATTTAAATTTCATGCCTTGTGCTTCTAAATCCGATTTCAAAAGACGTCCTGCCTTTTCATCTAATTGCATTTCCATGAGCCATTCAGCCAAGTGTACTACTGTGACGTCCATGCCTTGATCCATCAACCCTTTTGCACATTCCAAACCAAGCAATCCACCGCCAATCACAACAGCTGTTTTTTTGCATTGAGCAATTTCGATTAATCTTTCAGTATCTTCAATCGTGCGCCATCCAATCACACTCGGCAATAATGCGCCAGGTATAGGCAAGACAAAAGCTTTAGAACCAGTAGCAAATATACAAAGATCAAATTCAAATATACGACCTTGTTGTGTCGTTACCATTTTTTGATTTCGATTCACTTCAACAACAGGGTCATCTGTAATCAACGCTATATTATTTTGTTTATACCAATCAAAATGATTCATAATCGTTTCTTCAATTGTCATTTTCTGTTGAAGTATATTCGATAACATAATTCGATTATAGTTGGGGTAGGGTTCTTTCCCAATGATTGTAATATCGAATTTATCTTTATCGCGTTCTAATATCTCTTCAATGGTTCTTAAACCTGCCATTCCATTACCAATCATCACAAGTTTTTGTTTTGACATGAATTTTCCTCCTCATAAAATTCTGTTAAAAACCTTTCTACTGCTTGTGCCATTTTTTTCATTTTGTTGTAATCTTGGCCTTCTGACCTAAAATTTATTTTTATATTTTCATATGTGATCTCTAACATGTTAAAAAAATCTGACTGTGCCTTGTCTCCACAGTGGTTGACCCATTGCGTGCTTTTTGCATCATCTTTAATTTGATTGTTTATAGATTGATGATTGGTTGCCGCAATAACTAAATCAGCATGCTGAATATCATGTTTGTCATAACACTTTGTAATTAATTTAAAGTTATGATGCTCAAGTTCAAAAAATTCGGGCAAAAATTTTTTACTGATTATAGTTAAAGATTGTGGATTTTCTTTTAAAATATTTTTTGCCTTTCTATAAGCAATGGTACCGCCTCCTATAATGACAATATTTTTATTCATTAAATTAAGTTGTACTGGATACACCACAAAGCACCTCTGTTTCTCGAATTCTATCTGCTATGATTTTATGGAGTTCAGGCGGAAAATTGATCGCATTCGTATAATTAATTTCGCACGTCCTATACATTTGATTGATGCCCGCTTTTATTTCATTAACAATATAACCGTCATAAAGAAAGACTGGAACGATTAATACACTGGTATTTTCTAACAAATATCTTTGTATCTTTTGACGATAATTGTACTCGCCATAAACAGTGAGCATTTGCATAGGCAAATCAAAAACATCACATGCCTGCATTAATTTTTTCAATTCATAGTCAGGTTCTAGATAATTAGAACTGCCATGCGCAATCAATATGATCTGTTCTATATGATTTATATTTTTTAAAGTATCTAAAATATTTTTCTGAATTATTTTAGACATCTGTTTATGTGTACCGAGTGTTTTTGAAATAACATAATGCATCGTCGGATATTTCGATTTCAATTTGTTCAAAATAAAAGGAATATCTTCGTAATAATGTTTAGCTGGAAAGATAAGTAACGGTATAATAATGAATTCCGAATACCCTTGCTGCAGCAATTTTACAACTACACTTTCTACCGTTTGTGATTTACTCTCTAGAAAGGCAACATGAACCATTGTTTTACTTCGCTCCATTAATTTAGAAACAAAATTATGAAGTATTTCATTTTGCTTTCCGCTGTGCATACCATGTATGACGATTATATTTGCCTTCATAACGAACTCCTTCATCTACTTTATATTTGCATTGTAATATAAATAAACAGATTTTTGTGAATTAATTCACAATTATAAATAAAAATAGGGAATCCCCTTATTTATATAATAAAAGAATTCCTTAAACTTATTTTTAAATTTTAATGAAATGGCGGCATGCCTAATACGTCTTCATCAAATCTTTCTGGTATTAACACCTTACGCATAATGACACCTAAATCACCGTCATCATTTTCATGTTCTGCGTATACTTCGTAACCTCTTTTTTTATAAATATCTAAAAGCCACGGGTGTTTTCGAGCAGAAGTACCTAATGTTACAGCAGGCACTTTAAGTGTATCTCGCAAAAATGTTTCTTCCACGTATTTTAACAATTTACTACCTATCCCTTTACCATCATACGATGGCTTAGTAGCAAACCACCATACAAATGGATAAATTGAAATACGGCGTTTACTTTCCCATGGGAAACGCACTGTAATTGTAGAAATGATTTCCTTATCATCTTCTAATACGAATGTAGTATTTTTTGTTAAATTATCTTTTACTAAT
The DNA here is from genome assembly GCF_002614725.1 of Staphylococcus edaphicus. Taxonomy (GTDB): domain Bacteria; phylum Bacillota; class Bacilli; order Staphylococcales; family Staphylococcaceae; genus Staphylococcus; species Staphylococcus edaphicus. The sequence goes on along the minus strand of NZ_MRZN01000010.1, from coordinate 42,798 downwards.
GTTAAATCAGCATTAACAGATGGCCAATCTATTCCCAATTCTCTTAAAGGGGTAAAAGCCTCATGCATCAGTTGTTGTAACACTTCTGCATCTGACTCTGTAGCAATCCTTATATTGTATTCAGACATGTTGTCACTCCTATCTCTTCATTGTTTATCCCATCATTAAAATTAAATGATTAACCATAGATATACTTTTAAATTCTATAAATACAATATGGCTTGTTTATATTTGAGTCAATTAATATGTTTTAGAATATTGCGCACAATTCAAATTGATATCATATGCCCTGTATTTTTCAAATAAAATGTCAATAACAGCGCTCATTATTATGACTCGAAAAATATGATATAGATGTTGTTATGCATAGATAAACTATTCTAGAATTCATACTTTATTATCGTATCCGTTCACATTCTAGAGGTATATAAAGATTAAGATTTACTATGCAAACTATCTCTTCTACCATTTAAGTATGCATAAACTAATCCTACAAAAATACCACCACCGATAAAGTTACCAATAAATGCAAAAAAGATATTTTTCAATACATGTAACCATGCTACCGCATCAAAGTCATAAAAAACCATACCAGAATATAACCCTGCATTAAATACCACATGTTCATATCCCATAAATACAAACACAATCACACCACATGCGATAAAGAATGCTTTTGATAAACCATCTTTAAATTGAATTGATACATAAATGCCAATATTAATAAAGAAATTACAAAAAATAGCCTTTACTAAAATCGCATACCAAGTACTATCTATCGTTTTGCCATCGACCATACTGGTTAAACTACTGATCATTTCCGGTGTCATAATAGGTGTGAATTTCATTAATGCGAACAGTATAAAACCGCCGATGATATTGAATAAGAAGCAAATAAACATAATACCTAACGCTTTATTCATACCAATCATTTTATAGTACCAGCCTACTGTCATATACATAAAATTACTTGTTAATAATTCTGAATTCGTTAACACGATCAGTACTAATGCTAAACTAAAGGAAATAGCACCCATAAGGTTTACTAAACCTTCGTTCGTACCTGTAAATTGCGTTTTAATACCTAACATAAATACTGTCACAATAGCTAATAGAAATCCTGACATAATTGATTTCAGTGCATAACGCCCTGGCGTTTGATCAAACATGACTTCTTTGATTTGAACCTGGTTATTGATATTTTCAATTGTTTCCTTCGACGTATATGTATCTTTTATAGACTTGTCATTATCTACCATAAACCACTCGCACTCCTTTTCAATTTTCAAATTATTAATTTACTAACAATGTTATTATATGAGTTTATTTCAATACTTAATAGTGTTTTTAGCATATTTTCTTATAATGATAACATTGCACGTTGCTATCATTTGAAGTAAAATCTACTTGTAATTAAAACATACACAAGCATTACTCAAAAGGAGACTTAGATTTGAACACTCAATTTTCCGTATCCATACACATTCTCACCCTACTTTCTACAGAACAAGAACCAGTATCTAGTCAATATATTGCAGATAGTATTAATAGCAATGCTACACTTGTTCGTAAATTATGCCGTTATTTAAAAGAAGGACGCTATATCCAAAGTAGTCAGGGTATTTCCGGTTATAGCTTATCTTGTGCCGCAAATGAAATTAAACTAGGTCAATTATATCAACTTGTTTTTTCAGATTCTATGCACTTTGCAAAAATCCACAAAGATACGAATCAACATTGTCATGTAGGGAAAAATATAAGCCATGCCTTGGATGACATTTATACCGAAATAGACGATACTATCATTAACAAACTGAACACGTATACGATTCAATCGGTCATAGACCGTTTTTAATAACGCTTATATAACTTATTCTTACGCGCAGTATAAGATGAACAAAGTTATATGAGCGTTTTATTTTTGAGATGGAATATAAAAATGTGAATTTTGATAATGATAGGTTAAATGTGAACAATCAAACGGTATCCCTGTAGTTGTATAAAATACTTGTTCATATTTTAAGCAAGGATTCCCTTTTGATAATTTGAGTAATTCGGCATCTTTGTCATCCAATTTATCAACCGTAAAATAAATATCTGAAAATCCAATTTTTACTTTTAAATGCTGTTCTAAATATTTAAATATAGATTCTTCAGCAATGGATTCATTGAGAAATAAGACAACGTCTTTATTAAAATACGAATGCTCATAGCATAAAATATTTCCATCAACATATATGAGTCGTTCTAATTGGTACACTTGAGCATTACTATCCAGTTTCAATATCTGCCGAACACTTTCAGGCGCCTTTATTTCATTTATATTAAGCACCTTATTTGTCACTTCTAAACCAACCATTTCATCACTAAATCCGCCCGTTGAAAATAAATTCAAATATCCTTCCCGCTGTTTATTGCGCACATATATACCACTTCCTCTTGCTTGATAAATCATTCCGTACTTTTCTAATTTTTCAAGTGCTTTAATTATCGTACTTTTACTTACATTATATTTTTCTTTTAATGTTTCTACATTTGGTAATTTATCACCAGCTTGAAAATGACCTACTTCAATATATTCAACCATTTGCTGGACTATTTTTTCATACTTAAGCATATACTGACCCCTTTAAATTAAATTCAAACTCATTATAACATGAACACAATTAAATAAACCGAACATTTATTTTAATAAGGTCTTTACAAATTGTACCGGTATAATTATAATTAACTAAAGCGTTTACATAAACTGAAATCAGGGAGCTGAAAACCATGACTGATAAAAATCAAATACTGGCTCAACAAATATTAGATGCCGTGGGTGGTGAAGAAAATATTGTTAATAGCACACATTGTGCTACCAGATTACGTTTAGTATTAAAAAGATCTATTCCAGACTCAAATAAAAAAGTATCTGAAATTGACGGTGTTGTTACAGTAGTAGAGAATAATGGACAATTTCAAGTCGTTATTGGAAATAATGTGGGAGAAGTATTCAAACACTTTGAGCATTTAACAACTGATCAACAATTAAATAGTAACGAAAGTTCAGAAAATAAAGGATCTATATTAAATAGAATTATTGCCACTATGTCTGCTGTGTTTGCGCCCTTTATTTATATTTTAGCTGCTGCTGGTATTCTACAAGGTCTACTAATTGTAATAAACCTTATTATTCCTTCTTTTAAAGATACAGGTACCTATGAAGTATTTAACTTTATGTCATGGGCTCCTTTTACTTTTCTACCTATATTCATTGCTATGACTGCTGCAAGACACTTTAATGTGAATGTTTATATAGCCGTTGCTTGTACCGCTGCTTTAGTGAGTCCTGATTTAGCTGGTATTATCGAAAGAATACAAGACGGTGAATCTATTAAACTTTTAGGTATTCCTTTGACTGAGACAAGCTATACGTCTTCAGTATTACCACCATTATTCTTAGTTTGGATATTATCCTATGTTGAAAAATATCTTAATACGTGGATTCATGATGTTGTAAAACCATTATTTACACCATTTTTAAGCATCGTTATTATGGTGCCGATAACATTATTAATCATAGGTCCAATCACAACTATCGCTGCACATGGTATTGCTAGCGGATTCAACTATCTTGTTGATGTAGCACCGTGGTTAGCTGGTGCATTGATCGGTGGACTATGGCAAATATTTGTCATTTTTGGCGTACATTGGGGTATTACACCAATGGTATTAGCAAACTTTGAACAACATAAAAGTGATGCATTTCAGGCATTTCAAACTATTGCTGTCATTTCACAAATTGGTGCTGTTATAGGTGTACTTATTAAAGCAAAACGAACAGAAATCAAACGCGTAGCTTCCTCTGCAGGTATTACTGGTATTTTTGGTATAACAGAACCATCTATGTACGGTATTAATTTACGCTTTAAAAAACCCTTTATTATTGCTTGTATCAGCGGTGCTATTGGTGCATTTGTGGCTAGTTTCTTTAATCCTAAGTATTATGCTTATGCTGGACTTCCTGGTCCCATTACTATTGTGAATGGCTATAGTGCTGATAATCCAACATCTATTTGGGGAATTCTTATTGGTTCAGTCATAGCCATTATTTTACCAATTGTATTAATTCAATTTATAGGATTTGGTGATGACACTACCGAAGAAGTTGAGCATACTGATAAAAAAACAAATGTAGACACAGATTCACATACACTCGACAACAACCTTGAAACAAAAGTATATGCGCCAATAAGTGGCGAAGTTGTGCCACTGTCAGAAGTAAATGACCCTATTTTTGCAGAAGGCATGATGGGAGAAGGCATTGCTATAAAACCAGATGACCAAACGGTGCACTCACCTTTTGAAGGCATTGTTAGTATGATTGCAGTTAGTAAACATGCCATTGGTATAACATCAACTACAGGGGTTGAGTTGCTAATACATGTTGGACTAGATACTGTCCAGTTGAATGGAAAGGGATTTGAATTGTTAATTGCTGAAAATGACTATGTTAAATCAGGACAACCCATATTAAAATTTGAACGCAAGCAAATAGAAGATGGTGGCTTTGATTCAATCATCCCAATTATCATTACGAATTCAGCTGAATTTAATGAAATCATCACTTCAGATAATACACAAGCTACATTAAGCGATGCATTATTAACTATTATTAATAAATAATTATTTTACAGGAGGACTTTAAAATGACAAAATTACCAAAAGATTTCTTATGGGGCGGCGCTTTAGCTGCCAATCAATTCGAAGGTGGATATGACCAAGATGGTAAAGGGTTGAGCGTAATAGATGTTATGACAAGTGGTGCACATGGAAAAGCACGTGAAATTACGCAAGATATAGATCCACAAAAATATTACCCAAATCATATAGGTATTGATTTTTATAACCGCTATAAAGAAGATATAGCACTGTTTAATGAAATGGGTTTGAAATGTTTACGTACTTCAATCGCATGGTCCCGAATCTTTCCAAATGGTGATGAAATTGAACCAAATGAAGCCGGACTACAATTTTATGATCATGTTTTTGATGAATTAATTAAATATGGTATTGAACCTGTAATCACATTATCTCATTTTGAAATGCCTTTGCATTTAGCTCGTGAATACGGTGGATTTAGAAATAGAAAAGTAGCTGACTTCTTTGCTCACTTTGCTGAAACTGTGTTCAAACGTTATAAAGATAAAGTGAAATATTGGATGACTTTTAACGAGATCAACAATCAAATGGATACCGATAATCCAATTTTCTTATGGACAAATTCTGGAGTTAGCATTGATGAGAATGAAAATTCAGAAGAAGTACTTTACCAAGTAGCTCATAACGAACTCATAGCAAGTGCTAAAGCAGTGAAAATTGGTAAAGAAATTAACCCTAATTTTGAAATAGGATTAATGATTTCACATGTAGCAATCTATCCTTATTCATGTAATCCAGAGGATATGATGGAATTTGTAAAAGCAAATAGGCTCCGCTTCTTCTTCCCAGACGTACAAGTACGCGGTTATTACCCAGGTTATGCTAATAAAATGTTCGAACAAAAAGGTTATCATATTGGCTGGCAAGAAGGCGATGAAAAGATACTTAAAGAAGGCACTGTGGACTATATTGGCTTCAGCTACTATATGAGTACTGTAGTAAAACATGACGTAGAATCTTATAAAGGCGAAAACGTTACAAACGGTGGATTAAATCATTCTGTAGATAATCCATTTATTCAACAAAGTGATTGGGGTTGGGCTATCGATCCAACTGGATTACGTTATACGCTCAATACGCTATATGATCGCTATCAAATTCCCTTATTTATCGTCGAAAATGGCTTTGGTGCTGTCGATGAATTTAATGAACATGGTGAAATTAACGACACATATCGTATTGATTATCTTAAAGCGCATATAGATGCTGCAATCAAAGCTGCTGATGAAGATGGTGTCGACCTCATGGGATACACACCATGGGGAATAATCGATATTATCTCTTTCACAACTGGAGAAATGAAAAAACGTTATGGTCTCATTTATGTAGATAGAGATAACAATGGACATGGCACGTTGGAACGTAAGAAAAAGGCATCTTTTGATTGGTATCGTAACGTAATAGAAACAAATGGTGAGTCTCTCAATTCATATTAAAATAAAAAGTGTCAGTGCAACTTGCGTTGCACTGACACTTTTTAAGATTTCTTATTTATCAATTTACGTAGCTAACTACCTACGCAATAAATAAAAGGTATAACAACAATTGAATTATTGTTTGAATTTGCTTAAAAAATGTAAACCATAGGCAAAAATACCATATCCTACTAACGTACGTAACAACCATTTAAATATATGGTTCCCAAACCGTCTTTCATTTAATAACAGTGTAGGAATTAATGTACTAAATGAATATAAACCGAGTACTTTTATATAGCGTTTCTTCAATACATACACCTCTTTTCAATACTATTATATCGAAAAGATTAGTTTCTTTTTGAGGTTAATTTCAACATATTTTTAACATTTTAGTCTTTTATAACTTTTCTAATAATAACTCTAAATTATCGAACGTACTATTCATACCTGCTTCGACTCCCATATCTATTAATTGTTGTGCTGCCTTAGGGTCAGGTAATTCAGCAACTGAAGTAACTTTTGATGTATCATCTTCACATGTTTCGATGTGAATCGTATTATGCATACCTGCCATTTTTTTATCAATACTACCATCTTTATCTGCAAAATAATCATTGTAATCAATCACTTTAGGTTCAATCACTTTATTATATTGCGTTACTGTATAGCTTGTACCTTGAGGTGCACGTATTGCAAAAAAGGCTTTGCCTCCTGTTTGCACATCAAATTCATATATTTCTGTAGAAGCACCTTGTGGATGAAACCATTCTTTAAATAAATTTGGTTCCGTGTATGCTTTAAATATTTGTTCTGCTGTAGCTTTAAAATTTCTAGTGAAAATGATTTTATTTTCTTCAACTTGTACACTCATCTATGATTCTCCTTCGTCCATTATGATATATGACGTGATTGATTTTACCTTAGCATCTTTACGGTGACTTTCAAACTCAAACATATCTGCAAAGTAAATTGTCGTACCATCTTTTAATATTTGAGTACCATGTAACGCGCCATATTTACCATGGCTTATATTGTCTTTTACATCTATAGATTCAATTGTCGTTATATGTGCTTCAAGTTCTTGATAATATGTTTCAAAGCCATCTAATTCAAATGCACCAGCTACGTTCCATTTAAAATCTTCTGCAACCATTGCTTGTAGTTTATCTTTATCAACGCTTGCAGAAGCAATTAAAAATTCAAGCATCGCCCTTCTTTTTGGTGCGTTATCACACTTCAAATCACCCGTTAAGTTGAATAGCACATCAAATTCATAATCACTCTTAAACTGCATATCATTCTTTTTCAAAGTATCTTCCAAAATATCAATCGCTTTTGGACCGACACCATGAATACCCAATAAGGTAGTTCTATCATATTTAGCAACATCCTCTAATGATTTTACACCTATATTATGTAACGCATTCGTCGCTGGTTTCCCTATTTTAGGTAAATCAGTAGTCATATTATCATCTCCTTCTTTCAATTTACATTACCCAAAATGAAAAGACTTAATTCTTAACTTACTATCTTTCATTAAACTATAGTTGACGCAATCTAGGATTATACTATCTTACAATATAAGATAGTGAAAAGAGGGGTATCATGTCAATATCAGATCAAATGATGAAGGGATTACTAGATGGAGCAATTTTGGGTTTAATTGCTCAAGGCGAAACTTATGGCTATGAAATATTAGATAAATTGAAAGCACAACAATTTCCAGAAATCAGTGATGGTAGTATTTATCCCGTATTATTACGATTAAATAAAAAAGGCTATGTTACGAGTGTTTCAAAAAAATCTATAACTAGTGGACCTCAACGTAAATATTACTCAATTACACAAGCCGGTATAAACGAACTCAGAAATTTCAAAACTAAATGGCAATATCTAAATAATGGTATGAATAATTTGATGAGGAGTGTTAATGATGTTAACTAAAAAAGCAGAAGATTTTTTGTTAAAATTACGTATCGAATTATTGTTTCGAGGTAAGAATGAAAAGGAAGTTAATGAGATTGAAGAAGAATTACGAGACCATATCATCACTGCTGAAGCGCAAAATGAAAGTACCGATGATTTATTGAATACCCCAGTAAAAACATATGCTAATACTTTCTCAAAAGAGCTGAATTTAACACAAGGCATTTATAAATACATATTTTATTTCATTTCGTTTATGACTATCATGGTTATCATTCCTAGAATGTTAGATAACTCATTTCAACTAACATTAGCGCTTATTTTTTATATCATTTTCATATTTATCGGCTCATTCGTTTTTATATTATTTTTCTTCAAAAAATTAATTATGACGTGGGGAGACAGTAAAAAGACTTACACCGCCATAGGTTTTTCATCTGCTGCAATCTTTGGCATCTATTTATTAAGTGAATACTTATTACGTCATTATCCAATATTCACTTTTTGGGCGCCAAATCAAACCACTAACTTTGTGACTGGAAGCATACTGTTAATAATGACAATAGCTATATGTTTTTTATTAAAGCAAAAATATTTTGCCGGTCTTATTTTAATTTTGTGTATTCCAAACCTACTTGGCCTAATCTTTACTGGCAGTGATTACACTAATCCAACATACGTCATTATTTCATCAATTGTATTAACTATCCTTTCATTAATATTCATCAGTTATATCGTCGTGCAATATTACCGTGAAAAGAAAAATCAACAACCATAAAAGAAGCGCTACTCGATGGTCGAGTAGCGCTTCTTTATATATTAAATTTAGTCTTCTAAAGCAAATTCTAAACTGACTTGGAAATTTACATCTTTACCAATCATAACGCCACCAGTTTCAAGTGCTTGGTTAAATGTAATACCATATTTTTCACGATCGATTGAGCCATTAACAATAAAGCCAACTGTTGTAGCTCCGTTCATTGGATTTTTACTTTGACCTTCATATGATAAATCAAAAGTTTCTTCTTTCGTTACACCTTTAATTGTAACATTTCCAGTAATTGATTTTTCATCAGCTTTTGCTAATTCAAATTTAATTTCAGGATAAGTTTCAACATCTAAGAAATCACCACTACGTAAATGCGAATCACGATCTCCTATGCGTGTATCTATTGAGTTAGCGTCAATAGTGAAGCTCCCTTTTAACGTGCTTAAATCATTGAGATTACCTTCAAGATTAGCATTAAATTCTGTAAATCTACCTTTAATATTTGAAATCATTAAGTGTCTAACTGAAAATTCTACTACTGAATGTGCTGGATCAAAATTAAATTTTGTCATTATATTTATACCTCCAAGATATGATAAGTTATTCAATACATTTATTATACCAAGTATATAAAATATATCAAACAAAAAAGCTCAACCTATGACTCTTTTAATTTATTCCCTTTACTGAATGAACTATTCATAAAACTTTCAATTCCTCTTGAAGGTTTTATTAAAACATTACTATTAATGCGCTAACATTTCCTCTTTTATATCTTCAGGCTTAAGTGATTCAGGATAATAGGTTGGCCAATTATCTAATTCTTTTAAGACTTTATCTTTATCGTTGCCCATAAATATATGAAAGTGCTCAGTTTTCTTTGGTGCAATATTATGATCACTGAATTGCACATATTTAGGTAATTTGCTATTATCATTTGCTAACTTAAATGTATATCTCACACCTCTATTACCTTTGTCATATTTTAATATATCCTTACCGTCATAAATATATTTTCCTGTTTCTTTTTCACCATTTTTTTCAAATGTTATGGCATCTTCCGTAATACTGATGTTACTTATATCAGTTTTATAACCTTTGTTATAATATGTTTTATACGCTTTAGCAGTCATTGACTTATCATTTTCAGCTTTATGTTTCATCACTTCATCCAAAGTACCATCTTTTAAGTATGGATAAACCGATTGCCAATGACCTTTATAATCTGACAACGCTCTATCTTTAACTTGGCTATCTTTGAAATAGCCATCAGAAATTGCTTTATCATGCTTACTTTGATTCTTATCATCTTGAATTTGAATATGATCACTCAAAGCTTTATCAATATTTGATATATTTTTATTCATCAATGCTTGGTAATTCAATTTATGATCTTTTTGTTGTGTTTGATTTAACGTTTCCATGTTATAAAATTTTAAAGGCTTAGCATCTGTTTCTTGACGTATCGTATCTGTTACTTTATTTGATACATTGTCTTCATATAAAATATATTTTGCACCAGATTCTTTAATTTCTTTCACTATTTTAGACAATGCTTGTTGCGATGGATCTTCAGCATTCATATTTTGTACACCTTTTTGCACAAAACCATATCTTTCCGCAAGGTATCCAATAGATTCATGGGATATAAATATCGTATTTTTGTGTTTATCTTTTGTAACACGCTTCATTTCATGATCTATATCTTTTAAATCTTTATTTAATTTTTTATAATTAGCTTCATATGTTTTTTTATGCTTTGGATCTTTCTTAATTAGTTCATCTTTAATTGCTTTAGCAAATGACTGATTAAATTTAGGATCCATCCATACATGAGGATCGTACCCATTATGATGATGCGCTTCATGACTATGATTTTCTCCTTCTCCCTCGTGACTATGTTGATCAGTCAGCAATTGAGACTTATCTATTTTTTCTTCAAGTGATAATTTGTTGTCATCTTTTTTAATTGTTGCAGCTACTTTTTTAGCTATTGGGTCAAGATGGTCCCCTGTATAAACAAATAAATCGCCTTTTGATGCATTAATAATATCTTTTTGCGTAGGTTCATAGCTATGTAAATCTGCCCCGGCCGGATAAATCGAATGTACATCTACGTGCTTTCCTCCTATTTGTTCAGCAAATGATTTTAAAGGATACACAGTAGTATTTATTTTTATTTTCTTATTCGACTCTGTATTATCGGAATCACCTTTTCCACAAGCTGTTAGGATAGTGATTAATGCCAACACGATAATGCTTATATATGCATATTGTTTCAATTTAAATCCTCCTAAATAGTAATTGTTACGATTTATTATTATATGCTTTATTCCTCTTTAATGCAATACCAATCGCCGTTTTTTTCGTAATTATTACGATTTACTTTTTAAAAATAAAAAGCACAAACAAAGCAAATCGTAGCTTTGCTTTGTTTGTGCTTAAATTCAAAATTCACTTACTACTAATCATCTGATTCTTTTTCTAATATTTTCCTGTAACTTTCAATATCATACGGATCGTCTAACTTCTGACCATGAACGAATACAGTAGGTGCTGTATCAATGTGATGTGCTTTGTATTGTTCTTGATCCTTTTTAGCCGCTTTCCAAGATTGACTATGTTTTGCTTTATAGTCATGTTTTATTTTATCTCTAAGTTCTGGACTCACTTTAAGTTGATCGATTTGTTGATCCACTATACGCTGTGTAATCCATTCTTTTTCAGTATTAGGTTGTTGCTGAAACATCAATGCTTGGAATTTTAAATAATGTTCAGGTGCTAATCTTTGTACAGCATGACCTGCTCTTGATCCTATAATAGAATCCTCACCTAAAAAAGCCATATTTACAAATTGATAATCTACTTTGCCTGAATCGATATAGTCTTTTTTTAATTTTGGCATTATCTTTTCTTCGACTTTTTTGCAATATGGACACTTAAAATCTCCATACTCAATGATTCTTATTTTACCATCAGCTGTTTTTCCATCTTCTTTATGCGTATCTTCTGCCCTTGTGCACCCAACTGCTAACACAAGCGTTAAAATAAACACAATATAATACCATGGCTTGTTCATTGTTTGCACCTCAATTCATTTGAGTGTTACTCATCTACATCCATGTTTTCTTCTTTATAGTCTGGTTCATGTTTCTGTGAATAACCTTTTGGATTAAAATCTTTTATAAACTTAGCTTTACCATTAATAAATTTATAAGTATAGTAATGTACTTCTTCATCATTTTTTATTGGCTTATAAGCAATTATTACAAATTTACCTTTTTCATAAACATATATATTAGCATCTTTTTTTTCGAATTTATGTTCAATATCACCTTTATGCTCTTGTGCAAGATGTTTTTGGTAATTTTGTTGTTTATGAACTGCTTTATCTATTTTGTCTGCATATTTGCCACTACTACAACCAACAACCATCACTGTAGCTGCTATTATTAATGTTAAAATTTTTTTCATAATTCATTTCACTCCTAAAACATTTCCTATTCTCTATTAAATCATTTAATATACATTATAACCGTAAATAACATCATACACTGAATCGTTACAATGTACTATATTATTTTTCAATTCATCCCAAAAATCAATACCATATAGTATATAATAAAATCTTTTTAATATTGCAATTTATTTTTTTATAAAACATGGTATTTAATAGTAATTTTGTTATACTGATTATAAGTTGTCCAACTATATTTCGAAAATAATCATTGCCATTTAAGGAGGCAAATATATATGTTATTCGTGAATCTTACCCCCGAAGAATTCCAAAAATTCACACACAATCATTTTTCACACTATACACAAACACGCGTCAATTATGATGCCCAACACAATGCACATTTGTTAGGTGTTAAAGACGATAATGGAGAAGTCATAGCCGCAGGTATGTTTACAGAAGCCCGCGCGTTAAAATTCTTCAAATACTTTTATAGTCAACGAGGCCCTATTTTAGATTATAATAATATAGCACTTGTTGATTTTTATTTTAGTTCATTAACAAACTATCTCAAACAGCATAACTGCCTTTATGTATTACTTGATCCATATATATTAGAAAATTTGCGTAATGCTGATGGTGAAATTATTGAATCTTATGATAATCGTATGCTTATTCGCACTTTAGAAAAATTGGGTTACATACATCAAGGTTATCCCGTTGGTTATTCCAAAACAAGTCAAATCCGCTGGTTATCTGTTTTAGATTTAAAAGATAAATCAGAACAACAATTACTTAAAGAGATGGATTATCAAACGCGTCGCAATATTAAGCGTACTGAAGAAATGGGCGTCAAAGTACGTCAATTACCTATCGAAGAAACAAGCCGCTTTTTCAAATTGTTTAAAATGGCTGAAGAAAAACACGGTTTCAGTTTCCGTGATGAACCATACTTTGAACAACTACAGAGAGATTACCAAGGGTATGCGTCAATACAATTAGCCTATATTGATTTAACTGAATACGTTCGTAATCTACAGCAAAAATTAGATTCATTAAATAGTCAAATGAAAGATGTTGAAACATCATTACAAGAAAGTCCCAATTCAAAAAAACAAAAAACAAAGCAAACACAACTCAATCAGCAAATTACAAGTACGCAACGTAAAATTGATGATACCAACAAAACCATTGACACTGATGGTTCAATCCTAGATTTGGCAGCTGCTATCTATATTTATAATGACTATGAAGTGTATTATTTATCTAGTGGTTCTAATCCAGCTTATAATGCCTATATGGGGGCGTATAAACTACAATGGGAAATGATTAAATTTGCTAAGGCGCACCAAATTGACCGTTATAATTTCTACGGTATTACTGGAGACTTTAGTGAAGATGCAATTGATTATGGTGTACAACAGTTCAAAAAAGGTTTCAACGCAAATGTTGAAGAATATATAGGTGATTTTATTAAGCCTATCAAACCAGGACTTTATCGACTTGGCAAATTAACTGGAAAATTATAGAGATTACATCTTCATTACTACAAACTATAAAAAGGAGCAAGACATCTTGCATGTCGGCTCCTTTTTTATGCCTAAAAAATTTAACATCACATCTTTTAGTCAATTAAATGCATATGCTAGTGCACCCAAATGAAGTCCATCGGTTTGTGAATATATTTGATAAATAGATGCTAACTCTTTGGATAACTGTATATTATCATCGAATCCAAGCGCTTAATTTGAGTATTGTTGCACTAAATCTTGAAATGAATGAAATACTTCAAGGCGATTCGCTTTCACCTTCAATTGCTCACCTGAATTTAAATTAGTAAATATTATAACATCCTCCTGTTGAACTGCTTACTTTTTTTCATCATTTAATCGTATTTCTACAGTTTTCGAACCTTTATTTACTAATTGAAATGGTTCATCATATAATCTCATCGAATGTTCTATAAAACGACTCACGTCAGTCTTCAATTATTACTATATATAAGGGTAAATAAAAATAACACAGTTTCTTTAATATATAACAACAAAAACATTATATTTATATACCTCTTTCCGAATATAAAAACAGTCGACAATACACAAGTTGTCGACTGTTTTCCTTTACTATCTTTTTAATTTGCTTCTTCTTGTTCGCGTTGCTCTTGCTCTATTTGTCGCTTACTTTTAAGCATAAATACACTTATTAAACTAATAATAGAAATGATGACTGCGAACCAAAATGCTGCATGATATCCACTCAACAATGCTTCATGTTGAATTTGCATAGCCATTTCTTTTTTGCCCATGCCACTATAGTCACTCATATCAGGCGAAAAATCTTTAGCTACTTGGCTCATGATTGTTATGAGCGCTGCTGTTCCTATCGAAGCTGATATCTGTTGCACTGTATTAGTCATAGAAGAACCATGCGCATTCATATCTCGAGATAACTGGTTCATTGTATGTGTCATTAACGGCATTAAACCGAGTGCAATACCAATCATTCGGATTCCATAAATCGTTGCTAACATAGCTGATGAAGTGTTTTCGTCCATAAATATAAAATATGAACTCGTTACGACAACAATCAGCATACCTATGAAGGCAAGTATTTTTGCACCATATTTTTCATATAAAAAACCAGATACAACAGACATAATACCCATCACTATTGCCCCAGGTAATAATATTAAACCAGACTGTAATGCTGAATCTTTCATAATATTTTGTACAAACATTGGCAATACAGTTTCTGAACCAATCATGGCTATCATCGTAAAGGCCATGATAACAATACCAACTGCAAATTGACTGTTTTTAAATACTGAGAAATCTAATAACGGTGTTGCTAATTTTGTTTGGCGGAAAATAAATAATATGACTAAAACTAATCCACCAATAATCGTTGTTAATACGATAGGATCATTCCATCCATCTCTGGATAATGAACTTGTCCCATATAACAAGCCACCGAACCCTAATACCGATAAGACAATAGATAGTATATCGATTGGTGCTTTTCTATTTGTACCAACATTTTTAACAAATTTTATTGATACAAGAAAAGTAGCTGCTGCGATTGGTGCAACAACATGGAACAATGAGCGCCAATCAAAATACTCTACTAAATAACCAGAAAGTGTTGGTCCGATTGCTGGAGCTAATCCTATGACTAGTCCAAAAGTCCCCATATATTTCCCACGTTCATGTGGCTCGAATATATCTAAAATTGTAGTCATCATTAATGGCATCATAATACCTGAGCCCATTGCTTGAATAATTCTAGCACTTAATAGCACTGTGAAATTCGGGCTAAATCCTGCAATGATTGTACCTATAAAGAATATAAAAATTGCTGTTAAGAACACTTGTCTTGTTGAAAAACGTTGTATAATCATTGCTGATAACGGTACAACCACACCATTCGTTAATAAAAAGGCCGTTGTTAGCCATTGTACTTGCGTATAGTCAATATTGAAATCTTTCATTATACTCGGTAAAGCTGTTGTTAAAAGTGTTTCATTTAATAGTCCAAAGAAACCACCAAACAACATCATTAATATCATTATCATTTTTGTTTTTTGAGTCATTATTATCTCCTATTTACTCGTTATTCTATACTACTGTAAGTAGTCGCATTTATGCATTATACATATAAAATGTTTACATGACATTAAAATAACTCAAAAAGATTGTTATTTTTTAAACATACTATACTCCTTTGTTCAAATCGTAATAATTACTATTTACAAACTTAATTTTATACTTCATAATTATTATTTATAAAGGAGGTTTTATTGATGAAATTAGACTTGCAAACAGCACGCAGAAACTTAAATAGCCCTAATATAAAAACACGAAAACGTGCACGGAAGATAATTCAACAACATAAACGCAATAAAAATTAATATGGCATCTCGGCGTTTTTATTGTTTAAATTCTGTCTTTCAGATATTTCACTGTATTTTCCATAAAAAAGCTGAGACAAATGAATTGTCTCAGCTTTCTTTCTCATTGTTTTAAGTTAGTGATTCTTATGCATGAGCTTCTGCTCAGGTAATCCTTTAGCCTAATCTTCCTTGCCAGAATGGGACGACGAAATCCTTTTTAAAACTTAGATTTCTGTCTCTTCTAGATTTCTATTTATTACTTATAAATAATATTTATCTATAACCTGCAAATCATCTGTAAGTTCATAAATTAAAGGAGCACCTGTTTTGATTTCATAACCTATTATATCTTCATCAGACACATCTTCTAAATACTTAATAAGCGCACGTAGTGAATTGCCATGTGCAGATACAAGTACGGTTTTACCATCTAAAAGTTGTTGCGAAATTTGATCGTTCCAATAAGGTATGACTCTTACTAAGGTATCTTTTAAACTTTCTGATTCAGGCATCACACGTCTATCCAAATGTTCATATTTACGATCATTTAAATAGCCCTCTCTTTGTGCCTCATCTTGTTTTGGCGGTGCAACATCGTATGAACGTCTCCAAATATGCACTTGATCATCACCGAATTGTTTTCGAGCATCATCTTTATTTAATCCTTGCAAACCGCCATAATGTCTTTCATTTAATCTCCAAGATTTAATTATAGGGATAAATAATTGGTTAGATTCATTTAATAAATGATATGTGGTTTTAATAGCACGTTCAAGTAATGAGGTATACACAATATCAATTTCAATACCCTGCGTTTTTAATTTTTTTCCAGATGTTATAGCTTCATGCTCACCTTGTTCTGATAAATCAACGTCTGCCCAGCCTGTAAATAAGTTTTCTGCATTCCACACACTTTGACCATGTCTACATAATATTAATTTTGGCATAATATTCCTTCTTTCATAAAGTGAAATTACAATTTTTTGCAATGTTTACAGCAATGTTACTGCTAACTTATTTCAAACATATTCTATAAATCCTTTTATAAGCACATTTATGCTAATGCTATTTCTTGTACATATTAAAATTATAACAATTTACAATTCGTTTTGAAATAATTGTATTACTTTATTCACAAAAGATACTTTCTTTTTATTTTGCTGTAACCTACGTTATAACTTTAGGTGTTATAGTTGTAATCGTTGAATAAAGCAAAGCAAATAAGGTATGTAAATCAAATAAAAATAGCACTTTAGATAAGAGACTCAAACCTGTACATTTTTTAAAATAAACAGGCATATTAATTAGGAGGATTTATTAATTATGAAAAAATTATTATTAGCATCTTTTGCATCGATTACAATTGCAGCTACTGGATATGGTGTAACTTCAACAGCTGATGCTGCAGAAACACCGGTACAACAATCAACTCAATCAACTAGCGATGTGTATAGTCAATTTATCGAGGCTGGTGGCACAAAAGCATTATGGGATAACATTGTAATGCCTGAATCAAGTGGTAATCCTGACGCAGTAAATGAATTAGGCTATAGAGGTTTAGGGCAAACTAAAGAAGCTTGGGGAACAGGATCCGTTGAAGAACAAACTAAAGGCATGATTCAATACGCAGAAGACCGTTATGGTTCAATCGATGCAGCAATCGATTTCCGTTTAGCTAACGGCTGGTGGTAATTACAAAGTCACAATAATAATAAGAGGCTGGGACAAATGAATTGTCTCAGCCTCTTATTATTGTAGCAGTAATTGAATGAATGAGCTTCAGCTTTCAAGTATTCCATTATACTAATCTTCCTTGCAGATGTAGGACAACGAAGTCTTTTTTCACTAAATTATATTTCTATCCCATATTTATTGGATTGATGCCGGTTCAGGATGTACATATACTGAGGAGATACCTTTTTCATGCATATGTTGCTCCACTTTATCGCAAATATGATGCGCTTCTTCCAATGATAAATCAGATTCTACAACAATCGTTACATCAACAAATATGCTACTTCCATGGTACCGTCCTTTAATGGTCTGTACTTCAATCACATCTTCTATTTCTAAAACATAATTTTTATATGCTTCTAATTCTTGTTCATTGAAACCATCACTTAAAGTGAAAATAGATTCTTTAAATATGCCAAATCCTGTATATATAATAAGCAATCCTAAAATTGTTGCTAAAATAATATCAATAATTGGGAAGCCAATTTGTGTAAATACCAAACCAATTGCTGTCCCTATACTGACCATAGCATCAGACAAATTATCTTTTGCTGCAGAATTTAAAGAACTGCTATTTGTACGTGTCGCCAGCTTTTGATTAATAAAGAAGACAATCATCATAATAACACCACTGATCACACTGACATAAATGGTTATTGCATTGGGCGTAGCATGCTCACCTGAGAAAATTCTAGGAAAATTTTCTATAACGACTTGAATACCCACAAACATAATGATGAATGAAACAAGTAATGTAGAAATATTTTCTGACTTCAAATGTCCATATGGATGATTTTTATCTGCTGGTTTTATAGATATTTTTAATCCTATAATTACAGCTAAAGATACAATAATATCCGTCATATTATTTAAACTGTCTGCCCTTACTGCAGCTGAGTCATATACATAACCTACAAAAAACTTAACTATAGACAGGATAATATATACAATCAAGCTAAGATAAGCGCCTTTTTGAGCAATTTTTAAATTCTCACTTTGTGTCATTTCTATTTCCACCTTAATTGATATTGGATTATATATTATGACTCATCAAAAGTATATTTACAACATTTTTTATTATAAAATTATTTAATATAATTATTTTAAATATTTATTTAGCCTTTCCTAAAATTTATTAACAAGTCGCATAAAAATAAAGGAAACTGGACAGAAATTAATTTCTATCCTGCTTCCTTTAATTGAAATTTCACTCATGCGCGTTACAATTTTACAATGACAAGTTCTTTAATCTCTTAAGATATATTTTGATAATACGAACGTTATTGGAATAGTGATAATTAATCCAGCAAACGGTGCAATGACGGATGATATATGAAACCATTGTACAAAAATGTATAAAAGTAATGTTTGCATTCCCATATTGACCACTTGGGTTAAAGGAAATTGAAAAAATTTGCGCCACGTTGGTTTTACTTTATATACAAAATAACAATTTAAGTAATAAGAAATAACAAAGCTCACTATAAACCCACTTATATGACTCACTAAATAATTTACAGCTAATAATTTTAATAAGATTAAATAAACAATATAATAATTTAACGTATTTATGCCACCTACTAATATGAATTTAATGACTTCATATTGTGTTTTACTTAAGCTCATCAATTTACTCCTTTAAGTTATAATTAAATACTAAGTGTTTAACTAGCTCTAAATATTAATCGGTTCATTTCGTGCTTGATTGGAATATATGTAATATTTAAACCTGAATACAATCAATTGTATTATATAACAAAGTTGACATCACGTAACATACTTCACACTTTCATCCAAAAATTTTCTCATTGCATTTATATTTACTTGTGGGATAATAATCTAGTTAAGAATTTAAACGCTAAAAAGCAACTTTTAAGGAGTATTTTACATGGACAACACTACAAATCGCAGACTACCTATTATAGTTATTATTATGTTAGGTATAATGACCACTTTTGGTCCTTTAACAATTGACATGTATGTTCCCTCACTTCCAAACGTACAGCATGATTTTGGAACTACCGTTTCTCAAGCACAGCTCACACTTTCATTTGCAATGATTGGGCTAGCTATTGGACAATTTATCTTTGGACCACTATCAGATGCTTATGGCCGTAAGAAAATTGCTTTAATTATTATTTCATTTTATGTCGTTGCTTCACTTATAGCAATGTTTACAACTTCGATGGCTATCTTACTTGCTCTCCGTCTCATACAAGGGCTAACTGGTGGCGGTGCTATCGTTATTGCTAAGGCTTCTATTGGTGATCAACATAAGGGGAAGACATTAGCTAAAGGATTGGCATCTCTGCTGGTTGTTAATGGCATCATTACGATTATTGCCCCTTTAATAGGTGGTTATGCACTAAGCATTGCTAATTGGAGAGCAATATTCTTGATATTAACTTTTGTTAGTTTTGCTATTTTGCTATTCGCATTTCTTAAAATGGAAGAAACAAGAAGTACCAACCTTTCAAACCTTAACTTTTCAGCAATCTTTAAAGATTTTGGTTATTTATTAAAGAAGCCTACTTTCATCATACCCATGCTATTACAAGGGTTAACATATGTGATGTTATTTAGTTTCTCATCAGCTGCACCATTTATTACTCAGAAAATTTATGACATGACACCACAACAGTTTAGTATATTATTTGCAATTAATGGCGTCGGATTAATTATTATGAGTCAATTAACAGCAATGTTAGTAGAATATATTAACCGGTACTTACTATTAGTATTACTCACACTGATTCAAATTACTGGTGTCATCTTAATTTGTTTCACACTTATATTCCATTTACCTATTTGGGTATTGTTACTCGCCTTTTTCTTAAATGTGTGTCCAGTTACTGGGATTGGACCATTAAGTTTTACTTTAGCAATGGAATCTAGAACTGGTGGTAGTGGGAATGCTTCGAGTTTACTTGGCCTATTCCAATTTATATTAGGCGGCGTAATGTCTCCACTTGTTGGCTTAAAAGGAGAATATAGCGTCATGCCGTACCTCACAATTATTATCATTACAGCCGTATTAATTATATTACTCGAAATTTCCTTAAAATCATTTATTTTGCAAAAAAATAATTAATTTAAAATCATAAAAAGTGAGACCATGAAAAGGATGTCATGGTCTCACCTTTTATATTAAACTATAGGCAACCATATTTCTGTGACGTAATTATCTTCTCTGATTGGGCCGTCTTTATATAATTCAAAGAATGGCGCATGTCTTATTTCATATTCCAAATTCGGTAAAATATCTTTGTTAATCTGTTGCATTGCTTTTTTTATAGATTCTGGCACTGGGCCTTCAGCGTCAAATACTAAGTATCTGCCACCATCCAACTCGGTGTGTTGCCACTTGTCATCATTAATCTCACTCGTCACACCTATCAAATAATGCATTTCTCCATTATCATGGGGTTTACATACACCGAGCAGTCCTGATAATTGATCATTTGCAAGTTGTATTAGTTGATCTTTTTTTCCGCTTTCATCAAATGCCATCCAGAACATAAAAATATTTTCTTGTGCTTTTTGACCTGTTGCATATACTTTTTTCTCACCTATTACCGATAGTGTTGGTAATGTTTCTATTCTATAATTCATCCAAATCCCCCCACCTTCTTTTTTTGCTATTATAACCAGAATTGAGCGAGAATAGCTATTATGAACGATTTCTTCTATGTGCAAGCATCTTAATAGGCAACTTTTGTGAATAGATATATAATAATAACAATTCACTTGACTCAATCTTTTGTTAAGTAAAATTCACTAGGAGATTTTCATCATGAATTCAAATATTTTATCTGTTAAACCAATCAGCCAATTATTTCCGATACCTATGGTGATGGGGTGTGAAGGCGTATCTGCAGCAATGATATTACAATTTAATCAATTAAAAATTCCAGCAACGGAAATTATGCGTCACTGGCCAAAACATAAAAATAATCCATATAAAGGTTACGTTGGCCACCATTTATGGATAAAACTGGGTCATCACCAAACAATATTTCCAACGGCACTCGTCCCTCATTTAAAGCGTTATTCGAATCACGTGGTTGATAGCACCGGCCAATCATTAACGGATTTATGTAATATCCTAGATCAAGGACAACCCGTAGTAATCTATCATACCGTGCTTGGTAAAAGACCTTATCGTCGAACTTACCAGTTAGATGATCAACCGACTAAGTTAGTAGCGAATATACATGTTACAGTGCTCGTTGGTTATGATGAGCAACATTACTATTATATCGATCCTTTATGGTCACACTTAGGGAAATCCTTTGTCATTCCCGCTATAATTCCTAATAAATATCAACTGATAAAAATTAATAAAACCAAACTAGAACAAAGCTACGACGCACCTGGTCGTATGAGTTTTCATTTATACTAAACAACCAATAACAAAAACAGAACTGTGTATTAATATAAATATATTAAAAAATATCATTTAATCACTCGTTAACAAAGTGAGCATATTCAGATAATTTACTTCAACATTGCTTTCTTTAACATTCATATATCAAGGGTAGACATCGCATGCTTTATTTCTGTTGCTAGATCATCTGAACGCCACTCACGTTGATATCCCAAACATGGACAAATATACGTGACCCCGCGTTCTTCGAATTCATTTCGAAAGTGGACATGTCCCATGATGCTATAACGAATAGGATATTGTTGATAAATTTCATTAAAATCTGACGTGCCAATAAAAGCATTAAAATAATCAAATATTCTATGTGGCATCGGTACAGCAAATTTAGGATGCGTCACAATATGTGTCATTAAAATAATGTTTTTATGTTTAACTTTTTCAATATCCTGCGTTGCTTGGCGTGCTGCAATTCTAGATAATTTTCTATTTTCTATTGGCCAATCGATTTTAACCTTATCTTGCCACGTTGCACCATAATATTTTCTACGCGCAATACGCTCAAGTGAAAATTCAGGACTTGCATACGTATAATCATACCACCCCGTATTCCCAACAATTGCCCAATTCGCATTTAAACTGTAAGGTTTACCAATCAAACATGCGTTCATATCCATGTAATAATTTAAAATTTCCGCAGATGTTACATTTGTATCAGATGACCAGAAATCATGATTTCCCGGAATAAATAACACTTTTATTTGTGATTGTGCTTCAATAGATTCAATAAATTCATGGGTTAACTTGTAATGATTTGAGATATCTCCAGCTATAAGTAATAATTCTATTTGTTTTTGAAACATGACCTTTATCAGCTCACGCTCATAATCTTTTGGTTTTAATGATTTATGTCTATCAATATGCAAATCCGAAATAATACCTATTTTCATATTTATCACATTCCTCTACAATCTTAACATCACCATTATGACATAAACGGCTCAACAGCATTAAACGATGCGCCTAAGTGCTCCATTGATATTATTTTTTAAGTTTTTTACCATTCAATTTATGACTATCTATGATTTTTATATAATGGTAAAATATACTAATCAAATTATAATTAGGAGTACTTATGCTATTATTAGAAGCCTTTTTAATCTTTATCATTGCTGTCATTATCAGCTCAATTATTCATAATAAATTCCCTAAAGTTCCCATGGCATTCGTGCAAATTGCATTAGGTGTCTGCCTTTACATACTACCCATTCCTTTGCACTTTGAATTTGATTCTGAAGTATTTATGATGGCCGTAATTGCGCCGTTATTATTTGTTGAAGGTACACATGTATCAAGAACTAAATTATTGGAGTATCGCAAACCAATTATTTTAATGGCAATGGGACTTGTATTTACTACCGTTATTGGTGTTGGTTATTTTATCGCATGGCTTTGGCCAGAACTACCCATGCCAGCTGCCTTTGCTATAGCTGCGATTTTATGCCCAACCGATGCAGTAGCAGTTCAAGCTATCACTAAAGGGAAAATCCTACCAAAAGGCGCACTCTCAATTCTTGAAGGTGAATCACTTTTAAATGACGCCGCCGGTATTATTTCATTTAAAATTGCTGTAACTGCTTTAGTTACAGGTGCATTTTCTGCGTTTGATGCAATTGAACAATTTATCATTTCTACTATTATCGGTATTGTTATAGGCGTAGTTTTTGGCATGTTAATTGTACGTTTACGTATTTATTTGTCGATGAATAAAGGACTTAAGGATAGTAATACCATGATTTTCATTCAGCTATTAACTCCTTTTGCAGTATATTTCATTGCTGAAATGCTACACGCTTCAGGTATTATAGCTGTCGTAATTGCTGGTTTAATTCATGGTTTCGAACGAGATCGATTAATACGTGCACAAACAGAATTGCAAATGAACTATAATCAAATATGGAGTACCTTAAGCTATGTGCTCAATGGTTTTGTTTTCGTCGTATTAGGTTTCATCGTTCCAAAAGTCGTTTCCGAAATAATTAATAAGGAACCAGAAAACATTAAATTTTTAATTCTAACCACCTTACTTATCGCCTTAGCTATCTATGCATTTCGTTTTATTTGGGTCTTTATCTTGTTCAAACAGTTTTACTATCCAAATAACATTCAATCTTATTTAAATGACCATCAAGAAGCACCACCAAAGCGTATTCATTACGCATTTATAATGACAATGTGTGGCATTCACGGTACGATTTCGCTATCCATGGCATTAACATTACCAACATTATTGGCACAACAACAAAACTTTGCGTTTAAAAATGACTTACTATTTATAGCATCATTGATGGTTCTTATTAGTTTAGTCATGGCACAGATTGTACTCCCATTAATCACACCATCTGAACAACGGGTGACGTCAAATTCAATGAGTTATGTTGCCGCAAAGGTTTTTATTGTACAGAATGTAATTAAACATTTTAAAGTGAAATCTAAAGAAAATGAATCTATAAACTACAACACTGTCATATCTGATTATTTTGAAGAATTATTCTTCTTACTACAAATGTCTCCAGACGATAATAACGCTATCGAAATGAAACGTCTTGAAGATATTGCAAACGAAGAAGAGACCGATACATTAGATCGCTTAGTTTCTCAAAACAAAGTAGATCGTCAAACGATTTTAAACTATCGTTCTGCATTAGAAACTTCTAGACAATATAAAGAATCATCTGCGGTTCATAAATTCAAAGTGATTATTAAGATGCTCATTTTAAGGTTAAGAGCAAAAAAACATGCGGATACATCACAGATAAAACAATTTGAATCTAATTTCCAAGAAGTTAAGAAAGTCATGCGCATAGTACATCACAATGTTGCTTTACGTTTAAAGACTGAGCAAACAAGTGACAATGTATTAGAAGTTAATATCGTTTTAAATCAGTACTATAATAGATTGCATAGAATTAGAAAAAATCAAAATAAAAACAATCAAACTCCCGCTTCAATTACAGAAGAACATAAACTAGAGGGCTTATATATGCAAAGGGCATTTTTAGACAAACTCGTACAAAAGAACAAAGTGGATAAACAAGTGGCAGCACAAGTACGAGAAAATATTAATTATAATGAAATCATTTGGGCCTCTAAATAAACCTGTTAAGCATCGTTGTGTCTCACCAATTTTTGGTGCATAGATACAACGATGTTTTTAGGTTATTCCTATTTAAAAGTGATGGCCAATCCTTCGGTATTTTAAAAACACTTAAATAAAACATTTAATTGTGTTAAAGTTACATTTGTATAAAAAATAATTGGAGGAAATAAAAAATGCGTTTAAGATGGCTATTCATTATTAGTATCCCTCTGCTGTTAACTGCGTGTAGCCGTACGCAACAGGACCAAAATCATCAAACAGGCATCTTTAACATCCTATTTGTACAACCCATCGATATGCTACTACACGGTTTAGGTTATATGTACGGCGAAAATTATGGTTTAGCAATTATTACGATTGTTTTAATTATTAGAGTGTTTTTACTTCCTTTTATGATATTACAAGTTAAAAATATGCACATGATGCGAGAAAAAACAAAAGTAGTTCAACCGCAACTTGATATTTTGAAAGAAAATGTCAAACTCGCTGACACGCAAGAAGCAAAAATTGAAGCAAATAAAACTTTGATGCATACATATAAACAATACGATATTAACCCTTTAAAAAACATGATTGGCTGTTTACCTATATTAATTCAACTTCCAATCTTATATGGCTTAATTATTACATTAAAATTCCCGAGTGGTGGTGGTATCGATAGCCATCCCCACTTCCTTTGGTTTAATTTAACTGAACCAAATCTATGGATTTCTATCATTGCAGCAGTCATATATTTCTTTCAACCCTTAGTAAATGCAATTCACTATCCCAAAAATCAAAGAAAAACGCATTATGTCTTAATGATACTTTCCCCTATATTTATTACTTATATTTCATTACAGTCGGCTTCAGCTTTAGGATTATATTGGACTATAGGCGGTTTGTTTTTAATTATCCAAATGCATTTTGCACATGCGCATTACGGAAAACTTGCGCGCAGTGAAGCAGTTAAACTTCAAACCAAATTAAAGGATCAGACACATGAATAGATTATGCTATTGTGTCGATTTATGTATTAACATTGTTTCCTTCTATTTTCATACTTTCATGAATTGAAAAATTTCTTTTTCAAAAATAATGATGCTATAATAATATCAATTTAGTATGTGAAGGAGGCATTCCATGGAATTTACAATTAGAGCGTTGACCGAGGAAGATAGACATGGTAAAGCGAATGTCCATTACGAGAGTTGGTTGAGCACTTATAATCATATATCTGTAAACGATTTTCTAGAAAATCTCAATAAAGCACAATTTATAGAAAAGTCCTCTTTGCATAATTTGCCTACACTTGTTGCAACAGTAAAAAATGAAATTGTTGGCTTTATCACTTATGGTAAGACGGCATCCATGTCAACATCAGACGACTGGAGTGAAATCTATGCCTTGTATCTTTTAGAAGCTTATCAACGTCATATGATTGGCTACGCATTGACACAACGTGCATTAGAATTGTCATATCCAGATAATGTAACTTTATGGGTAGTTGAAGAAAATACTAACGCAATCCATTTCTATGAACAAATTGGCTTTAATAAAACCGAAGAGAAAAAGCCCACCTATTTTGGTAAAACATATAATGAAATACGTATGAACTTTACACGTACAGAACATGATAATTAAATGTACTCACACAACAAGGCCCACTTCTCAATTTATTGAGTTAGTGGGCCTTGTGCATGAGCTTTAGCTCAGGTATTCCTCTATACCACTTCTCAATTTATTGAGTTAGTGGGCCTTATGCATGAGCCAAAGCCCAGGTATTCCTTAAAACCACTTCCCAATTTATTGAGTTAGTGGGCCTTATGCATGAGCTTTAGCTCAGGTACTCCTCTATACCACTTCTCAATTTATTGAGTTAGTGGGCCTTATGCATGAGCCAAAGCTCAGGTATTCCATTTATACTACATTCTATTCTAGTCATCCTTGACGAGGTGGAACGACAAAATCTTTTTAACATAATCAGATTTCTATCCCATACTCGTTATTAAACAAGATGCCTACAATTCATTATAAACTAGTGCGTTTCTCCTAAAGCTACCTTTATATCATCGCCTGATTCTATAATTGCTTCTAAAGCTGCGTTTAATCCTTTTCGAATAGTTTCTAATGACATGGAAGGTTTTTCTGGTTTATCTGTAACTTGTTCAGGAATAAAAGGTACATGAATAAAACCAAATTTTATGTTTGAAAATTGCGTTGCGTGTAAGTAACCTAATTGATATAAAATGTGATTACAAACAAAAGTACCCGCTGTATTAGATAATCTTGAAGGAACGCCTTGTGCTTTAATTGCCTCGGTAATACGTTTTACCGGTAAATTTGAAAAATAGGCTGCTTCCCCATTGGGTTGTATTGGCTCATCAATAGGTTGATTGCCTTCATTGTCGGCAATCCGTGCATCATCTACATTTATACCTACACGTTCCGGTGTTAATTCATATCTACCACCAGCTTGACCAATTGCAAGAACAATATCATAGTCATATTGTTTCAATCTAGACACAAGGATATCCTTACTTTTGTGAAAAACTGTGGGAATTTCTAATTTATCTATCGTATGTTCCGCAATTTTATCTGGCAATAATTTTACTGCTTCTAAAGCTGGATTAATATGTTCTCCACCAAATGGATCGAAACCAGTTATTAAAATTCGCATTTTTACTTTTCCTCCTATAAATTGATGTTTACTAAAATGCCCATACATACATTAGTGCAATATGTATTATAATCATGATTATCGCAACTGGCGCCTGAGCCTTAATCACACCAAATTCTTCCTTCATTTCTAATAAAGCTACAGGTAATGTATTAAAGTTAGCAGCCATTGGCGTTAATAATGTTCCACAGAATCCACCTGTCATTGCCAGTGCCCCAGCAATAACTGGATCGCCACCTTGTGCAATGACAAACGGTATACCAATACTAGCAGTAATAACAGTAAACGCTGCAAATGCATTCCCCATTAACATAGTGAACAGTACCATGCCTAATATGTATGCTGCTGCACCAATTAAATGATTACCTTCTGGCAGTACCGTGGAAATCCCTTTAGATATAACGTCTCCAACACCACTAACAGTAAATAATACACCTAGTGCTGCAAGGAATTGCGGTAAGATTCCTACTGTGCCAATTTGTTGCGTTAATCGGTCGCTATCGTAAAACACATATCTCATTTTAGGTTTTATCACAATATATGCTGCAATTAATCCTAAAATGGACGATACACCTAGACCAATTGCACCTCCCAATGGTGTCCAATTTGAAACTGCAATTGCAGCAATGGCTAATATAACAGCAGGAACAAATAGCTTATTTCCATATTTTTGTGCACCGCTATTTCCTTCTTTATCCGTAACGTCTACAATGTTTTTAATTGTAACTTGCTTAAACAATGTAAGTAAGCCCATCGCTATTATGAATGCACCATTGAGTGCATTAGGTATGTATGGACCAGCGATAAAGGTTGTAGCTAGTAATATCCAAAATAATGCCGTTCCATATTTCTTATGATGGTCAGACGATTTAAGTATTCGGAAAGCAGTATAAAGTAATTGAAGTCCTATTAATATGTAAAAAATTTCTAAAATGTTATTTAAAATTCCTTCACTCATCCTTATTCACCTGCTTTGTACCATATTTCTTATCCAAATACTTATCAAATCTTATATTATTTACCCATACAATTAGTAATACGATGATTGATATAGGGACAGAAGCTAATACCAGTTGCACAGCATCTACTTTAATTCCTAATGATTGAAAAGTTCCTACCATTAACAATATACCAGCTGCACCGACAAATAAATTTTGCCCAAAGAAATTACCATAATTTTCCATTGCAGATGCTTGTGCTTTTATTTTTTCAATATCTTTAGCATCTACTTCACTTTCCTTTAAGTTATAACGTGTTCTCAACGCACCTTGTACCATTGGATTAATCAAAGGACGCACAAATTGAGGATGACCGCCTATGCGAATCGAAGCTACACCGGCTATTTCTCTTACTAGTAAATAAATCGTCATCAATCGGCCACTTGTCACTTGTTTAACCTTCCCAATCATATTTGAAGCTTGTTTTTTCAACCCAAACCTTTCAATTAATCCAACCATAGGTAATGTTAATATAAATAATGTAACTAAGCGATTATCTACAAATGCCTTTCCTAACGTATCTAATATTGCATACAAATCTAGCCCTGATACAAGTCCGGTCACTACTGCTGCAATCAAAATAACTGCAATTGTATCTAATTTAAATAAAAAACCTAAAATAATAATTAAAATGCCTATTAATTTTAGCCATTCCATATAATCCCTCCTTTAGTTATATTATAGAATGATCCATTTTGAAAACAATGAAAATTCAGATAATTTATTGTAAAAAATACGCCTTCTTTTTATTTAAGAATAAGAAAAGGCGCGTACAGAAACAAAACGTCTCAATCTGATTTTAGCGCCTACCCTTTATATATTATAACCATTTTAATTGTGAATCATCGACATGTTGTGATGGTAATAATGTTTCTACTATTAATATAATTGTACAGATTACGGAAATAACATTTAATACAATAGCTATGCTATCCACTTGAATGATATCAAATACAATATTAACCACTACTGAAAGTACAACTAATATGATAGCCGTCATTCTTTTTCTGCCAGCATCATAAAATCTTCGCAATGTTACTGCAGCCATAGGTATGATATTAGCTATTATAAAAAGACCGACTAATGCTGATAGGACTGCAGCCACGATAAATATGCCAACAATAAAACTAAATGCGCCAATCAATGCAATAATAAAGATACTGATAATATGTACCAATACTGGCGTCCAAAATTCTAAACGATTTGATTTACCTTTAAAATCTATATATCTTTTCCAATAATCTTTATAAGCCTCTATCATAGAATTACCTCTCTACTTTCTTAATATGGTTCTACATTTACATATAATTCTAATATATCGTAATATCTATATCATACTCAACCCATATATAATTAAATATATGATTTAACTAGTTTCTCTAGTACAAAGGGTAATTCTTCAAAAGCACTCTGTTTATGCAATCGTTCGCTTACTTTATGTGCATCTTTTCCGATAGGACCACACAGTAACGTCGGTGCACTAATCTCTTTAATTGCTTCAAAAGGGATTATATAAGTTTCATTAAAGTTTGGGGCATTCTTTTCATACGTAATCATTTGTGACATATCACCAGCAAAGTTTAAATAACTACTATCGCTAATACCATTAAAATAATGAACACGAATACTCTTACGTTGAAATTGTTCGTACAACGCCTCTGTAACCAATTCAATTGTTTCTTCAATTTGATCGTTATATGAAACATTAACTGCTGGATAATATGGTGTCGCAAAATATGTCACCACTGCAGGCGTAATATTTCTACAAATTTGCATTAATCGATCAGTAACGTTGATGCTCTGCATAAAAAGCTGTCTTGTTGATTTAATAACCTGTTGTATTTCGTTATTAATAAATTGTTCTCCATGTTGTTTGATTGCATATTCCTTTAACTGTTCAAAAGTGAGTACATTTATCTTGGTTTCAAACTCAATATCTTCACTCTCTAATATTGAAAGCCAATCGTTTTCACAATGCTCTATAGCTCTGATAACAACGTCTATAAATTGTCTATATAAATCAGCTGGCTTTTGCTTAAACAGAAACATATTATATAACCCCATAGTTCTAAAAGGAGTTTGAACATCATAAGTTTGTTTGATATCTCTCATCATGAGTGAAACTGGTAAAGGCGTTGTTTCATTTTCAAAAGTTTCATTAAATAAATGATTGTATTCAATCGCTTTATTAATATAACTCATCATAAAGTTCGCACTTAGCCCATCCAATGGATTGCCAACATGTGTTTCTTGACCATAACACAAAACACCAGGCATAACTTTCCCTATGGAACCAGTATAGATATAATGCTGTTCATCCGCACTTGCCTGTTGGAATGTAGGTTCACTATTCAAATGCAATTTAATATCTAGTTGATAGTCTTTTTTTAATGTAGCTATGGTTTCAACTGCTTTTCTCATACCTGTAGAATTGACCTCTTCATCAGGTACTGATACTAATATTAAGTTGATGTTCCACGCTTCTTTACTCGCTAGTTCAAGTAATGATAAATGTAACATTAACCCCGCTTTCATATCCATTACACCACGACCAAATAGGTATGTATCATCTTGCAAATCTTCCTTAGCATCTGCACTTAGATAACTGCTATTTTGTGTGAAATGACGCTTTAACGCATCAGGGTCAAAGGCATCCTCACTAAGTGAACCGTAATCATCTACGCCCAC
Source organism: Staphylococcus edaphicus (assembly GCF_002614725.1). Classification (GTDB taxonomy): domain Bacteria; phylum Bacillota; class Bacilli; order Staphylococcales; family Staphylococcaceae; genus Staphylococcus; species Staphylococcus edaphicus. Next base: position 11,012 of record NZ_MRZN01000010.1, on the reverse strand, counting down.
GGTATCGAAATGACTGATTAACACAATTGTACTAGATGATGTTGGCGCCTTATAAAATGCAATGACTGCTTCTTTACCATCTTCTGTAGTCTCAAGTATAATGTGTGACTTATTTTTTTCAAAATAAGAAAGCTGTAACAATAATTGTTTTAAAAAATCAGGAAATGATAATTCACCTTCAGTATTGGTTATACTTTGATGATTTACTAACTGTTTTAATAACGTCAATCTGTCTTCATATGTTTGCCATAATGATTTAGTCAAATTGTCCCCTCCTTATGTAAGCGTTTACCAAATTATATACCGATTTGAATTTTACAATCAATGAATTATAAACTAAAGTTGGTATTATTAATTTAAATAACGCAATCAGATATACAAATAACAAATAACAACTACCAACTGACTTAAAATGATTAAAAATAAAAAAGCACCCACTTTGTTTTATTTCACAAAGCGGGTGTACTAAATATTTTAATTATTAAATTGACTTTTGGGCACTAACCATAACACTGCTATAAACGCAATAATCGCTAGCGCTGCATTGAATAGCAATCCAAACATTGCGCCTACATGTATATTCGCAGTAGTTGTCATAACAGTAAAAATTGTACCTGATAAGGCAACACCAAATGAATTACCTAAAGACGAGGCCATTTTATAGACGCCTGAGGCAACGCCCACTTTATCTTCAGGCGCTGTTGTAACAGCAGTATCTGTTGATGGAGTTGCATACATACCTAAACCAACACCATAGATTAAGTAACCAAGTATACACATCACGATATACAATGGTGTGGGTAAAAATGTGAGTGAAATGAAAATAATACCAATAGCATTTAATCCTGCACCAATTAACATTGGGCGCTTTGGTCCAATGCTTTGAAGTATTTTTTCGCCAACCCTAATCATTACAAGTACTGCAACAAGATATGTAATCGTCATTGCACCAGATTGAAATGATGTAAAATGCAAACCGGATTGAAAATACGTATTTGCAACAATTAATGTTCCTGCAACAGCATTTAATAAGAAATTAGAAACTGTCGCACCGGTATAACCTTTATTTTTAAATATTCTAAAATCAATAAGTGGATTTTTCGTTTTTATTTCATAATATAAAAATCCAATCATTGCAATAATAAATACGAGCATTAATGTTAAAATAATTGGCGAGAACAATCCGTAATTGGAAGCCTGTGTAATGATTAAATTCACACTCAACATTGCAATAATCAAAATGACAAGTCCTAAAACATCAAATTTTGCCCGTTTCATTTCTTTAGTTTGTACTGCTTTCGTTTCTGGTACATGTTTCATTAAATACATAGCTATTAAAGCTACAATAATAGAAATGATAAAAATAGATCTCCAACCAATAAAGGTGGACATCACACCTCCAAATAATGAACAAATACCAGTACCTCCCCAAGAACCTATTGACCAATAACTAAGGGCACGTTGGCGCCTACTTCCTATATAATACTCATTAATGATTGCTAGCGTTGATGGCATAATACATGCTGCAGAAAGCCCTTGTATGGCTCTGCCAACTACTAATAAGGGAATAAATCCTGGAATAATAATAAGTAGTGAACCGACAATACTTAGCAACAATCCAATATAAGTCATTTTGACTCTACCATATCGATCAGCTAATCCCCCAGTTCCAACTACAAATAGACCGCACAATAATGCCGTTAAACTGACAGCTACATTTATTGTCCCATAATTTGTATCAAATGAGGACTGTAAGTCTGGTACTATATTTACAAGTGATTGTGCAAATAACCAAAAAGTAATCACCCCTAAAAATATACCAAAGAGCAGCCTGTTATCTCCTTCAAATGATTGCGATGACGCCATATTCTTTTTCCTCCTATATCTCAAATACCTCATCATCACTTCAAAATAGCTATACACTTTTTTAAACTCAAATTCAATATGTTCTAAAAAAGTCTATATCTATTTCAAAATGAATCTTTTAAAATAAAATTAAGCTATAATTATTTGTGAAATTAACAAACATTTAATTGATTTATTATCAAATAAACTCTTTTGTTTTCACAAAATATTTAAAAACTCAATATAAATAAAATAACACTTAGCTATAAATATTGCTAAAAAACAGTGTTATACGTGTATTTATAAACATAAGAAGTAATTTTATTACTCAATTTTCATAATTTTATCGCGTACCAAAATACATTTAGAAGACTATTATTTTGCAAAATAACAATACTTTAAAAATTTCTGTATAATATATACAGACAAACTAAAATAAGGGTGCTTTATGTTAAATTTATTTATACTTTTACTTGAACGAGTAGGCTTAATCATTCTTATAGCCTATATTCTAATGAATATCAATCATTTTAAATCAATGATGAACATGCGTGATAGCCGTCGTTCTCAATGGCAATTAATTATTATCTTTGGTTGCTTTTCTATGATTTCAAACTTTACTGGTATACAAATCCGTGGTGATGAAATCATTAACGGAACAGTTTACAATCATCTTGATCCTGATGCTTCTTTAGCAAATACACGTGTTTTGACAATTGGTGTGTCAGGACTTATCGGTGGCCCATTTGTAGCTTTAGCAGTTGCTTTAATTTCAGGTATTTATCGTGTTTATATTGGTGGCGCAGATGCCTATATTTATTTAATTTCTTCAATAGTAATAGCACTTGTTTCTGGATATTTTGGTTATAAGGCAATGCGTGCTAACCGTTATCCTACAATCGTAAAAGGTACTTTAATTGGAGGCACGACAGAAATTATTCAAATGCTTTGTATACTTATATTTTCTGATAATACTGAACATGCTTGGACGTTGGTAAAACTTATCGCTATTCCAATGATTTCTATAAATTCCATCGGTACGGCTATATTTTTATCTATCATTTTATCCACAATTAAACAAGAAGAAGAAACACGGGCAATACAAACACACGATGTATTACAGCTTGCTAATCAAACGTTGCCTTATTTCCGCTCAGGTTTAAATGAACAATCAGCGAAAAAAGCAGCAGAAATTATTCTTGACTTGATGCGTGTATCTGCAGTTGCAATTACTAATCGCAAGGATATTTTGACCCATGTCGGCGCAGCAAGCGATCATCACGTTGCGCAAAAAGCAATCATTACAAATTTATCTAAAAGAGCGATTCAAACCGGAACTTTAAAGGAAGCTTATTCCAGTGAAGAAATAGGATGTAATCATCCTGGATGCCCTCTAGAAGCGGCCATAGTTGTACCATTGCGTGTCAAAAACGATGTTGTAGGGACCTTGAAATTATATTTCACAGACAAATATGATGTGAATTTTTCTGATAAACAACTGGCAACTGGCCTTGCAGAAATTTTTTCAAGCCAACTGGAATTGGGTCAAGCAGAAACACAAAGTGCATTAATACGTGATGCTGAAATAAAATCGCTTCAGGCACAAGTTAATCCACATTTTTTCTTTAACGCAATTAATACCATTTCTGCATTAGTCAGAATCGATAGTGAAAAAGCACGCGAGTTACTATTACAACTTAGTCAATTTTTCCGATCAAATTTGCAAGGTGCACGAAATAATACCATTTCTTTAGAAAAAGAGTTACAGCAAGTAGAATCGTATTTATCATTAGAACAAGCACGATACCCTGATCGTTTCCATGTTTCTTTTGATATAGATGATACTTGTTATGGCGCTCTTGTGCCACCTTTTGCAATACAAATACTCGTTGAGAATGCTATTAAACACGCTTTTAAAAATCGTAAATACGATAACAAAATTATTGTAAACGCACACAAAGTACACAGCGGCCTCGTCATCTCCGTAACCGACAATGGTCACGGCATTCCTATTGAAAAGCTAGATAAAATCGGCAAAACAAGTGTACATTCAGATTCTGGTACAGGAAGTGCTCTAGAAAATTTAAACCGTCGTTTAGATGGCTTGTTTGGCTATGAAGCAAGCCTTCAAATTCATTCTAATCAACAGGGTACTATAGTAAGTTGTACTATTCCTTACCATAATTCAGAGGAGGAAAAAATTTGAAAGCAATCATTGTAGACGATGAACCCCTAGCACGTAATGAACTAAACTATTTGCTAAATCAAATTCGGCAATTTGAAAAAATTGATGAAGCAGCCAATGTTTCTGAAACATTAGAATTGCTACTTTACGACGATTATGATGTTATTTTTCTTGATATTAACTTGATGGACGAAAGTGGACTAGATTTGGCAAATAAAATAAAGAAAATGAAGCACGCACCTTTTATTATTTTTGCAACAGCACACGATACGTTTGCCGTCAAAGCGTTTGAACTAGACGCCATAGATTATATTCTTAAACCTTTTGAACAACAGCGTATTGCACAAGCAGTTCATAAGGTTGAATTAGCCATTGGTCAATCCAACGAACTTCATAACGATATTTATGTGACCTCTTCTATGCGTATGCGTGACAGACAAGAAGAAAAAAACAGCAAAGTACTCCCCATAGAGGTCGATGAACGTATTCATATTATTAATTTAGATGATATCATTGCAATTTCTGTTAATAATGGCATAACCACTATAAATTCAACGGTTGGCGCATTTGAAACGACAGAGCCTTTGAACCATTATGAAAAGAAAATTGAAACCCAAAACTTTATGCGTATTCATCGCGCAACACTGATTAATAAATTGCATATTCAAACGATTGAACATTGGTTCAATTATACTTATCAACTTACGATGACAAATCAATTAAAGTTCCAAGTTAGTCGCTCATACATGAAGCCTTTTAAACAAATGATGGGCTTAAATTGATAGTCACATTTCGAATAATGCATTTCAGCTCTAGCGTGTCGTAAGTCACATTAAAAACGCACATTCGTAATCGCTTTCATTTTATAATTGACTTAAGATCAATTTGGGAGGCAACTTAAAAATGAAAGTTGAAAAAGAACAACACAGCACAAAAGATAAAAGCTCTAAAACATATAACTTTTTTCATCAAGCACTGGTTATAGCTATTATTATGTTTATCTCGAATGTCATCGAGAGTTTCATGCCAGTGCCAATGCCAGCTTCAGTTATAGGACTCGTCCTATTATTTGTCGCTTTATGTACAGGTATTGTTAAACTCGGTGAAGTAGAAACTGTTGGTACTACATTAACGAACAATATTGGTTTCTTATTCGTTCCTGCTGGTGTCTCAGTCATAAATTCATTAGGTGTATTAAGTACAAGTCCAATCCTAATTACATTATTAATTATTATTTCAACATTACTCTTGTTGTTATGTACAGGTTTTTTCTCACAAATGCTTATTACAAAATCTTTTATTCCGAGAAAATCAAAACACAAACAATTAGCGGAGGATGAATTATGATGGAACATTTAGCGATTAACACACCTTATTTTGGTATTCTTCTATCTCTGATACCTTTTATCATCGCAACTTTTTTATTCAAAAAAACAAATGGCTTTTTCTTATTCACACCATTATTTGTGAGCATGGTCGTAGGAATTGCTTTTTTAAAAATTACAGGTATTGACTATGCAAATTATAAAATCGGTGGAGACATTATTAATTTCTTCTTAGAACCAGCGACAATATGTTTTGCAATACCTCTATATAAACGTCGTGATGTCTTAAAAAAATATTGGAAGCAAATATTAGGTGGTATCACTGTTGGAACAACCGCTGCTCTTGTTTGTATCTATCTAATCGCAGAAGCATTCCAATTTTCTAATAGTATCATTGCATCTATGTTACCACAGGGTGCGACAACTGCTATTGCCTTACCAGTTTCAGCTGATATAGGTGGTATCAAAGAATTAACATCATTAGCAGTTATTCTAAATGGTGTGATTATCTATGCATTAGGTGCTAAACTAATTAAATTATTCAATATCACTAATCCTATTGCCCGTGGTTTGGCACTTGGTACTAGCGGACATTCCTTAGGTGTTTCATCTGCACAGGAATTCGGTGAAACAGAAGCCTCAATGGCATCTATTTCACTGGTCATTGTTGGCGTTATTGTTGTAATCGTAGCTCCAATATTAGCGACTGTTTTATTATAAATATAACCAACCTACAAGAAGTTCAGTTAACACATCCTGAATTACTTGTAGGTTTTTTGAATAGCTAAAAACATGAATTATTTTATGTTTTTAACCCCTTCATTTGCTTTGAAATAGGCATGAACTATATATTATTTTTATAATTTATCAGAAAATTTAAATTACTTAATATTATATCCTTGTAATCTGATAAGGATTAATGTATTATACACGTATTATTAATTATTGGAGGTTAAGATTTATGACATTATACTTATTAGAAGCAAACGATTTGGCCTTTGCCTCAAATAAAAAAGAACTAGAAGATAAAGCTGCCCATCTAACAACAGGTGAGGTTCCTACACTAATTGAAGTTCAAGCTACTGAAGACCTAACACATGGTTATTTCATTGTAGAAGCAAATAGTGATACTGAAGCAAAACAATTTTTAGAAGAGGCTTCTATTAATATAAATTTAGTTAAAGAAGTACGTTTAGTAGGTAAAGAATTGGAAGAAGTAAAAAAAGGCGATCCAAAAATAGACTATCTCGTAACATGGAATATTCCAGAAGGTATTACAATGGATCAATATTTAGCGCGTAAAAAGAAAAATTCAGTTCACTATGAAGAAGTGCCAGAAGTACAATTCCAACGCACTTACGTTTGTGAAGATATGACAAAATGCATTTGTATGTACGATGCACCCGACGAAGATGCAGTACGTCGTGCACGTAAAGCTGTTGACACACCTATCGACGACATCGAAAAAATATAAAGAACTACTTTCTCAATGCAATTGAGATTAGTAGTTCTTATGCAATAGCTCTAGCTATTGTATTCCTTATAGTCTTTCTCAATGCAATTGAGATTAGTAGTTCTTATGCAATAGCTTTAGCTATTGTATTCCTTATAGTCTTTCTCAATGCAATTGAGATTAGTTATTCTTAATACAATAGCTTTAGCTATTGTATTCCTTATAGTCTTGACTTTACTCATTCGTTTTTTAAAAGTTTATAATCAATAACTTCACGGGCTATGTGCATGCATAGCCCTTTAACATAAATTTAATCCATACTAAAAAGATAGGAATAATTGAGGTGTGTACAGTGATTCATATTAATCGAATTCAGCATCAATTTGGAGACAATACAGTTATTAACGACTTCGAACTCAATATAGATAAAGGTGAGATTGTCACTTTTATCGGTAAAAGTGGATGCGGCAAGTCTACTTTATTAAATATTATCGGTGGTTTCCTGACACCCTCATCTGGTTCTGTTAGTATCAATGGGCAAACTAAACAAGTACCCTCACCAGATTGCTTAATGATATTCCAACATCACAATCTTTTCCCTTGGAAAAATATATACGATAATATACGGATTGGTTTAACTCATCGTATCAGCAATGAGGAGATTAACAATCACTTAAAAAGTGTCGACCTAAATAATAAAGGTTCAGTGTTCCCTGAAGCATTATCTGGAGGAATGAAACAGCGTGTAGCGCTTTGTAGAGCACAAGTTCATCGTCCTAATGTCATTTTAATGGATGAGCCACTTGGCGCATTAGATGCATTCACGCGGTATAAATTACAAGACCAATTGATTCAATTAAAGAATCAGACTGCAGCTACTATCATTTTAGTAACGCATGATATAGACGAAGCATTATACCTGTCTGACAATATAGTCTTACTTGGAGATGGTTGCAAAATTATAGATCAATACAAGATTAAGCAATCTCACCCTCGTAATCGTAATGATAGTCACTTATTGAGTATTAGAAACACAATTATGGAAAAATTCGCCTTAAATCATCATATGGCAGAGCCGGAATATTATTTATAAGGAGGTCGCATATTGAAAAAAATTTTTATCCTTTCCCTAATATTCCTAATCTTACTGTCTGCTTGCACACATAGTAACAATCAGCAAAAAAATGATAAAAAGCAAACTATAAAAATCGGTTATTTACCGATTACACATTCAGCAAATCTGATGATGACAAAACAAATACAACAGCAAACCCAACATTCTAATTATAAATTGGAACTTGTAAAGTTTAATAATTGGCCAGATCTTATGGACGCTTTGAACAGTGGGAAAATAGATGGTGCATCTACCTTAATCGAACTTGCCATGAAATCAAAAGAAAAGGGTTCTAATATTAAAGCTGTCGCACTTGGACACCATGAAGGTAATGTCATTATGGGTCAAAAAGATAAAACAACTGCCGACTTTCATAATCATAGAGAGTATAGTTTTGCTATACCACATCGTTATTCAACGCATTACCTACTTCTAGAAGAAATGCGTAAACAACTTAAGTTAGATGACGATACCTTTAGCTACCATGAAATGGCTCCAGCAGAAATGCCAGCAGCTTTAAGCGAACACCGTATCTCAGGATATTCCGTAGCGGAACCATTTGGAGCATTAGGAGAAAAACTAGGCAAAGGACATACGATTAAACATGGTAGTGACGTTATACCTGATGCATATTGTTGTGCTCTTGTACTTAGAGAAGATTTAATTAATCAACATCACCATGTAGCAAAAACTTTCGTCAGTGATTATAAACAAGCTGGTTATAAAATGAACAACAAAAAGCTTAGTGTCGATGTCATGAATAAATATTTTAAACAAGATAAAAAAGTGTTAACACAATCAGCAGAATGGACTTCTTATGGTGATTTAACACTTGAAAAAGATGGCTACAATAAAATCACGCAACTATTAGATGAACATAAATTATTCAAAACACCCGATTATAAAGACTTCGTTGATCCAACATTATACAAGGAGGGATAGCGCGCATTGACAAAGACTATAACCAAAAAATTCACTTTACCTATTGTTAGCTTCATTATTTTCTTATTTATATGGCAATGCGTCATTTGGATAGGTCATTATCAACCTATACTGCTACCTGGTCCTTGGCTTGTTGCTTCAAGTATTTGGCAGTTCATCATTTCCGGGGAAATATTCCCTCATTTATTTATAAGTTTATTTCGTTTCATCGTCGGTTTTGGATTTGCCATTTTAATAGGTGTCCCAATTGGATTTTTATTAGGTCGTATTAATATGTTATTTGATGCAATAGAACCACTATTACAATTAATCAGACCCATATCTCCAATCGCTTGGTCACCTTTCGTTGTCTTATGGTTCGGTATCGGAAGTTTGCCCGCGATGGCAATTATTTTTATCGCTGCTTTCTTTCCGATTGTTTTCAACACAATTAAAGGTATTAGAAACATCGAACCTCAATATTTAAAAATAGCGTCAAATCTCAACTTAACAGGTTGGCAACTTTATAAAAATATTTTATTTCCTGGTGCCTTCAAACATATTATGGGTGGTATTCACATGGCTGTAGGTACAAGTTGGATTTTCTTAGTTTCTGGAGAAATGATTGGCGCACAATCAGGGCTTGGGTTCTTGATTGTAGATGCAAGAAACATGTTGAACTTGGAAGACGTATTATCAGCAATATTTTTTATTGGTTTATTTGGTTTTATCATAGATCGGTTTATTAGTTATTTAGAAACATTAATACTTCGACGATTCGGAGAATAAAGGAGCGGTTATTATGACTTTACAAGCACTTATTGAAAATGAATTAGATCCATATCTAATTGAAATAGACGAAGGTACACATTATCCTAAAAATTTTATACAAACATTATTTAGAGACGGTTATTTTAAAGAGAATGATTTAAAAAATAATTTAGAGGTTATTGAAGCAGTTTCTAAATCATGTTTAACAACAGGATTTTGCTTATGGTGCCAGCTTGCATTTTCAACATATTTAGAAAATGCAAGTCAACCTCATTTAAATCATGATTTACAAAAATCACTATTAAATGGTGATATATTAGGGGCAACAGGCCTATCAAATCCTATGAAATCCTTTAATGATTTAGAATCTTTTAACTTATCTCACCACTACCAGGACAACCAATTTTATGTCAATGGCCGACTACCTGCAGTTAGTAATATTGGAACAGAGCACTACTTTGGTGCCATTTCGAAGTCTGAAGATGATGATGAATTAGTAATGTTCATTGTACACGCGAATCAAGATGGTATTACACTAGATGAAAAATCAAACTTCCTGGGTGTTAATGGTTCAGCAACATTTGCTATAACTATGGATAATGTACTTATTCCAGAAAAACAAATCATCACTCATGATGCAAAAACATTTGCTTCTGATATTCGACCTCAATTTGTAACTTTACAAATTCCTATTGGTATAGGCTCTGTTCGTGCATCTTTAGATTTAATTCATAAATTTTCAGACGCACAAAATGGTATCAATAAATACTTAGAATATGATGTTAATGCTTTTGAATCACAATACAAACTAATCAAACAAGATTTTTATAATCTCGTAGCTAAAAATGATTTACAAAATCACTTCGGAGAACTTATTCGTCTTAAAAAAGAGATTGGCTATCTACTTTTAGAAGTAAATCAAGCGTCTATGGTAAATGGTGGATCAAGAGCCTATTCTCCAAAAGCACCACAGGCACGTAAGTTGAAAGAAGGCTTTTTCTTTGCGGCTCTTACGCCTACATTGAGACATTTGGGTAAATTAGAGGAAGAATTTAAGACATCTCATCCTACTGTAAATTAACTTGAATGTTCATATAAAAAGCATCCACTCAATGGTGGATGCTTCAGAACGTTGACAAACCTTTCGCAAATTAATGCGTAAGGTTTGTTTATTTTTATTTATATAGTTATTTTTCAAAAAGTAGTGGTCTTTCAGACCATTACCGGAGCTTTTACTAACCACATTGCTATTTTTTTAAGATTCATGGCAGCACAAATTAGCGTGGTATCCATGGAAACTTTGTCATGTCCTCTATATCTCGTCCATCGCATACCATGCTGCTCTTTTGCATCACCAAATCTTCTCTCTATTGTTTGACTTCGCATTTTATATTGTTT